>JBIKWK010000073.1:0-14340 GCA_044356375.1 Prochlorococcaceae cyanobacterium | reverse complement strand
TTAGTCATTAGTCATTAGTCATTAGTCATTAGTCATTAGTCATTAGTCATTAGTCATTAGTCATTAGTCATTAGTCATTAGTCATTAGTCATTAGTCATTAGTCATTAGTCATTAGTCATTAGTCATTAGTCATCAGTCATCGGTCATCAGTCATCAGTCATCAGTCATTTATTTGGACGAAATCGTTAATTTTTACAGCGGCCGATGGAGGGTTGTTTGCCACATCAAAAGTAGAGGCAATTGGCCCCTAAAATGATAGATTTAATCCAGAAATACCTGAATTATTATAATGGTAAAATAAGTCGAATTGCCCCTGCTAATCTCAGTTATGTGCCGGAGAGGTAACCGGGTGGCAAATACTTTCTGGCAGCTAATATGTATTTATCAATGAATTTTAGGCGCTTTATCGGTAAAAATGAGGGCTGCTGGCCATGGCTTATATATACAAAAAGCTAAGTTTTGTGGCCGGCAGCTGCGATGAAGGGGGCGACGCTGCCGCAAAGATTTCCCTGGGATGGGATCGCAAAATCGCCTTTTCTAGAGTCTTCTTAGGTCACCTCTGAAAATTCCATTGTCGCTGGAGCCACAGCGAGAAAAACGTCTCCAGGACTTGGTTATCCCCGATCTCCGATGCTGAAATGAGCAATTTTTGAAGTATCTTTTAACTACAATCCTGGATTAATAACTAGCCGGGATGGCTGCTGGATTCAGCTGTCCAGTCCCAGCAGCTGCCTCAAGCCAGGGGCAATCGAGCGAGCTGCCTTGCCGCGGCTGCCCAGCTTGCTTTTGAGGTGGCTACCCATCTCGGCATAGGAGCTGCCGGCCTCCCGCACAAAAAAAATCGGGTCATAGCCGGGCCCATGGCCCTGGGGCCTGGACAAAATCAGCCCGTGGCACAACCCCAGGGCCTCCAGCACCACCTGGCCCCTGGGATCCGCCAGGGCCATGGCGCTGACGAAGCGGGCGGAGCGGTAAGGGGAGTCGCCGAGTTCGTGCAACAGGCGATGGATGCGCTCGTGATCGGTGGGGGCATAGCGGGCGGAGTAGATGCCAGGGGCGCCTCCGAGAGCATCCACCTCCAGGCCCGAATCATCGGCCAGGGTCCAGCTGCCGGTGAGGGCGGCGATGGCTTCAGCTTTCAAGCGCGCATTGGCCGCGTAGGTGCTACCGGTTTCCTCCACTTCAACACCGCGGGGCTGTTGGCGCACATCCACCGCCGTGCCTTCAAGCATGGCGCTGATTTCTGTCACCTTGTGGGCATTGCCACTGGCGATCACCAGCACGGTCATTGAACTGGATCAATGAGTGGCCATTGTGCGACAGCGCCGGCGGAGCCAGCGGGGGCCTCAAAACCCCAGCGAAACTCAACGTTTTGTGTAGCACCGATCAGCGAGCCTTATAGCTGCGCCTGGCAACTGTGATCTACGTACAGGCCAAATGGGTTGACGGGGGGTTTCGCGGAGGAGCACTGTTGCTCACGAACATCCAACTCCCGTCCTCAAGGAGCAGGTAATGGCCAACGAAACCATGGGCATCGCCCTCGGCATGATCGAGACAAGGGGTTTGGTCCCCGCGATCGAAGCCGCTGACGCGATGACCAAGGCCGCCGAAGTGCGTCTGATCGCCCGCGAGTTTGTCGGCGGCGGCTACGTCACCGTGATGGTGCGTGGCGAAACCGGTGCCGTGAACGCCGCAGTGCGCGCTGGCGCCGATGCCTGCGAGCGCGTGGGTGACGGCCTGGTGGCAGCCCACATCATTGCCCGCCCCCACCGCGAAGTAGAGCCGGCCCTGGGCAATGGTGAGTACGCCGGTCAGTCCAAGGACTGAGCTGAAGGACGCCTAGAGCGTTCATAGATCTCATCCCTTACCGACCCTAACGAGACAACCCATGAGCAAGAAGTACGACGCAGGGGTTAAGGAGTACCGCGACACGTATTGGACTCCTGATTACGTTCCCCTCGACACCGACCTGCTGGCCTGCTTCAAATGCACCGGCCAAGAGGGCGTTCCCAAGGAGGAAGTAGCCGCTGCCGTGGCCGCTGAATCCTCCACAGGCACCTGGTCCACCGTGTGGTCCGAGCTCCTCACCGATCTCGACTTCTACAAGGGCCGTTGCTACCGCATCGAAGACGTTCCTGGTGACAAGGAATCCTTCTATGCCTTCATCGCCTACCCCCTCGACCTGTTCGAAGAAGGCTCGATCACCAACGTGCTCACCTCCCTGGTGGGCAACGTGTTCGGCTTCAAGGCCCTGCGCCACCTGCGCCTGGAAGACATCCGCTTCCCGATGGCCTTCATCAAGACCTGCCCCGGACCGCCGAACGGCATCCACGTCGAGCGCGACCGGATGAACAAGTACGGCCGTCCCCTGCTGGGCTGCACGATCAAGCCGAAGCTCGGCCTGAGCGGCAAAAACTACGGCCGGGTGGTTTATGAGTGCCTCCGCGGTGGCCTCGACTTCACCAAGGACGACGAGAACATCAACTCCCAGCCCTTCCAGCGCTGGCAGAACCGCTTTGAGTTCGTCGCCGAGGCCGTGACACTCGCCCAGGAGGAAACCGGCGAGAAAAAAGGTCACTACCTCAACTGCACCGCCAACACTCCCGAGGAGATGTATGAGCGGGCCGAGTTCGCCAAGGAACTCAAGCAGCCGATCATCATGCACGACTACATCACCGGTGGCTTCACCGCCAACACCGGTCTGTCGAAGTGGTGCCGCAAGAACGGCATGCTGCTGCACATCCACCGCGCCATGCACGCGGTGATCGACCGCCATCCCAAGCACGGCATCCACTTCCGCGTGTTGGCCAAGTGCCTGCGCCTCTCCGGTGGTGACCAGCTGCACACCGGCACCGTGGTCGGCAAGCTCGAAGGTGATCGTCAGACCACCCTGGGCTACATCGACCAGCTGCGCGAATCCTTCGTTCCCGAAGATCGCAGCCGCGGCAACTTCTTCGATCAGGACTGGGGTTCCATGCCTGGCGTGTTCGCCGTTGCCTCCGGTGGTATCCACGTGTGGCACATGCCCGCGCTGGTGAGCATCTTTGGCGATGACTCCGTGCTCCAGTTCGGTGGTGGTACCCACGGCCACCCCTGGGGTTCGGCTGCCGGTGCCGCCGCCAACCGGGTGGCCCTCGAAGCTTGCGTCAAGGCCCGCAACGCCGGCCGCGAGATCGAGAAGGAAGGTCGCGACATCCTGTTGGGTGCCGCCAAGCACAGCCCCGAGCTGGCTATCGCGCTCGAAACCTGGAAGGAAATCAAGTTCGAGTTCGACACCGTCGACAAACTAGACGTTCAGTGATCAATCACTGACTGGGATTAGAAGATGCTTTTTATAAGCATCTTCATTCCAGTGGTGTCAGATCCGAACCCAGAATCGATTTCGGTTCATTCATTCCATCCATCACAGGATCCCCATGCCCTTCAAGAGCACCGTGGGTGACTACCAAACAGTCGCCACCCTGGAGACCTTCGGCTTCCTCCCGCCGATGACCCAGGACGAGATCTACGACCAAATCGCCTACATCATTGCCCAGGGTTGGAGTCCCCTGATCGAGCACGTTCACCCCAGCCGCTCCATGGCGACCTATTGGTCTTTCTGGAAGCTGCCCTTCTTCGGTGAGAAGGATTTGAACGTGGTGGTTAATGAGCTTGAGGCTTGCCATCGCGCCTATCCTGACCACCACGTGCGTCTGGTGGGCTACGACGCCTACACCCAGAGCCAGGGAGCTTGCTTCGTGGTGTTCGAAGGTCGCTGAAGCAAGTCAACGGGTTAGGTTAGATCACAGCCCATGGCTGGGTCTGACCGTTGAACTGGTCAATTAGCCGTATTCGAGCTATTGCCGGTGCAGCCCCGCAAACTGATTTCAGCAGCCTCAAACCCTCAACAGCTTCAACTTAGTTAGCCAAATTCTCGTAATTTGGCTAACTAATGCTTGGTTTCGGTATTTCCGAGGCCAGCAGTTTATTTTTTAATCAGTCACTCCATTCGTCGGGCGGACATGGCAAGCACCTCTAGCCGGGAAGCAGCACTCGAGCGGCGCAAAGCGCTCACCAACGGCGGCAAAAAGGCCACCAGCCGCTTCACGTCTGGACCCAGCCGTGTGCGCACCGCCAGCGACGCACGCCCCAGTCGCACCGTCGCTGCAACCGCACCGGCGAGCGCCCCGTCGGCTGTTAGCTCGGCGTCGGCTGTTAGCTCGGCGGCTAGATCCAGCGCCCAGCTGTCTACGCCCTCCCGCAGCCGCGGCTTGACCTCCCCCTCCAGCCAGGAAAAGCGGGAGTTGAAACCGATTGCCAACCCCAGCCGCGACCTGGTGTTGTCGCGCCGAGAAGCCCTCAGTCGCAGCGGCAAGCGCGCCAATACCTCCCGGGATCGCACCCGGGCCGATCTGGGCCTGAACACCACCCGTGGCACCGGTGCCGCCGCTGCCGTGGCCCCGGCGGGAGAGCACAAGTGCAAGTGCCAGGAAAAGAAGGCCACCAGTGCTCCCGCCCAGACCTCCAGCTCAGCGCGGCTGGGTGAATCGCGCCTGGGGGATTCCCTGGCCAATCGCCCTGGTGGCGATCGCCGCAGCGCCAGCCCCAAGCGCGGCGCCCAATACAACCCCAGCCGCGCCTTGGTGCTCGCCCGCCGCGAAGCTCTCTCCAAGCGGGGCAAGTCGGCCATGCTTTCCACCAGCAGCACTGCGGCCTCGATGGCCCGCCAGGGCAACCCCGACCTCTCCAGCCGCGAGTTGGCTCAGAAGGTGCGGGAACTGAAGACCAAGGTGGGCAGTGCTGGCTGCGCCCGCAACGGCTCTGGATCCCGTCCCTGTGGCCCCAACCGCCATGGCTCCAAGCAGCAGGCCACCGCTGACGCCCACTGGAAGGTGGGCGTCAGCGAAACCAGCGCCGGCCAGATCGTCACCGGTACCCAGGCCAACCGCTCCGTAAAGACGACCGGCAATGAGGCGGCCACCTGCCGGCCGATCACCGGCACCGAATACCTCGGCGCCGAGGTGTTCCAAACCTTCTGTCAAAGCGGCCCCGCGGCCACCCAGCCCGCCAAGGTGCGCGTCAGCGACACCAGCCACGGCAACCGGGTCACCGGCAATGAGGTGGGCCGCTCCGAAAAGGTGACCGGCGATGAACCGGGCACCTGCAAAAACATCACCGGCACCGAATACATATCCGCCAATCAATCGGCCATCTACTGCGGTGGCGCCACCAATCCCAGCCCCCGCAAGGTGGGCCTCAGCCAGACCCAGGGCGGTCAGCCGGTGTCTGGGGTGATGGTGGGTCGCTCCGAGAAGGTGACCGGCGATGAACCCGGCTCAGGCCTGCAGCTCACCGGCGACCAGTACCTGGGCTCCGAACCCCCCGCCGCTGGCCGGGCCCCCGCCAAGGTGGGCAACGAAAACACCCTCCGCGGCACCGGTGTCACCGGCACCACCGTGGGGCGCAGCGACCTGGTCACCGGCGACGAGGCCGGCAGCTGCAAGCTGATCACCGGCGACGAGTACATCGGCAGCAGGCAGTACGACAGTTTCTGCGGTGCCAAGCCAGCTCCTGAATCGGCCAAGGTGGGCTTCAGCATCACCAACCGCACCCAGGTGGTGAGCGGCACCCGCACCGGCCGCTCCAGCAAGGTGACCGGCGACGAGCCAGGCACCTGCAAGGTGGTCACCGGCACTCCCTATGCCGGACTGGAACAGGCCAGTGATTACTGCTCGGGCCAGCAGCTCAGCGCCATCCGCTCCCGCACGCCGGTGCGCGGTGCCAGCCGCATGAGTGGCATCCAGCCAGGCATTGGCGGGGTGATGACCGGCGCCCAGCGCGGTGCCTGTGAGCCGATCTCCGGTACGCCCTATGTGGGCGCCGATCAATTGGTGGAAGCCTGCGGTGCCGCCGTGGAACAGGATGCCGACTTCCCCCAGCCCCTGGGCGGCACCCAGCCCTGGCAGCAGTTCAGCGTCCAATCGCCCTCCCGCGCCGCCCAGGTGCCCCAGCAGCAGAGCGCTTCAGTTCAGGCCGCTGTGGTTAGAGAGCAAGCCCCATCGCTAGCCGCCCCCATGGCTGCCCAGCGCGCCGCCGTAACTGGCAGCAGCTACGAATTGGGCAGTCGGGTCACGGGCCCCTTCGACATGGCCGGCGACAAGGTGACTGGCACCGAGCAGTTCCGCTCTGATCGCCGTGGCAGCCAGAGGGCCCGCGGACCGATTGAACTGGCTGCCCGAGGTGCCGCTAGCGGTGCCGCCTCCAGCAATGCCCCAGCCACTGCCCCCGCCAATTCACCCGCCGGTGCCGATGCTCGGGCCCTGTCACGAGTTACGGGAGAGGGAATCACCGCTGGCCTGAAGATCACAGGCGATGACTGGGATCGGGGCGAGCGAGTCACCGGCACCGAAGGGGTCTCCGCCCGGCGTCGCAACCCCAGCCGTCCCGGCCAGATGCTGGCCATGCCCAGCTTTCAGAACAAGCGCAATGAACAGGTACCCGAGCCCGTGAGTCGCGTGACAGGTTCCAGTGGTAATACCCAATCTGGTTCGCTGATCACCGTCTCTGGCGGCGCTCGCGGTTGAACTGCCCATGCCTCGACAGTCGCTGAATCGCGGGAGGCCCCTAGCCCCCACTGCCCCAAGCCGATCTGCCCTAGGCCGATCCACCCCACGCCGACCCGAGGCCCAAGCCCCCAGCCCAGAGCTGGAAGGGCCTGAAAATCCAGCCACTGCCAATACCACTGCCAACAGTTCGGCCCCGACGGCACCCCTCAGGGGCACCCGAGCCCGGGCTGCCATGCAAAAGGCCCGCCCGGAAGCCGCTGGTTTCTCCGCTCCGGCCCGCCGGCAGGAGCGCCGCAATCCAGCTCGGCTCCAGCAGTCGGCTTCTGGGGTCCCAAGCGCCGGCCTGGCCGCCCAGACCAAATCCCGCCCGGGGCGTTCATCGGGCAAACCTCGCCCTACGCCCGCCACACCCGAACAGATCCGGGCCGTACAAGCCAAAGCGGTTCAAGCCAGAATCAATCAGGCTCGAGTTGACAAAAGCAAGGCTGAACAGGCCAGAATTGACCAAGCCAGAATTGATCAAGTCAAGGCAAATCTGGCTCCCGCTGGTCAACTCATGGTTGATCAGCCTGTCGCCAAACAGGCTGAAAATAGTTTCCCTGGTTCAGGGCGAACCAAAACCAATCGCAGCGTAGCCGCCTCCAGCCCTAGGCATCTGCTCAATAACTCTTCAAATGGTTCATCTAATAGCCTGCCTGGTAGCCCGTTTGCCCTTAGCCATCCCCTCACCGATCTAGAGGCTAATGCCAGGCTTCAAGCCTACGACAGCGGCGTAAAGCTAGCTTTTGATCGCATAGTGCCGGTGCTCAAACAGCTATCAGCTCTGCAACATGAGGCTGATTTCGTTGAGGTGGCCCAGAGGCTGGCCCGCACTGAATTGGGCTATGAGCTCCCCCTGCCAATCCTGGAGACCGCCTGGGTCAGCCAGCTGGATATGCGTACCCTATTTGCCTGGTGCGTATTTCAGTCCTATGGGCAAACCAGCGCCAACTTTTTCGATCAAGACCCTCTGGCGGGGATGCCAGACACCGAGTCTGCGGTTTCATTCAATCAGTTTCTGCTCGACTGCGGCTTCCATTTGTTGGACGTGACTCCCTGCGCGGACGGACGTCTGGCCCATGCCATTGCCTATGCCCTGCGCTTGCCCTACAGCTCCGTACGCCGCCGCCCCCACGCCGGCGCCCTATTCGATGTGGAAAATACTGTAAATCGTTGGGTAAAAACAGAACATCGCCGCTATCGCGAAAGCATTCCCAATGACGCCCATGAAGATACCCGTTACTTAAAAATAGTTCTTTATCACTTCAGCTCCAGAGATCCTGGTCACGAGGGCTGCGCGGCCCATGGCAGCAATGATGAGCTGGCTGCCGGCTGTGGCCTGCAGCGGCTGCGCGACTTCCAACAGGCCGTAGAAAACAGCTTTTGCTGTGGAGCATCGGTGGATCTGCTGTTAATGGGCCTGGATACCGATACCGATGCCCTGCGGGTCCATGTGCCAGGTATGGACGGCACAACCCACCTGGATCGCTGGCTATCGGCCACTGACGTCTACGGGGCGACCCATTCAATGGCTGCCAGCGAGGCCCGCCAGCGCATAGAAGAATTAGTAAGAGATGCCGCAGCTTCTAGCCCTGACCCAGGCATGGTTAAGATGATCGCCCGCTTAATTGAACACAATATTTCTCAAATTGATTATGTCCGACAGGTGCATGGTGGCAATTACAGTGATGCTAGCCACGCGGAGCGCTTCATTGGGGTCGGCATAGGATTCAAAGAGATTCACCTACGCAACCTAACTTACTTTGCCTATATGGATACCGTGGAGGAGGGGGCGGCTGACCTCGATGTAGGTGTCAAAATTTTCAAGGGACTGAACGTCTCCCGGGGGCTGCCAGTGCCTGTGGTGGTGAGATTTGACTACCACGGTCAAGTGCCCGGTGCCCGGGAAAGGGCGATTCGCAATTGTCAGCGGGTCCAGGCGGCCATGGAAAACCGCTATCCAGACCTGTTCAAGCAGGGTCTGCTGCATGCCCTGCTCACCATTCGGGATCAGGATGGCCATGTGGCTGCGGAGGCGGTCGGCTCTACGATCAGCTTCGCGAGCCAAGGAGGCCATTGAAATGCTGATCTGTAAAGTTCTTAAGCCACTTGTTTCCACGAATCGGATCCGCGATTTTGAGCACAAGCACCTCCAGGTTGTCCTGGATGGCAGCACTAAAAAAGTTGCCGTTGATGCCGTTGGCTGCGTCCCAGGGGACTGGGTTATTTGTGTTGGTAGCTCCGCCGCCCGAGAAGCCGCCGGCAGCAAGTCATATCCCAGTGATCTAACGATCGTAGGCATCATCGATCATTGGGATCCGGATGCGGGGAAATAATGGAAATCATGCAAGTAACCGGCTCTTTAGTCTGCACCTATCGCGTCGGCGGGCTAGATCACTGTAACCTGAGGGTATTGCGAAATACCAAGGGAAAAATAAGTGTTGCGGTGGATCCAGTGGGAGCCTCCGTAGGCAACTGGGTGTTTACCGCAAGTGGCTCAGCCGCTCGGCTGGCCTGTCCCAATCCCACCGTATTCACGGATTTAACCATAGCGGGAATCATCGATTTCTGGGAGCCCGACGGCTGAATCGCTTGCGGCCCTAGCCCTGCCGCCCCGCTTCCGTATCACCGCAACGCCCCCCTTTGCCATGGCCAATTCTCCTCCCAGCAGCGACGCCCCCTCGGATCCTTCCCCAGGCTCCAGCGGCACAGTCAATTCACCGAGCGAGTCCGCTGGTCCCAGCGACATGGGCGGGTCTAGCGAATCCCCCCCTACGGCCAGTGCCATTACCCCAAGCTCCAGCTCGGCTGTCACTGACGACTTAGGTGCTGCTGGTGTAATTGCCGCTGCAGCTACCCCTGCTGCCGCAAGCAATGCTTTGTCAACCGTGGCGCCGGTGATCCAAGAACCGGCCAGCCCTGAGCCAGCTGTCACCACCACCCTGGCGAGCCCATCGCCAGCCATGGCTGAGCCAGCCAAAGCTGATCCAGCCAAGGCTGAGCCAGCCAAAGCTGAGCCAGCTAAGGCAGTGGCAAAAACTGTCGAGCGTCGCCAGAGCAGCCGTGCTTCCCAGGCGGCCACTGCCAGTTACAGCCGGTCGGCCAGTGCCAGCCGGCCCACCAGTTCCAGCCGGTCCACCAGTTCCCCCAGTCGCTCCATCGCCACCACCACCTTGAGCAGCTCTCCCACCAGCACCGGCCGCTCCACCCGCCGCTCAGTTGCCGCCACTGGCGGCCGCTCTGCGGCCAGCGGCAGTAACGCCGCCAGCGGCGGCAAAACCCCAACCACCCCATCTCTCCCCAGCGCTCCTGTGAAACCCCCCTCCCACGGCATCGCCCTCGGCATGATCGAAACCCGTGGCCTGGTCCCCGCGATCGAAGCCGCTGACGCCATGACCAAGGCCGCCGAAGTTACCTTGATCGCCCGCGAATTCGTCGGTGGTGGCTACGTGAGCGTTCTGGTACGCGGTGAAACCGGTGCTGTCAACGCCGCCGTTCGCGCCGGTGCCGATGCCTGTGAGCGAGTCGGCGATGGTCTAGTGGCTGCCCACATCATTGCCAGACCCCATTCCGAAGTTGAGCAAGTGCTCACCGGAACGGGCGAAACCCGTCGTCTGTGAGCTCCATGGGCGCCGAACATCCGCGCGTCCTGGGCTACCTCGGCCGCGCCTTGAGTTTGGAACTTTCTGCCGTTCAGCAGTACATGACCCAGGCTTCCCTTGTGGATCTCTGGGGTGACCATGAATCTGCTGACCGTTTTCGGCATGAAACCGTCGAGGAGATGCAGCATGCTGACAAAATCGTCAAGCACATGCTCTCGCTGGGGGTGGCTCCCGCCGCCTCTCAGTTGCGGCCGGTCACCCATGCGACCGATCTAGTTGGCTTACTGCGTTTAAACCAGGTTCTGGAAATGGACCTGATTAATCACTATGCCGAAGCCGTGCGCTTTTGTCTGCTGATTGGTGATGAGAAGAACGAGGACTTTTTTCGTGATTTATGGAATGATGAACAGCATCACGGCGAAGAATTGAGTATTTGGCTGCGGGAACTTACCGGCTTTGGTCGTGGATCCGAGGAGCGGGCCAGCTTCTGAGCCGTTTTATCCTCCTAGGGGACCTCTGACCCCCTACCCCTAACCCCTAAGGTTCAGTGGAGCAGAGGCTTCCTCTGCAAAGCATCTCTTGATGGCAACTGCCAAAAGCAAGTGCCTTTCTCCTTGCAGCTACTGCCGCTTTCCTCCCCCCTACGCCCTTGCCCACCGCCCTGCCACTGCCACTTCAGACCGTTTGGCTGATTCCCATCTATGGCTTCAGTGGCATGGTGCTGTCTTTGCCCTGGGCCACTGGCTGGATCAAGCGAAACGGACCTCGACCTGCGGCCTATTTGAACCTGCTGGTCACTCTGCTGGCAGTGGTGCATGGCAGCATCGTAATTCGTGAGGTGCTTGAGCTAGGTCCTCAGCATCTATCTTTCAGTTGGCTTCAAGCTGCCGGCCTAAACCTGAGCATCGGCTTCGACCTATCTCTCGTTAACTTGGGAGCGCTTGAACTAGTCACGTTCATGAGCTTCACCTGTCAGGTATTTGCCCTGGGATATCTCGATAAGGAATGGGCCCTGGCTCGTTTCTATGGTCTGGTGGGTTTTTTTGAAGGCGCCATGTCTGGCGTCGTACTTAGTAGCAACTTGTTTATGAGCTATTTCCTTCTGGAAATGCTTACCCTTAGCACTTATCTTTTGGTGGGCTTCTGGTATGCCCAGCCCCTGGTTATCACCGCAGCCAGAGATGCGTTTCTTACCAAGCGTGTTGGCGACGTACTGCTGTTGATGGGGGTGGTCTGCCTATCTGCCTGGGCCGGTTCGATGGAATTCACCGATCTCTATGCCTGGTCAGCCCAACACAAACTAGCTCCTCTCACCAGCAATCTACTGGGCCTCGCCCTAATTGCAGGGCCCATGGGCAAGTGCGCCCAGTTCCCGATGCACCTGTGGCTCGATGAGGCCATGGAGGGTCCAAACCCCGCTTCCATTCTGCGCAACTCAGTGGTAGTCACCTGTGGCGCGCTGGTGTTAATTAAGTTGATGCCATTATTGCAGCAGGCTCCCTTAGCTACCACTGTGCTGCTGTGTGTGGGAGCAATCAGCGCTATTGGAGGAGCCTTGGTGGCCATTGCCCAGGTGGACCTGAAGCGCGCTTGCTCCTATTCCACTACCTCTTATCTGGGCCTGGTATTCATTGCCATAGCCCTGCAACAACCAGCTATTGCTATTTTATTCCTCTTCGCTCATGGCCTGGCCAAAGCCCTTCTATTTATGAGTGTGGGAAGCATAATAGCTACCACCAACTGTCAAGACATAACTGAGCTTGGCGGCATGGCATCGCGGATGCCGGCCACAACATTGGCTTTCCTGGTGGGCAGCGCTGGCCTGGTCGGCG
This sequence comes from Prochlorococcaceae cyanobacterium, assembly GCA_044356375.1. Lineage (GTDB taxonomy): Bacteria > Cyanobacteriota > Cyanobacteriia > PCC-6307 > Cyanobiaceae > UBA5018. The sequence goes on along the minus strand of JBIKWK010000073.1, from coordinate 2,321 downwards.
TTTTGCCGCTTGGCTGCTTCTGGTGCTATGGGCTAATCGTTGAATCCATTAAATCAACTTCCCCGTTGATGGCGATGGTTTTTATTCTTACTAATTTTTTAACAGCCCTAAATTTGACCAGGCTGTTTCGATCTGTTTTTCTGGGTTCACCTATGCCTAAAACCCGGCGCACTCCCGAGGTTAACTGGCTAATGGCACTTCCCATGGTGAGTTTATCCTTCTTTGTAGTCTTGCTTCCCTGGGTAATGGCTCGCCTCGATCCAATACCTGGAATCAATTCGTTTTCATTGCCCGTAGCTGTAACAGTGCTATCCAGCGGTTTGATTGGCATAATTTCAGGGGCCCTTGTTCATCTAGATCGCTTCTGGTCTAGATCCAGAATGCAAGCAGTGCGCGTGGTTCAGGATTTGCTAGCACTTGACTTTTACACTCCAGACATTTATCGCTCAACTATAGTAGCTTTTGTGGCTAGTCTTTCTCGCCTTACTAATTGGTTTGATCAGGTGGTAGTTAATGGATTCGTAAATGGCATTGGCCGATTTTCGTTGATCAGTGCTGAGGGACTGCGCCAGGGCGTAAGTGGCCAGACCCAAACCTATGTGCTAACTGTTTTATTGGCCATAGTTTTGTTATTTGGCGCTATGCAGTGGTGGTTCAGTTGATGTATTTAACTTGTTTTATGTATTCAACGAGGCGGACCCTATGATGCTATCTCTGCTCCTGCTAATTCCATTGCTTGGGGCCCTGGGACTTAGTCTTTGGCCCGCAGCGCTCACTGCCACCACTGCCAAGCGCACAGCGATTGTGCTGCTGGCAATTCAACTGCTGGCCAGCCTCAGGATACTTTTGCTTTTTGATCCCACCGATGGAGGGATGCAGCTGCAAGAAAGTTTTTACTGGCTAAGCAATCTTGGTCTCGACTACCGGCTGGGTATTGATGGATTATCCCTGCCTTTGGTGCTGATCAATGCTGTCCTGACCCTGGTTGCGACCATAGCCAGTCGTGATATAAGCCAACGTCCAAGGATATATTTTTCTTTGCTATTAGCCATAAGTGGCGCTGTGAACGGCGCATTCATGTCTGAAAATACTCTATTGTTTTTTCTCTTCTATGAGCTAGAGTTAATACCCTTGTGGATGCTAATAGCCGTTTGGGGAGGTCAAAACCGTGCCTATGCAGCCACCAAGTTTCTAATATTTACTGCGGTATCTGGAATGCTAATTCTTGGGGCTTTCCTGGGGCTTGCATTTGCAACTGGAAGCGTAGATTTTAGCCTTAATCCAGTAAGCACTCTTCAGTTGTCAATGGGTGGTCAGATATTGCTTTTATCTGCTTTATTAGTGGGCTTTGGCATTAAAGTTCCCCTGTTCCCTTTCCATACCTGGTTACCCGATGCCCACACTGAAGCTTCTACTCCGGTATCAGTGTTGCTTGCTGGGGTATTGCTGAAACTAGGCACTTATGGTCTATTGCGTTTTGGCATGGGATTGTTTCCTGAAGCTTGGACGGTTTTGGCCCCCGGCCTGGCTATTTGGGCAGCAATTTCAGTGTTATACGGTTCGTTTGCGGCAATCGCCCAGACGGATATGAAGCGGATGGTGGCTTATAGCTCCGTAGGCCACATGGGTTATGTGCTACTTGCTGCCGCAGCTGCTACCCCGGTAAGCCTGCTGGGTAGCGTGTTTCAGATGGTGAGCCATGGCCTGATCTCCGCCCTGCTATTTCTGTTGGTGGGCGTTGTCTACAAGGCTACCGGCACCCGCAATCTAGACGTATTGCGAGGTCTGCTAAACCCTGAGCGGGGCTTACCCCTTACAGGTTCACTAATGATTCTAGGAGTCATGGCAAGTGCAGGACTGCCTGGTATGGCAGGATTTATTTCAGAATTCTTGCTGTTCAGAGGCAGCATTGAAAGATTTCCAATTGCCACATTGCTGTCCATGGTGGGCTCGGCCTTGACTGCCGTATACTTTTTATTGCTTGTTAATAGAGCATTCTTTGGTCGTCTGGCTGTCACCCCTGCCGACCCAAGCTCTGGCCCCTTGGATATACGCATACCCGCCCTTGGCTTAGCCGAGCAATTGCCGTCGATTGCGCTGGCTGGATCGGTGGTTTTTATAGGTCTTTGGCCTGCAAGCTTAGCAAGCATTACGGAAGCTGCCACCAAATCCATGGCTCAGCTGTTTTCCACACTATCCATAGCCCTACCCTTTGGATTTACCCCCTGAGATGGCCCCTGAAAACATCACAGTCTGTCAACCACTGGTGAGTGCCGCCGAGCTGCAGCGACGCTTGCTGGAGCGAGTTACTCTTTTGGCAG
>JBIKWK010000072.1:0-14553 GCA_044356375.1 Prochlorococcaceae cyanobacterium | reverse complement strand
AATGCCAGCCGGGGGTGTGTGCATCACAGACAGATTCTGCCTGAGATGAAACCGGGATTCAAGCTGCTGTCAACTGCTCAGCAGAGCCGCAGTTCACGGCCGGCTGTCGCGACCCCTGAATGCGTACTGTCGAACACATCAGCGGGAATGTATTTGGGGGCGATGTCGATGCCTTTGGCGCGGGCATCATCGAGCACGTTGGGGAAGAGGCCCATTTCAAATTCAAAGCCGAGCAGATCAACGCGGCTGAGGCGCTGCTTGCGGCATTCGAGGATGATTTCCTCCACAAATAGGCGGGAGATGGGCAGGTTCACGGGGCCGATGGCCACGAGCCGACCGGCCCGTTTGCCTTGAAAGCAGGCGAAGCCGTAAACGGGTTCAGCCTGGTAGGCCTTGAGGATCAGGGCAAGGAAATCGGCTTCTTTCTGGCGCAGCTGTTCCTGCTGTTGTTCCTCTCTCAGGTTGGGGTTGACACCGATGTAGTGGGAGCGCTCGTAGCGGCCAAGGTTGAGGATTTCAAAGGCGCGGTAGTTTTTACCTTCGGCCTTGAGTTGGCGCTGCACACCAATCAAGCGCTTGCGGGTGGTGTGGATGGCGAATTTGCCCAGATCGGTGGCAATCCACTTGCGACCGAGCTTTTCGGCCACGGCGGCGGTGGTGCCGGAGCCGCAGAAGAAGTCGGCGATGAGGTCGCCTTCGTTGGAGGAGGCTTTGATGATTTGCTGGAGCAAGCTCTCGGGCTTCTGGGTGTCATAGCCAGTATCTTCAGATGCTTGAGAGTTTACAGGATTTATTCTATTCCAGATTGATCCACATGGCACTCCCTTGCCTTCGTCAAGAAATCTTCTAAGTCTTGGTCGCCCGCCAGGCTTCTTGGGCAACTCTATTCTTCCATCTTGGAATAATTTTTCCATAGTCTGATATTTATATCGCCAGCCCGCAACGGGTGGTTGGTGCCCACGCCATTCGTACATCATATTTGGGCGGGGGTTTGGACTTGTCAGGTTGTCAAGCATATAAGCTCTGCCATCAGAGTTTATATTAGTGTATTTTGACTGCACATAGTTTTCTTCGTAGTTATCATACTGCTCATTCCAGGTAAACGAGCTTGTCTTGGTTCTCCAAAGAATTGTGTCATGGGTGATCCCCCACCTTTTACTGTCTCCATGGGCGGTTACTCTCTTCCAGCAAATAGTTGCAGACGGCCCTCTGCCTCCCAGAAGCTCTTTAAGGATGGCCTCGACAGCATAGGAAATAGAAGGGCCAATGTGAACATAAATGCTTCCATCTTCTGCCAGGAGATTTGTCATCAGCACTAGCCTCTCGTAAATCATGCTCAAAAACGAATCCGCCCCCTTCCCCCAGGTATCACGATAAGCAATCTCCTCCAGAATATTCGGCTTCTTTGTGAGTGTATCGCCGCCAATTTCAATATCCATCGAGAAATCCGCCCCCACATCAAAGGGCGGATCGATATAGATCAGCTTCAAGCCGCCCTGGGCTTCGATCTGCTCGCGCAGGGGGCCATTTTTGAGGGAGCTGAGAATCAGTTTGTTGTCGCCCCAGATCAGCTTGTTTGTCCAGCCCTGCAGTTGGCGGCCCCGGGGATCGGTGCTGAACAGATCCTCTTGGAGGATCTCCATGGCATCCCTAGGCAGTTCGGCCCTGGGCTCATCCACCTGTTCAATTGTTTGGAAAGGCAACACCAGGTTGCAAACCGTGTTGGTCTTGCCGTTCCAGACCAGCTCCACCTGGCGCTTGTCTTCAAACAGCAGGAAGCGGTATTTCTCCGGCAACGGTTCATCCGCCTCCAGGTAGCGCATCACCTCCTGGCGTTCCTGGTCGCTGAGGCGGGGCATCAGGTTTGTGGCTGGGCGTTGGCCTGGTGAGCATTATGGGCCATCGCCGCTACTCAACCCTCCGCCGGCCGGAGCTCCTCGATCAACAGCGCCAGGGCTTCATTCAATTGGAGTCGGTTGCGGGGGGTGCCGGCGAGGATGAATCGGCATTGAGCAACAAGGCATCGAGCCTGGATTCGATATCTGCGAGCCGTTTGTTCTCTTTCTGCAGACGCTCGATATCGTTCTCGATCAGCTGCGTTCGCCTCTCGCTCTCTTGCTCTTGCTTCTTGAGCACGTTCTCTCGCCTCTCGCTCTCGAGCACTCTGATCTGTGCGTCGATTGTTGGATGCCAATTTAACTTCGCCAACAAGCGCCGCCATGGCGGTAAGGAGGAGAGGAATTCCGATTTGCTGATCAACCTTGAACTGGGGGATTCCGAAGAGATTGACATGGCTATAGGAGGTGAAGAAGGTGATCAGAGCAACCAGCAGGCCTGCCGCCAGGGACGCCCATCCTGTTGGATCAAGCGGGAGCGAGCTCCCTTCCGCATCAGCAGCGCGGGGATCTGTAATTGATGACATCAGTTTAGCCAGGCCAGATAGCGAAGTATCTGCCTATGGTACATATGTTCTGTTGTGTGATGGGCGTTTTCGGGTCCTGTGCAGCTCGGTTGCGGCAGCCCTTGGCGGGCGTTCTGCTCATCGCTGAGCAGCACCTGGTAGCTCAAGTTGTTCTTTAGTCTCTTCTTGCCGCTACTCAACCCTCCGCCGGCCGGAGCTCCTCCATCAACAGCGCCAGGGCTTCATTCAATTGGAGTCGGTTGCGGGGGGTGCCGGCGAGGAGGAATCGGCATTGAGCAACAAGGCATCGAGCCTAGATTCGATATCTGCGAGCCGTTTGTTCTCTTTCTGCAGACGCTCGATATCGTTCTCGATCAGCTGCATTCGCCTCTCGCTCTCTTGTTCTCGCCTCTCGCACTCGAGCACTCTGATCCGCGCGTCGATTGTTGGATGCCAATTTAACTTCGCCAACAAGCGCCGCCATGGCGGCAAGGAGGAGAGGAATTCCGATTTGCTGATCAACCTTGAACTGGAGGATTCCGAAGAGATTGACATGGCTATAAGAGGTGAAAAAGGTGATCAGAGCAACCAGAAGGCCTGCCGCCAGGGACGCCCATCCCGTTGGATCAAGCGGGAGCGAGCTCCCTTCCGTATCAGCAGCGCGGGGATCTGTAATTGATGACATGAGTTTAGCCAGGCCAGGTAGCGAAGCATCTGCCTATGATACATATGTTCTATTATGTGATGGGCGTTTTCGGGTCCTGTGCAGCTCGGTTGCGGCAGCACGGCAGGGGCGCTATCGCCCCGCCTGAAAGTTGCCTATTGGCCGAAGCCTTTAGCCATCCACCGCCATCACGTGACGTGGACCCCAAAACCTGCCAATACAAAGACCGCCGAAGCAAAGTCTGCAAGCGCTCTGCCAATACAAAGCCTGCCAATGCAACGCATGGAAAATGAAAGCCTGCCAATGCAAAGCATGCCGAGAGATAAATCTATTGGCCCAATTCATTGGGCCAATTCATTGACTTAATCGCTGAACTCAATCTATTTGCTCGGCCGATTAGCTCAACAATTTAGCCAAGAGATTGAACTCAATCGTTGAGTTCAATCATGTACTTACTCCACTCGCGATGGCGGCCTGAAATGATATGGCGACTGGCCTCAAAGCTGAGGCTGCTGGAGGGGCGGCGGGGTTGGCGGGCCAGGGGCATGGCGGCCTCGCGAGGGGTGCGGCTGCCCTTGCGCACATTGCAGGGCAGGCAGGCGGTGGTCACGTTCTCCCACACATCGGCGCCCCCCCGGCTGCGGGGGATGACGTGGTCGATGGAGAGCTGATCGCCGCTGTAACCGCAGTACTGACAGCGGTGCCCATCGCGGTGGAACACATTGCGACGGGTGAGCGGCATCTGCCGATAGGGCACCCTGACGAACTGGCGCAGACGGATCACCGTGGGCAACAGACAATCGCCCCGTATCGACCGGCTGGGGTCATGTTCCAACCCCTCAGCCTTGCCCTTCAGCAGCATCACCATGGCCCGCCGCCAGGTGGTGATGTTCAGTGGCTCATAGGACGCATTCAGAACAAGAACGTGGCCCATGCCAGACCCCGCATTAAGAGGCATGCTAAGGGCCTGTAAGTGTCAAATCCGTGCCGCAGATCACCACCTGCAGAGAAATCTGCCGCCCCTGAACCGATGACCAGCAGTCCAGGGCCCTGGCCCGGCGACCCGGCAACCCCAGGGGAAGGACTCGATCAATTCGGGCGCATGCGGGCCTGGGTTGATGTGGACAGCGGCGCCATTGCGGCCAACGCCAGGGCCCTGCGCCGCTCTCTGGCCCCCGCCACGGCCCTGATGGCGGTGGTCAAGGCCGATGGCTATGGCCACGGGGCGGTGGCCGTAGCCCGGGCCGCCCTGGAGGGGGGGGCCTCCAGCCTGGGGGTGGCCACCCTGTCAGAGGCCGTGGAACTGCGCCAGGCAGCCATCGAGGCGCCGGTGTTGGTGCTGGGCAACCTCAGCCAGGTGGAGGAGCTGCGCCACTGCCTGCGCTGGCGGTTGATGCCCACCTTGAGCTCGATGCGCGAGGCGCTGCTCTGCCAAAACCTGGCCAGCGCCGCTGGCCGTTCGATGGCCGTGCAGCTGAAGCTGGATACGGGCATGGCCCGCCTGGGGGCCGACTGGCAGGAGGGTCCGCGGCTGGTGGCCGCCATGGGGGATCTGGATGCCGTTGACCTGGTGGGCATCTATTCCCATCTGGCCTGCGCCGATGCGCCGCCCGAGGCCGACGACGGACTCACCACGACGCAGCAAAGCCGCTTTGATGCGGTGCTCACCAGCCTGGCGGAGCAGGGGCTGGCGGGCGGCTGCCGCCATCTGGCCAATTCGGCGGCCACCCTGCGCTGCCGCAGCCTCCACTACGACCTGGTGCGGGTGGGTCTGGCCCTCTACGGCCAAGCCCCGGCCGAGCACCTCAGCGGCTGCCTGGAGCTGCGGCCGGCCCTGCAGCTGCGGGCGCGGGTGACCCTGCTGCGGGAGGTGGCGGCGGGGATGGGGGTGAGCTACGGCCATCGCTTTGTCACCAGCCACCCGAGCCGCATCGCCGTGGTGGGCATCGGCTATGCCGACGGCGTGCCCCGGCTGCTCTCCAACCAGATGGAGGTGCTGTTTGCCGGCCGCCGCCTGCCCCAGGTGGGGGCGATCACCATGGACCAGCTGATGCTGGATGCCACCGACTGCCCGGACCTGGAACCGGGTTCGGTGGTGACGCTGCTGGGCCGCGAGGCCGACGAGGAGATCAGCCCAGTCGACTGGGCTGCCCGCTGCGGCACCATTCCCTGGGAAATCCTCTGTGGCTTCAAGCACCGGCTGCCACGGCTGCCGGCTGAGTCGGCTGCTGGATGAGTCGGTGCCGGCTGAGTCGCCGACGGCCTGAGCTGAGCTGAGCTGAGCTGAGGCAAACCCGAGCTGAGGCGGGCTTGAGGCAGTGCTGACCAGGGCAGGCTCGGCAGCCCCGGCTCAGACGCCTGTGCCCTGATAAGCTCGGCTTGCCACTGGAGAGGTGGCTGAGTGGTTGAAAGCGGCTCCCTGCTAAGGAGTTACAGGAGGCAACTCTTGTCGAGGGTTCGAATCCCTCCCTCTCCGTTTCAAATCAAAAGCCAAACTTAAAACCGTTTTTGGTTGATAGTTTGGCTCTGATTGTTATTTATTCCTGTAGCAGGCGGCGGGCGATCTCCGGCAACAAGCTGTTGTCTTTGGCGCACTGCTGGCCCTCGCTGAATACCACCAGCAAGCTGGCATGCACCTGGTCAGCACCCCGGGGGTCGGGCCATTCCACGTAGGCGGCATCGTGGCGGGCCTGGCTCATCCAGCCAGCCTTGCTCCACAACCGGGCCCCCGGCGGCAGTCCCTCCCCCAGGAAGCCATCCACCTGATTTTCGGGATCTTCCGCCCGGCTGGTGGCATCGAGGCAGCGGCTGAGCAGCTCGCGCATGCGGGCGCAGGCCGGCGGCGAGACGATCGCCGAACCGATCACCGCCAGCAAAAGCCGCGCCACCCCATCGCTGCTAAGTCGGTTGCGGTGCTGGTTCTGCTCCCCATAGGACTGGCGCTCGCGGCCATAGGGGCCATCCCCCCAGGTTTTTTGACAGGCATTCCAGCCCTCCAATTCCGGCCAGCCCAGCTGCAGCAGCCACTGGTTCACCAGCTGGCGCTGCAGCTGCCAAGCGGCCAGCCGCTCCGGTGGCAGCGGCGGGCCGCTGGTGGTGCCGCTGAGTAAATCCACCACCAGGCCGGTGGCATCGTTGCTGGAATCGCGGATCATCGCCGCCAGAGCCTGGCGCAGCTCGGCGCTATCCGGCAGTCGATCGTCCTGCAACCAAGCCTCGGCGGCCACCAGATACACCAGCTTCACCACACTGGCCGGATAGCGGCAGCGGTCCCCATGCCAGCCGGCGCCCACCCAGGGCAGCGACCAAAACCGCTGGGGCTCCAGGTTGGCGCCCAGCCCGATCGGGGAGCGGGCCGGAGGGCCCGGCAGCCGGCTCAGCCAGGTGATGGAGAGCTGCTGGGCCAGGCCGGGCCTGCCGTCGAGTTCCAGGGCCCGCACCAGCTGCTCCAGCCGCTGGCCCATCCCGGGATCCGGGCTATAGAACGGCATCCCATCAACCTTGCTTCGTGGCGAGATTAGGCAGCCCAGTTCAGCCCCCCCTGCCGGCCGGAGAGCCCGCCGCGCCCGAACACCTGATCGCCGGCACCGTTTGGCGACTGCAGCGGTCCCTGGATCTGTTCAGCCGCTCGCGGGGCCGGGGCCTGGCCAGCCAAGCTGCCGCGGGTCGCTGCCTGCGGATCCTGGCCAGCGGCGAGGGCCGGCTGCGGGTGCGACTGCTGGAGGATGGCTACCCCGGCTGGATCGAGGCCGATGCGCTGTTGGGGCGGGCGGTGGCCAGCCTGCCGCCCCTGCTGCCGCGCCTGCAGAGCGATCAAATTGCCGCCCGAATTGAGCAGGTGCTCGCCTATGGGCTGGCGGCCCTGGAGCGGCCGAATCGCTATCTGTGGGGCGGCAGCCTCGGGCCCGACTACGACTGCTCGGGACTGGTGCAAACCGCCTTCGCGGCAGCGGGCATCTGGCTGCCCCGCGATGCCTACCTGCAGGAGCGCTTCTGCCAGGCGGTGGCCGTGGCGGTGGGGGTGAGCCAGCTGCTGCGGCCGGGGGATTTGCTCTTTTTCGGCACGCCCCAGCGCTGCGACCACGTGGGGCTGCACCTGGGCGGCGGCCGCTATCTGCACAGCTCGGGCCTGGAGCACGGTCGCAACGGCCTCGCCATCGACAACCTCCACCCGCGCAACGGTGATCCGGTGGCGGTGCATTACCGCCAGCGGCTGCGGGGCGCCGGTCGGGTGTTGCACAGCCACGACGGCAGCCCCCTGCCCGCCTAAGTTCAGCCTCAAATCCGCTGGTTTAGGGCAGGGCGATGCAGCTATCGGTGGTGGTGCCCCTGTTCAACGAGCAGGAGAGTCTGGCGCCACTGGTGGAGCGCATCCTCAGCCACGTGCGGCCCCTGGGGCTGAGCTTCGAGCTGGTGCTGGTGGACGACGGCTCAAGGGATCGCACCCCCGAGCTGCTGGGCCAACTGGCGGCGACAGTGCCGGAGCTGGTGGCGGTGCGGCTGCGGCGCAACTACGGCCAGACGGCGGCGATGGCGGCCGGTTTTGACGCCAGCTGCGGCGAGGTGATCGTGACCCTCGATGGCGACCTGCAGAACGATCCGGCCGACATTCCGCTGCTGCTGGAGAAGCTGAACCAGGGTTTCGATCTGGTGAGCGGCTGGCGCCACCGCCGCCAGGATGCCGCCCTGAGCCGGCTGCTGCCCTCCCTGGTGGCCAATCGCCTGATCGCCCGGGTCACCGGCGTGAAGCTGCACGACTATGGCTGCTCCCTGAAGGCCTACCGCCGCGAGGTGATCGACGATCTGAATCTCTACGGCGAACTGCACCGCTTTTTGCCGGCCCTGGCCTTCATCGAGGGGGCCAGGATCACCGAGGTGCAGGTAACCCACCACCCGCGCCGCTACGGCAAGAGCAACTACGGCATCGATCGCACCTTCCGGGTGCTGATGGACCTGCTCACCGTGTGGTTCATGAAGCGGTTCCTCACCCGGCCGATGTACGTATTCGGCAGCGGCGGCCTGATGGCGATGGGGGCGGGGCTGCTGGTGGCCCTGTGGCTGGTGGGAGAGAAGCTGCTGATCGGCACCAACATCGGCGATCGGCCGCTGCTGTTGATGGCCCTGATCTGTTTCCTCACCGGCGTGCAGCTGTTTTGCTTTGGCTTACTGGCCGAGATCCAAATGCGCACCTATCACGAGAGTCAGGGGCGACCGATCTACAGGGTGCGCGATATTTTGCGTCAACCTGCCTCAGCAGGCTGATGGGTCTCGGCCCCGCTGGGGCCCCCAGTGGCTGCATTGGCCGGTAGGGGCAAGCCAGGGAATTGCAAGGCTGGCAGGGGCAAGCCAGCTGGAGCCGCCAGCGCACCAGAGGCGTCACTGCGGCCGCGGAAAGCGGCCATTCCACGGGCGGCGACGCGCACCACCGCCGGATCCACATCCCTCAAACCCCTTTGCAACAGGGGCAGGGTGCGGCGATCGCCCCAGGCCACAGCCTGGATCACTGCGGCCAAGCGCTCGGCGTTATCGCCATGGAGCTGCCGCTGCAACCGCCGCAGCAGCAGGCTGCGACCCCGGCCGTCGCCCGGGGCTGGCAGTGCTGGCGGGGCGGCGGGATTGGCGCTTGGAGCCGCCTGATCCTGCGGCGGGGGGGCGTTGAGCCGCTCGCGCACCAGGCTGATCTGCACCCGGTTCAAGGCGGCCACGGCGCTGGCATCGGTGCTGGCCAGCAGGGCCGTGGGCCGGCGGCGAGAGAGCAGCCAGGCGAGAACTGACACCAGGGAAAGGGCCGCCAGCGGCGATGGGTTGAGCAACTCCCCACACCTGTCAATTGAACTTTTATGTCGCCCCTGGCGCTGCTGCAAAGCAGCTTTGGCCGGGGTCTTTACACTAGCTGAGGTTGCTATTGGCCCGTGCCATGACTGGAGACTTCGCCGCCGCTTGGATGCCCTCGGTATTCGTGCCCCTAGTGGGAATCCTCGGCCCGGCCGTGGCCATGGCCCTGTTGTTCAACGTGATCGAAGCCCGCGACTGACGCCGCTTCTCGCTTCATCCGCACCACAGCCGCACCTCTTCACCATGACTGTGTCCCCCGTGGCCGACCCCTGCGTCGGCAACCTGGCCACCCCCGTCAACAGCAGCTATTTCAGCAAGGCATTTTTAAATGCCCTGCCGGCCTACCGCCCTTCCCTGTCGCCCAATCGTCGCGGCCTGGAAGTGGGCATGGCCCATGGCTTCTTCCTCTACGGGCCCTTCGCGATCACCGGTCCGCTGCGCCTCACCGAGTACGCCAGCACCGCCGGACTCCTGGCCACCATCGGCCTGGTCTCGATCCTCACCATCTGCCTGTCGATATACGGCACCGCCGGCACTGGCCCCAACGTGCAGCCAGCCGACGCCACCATCGACAACCCCCCCGCCGATCTGTTCACCAAAGCCGGCTGGGCTGAATTCGCCAGCGGCTTCTGGCTGGGTGGCTGCGGCGGCGCCGCCTTCGCCTGGTTCCTGGTGGGCACTGCCATCGTGTCCCCCCTGGCCAACATCGCCGGTGGCGTCTGGAGCGCCGGCTGATTCTCAGCCCTGGGCTCACAAATCCCGGCTAAAGCACAAGCAAGCCACGCCAATCGCCCCGCCCTATGGCGGGGCTTTTTTATGGTGAAATGCCAGCTCTAATTTATGAGCGACTGAGAGCATCCTGAATAAGTTAAGGAGCCATTGACGAATTGCCATTGCCAGCGCCATGCAGTTCGATGGCAATAGTGTTTTCAAGGTCTCAATTGAGCATGGTTTGTTTTTTTCCAGGGCTTTCTTAGGTCTGCCTTGCATTGTGTATGGTACAATACAATTTCTTGCCGTAAAAGCCTGATTGTAGTAAGCTTGTGTCTCCTTTGATGTGGTCTGATCGTGGCCATGGCTCGCTTACGTTCTCGAGAGCTTGTGCCGCTGGGTCCTGTTTCTCCCTGGACAAGAGCGGCACCGGTCATGATTCGACAGGTCAGGAGCAAGAGCGGTCCAGCCACCTCCCTTGCCAAGCTGCTCCAATTGCGTCAATGGGTCTATTCAGTGCAATTGCGCCAACTAATCGGCGGATGGTGGCCGTCAAGACAATGGCAAGACAGTCCCACGCCACCTGTCGCATCCTCCTTGGTTGCCGCCGCAAGGAAGGTCGCAATCGCTAGTCCATGTGCAAAAAGTGGTGCCGCCCAGCACTGAACTTTGTTAATAAGTAAACACCTAAAATCCTCAATATCAAGATCAATGACTAACCTCCTTCTCTCCAGCCCCAGCATCGCTCGGCTCCAGCGCAGTAAGTTGCAGAACGCCGTAGCGCTTGCGAATGATCGCCTAAAGACCTGGGCTAATTCAGACTCCTATTATTCCCTGCTCCATCGGGTGTATAGCCCAGCTCAAAAAGCCGCAGCTTCTCTGCGCAGCAAGTTGCTGCGTGGCAATCTGCAGATCCCCTTGGAAATTCTGCCAGCTACTACTCTTAGTGGTATCAATGCTGCCTATACCAGCGCCGCACCATATGGTGGTGAATGCATTTACATCAATGCCGCCTGGCTGCAAAGTGCTTCAATCAGCCAGCTAGAGGCAACGCTGTTAGAGGAAATCGGCCATGCTATTGACTATCGCTTGAATGGCGCCAAAGACAGCCCCGGTGATGAGGGCGAGATCTTTTCAGCGTTGATCCGTGGCCAGCAACCGGCCACTAGCGCCGCCACGGAAAACGATCAGCGGCTGATCCGTATCAACGACATCGCCGTGGCCATCGAAGCTGCCCAGGACCCCCAGGTTTCCATAACCGCCATCGCCAACGGCAACGAGGCCAATGGCAGCCCGGCGGTTTTCCGCTTCTCGCGCACCGGCACAACCACGGAGCCGCTCTCGGTGAGCTACCGGCTGCTGGGCACCGCCCAGGCCGGCAGTGACTACAGCGGTGCCACCACCGGCACGATCAGCTTCTCGGCAGGCAGTGCCACCGCCGAGCTTTCCTTGCCGGCGCTGGCCGACAGCGTGGTGGATCCGGGTGAAACGATCATTGCCCAGATCCTGCCTTCCACAACAGCAATAGCCAGCTACTTGATCACCCCCGGCCAACAAACGGCCACCGCCACGATCACGGCGGAGGGGATGGTGGTAACAGTCGATGGGCCAAGCCGGCCTGGGTGTAGCAACGGGGAACGGAGTAATAACTATGCCTTTGCGGCCCTGAAGAACGATGGCACCGTCGTCTCCTGGGGTTCCCCCAGCTCTGGCGGCACGACACCGGCTGGGCTTACCGGTGTCACCCAGATCTTCTCCAATGGCTATGCCTTTGCGGCGCTGAAGAGCGATGGCACCGTCGTCTCCTGGGGTGCCGGCTGGGCTGGCGGCACGACACCGGCGGGGCTAAGCGGCGTCACCCAGATCTTCTCCACTAGCTATGCCTTTGCGGCGCTGAAGAGCGATGGCACCGTCGTTTCCTGGGGTGAACCCAGTTCTGGCGGCACGACACCGGCGGGGCTTGGCGGCGTCACCCAGATCTTCTCCACTCTCCAAGCCTTTGCGGCCCTGAAGAGCGATGGCACCGTCGTTTCCTGGGGTCCTGACGAGGCTGGCGGCACGACACCTGCGGGTCTTGGCGGCGTCACCCAGATCTTCTCCAATACCTATGCTTTTGCGGCCCTGAAGAGCGATGGCACCGTTGTTTCCTGGGGTGACCCCTACTATGGCGGCACGACACCTGCGGGTCTTGGCGGCGTCACCCAGATCTTCTCCAATGGCCTTGCCTTTGCGGCCCTGAAGAGCGATGGCACAGTCGTCTCCTGGGGTCCCGACTGGGCTGGCGGCACGACACCTGCGGGTCTTGGCGGCGTCACCCAGATCTTCTCCAATACCTATGCTTTTGCGGCCCTGAAGAGCGATGGCACAGTCGTCTCCTGGGGTAACCCCAGCTATGGCGGCACGACACCGGCGGGTCTTGGCGGCGTCACCCAGATCTTCTCCAATGACTATGCTTTTGCGGCCCTGAAGAGCGATGGTACCGTCGTTAGCTGGGGTACTTATGGAGAGTTTGGCGAAGAGACGCCGATCACTACACCGGCAGGGCTTGGCGGCGTCACCCAGATCTTTTCCACTCAAAGTGCCTTTGCGGCCCTGAAGAGCGATGGCACCGTTGTCAGCTGGGGTAATGAAGGCAGTGGCGGCACGACACCGGTGGGGCTTAGCGGCGTCACCCAGATCTTCTCCAATTACTTTGCATTTGCAGCCCTGAAGAGCGATGGCACCGTTGTTTCCTGGGGTGACCCCTACTCTGGCGGCACGACACCTGCGGGTCTTGGCGGCGTGGTTGGCTTTGCCAATCCCTATACCGATGATCGGCTTCTGTTGCCCACCAAAGCGGCGGTCACCGCGATCAGCGACAACGTCGGCATCATCCAGGGAACGGTTGCCTCCGGCGCCACCACCGACGACAGCTCCCTATCGATCAGCGGCACTCTCTCCGCTGCCCTGGAGGCCGGTGAAACAGTTCGTATTTATGACGGCACCGAGTTTCTTGGTACCGCTATTGTATCCGCCGACGGCTCTAGTTGGATCTATAGCGATAGCCGCACGCTTGCCAATACCCAGAGTGTCAGCTATACAGCTCAGGTTGCTAATGCCGCCGGCCAGTCTGATGCCGGCACCGCCTACACCGCCACCGTTGACACCACAGCACCCACCACCACCGCAGCTGTCACCGCCATCACCGACGACTTCGGTATCTTCCAAGGCACAGTTCCATCCGGCGACGTTACCGACGACAGCTCTCTCTCAATTCGTGGCACTATCTCCGCTACCCTGGTAATTGGAGAAACCGTTCGCATCTACGACGGCGTCACTTTCCTTGGCAACGCCACTGTCTCCGACGACGGCACCACCTGGAGCTATGTCGATATACGCACGCTGAACAATAACCAGATCGTCAGCTATACGGCCCAGGTCGCCGATGCAGCTGGCAACCAGTCGGCCGCCGGCTCCGCCTACACCGCCACTATCGATACCAGCGCTCCAGCCGCACCAACACTGGCCCTGGCCAACGACACCGGCAGCAGCAATAGCGATGGGATTACCAAAGATGGCAGGATCAATGTAACTGGTCTGGAAGCTGGCGCCAGCTGGGAATACTCCACAGACAGCGGCGACAGCTGGCTCCCAGGCACAGATGGCTCCTTTGATTTGCTGATTGGCACCTATTCTGCAAGCAGCATCCGCGTGCGTCAGAGTGATAGTGCCGGCAACACCAGTGCCGAAGTTAGTTTACTGCCTGGCCTAGAAACTACTTCCATCAAATACCTTGCTTCCACCGGTCATTACTACGAATTTATATCCGACCGATTCATCTGGGCTGAAGCCAAAGATCTAGCCGCAAGTAAAACCTTCTATGGGGCTCAGGGCTATTTAGCCACCATAACGTCAGCAGAAGAAAATGCTTTACTTGCAAGCTTAAAGCCCAATGGCAATTGGGTTTTGATTGGTGCCAGTGATGCCGAAACTGAGGGCGTCTGGAAGTGGGTAACAGGACCAGAAGCTGGTTCTATTTTATGGAATGGGGGGCCGTCTGGTGCTGCCCCTACCGGAATTTATGCTAACTGGCAGCCTGGGAGTGAGCCCAACAACCATGGCAATGAAGACTTCGCCTTTATGTGGGGCGGCGGCTATTGGAATGATTCGATTATTGATAGCTGGTCCCTTGGCTATTTCGTTGAATATGGTGCTCTAGCTGATGGTTTTTCTGTCACTGTCGACAACGTCACGCCGGCCAAGCCAGTGCTTGAACTTGACAGCGACACCGGCGTTAGTCCTATCGATAGAATTACCAACAATGACACAATTAATGTAACCGACTTGGAAGCCGGTGCCAGCTGGCAGTACTCCATCAACGGCGGTACCAGCTGGAGCACGGCTCAAAGCGCCACCACTACCTCCTTCATGGTGGCTGCCGGCAGCTACACCACCGGCCAGGTGCAGGTGCGCCAAACCGATGTCGCCGGCAACGCTGGCCCCGCCAACACCAACTTCCAGGCCTTCACAGTTGACAAAACAGGCCCAACCGTAAAATCCTTCACCATCTCTGATAGCGCCCTACGTATTGGTGAAACTGCCACGGTTAGCCTTGTCTTCTCAGAGCCGGTGGCGGGCTTCAGTAGCGCCGATGATATCACCGTTGAAAATGGAGTGCTCTCGGTGATGGCCTCCAATGATGGCGTCAGCTGGACTGGCACCTTTGAGCCAACATCAAATATAGAGGATGCTACTAATATCCTCAGCCTAGCCAACACCTATACCGATCTCGCTGGCAATACCGGCGTAACCGCCACCACGGCCAACTACAGCATTGATACCAAGGCGCCAACCGTTCTCTCCTTCACCATCTCTGATAGCGCCCTACGTATTGGTGAAACTGCCACGGTTAGCCTTGTCTTCTCAGAGCCGGTGGCGGGCTTCAGTAGCGCCGATGATATCA
>JBIKWK010000124.1:0-4255 GCA_044356375.1 Prochlorococcaceae cyanobacterium | reverse complement strand
GCATGCCAAAGATGCCGAAATTGAGCTGTTTGCGGATCTGACAGTCGCCGCTGCGTCTTTTTGAACCAGAAATCAGCTCATGCCTGGGGAAAACTAGCTTGTGGGCTGGTTTTTCTGCAAACTCTTAGCTCTGCTGACTCGGGCGGATCTCAACCCAGGGCTCTCCGCCACGGAGATGATCCATCGCCCTGGGCAGGGTGGTCGAGAGAACGGCTTGCAGGGCAGCGTTGCTGCAGTTCCCCAGGCGCAGCCAGATCACCTGCGGTGGTGGGCCCTGTTCATCTAGGAGGCGGATGAAGTCGCGGTCCTTGGTCATCACGACAACGCCTGCATCCCTTGCGGCCTGGAAGATCACGGGGTCGCTGGCATCGCGCATGCCGACATCGCGCACCGCGACCGCATGGAGGCCCCATCCCTGCGCGTTGATCCAACCGGCCAGCAGCGGCGGCAGCTGGGCATCCAGCCAGAGAGTCATCCCACCAGCACGGGATGGTCAATCTCCCGCGCTGCATAACCCAAGGCGCACCTCAAGTCCTCCGGTTCCAGATCGGGGAAATCGGCCAGGATCTGCTCGCTGCTCTGGCCAGCGGCAAAGAGCGCAAGGATGTCCTGCACACGGATCCTCATACCTCGGATGCAGGGCCTGCCGCCACACTGATCTGGGTTGTGGGTGATGCGGCTGCTCATGGTTCAAGGTTAAGCGCTTCCGCCGGGCAGGTTCCGATCAGGTTCAAGACCTGCCACGAGCAACCGCCCACCGATCAGGATCGCTTTCACCGCCAGCCATTGATGGCCCTGGATATCGTTGGCCCCGATGGGCTGGCCCTGGCTGAGGCCCACGAACCATTGCTGAGCGCCATCGCGGCGGCGGCAGCCGACACCGATCGCCATGGTGTGCAGCGCCGCTGCTTCGATGCCATGGCGGCAGCCGGACTGCTGGGCAGACCCCTGCAACCTCCTGCCCTGCAGCGGGAGCTGGCTGAGCGGCTGTTCATGGCCGATGGCTCGCTCACCTTCTGCTGGCTGCAGCATCAGCTGCCTTTGAGGCGGTTGCTCAACGCCGTATCCAGCCCCGAGGCGCCGGCGGCCAGCGCCCTGCGGGAACGCTGGCTGGAGCAGGTTGCCAGCGGCCAAGCTTTGGCAGGCGTGGCCTTCGCGCATCTGCGCAGGCCCAGGGCAGCCAACCCGGCGGCGACCCGCATCCCCGGTGGTTGGCGCCTCGATGGACGGCTCGATTGGATCACCTCCTGGGACATCGCCGATCTGGTGCTGCTCTGCGTTCGCTGGGTCGATGCCAGCGGCGATCGGGTGGTGGGCCTGTTGTTACCTGGCGGCACCTGCGGCGAACCCCTGCCGGCTGGCATCAGCCTGAGCGAGCCCTTGGCTCTGCTGGCCATGGCCGGCACCCACACCCGCCCGATGCAGCTCGATGGGGCGGAAGTTGCCGACAGCCAGGTGCTGTTCGTGGAGGATTTCAGCGGCTGGAGCGCAGCCGATGCCGCCACGGTCTGCCGCGTCAGCCCGGTGGTGTTCGGCTGCATTCGAGGCGCCATCGCCGATCTACACCAGGTCGCCAGCAGCCACCACGACGCCCAGGCGCTGGCGCTGGCCGCTGCCCTCAGCCGCGATTGCCAACAGCTGCGCCACCAGGCCTACCGCCTGATCGACGCCAATGCCGAGGACTCTCCGGAGCTGCGGCAGCGGCATCAAGGCCTGCGGGCCCAGGCCCTGGAGCTGGCGATGCGCTCGGCCCAGGCCGCGGTGATCGCCCATGCCGGCGGCGCGATGTATTGCGGTTGTGCAGCGGAGCGACGCCTGCGGGAGGCGAGCTTCCTGCTGGTGCAGGCCCAGACGGCTGACTCGCGCAGAGCGTCGCTCGATCTGTTGCTCCACTCCTCCTTCCACCAGCAGCACGGTCACCAATAGCGCCACCAATAGCGGCCAGAACGGTGATGACAACGAAGCAGGGATCGCCTGCTGGAGCGTGGCTTCCGCTAGGCCGAGGGCCGCAATGGCGGTGATGGCCGGAATACAGTTCGCCGGCCCCAGGGGCGGCTGCGGCCCTTCGCGGCATTGAGACTGTCTAAGGGCCTTGAATTGAGCGGTGGCTAGAAAGAAAAGCCTTTTGCCCGTGTGACCTGTCCATCCGCTCCAATGAATCGTTAGACAGGTACAGTGGTGAAACCGAACTAAATCACTTGCAACACGCATAAAACTCAAGAAGCCTCTAGCCGCTGAGTGCCAAAAAGTTAAAGCCAAAAGCCACAAAAAAAATATAGCCAAGACACGAAGCACAATGCTTAGGGCTACTTGCCAATTAGCCCTCTTTCACTCAAGTATAAAAATAGCTTTCTCCAAGCTGGAAATACATCTTCATGCTCCAAGATGATTTGATTGTATCGGTTCCACAACTCACTCGTTTTAACGTTGACATTAGCACCAGAGTCAATAGCCTGCTGTAACAGCGTCATATTATTCTCGAAGACACCAAGGAATACATCCAAGTCAGGATCCTTTGAATGCTTGCGTACAGCTCGGAAAAATAGTTCATAAAGCCTCGCTTCTCGCTGAGAAACTTTATAGCCTTCTAGTATTCTTTTGCTAGCTTCAATTGATGATTCATCAGAGTCTTCATCCACCTCAATTGCTACTAGATCTGCAAACATAGGAGCAAGAGACATGACATCGTCATGGGTAAGTTGATACCAAACAGGAATGATCCGGAGTCGCTTTGAAACCATAAGAGAATAGAGGCTTCGGCGCTCATGCTCAGACCATCCTTCAAAATAGTTACGGCTAAGAACAATGACTGCGTCAATCGACAGAGCGATTCCCTCTTCAATTCCAGAAAGAATAGAGTCACCAGGTTTTAACTGCTGCTTATCTAGCCAGACCTCAGCTTCAAAAGCTTTTAGAAAGCTTACTAGGCGCTCTACAAAAGAACTTGAATCTTTACGCTTATAAGAAACAAAGAAGTCGAAAACCGAAGATTCTTTCTCTGAAGTCACCATTTAGAGTTCTCCAATGCTTTACTTTGCAGAATAGACTGAACTTTCAACGAAGTTTAACGCTTTCTTGTGTGGTTCCGTGAACCACTACCCAGGTCCGCTCTCTTTCCGTGAACCACTCGGAGTACGGCTGGAGTAGTTGCCTAAAACCATAATGCTGCGTGAGTTTTGACGTTGAACTGCCATTTTCTAGCACTGGTTCACGGGTCCGATAACCACATGTTCAATACGCTGCACAATGACCACTGTGCTGCAGACGCAAAGAGGGCCGCAGTTGAGCACATTGAGCACATCGATATATCTTATTTTGTTATTCACGTGCCGGTGGCCCAGCAGTTCCTGGATGGTGTGGATGTCTTTGACCCCGCTCCAGCAACTGGGTGGCGCTACCTGGCCTAAAACCAGCGTGGCTGAGCTACCAGGAATGCCGGAAGCTGTGGATACTGGCAGGTTTGTGGATACCGGCCACCAGCACCGCTCGCTGTACAGCTTTCTGAAACATGCTCAGACCCAGATGGTGCCTGCCTTGCTGGCCAGGAGGCAAGCCGTAGCAATCAATTGCTAATCAGCTGCCGGATGAACTGATCGCCATAGGCCACAGCCGTAGCCCAGTTCTGCGCTTCGCTGAGGCCAGAGCTCTTGGTGGGCTTGAAACTGTGGTCGCCGCTGGGGATCCACTGCAGCTGCACCTGGGCCGAGAGGGAATAGCTCTCCACCTCCTGTCGCTTCCCAAACGGGTCGCGCTCCCCCTGCAGGATCAGGGTGGGGCTCTGCAGGGCGACCAGGTGTTCGGTGCGCAGGCTTAGTGGCTTACCGGGCGGATGGAAGGGATAGCCAAAGCACAGGCAGCCTTTTACTCCAGAGCTAGCGGCGAGCTGATCAATGAGCAGGCTGGCCACCCGGCCGGCGATCGCCGCCCCAGCGCCATGGGCGAGCAGCAGCGTGGCTGGGGCGTCAGCGGGGCCGTCGATCAGCCGCGGGAGTGGGGGAGGAGCTTCCAGGGTCATGGGCTAATCCTGGCGAATGGGTTGGCAGCGGATGTTTTGGTAGCGGATGCTTTGGCCGCCGATCCCCCTGGCTCCAGGCCAGCCGTCCAGGCGGGACAGCGCAGCCCAGGGTCTGTCAAGCGACATCCGCTTTTGGTCCTCCGCTTTGCATCATTAACTGTTACCTTCAATTGGTGTCGCGACAGGATTGGTCATTTCCTCTGTCTGCGTCCCCTTTCCGGCTGATCGCATCGACCCCAG
>JBIKWK010000071.1:0-14684 GCA_044356375.1 Prochlorococcaceae cyanobacterium | reverse complement strand
GAAGGTTTTGGGCTTACTCATGCCCCATTCTCTCGCCCGGATCCATTGCTGTCACTAGGATCTGGGCAGATTTGAGGCCGTCTGTGGAGAAGTGGGCGGTGGGGCTATGTGCGACAGGCTCCTAGCCCGTGATGCCCGGCCCCTAGCCCGGGGGCCAGGCCAGGGGCCTGCCCCCCAGCACATGCACGTGCAGGTGAAACACCGACTGACCGGCTTCCGCCCCCGAGTTGATCACCGTGCGGAAGCTCTCGCAGCCTTCCTGGCGCGCCACCTGGGCCGCCACCAGCAGCAGGTGCCCCAGCAGCTCGCAGTGGCGGGGCTCGGCCTGGCTCAGGTTGACCAGATGCTCGCGGGGAATCACCAGGATGTGCAATGGCGCCTGGGGGGTTAGATCCCGGAAGGCCAGGCACTGCCCATCGGCATACACCTGGTCACATGGGATTTCACCGCGCAGGATGCGCCCGAAAACCGTGTCGTTAACGGTGTCGTTAACCGTGTTGTCAACAGTGCTTTTAACGGTGTCGTCGTTGGTGTCAGTCATGGGCGTCGGTGATGGCCATCAGCCATGGTCATGGAATTTTCGATGGCGCAGGGGGACAGGGGGGGAACTGCTATGGCAGTGGTAGTGGCTCTAAATGTTGGCATCGTGCTGTAGCGGGGCCGTGCTGGGGCTGGAGGTCACTCCGGTGGCCGTGGAGGTGGATATCGCCCCGGGCCTGCCCGGCCTGCAGATGGTGGGGCTGGGGGATACGGCGGTGCAGGAATCGCGCGAAAGGGTGCGATCCGCCCTGCGCAACAGCGGTTTGAAGGTGCCGCTCACCCGGGTGGTGGTGAACCTGGCTCCGGCCCATCTGCGCAAGGAGGGTCCCAGCTTTGATCTGCCGATTGCCCTGGGGCTGCTCATGGCCAGCGGTCAACTGCCCCCCCAGGCCCTGGCGGCGGTGTGGAGCCTGGGGGAGTTGGGCCTCGACGGCAGCCTGCGGCCGGTGCGGGGGGTGTTGCCGGTGGCCCTGGCGGCCCGGGCCGCAGGGGCCAGGGCCCTGCTGGTACCCGAGGCCAATGGGGCGGAAGCCGCCCTGGTGGACCACCTGCCGGTGTGGCCGGCGGCCTGTCTGGCGGAAGCAATCGCGCTGCTGCGCGGCACCAGTGGGCCCCGACCGCCGCTGCCGCCAGCCGCGGCGGTCGATGCTGGGCCCAGCCTGGATCTGGCCGAGGTGCGCGGCCAGGCCCACGGCCGCCGGGCCCTGGAGATTGCCGCGGCCGGTGGCCATCACCTGTTGCTGGTGGGCCCTCCCGGCAGTGGCAAAACAATGCTGGCCCGCCGCTTGCCGGCCCTGCTGCCGCCCTTGACGCGGGAGGAGGTGCTGGAGATCACGGGCATCCATTCGGTGGCCGGGCTGCCGGCGGCCATGGGCGCCGCTGGGATCGGCGAGCGGCCGTTTCGCAGTCCCCACCATGGCTGCACCGCCGCGGCCCTGATCGGCGGCGGGGCCATACCCCGCCCCGGCGAGCTGGTTTTGGCCCACCGGGGCGTGCTGTTTCTCGATGAGCTGGCGGAATTTCGCCGGCAGGTGCTCGACCAGCTGCGCCAGCCCCTGGAGGAGGGGGAGGTGTGGATCAGCCGGGCGCGGCATCGCAGCCGCTTCCCCTGCCGCATCACCTTGGTTGCCGCCACCAATCCCTGTCCCTGCGGCTGGTATGGCGAACCGGAAGCCAGTTGCAGTTGTGGCGAAGGGCTGCGTAGTCGCTATTGGAGTCGACTGTCAGGCCCGCTGCTGGATCGCATCGACCTGCAAGTGGTGATGCGCCGGCTATCGGGAGCGGAATTGAGTGCCCCCTTTCAGCGCCCCACCTTCCCCCCCAGCGGCCAGCCAGGGTCAGGCCAGTCCACGGCCGTGCCGGAGAGTACAGCGGTGGTGGCGGCCAGGGTGAAAGCGGCTCGCCGCACCATGGCTGGCCGCAATCCCGGTGGCCTGGCCAATGCCGAACTGCCCGCCAAGGCGCTGAAGCGCCTGCTCAACATCGAGGCGAAGGCCCTGCAGCTTTGGGAGGCGGCCATAGGCCAGCGGCGGCTCTCGGCTCGCGCCGCCGAGCGGCTGTTGCGGGTGGCTCAAACGATCACCGATCTCAACGGCGGCCGCGAGATCGGCGTGCAGGCGATTGGCGAAGCCCTCAGCTATCGATCCTTTGACCAAGTGGTCGATCGGCCCCTAAACCCCTGACGCTTTCCACCACCAGCTGCCATTGGCTAGCCGAGGCGGCAGTTAGCAAGCAACCAGGCTCATGCAGGCCAGTGGTTTTCGCAGCCAGAAGCGAAACTCAGCGGCGGCGGCGGCGCTGCTGGGCTTTGCGCTTGTACTTCTCAGTGGGGGTTTCGTGGTGCCGCAGCCGCTTCAGGTCGGCGAAGATGCCCGCCTTGGACACCTGACGCTTGAAGCGGCGCAGCGCCGACTCAATGCCTTCGTTTTCGCCGACTGTGACCTGGGTCATGAAAAGAGCGCGGAACAGCTCATTGAACGATCGAGTGTAGCAATCGCCTCCCCTACCCCCGATGCCCTCCCGCTGCCTTCATCGCCCAGCTCAGAGCCCCCCTGCCGGCATGTCATCGCGGTAGACGTACACGTGGCCCAGGGCACGGCCGCCAAAGGCGCGGCGCATCAGCCGCCAGCCCGGTTCAAACACCAGTTGCAGGAAGCCGTTGCCGGCCCCCTGGGTGCGAGCCACCAGCATCTCGGGCCCGACGCCCGTCTTGGTCGGCAGGGCAATCAGCAGGTTGTCGCCGGCCTCCCGCCGCACCGATAGTCGGTAGCTGGTGGCCAGATCCGTGCCCCCCACCCGCAGCGAATAGCCGTTGGCGTCGATGAAGCGCCCACAGATGCCGGTGAAGTCAAAGGTGCCCAACAGCGGGTTGACCACGGCTGGCTTGGCACCACTGGTGGCGAAGCAAGGGCGGCGGTTGGTGACCTGTTCGTAGATGTTCAGCTGGGCCTTGCTGCCGTTACCGATGGGGGCGGCCACAAGCAAAAAGCGCCCCTGGTCGAGCTCCAGGGCCTGGAACAGGGCTGGGCTGGCAGCTGAGCTGGCCAGCGGCGCTATGGCAAGGCTGGCCACCGTGGCGAGGGCAAGGCGCCGGAGTTGGCGCCGACCAATCAGTGGCGACACGGAGCAGGTGACAAGGGCTGGGCAATCGTATGCACCGCCCCTGGCGGCACCAGCGGGGGACTAGGCCGGTTTGTTGATCCGGATCGCGATCACCAGAGCCAGCAAGGTGCCCGGCAGGCTGCCAGCCAGGATCCAACCGGTGGCTGTCGAGCCCAAATCGGGCTCGCCATAGGCAAGTTCAAACACCGAGCCCGTGGCGGCGATCCCGAGCAGGCAGGCCAGGGCGAGGAACAGCCCCGCCAGGGGTTTCATCGGCATCGCAACAGGGCACCAGAGCAACCCGAAAACTACGAGCTCACCGCCGAGTTCCGCGCCTTCAGCTCAGGAAATCGATTGGACGTGGGCGCGATTGAAGCCCTTTTGTTGAAGCCCCTCGTTGAGGCTCAGCTCGTCGGTGACCCGGTCGACGAACAGCACTCCATTGAGGTGGTCCAGTTCGTGTTGGATGCAGCGGGCCAAAAGGCTGTCGGCGCGCAGCTTCTGGGGCCGCCCAATCTCATCGCGATAGCTCACCTCCACCACGGAAGGGCGCACCACATCGAGATAGACCCCGGGAATGCTGAGGCAGCCCTCTTCGTAGGTGTCAATGCCCGCCCCGAAGCTGGTGATCTCGGGGTTGATCAGCACCATCGGCGGCGTGGCGGCATTTTCCGGATCGAGATCGATCACCAGCAATTGCTTGTGCACGCCCACCTGGGGGGCCGCCAGGCCAATGCCGCTAGCGGCATACATGCTGCGCAGCATGTCGCGGGCCAGTTCCCGCACCGACTCATCCACCTTGCTGATCCGCCGGGCGGGCTGGCGCAACACCTGGTTGCCCAGCGTGGCGATGGTGAGGGGAGGGTTGTCGATCACCTCTTTGGGCACCTGTACGCCGCGGCCCATCTGCTCGGCGCTGCGGGCCATCTGAGCGAAGCTGCGCGCCAATGTCTCACCTAGACATGTTGATAAAAGTGTAGGGCTGGAGCCCAGGAGGGCTGGGGTGGAGGATCGGCAGCCTTGCGGGCTAAGTGCCCAGGAGCCCAATGGGCCCAATGCCCAGGAGCCCGTGAGGCTCACAGCCCAGCAGGTGGTGGGCCGCACCGCCAGCGTCAAGGAGCCAAAGCTGGATGGTGGCCGGCTGTTCTGGCTGGAGCAGCGACCCCAGGAGCGGGGCCGCACCACCCTGCTGATGGCCGACGCGGGACCGCCCGAGGCGGGACCGCCAGATGCGGGGGCGCCCCAGACGGCGATCGAACTCAGCCCCGGCGCCTGGAACCTGCGCACTCGCGTACACGAATACGGCGGCGGCAGCTATGCGGTGGCCGGCCCGGATGTGGTGTGGGTGCACGATGGCGATCGCTGCCTCTGGCATCTGGGCCTAGATCCAGGCAGTGGCAAGCCGATCGGCGAGCCCCGCCGGCTCACCCCCCTGCCCGCCCAGGAGGGAGCCTGGGCCTTTGCCGATGGACTGATCGATCGGGCGCGCCAGCGCTGGATCGGCGTGCTGGAGAGCGAGGGCCGCGACCAGCTGGTCGCCGTGCCCCTGGCGGGCGGCCCCCCAGAACTGCTGCATCAGCCCGCGGATTTCTGTGGCTATGCGGTGCTCAGCCCCGACGCCGCCCAGCTGGCCTGGATTGAGTGGCAGCAGCCCCACATGCCGTGGCAGCGCAGCAGCCTCTGGCTTGCCGACCTCGGCCCGGCGGGGGAGCTGCTGCGGCCACGGCAGGTGGCTGGCTCCCTGCCGGGGGAGGGGCCCGCCTGTTCGGTATTCCAGCCCCTGTGGATCGGCCCCCAATCCCTGGTGGTGGCCAGCGACGCCTTGGGCTGGTGGAACCTGCAGCAGCTCGACACCGCCACAGGCGCCTGGAGCCCCCTGTTGCCGATGGCGGCCGAATTCGCCATGCCCCAGTGGGTGTACGGCATGAGCACCACCGCCTGGGACGGGGAGCATCTGATTGCCGCAGCCTGCCGCGATGGCGCCTGGGAGCTGGGGCGAATCGAGGCGGGTGAGTGGCGGCCATTGGGGATCCCCTACGACGATCTGGCCGAATTGAGCGCGGCCGATTGCCGCCTGGTGGCGGTGGCCAGCAATCCCACCAGCCCCCGGGGTTTGCTGGAGCTAAACCTCCGCTCGGGCCAGTGGCGCCATACCCCCCTGGCCCCCTGCCCGCTGCCGCCCGAGGCGATCGCGGTGGGCGAACCGCTCTGGTTTGCCGGCCATGGCGGCCAGCGCACCCACGCCTGGTTCTATCCGCCGCTGGGCGGCGCCCATCCGCAGGCGCCCCTGCTGGTGAAGGGCCACAGCGGTCCCACCGGCATGGCGCGACGCGGTTTAAACCTGGCCATCCAGTACTGGACCTGCAGGGGCTGGGGCGTGGTGGATGTGAACTACGGCGGTTCCACCGGTTTTGGCCGGGCCTATCGCGAGCGGCTCGATGGCCAATGGGGCGTTGGCGATGTGGCCGATTGCGCCGCCGCCGCCGATGCCCTGGTGCGGGCCGGCTGCGCCTCGCCGGAGCGCATTGCCATCGAGGGTGGCAGCGCCGGGGGCTACACCGCCCTGGCGGCCCTCTGTTTCACCGATCGCTTCCGGGCTGGAGCCAGCCGCTACGGCGTGGCCGACCTCAGCGCCCTGGCCCGCGATACCCACCGTTTTGAGGCCCACTATCTCGATGCTTTGGTGGGGCCCTGGCCGGCAGCTAGCGACACCTACGCCGCCCGCTCACCGCTGCTGCACGCCCAGCGCATCCGCTGCCCTGTGATCTTCTTTCAGGGACTGGAGGATCGGGTGGTGCCGCCCGCCCAGACCGACCTCATGGCGGCTGCGCTAGAGGCCAACGGCATTCCGGTGCAGGTGCACCGCTTTGCCGGCGAGGGCCATGGCTTCCGCAGCGGTGAGGTGCAGAGTTTGGTGTTGGAGGCAACGGAGGCATTTTTCTCCCGCCACTTCGGGCTGTGATTATTTCTTTGCTAGAGAAATTAGCGGCTTTGCTGCAGCAACTGGGAGCCGATTGGCAGCCATGGCCCCTGGCCCTCGGGCTACTGGCTGTGTTGCTGCTGATTGGCACGGCCATCGGCGCCGCCATCGGCTTGAAGCGCTGGGGGGTGCCCGAGGCCCTGCTGGCCGGCGGCATCGGCCTGCTGTTGGCGCCAAGCGGCCCCTTGCCGCTGCTGCCGCCGGCGGTGATCGAGCGGTGGAGCAACCTGCCGCTGGCGCTGCTCACCCTGGTGTTCGCCACCTTGATGTTGAGCAAACCCCTGCCCCGGATTGGCAGCATCTGGCGGCCGGTTACCGCCCAGCTGCTGCTGGCCCTCACCCTGGCCTTTGGCCAGTTCATGGTGGGAGGGTTGGCGGTGTTGCTGGTGCTGCAACCGCTGATCGGCGCCCCACCGGTGATGGCCGCTTTGATTGAAGTGGCCTACGAGGGCGGCCATGGGTCGGCGGCGGCCATGGGCCCCAGCTACGCCCGGCTGGGCTTGGCCAGTGGAGAGGCGCTGGGGCTGGCGATGGCCACCGTGGGTCTGCTCAGCGCCACCCTGGTGGGGGCCCTGGTGGTGCTGTTGGGGCGCAGTCGCCGCTGGCTGCTGGCCAGTTCGCTGCCCATCGCCCAGCCGGCGCCCGCCCCAGCGCCCCCCGCAGCGCCCGGCATCTCCCCGCATGGCTCCCCCAATGCAGTCTCAAATGCATCCAGGGGGGCTTCTGGGAACGCCGCCCCAAATGCCGCCAAAAGTGCCCCCCCAAGTACATCCCTGGGCCAGAGCCAGTTAGGCCCGGCGGTCTGGCTGATCAACCTGGCCCTCACCGGGGCTGCGGTGTTGCTGGGCACTTTGATGCTGCGGGGCCTGCAGGAGTTGGCGGCTCGCTGGGGGGGCGGTTTCGCGCTGGTGATCGATGGCCTGCCGGTGTTTCCCCTGGCCCTGCTGGGTTCGCTGCTGGTGCGGTTGCTGCTGGAGCGCGGCGGCAAGGGCCACTGGGCCGCTGCGAGGGTGCAGGGCCGGCTGGGCACCCTGGCGGCAGACCTCTTGATCACCGCCGCCACCGCCTGCCTGGACCTGTCGCTGCTGGCTGAACAGTGGCTGGCGCTCACGGTGCTGGCGGTGGCGGGCCTGGTATGGAATGTGGCGGTGGTGCTGCTGTTGGGGCCGCGCATCCTGCCCCCCAATTGGTTTGAGCGGGGCCTGGTGGAGTTCGGTCAGGCCACCGGCGTGGCGGCCAGTGGCCTACTGCTGCTGAACATGGTGGATCCCCAGGACCAGGGCGATGCCCTGACCCCCTTCTCGATCAAACAGTTGCTGCTGCAGCCCTTCATCGCCGGCGGCATCGTTACCGTGGCCGCACCGCTAGCGATCAGCAGCTGGGGTTTGCCGGTCTGGACGCTGTTTTGCCTGGCTTTGGTGATTCTTTGGATCAGCCTGGGGCTGTGGCTGGGCCGCAGCCATACAGCAGCTGGCGCATCTGCTGCTGCACCCGCTGCATCTCCTCCTGGCTGAGCAGCGGCGGTTCCCCCAGCCGACTGGCTTCCAGATACATGGCCGCCAGGGTTTCCACCTCGATCGCCACCCGCAGCGCCTGATCGAGACTGGTCCCCAGGGCCACCTGGCCGTGGTGGCCCAGCAGGCAGGCCAGGCGGCCCTCCAGGGCCTGCACCGCCAAGCTGGAAAGCTCCCCAGTGCCGAAGGTGGCATAGCCGGCGCAGCGAATGTCGGCGCCGCCAGCCACGGCCACCATGTAGTGGAAGCTGGGGATGCCCCGGCCATGGCAGGCCAAGGCCGTGGCCCGGATCGAGTGGCAGTGCACCACCGCCTGGATTTCCGGCCGCAGGCGCAGCACATCGGCATGCAGGCGCCATTCAGAGGAGGGTCGCCGTGCTGGGCCCTCGGCCATGGCGGCGCTGGCCAGGGGTTGACCCTGCCAATCGAGCGCCACCAGATCATCTGAGCCCATGAGCTCGTAGGGCAGGGAGGTGGGCGTAATCAGCAGGCCGCCCTCGATGCGTGCCGAGAGATTGCCCGAGGTGCCCTGGTTGATGCCCGATGCATTCATCTTCCGGGCCACCGCCACCATTTGCTGGCGCAGCTGCAGCTCCAGATCTCGCCCAGTTTGTGGGGGCTGCCCAGGCGCCATGGTTGCCCTTCAAGAGGCGTTGAGGCTAGGCGGCTTGAGGCTGCCGGTTTAGGTGAACCGGCGGCTGGGGGCTGCCAAGTCAGTTTGGCCAGCCAATTCAAAATCTGCCAGCCAAGGCAACTTTGCGAATCCGCCACATTGCCCAGCCGCAGCCACCGGAGTTATTTAAGGTTTGCTGAGTAATCCAGATCGCCTGCGCCGCAGCCCCCGGATTTATCTATCTACTCTTCAGGTTGATTGATATAAACTTAACAGTCCCTGTTCGCTGGCGGCCGCCACCCCCCGCTCGGTGATCAGTGCCGTCACCAGCCGAGCCGGCGTCACGTCGAAGGCGGGATTGAAGCCATCGCTGCCATCGGGGGTCAGCTGAACGCTGTCGATAGTTCTGATGCTGTTGATGGCTCCGGTTTCGGTGGAGCTGGCCAGGCGGCCCTGGATGTGGGTCACCTCGCTGGCGGAGCGGGTCTCGATCGGGATCTCGGCCAGGCCATCGGCGATCGTCCAGTCGATGGTGGAGGCCGGCAGGGCCACGTAGAAGGGCACTCCGTTGTCGTGGGCGGCCAGGGCCTTGAGGTAGGTGCCGATCTTGTTGCAAACATCGCCGTTGCGGCTGGTGCGATCGGTGCCCACGATCACCGCATCCACCTGGCCGCGCTGCATCAGATGACCGCCAGCGTTGTCCACTATCACCGTGTGGGGTACCCCCTCGCGGGCGAGCTCAAAGGCGGTGAGGCTGGCGCCCTGGTTGCGGGGGCGGGTTTCATCCACCCATACATGGATGGCCATGCCGGCGCGATGGGCCTTGTAGATCGGCGCTAATGCCGTACCCCAATCCACCGTGGCCAACCAACCGGCGTTGCAATGGGTGAGCACCTGGAAGGGCTGCTGACGGCGTTCGCTGGGGCGGGCGGCCTCCAGCTGCTGAAACAGCCGCAGGCCGTGATCGCCAATCGCCTCACACATGGCCACGTCTTCATCGGCAATGGCATCGGCCTCCTGGCGGGCGGCGGCAGCCCGTTGGGCCTCGGGCAGGGCAAACACCAAATCCCGCACTCTCTCCAGGGCCCAGCGCAGGTTCACGGCGGTGGGCCGGGTGGCCAACAAAGTGTCAAAGGCCCGGGCCAGGGCCGCATCGCTGGGGTCCTGCTGCAGGGCCAGCATCAAGCCGTAGGCACCGCTCACGCCGATCAGGGGGGCGCCGCGCACCACCATCGTGCGGATGGCGTCAGCCACCTGGGAGAGATTGCTGAGTACCCGGAGCTGGAACTGATGGGGCAGCAGGGTTTGGTCGA
Organism: Prochlorococcaceae cyanobacterium; assembly: GCA_044356375.1. Taxonomy (GTDB): domain Bacteria; phylum Cyanobacteriota; class Cyanobacteriia; order PCC-6307; family Cyanobiaceae; genus UBA5018. Next base: position 5,123 of record JBIKWK010000071.1, on the reverse strand, counting down.
TCACCCAGATCGCCTCACCATCGGCTTCCACGCCAATCGTGCGCCAGGCCTTGCCGTCGATGTTCATTCGATTGCCACTGCTGTAGCCAATCCTGCCGGACCGCCGCACCAGGGCAGACCCTGATTCAAGCTCCCGATTCAAGCCAGCGATTCAAGCCAGCGATTCAAGCCGCAAGCGAGATCAACAATTGCTGACGCGATACCCCGTTGGCCACAAGTTATCCAATACTCGTAGCCAACCAAATGCAGCTCCCATGGGCTTAGATACTCCGCCAACCCCGCCAGTCAGTTCGGAGTTTATGGATGCTCCGCTAGGGCGGCTGGTCGTCTTTCTGGCCACATCTCTAGTTGGAATGGCCCTGATCCTCACTCGGCTGCCCGAGATTGCCAGCCCACTGGAGGGTCGCACCTGCATTCAAGGCGGCTGGAAACTAGGGCTGATCGTTGCCCATACCGCCACTTTTGTGCTGATACCGGTGGCGATGCGGGTATTTCAGCGCAGCCTCACTGCCCTGGGCCAGCCGCCCACAGCGATCTTTGCATCCCTGTTGGGATTGTCATTTGTGATGGTGTCGATCGCCTCTGAGATCGGTTGGCACGTGACCCAGTGCTGGTACTACCAGGACCAGTTTTCGATGCTAAATTTTATGTTTTATTTCTTTTTGCTGTCTGCCTTTGCCCTTTGGGGTGATGGCCTACAAACCAGCAATAGTTGGCTTGATCGGGTACTAGGCCCTTATTTGAATCTTTTCTTTGCCGCCTGCCTGGTGGGCATTTCATTCCTGTATTTACATGGGAACGAGGTGGCTGACCCAGGCTACAAGGTGCCAATCTATATTACTCTAACCTTGATTTTTGCCGTGCTTACCTATCGAGCTTATAATTTATTGAAGACTCCTCTTGTGCTTTTGTTTCCACTTTTCTCCGTGGGTGTAAATCTAAGCTTCGTATTCCTGCTTCAGCGCTACGGCGGAGATCCCTATGCAGATCCCAATGTGCCTGCTAATGCAATCTTTCATATCCTTCATGATGTGGCGGGAACCGAGGCAGGTGTGGCAATATTTACTTGGCTGGTATATCGCCAGGGCAAGCTGAGCCTGGAAGGCCAACTGCTCCAGAAATAGTATTTGCCAATTGGCCGCCCGGCGATGATTGATCATTGGCCGGCCTGGATTGCCCCACAGGATTCATTACAGTGTACCAAATAAATACCGCAGGCTTTCCCCCCTGGCCCAGCATTAATCCAGGGCTATTATAAAAAAATCAGCACCCTAACCACCACTCACCACCATGGATTCTAAGTCAGTAGATCTAAAATTTTTCCCCAAGGATGGCTATTCTATTTTTCAAGGCGGCAGCCATGCTGAGGGTAATTTTATTCGCGTATATGTGCCAGATTCAGCGGCCCAGGGGGGCGGGCATGGAGAGCCTGATGGCACTCCTCCCCTGAAGACCTTGATTTATCTGCACGGCTTTGCCTTGAGCATGCCCAGATTTTATAATAAACACATTGAGGAGCTTGTGAAGCATGGGTATATTGTATTTTTCCCTGATTTTCAGGTGAGCGACTACCCAGAAACTAAGCCTGATGAAGAGCTTTCCCCCAGGGACAAGCGGAACGGGCTGCTGATCTGGTTTCAATTGATGCGGCGCCTGCTGTTCCCAAAGGCCGGCCTTGAGCTGGTCTTGAGCTGGTTTGTAAGGATACGACTTGCAGCTGGTCTTACCTTGCTTTTGCTCTTTCTGCAGATATTAAGCCTCTGGCGTGGTACCATCTTTCAGAATTTGATCAGTTTAATTTCCACCGTGGCCCTGAGTTTGGTCAGTGCGCCAACTGAGTGGCTGAGTCAGGTGATTAACGGCTGTGATCAGGCCTGGGATCAGATAGCCAAAGACTCGCGCTATGCCCACTGGGCTAATACCCAGCCACAAGCCTATGCATTTGGCCATTCTCTCGGTGGCCTATTGGCCCTCAGTTTGCCCTGGGGTTATGGCGATGCGAAAATTCGTGCAGCTGCCTCCACCAGGCTGCAGCCCCAGCAAATTGTGGTGGCTGATCCTGCCGCCAGCACCTTGATGGGCATGCCCCCTTTTGTGGTGCCTTTACTGAAGATTTTCAGGTTGCCGTTTACGAGTCAACCGATCACGATTGCCGATAGCGGCGCTGCTCTCAAAGTGCCGGTCACTATTCTCCATGGTGAGGGCGATACCCTGGTGCCCCCGGGCCAGTGGATTGATCCGATCAAGCAATTTTGGCCCTGGCAAGCTCCCAAGCCCTGCAACTTTCTAAGTATCGCCAGCACCGAAAAAGCAATCTACGCCTCCTGCTCCAATCCAAATGCCCAGCCTCCCTTGGTATCCTTCCACAATCAAGCGGTGACCAATACCACCTATTACGACGATGAGCTTTTCAATTCCTTTGGAGGCGTGAAGACCGGGCCAAATGCCTATAATTTCAATTATATATGGCCAGCGGTATTACTGTTGTTGAGTGGTGAAGCCCAGCCGGGCACTGTGCTCGATGATCTGCTCCATCCAGACTTCGCCATTAATGTAATTACTCCTAATCCTGTTGAGTAACTTTAACTCCTTTCCAAAAGCCTAGGGGGCTCTGAACAATAGCCATTCATGGCCCTAGCAAGCTAAGAGATATTGTGACAGAAGAGCATAATTGGCCGTGGCTCGGATTTTTCAGGGCTTCCCAGTGGGCCGCATCGAAAAATCCATAATTTCATCAATCTTATGATCTGTACCTCGAGAAATCTCAAATCTAGTCGATCTCATGGTGCGAGAAACCTGATGGTGATTTGCTTGCCATTGACTCGCGAAAGCGGAATAGCTAATTTTCGAGGTGCCTTGATGAGATAGTCATTGCTTAATTCCCAAGCCTAAAAGGCTTTAGTAAAATTGGTTTGGTTTATGGATCGAGCAACGCCGGTGCAATGCGCAGATGACCGTGTTCATGGTGGTCGCTATCTATCAAGCCAGCCTGGCGCCAGCGAGACATGTGGCGAGACACGGTTACGCGGGTGTGGTTAACCATTTCCGCCAGCCTTTCGTGTTTAAGCCGCATGGGCAGTTCATACCAGATACCACAACGCTGGCCTAAGCGATCCACCAGTAGCTGCAGCAGGGCCCGCAGCCGTTGCTGGGAGTCGCTGAGGTGTTGGATCATCAGCAGAGAAGCAGTCCAATCGTTAAGACTGATCGCCTCTATTCCTTGGCTTAATTCACTGGTGTCGGTAAGGCTTGTTGTCTTAATTGCTTCCAGATGCAACCAGGAGTGACGCAGCAGCTCCAGGGGTAGTTGATCGCCAGATTGCAAGAAACCGAGGGTGATAGGCTCTGCTTCCATGGGTTCAATATGAACAGATGAAAATGCCACCCTGATCAAGCCTTCGGATACCCTTAGCCGTGTGCTGCGGCTGAAATTGGATGCATCTAGCATCAGTGTGTGGCCCACGGGGATCGAAAGGCAGGCAGGCTTTAATCTGCCAGCCAATCTGCCATCTGATATATCATTCAATACGCCATCTAACACGCCATCCGATGCGCTATGAATTTTGCCATCTAATATGCCGTCTTTGACGGGTTTATTCCTCGTCATGGGCGTGACGGCGGAATAGGAAGTCGAGCGCGTGGTTGCGCAGTTTGCCGTAGCGTGGATCGGCTTGAATCCGTTCGTAACTGCGGGGGCGTTCAAACGGAATATCCATGATTTCACCGATGGTGGCAGAGGGCCCGTTGGTCATCATTACTATCCTATCTGCCAGGAAAAGGGCCTCATCAATATCGTGAGTGATCATCAATACCGTGGGCTTCTGTTCCCGCCAGATCGCCAGCAATTCCTCCTGGAGTTCTTCCTTGGTGATTGCGTCTAGGGCGCCGAATGGTTCATCCAGCACCAGCACTGCAGGTTTAACTGCCAGGGCCCTGGCGATCGCCACCCGTTGACGCATGCCACCGGATATCTGGGCGGGTCGCTTGTGGTGGGCATCGCCAAGGCCCACCATCTCCAGATGGTGTTCCACCGTCTCTCTACAGTCGATGGCTGAGAGTTGGGGGCGAGCAGCCTGGACGGCCATCTCCACATTCCGCCACACCGTCTGCCAGGGCAGCAGGGAGTAGTTCTGGAACACCACCATGCGGTCTGGGCCAGGTCGCTCTATGGGTACCCCTTGGAGCGTCACCTGCCCAGCGGTGGGCTGTAAAAAACCTGACACCATATTTAGCAGCGTGCTCTTGCCGCAGCCGGAATGGCCAATCACGCATACAAACTCCCCTTGGGCTACGCTCAAATTAATGTCGCGTATCGCCTCGAATGGACCTCGGCGCGTCTCGAAAATCTGACCTACCGCCTCAAAATTCAGGAACTTCTCCCTGACTGGATTGACAGGATCAGAACGGAATCGAGAATCGATCGTTGCTTCCATGGCAGTCGTTCTGGAATCAGGGTGCTGGGGTGGAGATGTAGTCGGTTACGGCGGGCAATAGCACGCTGGCCAGGGCTGGTACCACCTGGTCGGGCAAGGTCTTCAGGTAGGCCAAGGGCTCGTCTTGGTGGAAGGGAATGCCATCGGCCAGGGTGAAGGCTTGCCGGCTGGGCCGCAGGTTGGCGTAGCCGGCCAGTTCCATGGCCTGGGCGTAGAGATCAGCTCGGTATACCTGAGTTAGCAGTTCCACTCGATTGCTCGGGAAGGGACTCCAGCCCCAGCGACTGAATTGGCTCAGCATCCAGGCCCCCTCCGCTGGATTGGGCAGATGGCAGCGGTCGGCATGGAACTGGTTGAAGCGCAGCAATTGGGTGGGGGTGGCCCCAGTACCCAGATCAAATTGGCGTTGCAGGGCGATGGCGGCCCGGGTGCCTAGCCATTGGGGCTGGCTGAGCACCTGGGTGAGCGTCCCCCGCTGGTCGCTGTCGTCGCAGCGGGCACCGGCCCGGATCAGGGCGGCGCCGAGGGCGGCGAGGGTTTCTGGTTGGCGGGCGGCCCAGCTTTCCGAACAGGTGAGCACCTTTTCGGGGTGGCCACTCCAGATTTCCAAATCGGTGGCCATAACCCAGCCCAGCCGATCCTCCACCGCCTCGGCCACGCGATAGCGGCCGGCGCAGAAGCCATCTATGG
>JBIKWK010000070.1:0-14743 GCA_044356375.1 Prochlorococcaceae cyanobacterium | reverse complement strand
TAATGCCATCGCTGCTGCCAGATCCCTGAACTGCTCAGCTCAAGCCGCCAATTCCTTGACCCCTCAGCGTTAAGCGATCAGGGGTGGATTGCTGCGGTGGGCGCCTCGCCCTCTGAACGGGTACGTTCGACAAACGAGCCGTGGACAAACATCAGGTGGTGTTCCACGACGTGGCCTACATCGAAGCCATAGCCATCCTCCAGGGCACGAGCGTCTCGATCCAGCTTACCGATTTCTCCGTCTTCTATTCGCAAGACTCCATCACCTTCGCCGAAGCCAATCTCACCGCCAGCAAAAAGGCCGGCAGTCGCATCGTCGTTGACAACGGCCAGATCGTAAAACTCAACAAAAATAATCGCGGCCAGATCAGCCAAGAAATCCTCACCCAACACTGGACCGATTGGATCGATTACTGGGCCGTGGACTTCAACTACGAAAGCAAACGGGAGCTCATTCGCGTGCCGATTGAACCCACCTCCCAGGGCACCATCGAAGGGCTTGAATCCGGCCAACTTCCCCTCGCCACTTACGAAGAACGCTGGACCGGTGACTACATCTTTGAGAACGAATGGCAAAGCTTTCGCACCCGCCGCGATCGCTCCCTGGAACTCACCACCGTGCCCCATGATCTATCCCCCGGCCGGCGAAAAATCGCCGTGAAAGTGGTGGATATCTTTGGCAACGACACGATGACCATCCTCGACGTGGCGATCTGAGCCGAATCCCATGGCCCTCCCCCCCGATTTCCCCAGCTCACCCCACGTCGTCTTAGACCCGGCCCAGCGCTGGCTTCCGGATCCGCGACGGCCCGATGGCTCCGCCAACGAACTGCTTATGCCACCGCTAGTGGCTCAATTGCGCCGCGAGGTTAAAGACTTTCGAGATCACGCCTACGAGGGGGCAACCGCCACCAGCCGAGCGCTTTTGCACTGGTGGTTTCTTGAACCGCAGCTGTTGCCCAATGGCGATGGTGTACTGGAGCCATTCACTTATTTCTTTGCCCAGCGCGAGGCCTTGGAAACCATCATCTACCTGGTGGATGTGGTAGGGGTGAAAGATAAGTTTGACTTGATCCGCTTTGACTCCAGTGGGGAGCTTTCCGCCAACTTCTTTGATGAATCTTGGCTGCGTTTGGTGATCAAGATGGCCACAGGCAGTGGCAAAACCAAAGTACTCAGCTTGGTAATTGCCTGGAGCTTTTTTCACAAGCTCTATGAGCCCGATTCCCCTCTGGCCCGCAACTTTCTGTTGATTGCCCCCAATATCATTGTGTTGGACCGCCTAGCGCGCGATTTCGACGGATTGCGGATCTTCTTCAGCGATCCGGTGCTGCCGCGTAATTACTTCGAAGGCCAAGCCTGGCGTGATGACTTCCAGCTCACGGTCCATCTCCAGGATGACGTACACGTCAGCCAGCCAACGGGCAACCTGTTTCTTTCCAACATTCACCGCGTTTATGCCGGTGACGACACCATCTTCTCCCCTGACGATGAGGACAGCCGCGATTATTTCCTCGGCAGGCGCCCCACTGGCTCTTCGCTCGATTCCAAGATCGATCTCGGCCAGATCGTGCGCGAAATCGATGAACTCGTGGTGCTGAACGATGAAGCCCATCACATTCACGATGCCAGCCTCGCTTGGTTTCAATCCATCGCCGACATCCACAACCGCCTCCTGCAAAAAGGCGCTGCCCTGAGCCTACAATTGGATGTAAGCGCCACCCCTCGTCACAACAATGGCGCTGTATTCGTGCAGACAGTGGCGGATTATCCCCTCGTGGAAGCCATCGCCCAAAATGTGGTGAAGCATCCTCGCCTGCCCGATCAAGCCAGTCGGGACCGGCTGGTGAGGCGTCAAAGCGCGATCTACAGCGAAGAATATGCTGACTACCTGAATCTCGGCGTGATCGAGTGGCGCAAAGCCCACGAGGAGCATCGCAAGCTCGGCAAGAAGGCCATCCTGTTTGTGATGACCGACGACACCCGCAACTGCGACGAGGTGGCCACATACCTCAGCGAGAACTATCCAGATCTTAAAGGCGCCGTGCTGGTGATTCACACCAAAAAAAACGGCGACATCTCCGAAGCAGCCTCAGGAAAGGCGAAAGAAGAGCTCGATCGCCTGCGGAGTCTCGCCAATGTCATCGACCGGGCGGAAAGTCCCTACAAAGCGATCGTTTCCGTGCTCATGCTCAAAGAAGGCTGGGATGTACGCAATGTGACCACCATCGTGGGGCTACGTTCCTATTCCGCCAAGAGCAACATCCTCCCGGAGCAAACCCTCGGCCGTGGTCTGCGCAAGATGTATGGGGGAGGGCTGGAGGAGGGGCTCAGTGTGATCGGCACCGACGCCTTCATGCAATTCGTGGAATCCATCCAGGCGGAAGGCGTCACCCTGGAACGCTCTCCCATGGGCCCAGGCGGCGGCGGCAACACGCTCCTGGCGATCGAAGTGGATCGAGAGAACACCAGCAAAAACCTCGACGCCCTCGACATCCCCCTGCCGGTCCTCAGCGCCCGAGTGGTGCGCCAGCCCAATGCCCTCGACCATCTCGATCCCCGCAGCATCCCATTCCAACCGCTCACCTACCAAAACTTTGGCGAGGATCAACTACGCGAGATCGTCTTCCGCGACATCAGCACCGGTGAGATCAGCCACACCACCGTGCTGGATCCCGCCAGCGTTGCGGATTATCGAAACGTGGTGGGTTATTTCGCCCAAACACTCTGCCAACACACCAAACTGTTCAGCAGCCAGGCCACCCTGTACGGCCAGCTCAAGCGCTTCATTCAGCAGGATCTTTTCGGCAAAACAATTGATCTGGAGGATCCCAACACCCTGCGCAATCTCGCTGAGCTGCCGGCCACGCGCGCAATCATCGACACCTTCACCAAGGCCATCAATGCCGTAACGGTCATGGACCGTGGTGGGGCGGAGATCGTCGGACAACTCAGCCTCTTGGCCACACGGCCCTTCCTGGTGAAGCCGCAGGCCTATCTGGTTCCAACCCGCAGCGTGTTCAATCGCATCGTGGGGGATCGAGGCTTTGAGCTGGCATTCGCCGAATTTCTGGAGAGCTGCCCCGATGTGGCCAGCTTCGCCAAAAACTATCTGGCCCTGGGCTTCAAGCTCGATTACGCCAAAGCCAACGGTGATCTCTCCAACTACTACCCAGACTTCATCGTCAAGCTAAGCAACGGCACCGTGGTGATCGTGGAAACCAAGGGATTGGTGGATGTAGATGTGCCCCACAAAATGCAACGACTGGCCCAGTGGATCACCGATCTCAATGCCCTGCAAGCAAACGTGATCTACGATTTTGCCTTTGTGGATGAAGACGGGTTCCGTACCTATCGCCCGAAATCGTTTGCTCAGTTGCTACAGGGCTTCATCCAATATAAATCTGTCAAGGCCTAAGCCGTCCCTGCAATTCGCGAGCAGCATAGAAAACCATCAAACAACTTCCCTGCGCGTATTTTCCGCCCCCTAAACTCCCGCCACAGGATCGGCCAGTTGCTCCAGCAGTCGGCTCTGTTCCGCGGCGACGCATGCTGAAATAAGCGGTTCGATTTCACCGCTTAGTACTGGTTCTAGGGAGAAGTTTTTGCCGAGGCGATGGTCTGTTACTCGGTTGTCCTTGTAGTTATAGGTGCGGATTTTTTCGCTGCGATCGCCACTGCCCACCTGGGCCCGCCGCTGGGAACTCTCCTCGGCATTGGCCTGGGCCAGCTGAATTTCGTAGAGCTTGGCCCGCAGGATTTCCATCGCCCGCTCCCGGTTCTGCATCTGGGAGCGCTCCTGGGTGCAGAACACGCGGATGCCGCTGGGTTTGTGCAACAGGTCAACGGCGGTCTCCACCTTGTTGACGTTCTGGCCGCCGGCGCCGCCGGAGCGGGCGGTGCTTATATCCAGGTCGCCCGGATCGATCTGCACCTCCACCGGATCGGCCTCAGGCATCACCGCCACCGTGGCCGTGGAGGTGTGCACCCGGCCCTGGGATTCGGTGGCGGGCACCCTTTGCACCCGATGCACTCCGGCCTCAAATTTCAATTGGCTGAATACCCCCTCGCCACGGATCGCCAGGATCAGCTCCTTGAAACCGCCCAATTCGGCCTCGGAGGCACTCACCGGTTCCACCCGCCAGCCGGTGGTCTGGCTGTAGCGCTCGTACATCCTGGCCAGGTCGCCGGCCCAGATGGCCGCCTCATCGCCGCCTGCCCCGGCGCGGATTTCCAGCATCACGCTGCGCTCGTCGCGGGGATCATGGGGCAGCAGGGCGATGGTGAGCCGCTGCTGCAGGTTGGTGATTTCAGCCTGGAGGCTGGCCAGTTCTTCGTTGGCCAGCTCCTCCATGGCCAAATCGCCCCGATGCTCCCGCAGCAGGATGCGGGTCTCATCTTGTTCCTGCTCGAGTTTGCACAGCCGCTGGTGGTCGATTACCAGGGGTTCCAGCCTGGCCCGCTCCCTGGCTATCGACTGCATTTGACTGGGATTGGCCGCCACGTCGGGATCGGCCAATTGGCGCTCAAGGCTCTCAAAAGTGCGCTGTGCCGTTTCCAGTCGCTCGTGCAGCAGGGAGTGATCCATGGAGGGGGTGACGGCAAAACCGCCTGCGGCGGAATAAATCGATCAACGTGAATCGATCAACATGAATGGCTCAACATAACCAGAGCTCAAGACGGACAGAGCTCAACACAAGCGGAGCTCAAGCCGAACAAAAAAGCCGGATGCTCAGGAGCATCCGGCTGGCGTTGATCGAGATGGGGGCCAGCTCCATTGGGACGGAAAAGACCCCATCAATGCTTGAGATCAGGCCTCGGATGCAGCGGTTTCGGAGCTTTCGCCACTGGCGCTGGCGGGGCTGGCGGCGGGGGCACCGCTGGTCATGCCGTACTTGCGCATGAAGCGATCCACACGCCCTTCGGTGTCGAGGATCTTTTGGGTGCCGGTATAGAAGGGGTGATTGCCACTCCACACGTCCACATGGAGTTCGGGCTGGGTGGACCCGGTGGTCATCACCACGGTGCCGTTGCAAATCACCTTGGCATCGGGGTACCAGGTGGGGTGGATATCGGCCTTGGGCATGGCTGAAAAGAATGGGCAAAGACAGGTGGGCTGAGGAGCCCGGGCCGCAGGAGCCTGGGCTAACTAAAAAAATCAGCGCTTGGAGAACTGAGGCGCCTTGCGGGCTTTCTTGAGGCCGTACTTGCGGCGTTCCTTGGCCCGGGGATCGCGACTGAGGTGGCCCTCGGTCTTGAGCGGTTTGCGGTTATCGGGCGAGAGATCGCAGAGGGCGCGGGCCGCTCCCTGCTTGATGGCATCGGCTTGGCCGGTGAGGCCACCGCCCCGCACGTTCACCAACAGGTCGTAGTCGTTGGCCAGACCCAGGGTCTTCAGAGGTGCCTTGACGGCCGCCAGATAGACAGGGTTGTAGTTGAGATAGTTGTCGCCGGGGCGGCCGTTGATGGTGACGCTGCCGGTGCCGGGTACCACCCGCACCCTGGCCACTGCGGTCTTGCGGCGGCCGGTACCCCAGTAGGTGACGGAGTTGCTGCTCATCGTGCGGAAGTGGCGGGATCGAGGGCGAGAACCTGGGGCTGCTGGGCGGCGTGGGGATGCTCAGTGCCCTTGTAAACCTTCAGCTTGCGGAACAGCTGGCGTCCTAGGGCGTTGTGGGGCAGCATGCCCTTGATGGCCTTCTCCACGATGCGCTCGGGAATGCGGGCCTGCAGGTGGGCGAAGGTTTCGGTCTTCATGCCGCCTGGGCGACCGGAGTGACGCCGATAGAGCTTTTGGGTGGGCTTGTTGCCGCTCACCCGGATCTTGTCGGCGTTGATCACGATGACGAAGTCGCCCGTGTCGAGGTGGGGGGTGTAGGTCGGCTTGTTTTTGCCGCGCAACACCTGGGCCACCTCGCTGGCCAAGCGGCCAAGGGTCTGGTTCTCGGCGTCCACCAGATACCACTGGCGTTCGAGCGTCTCGATTGAGGGCAGGGGAGTCTTGTTCATATCGCCTGGTGAGGCACCGGCTGGCCGGATGGGTTTCCCCATCACGGCGGATGGGACTTGACCTGCGCTGGCGCAGATCTGGTGGTAACGACCTTACCGCTTCGCCTGCCACTCCCTGGATTAAGGAGGGCGGCGGCGCGGAGGTGGTCGCTGCAGGGATGTTGGCTGGAAACAGCCTTGGCTCGACCCGCTCAAACAGCCGCTCCAGTTTTCACTGGGGGCTAAAAGCAGAGCTTTCGCCATTGTTGGGCTGAAAGCTGAGCTTTCAACTCTTCGTTTCAGGCCGAGCTTTCAGCGGCAGGGCGTCGAGAGCAAAGCTCTTGACTGTGGTCCTGACAATGTGCTGAACGCAGGGAGGTGCTGAACGCAGGGAGGTGCTGAAAGCAGAGCGGGCTGAACGCAGGGCGCCTAACGCCCACGGGGTTCGGGCGAATCGCAATGCGATAGCCGATACCGTGGCTGGCAATCATACCACGCAGTGGTGGGAAATACAGGTTCCGGATAGCCCACCCGCAGCAGGCAGAGGCCCTGGGGCGGCGCCGCCTCCCGCACCGCCGCCCGCTGCCGCTGCCGCCAGCGATCCTCAAACTCCCGGGGGGCCAGGCGCCCCTCGCCTACGGCCACCAGCTGTCCCATCACCAGCCGCACCATGCCGTAGAGAAAGCCGCTGGCCTGCAGTTCCGCGGTGATCAGATCGCCATCTCGCTCCAGGCTCACCTCCTGCAAGGTGGTGCGGGCGTGGGCGCGGCGGCTACCGGCGCGTTGGAAGGCGGAGAAGTCATGGTGGCCCAGCATTCCCCCCAGGGCGGCGGCCATGGCGTCTTGGTCGAGCCGCTGGTGGTAGCGGTGCCAGCTCCAGGGCGCCAGGAACAAATTCGGGGTGCGGCCGTTGTAAATGGTGTAGCGGTAGCGCCGATAGCTGGCCGAGAAACAGGCGTGCCATTCGCTGGGCTGCTCGGCGGCGGCCCGCACCCGGATGCTGGCCGGCAGGCGGCCGTTCAGGGCCCGCGGCCAGCGCTGGGCTGGGATTGGGCCGCAGGCATCGAAATGAACCACCTGGCCGGCGGCATGCACGCCGGTGTCGGTACGCCCGGCCGCCATGGTGCGGCAGGGGCGCTGGGGATCGAGCTCTGCGATCGCGGCTTCGAGCTGGGCCTGCACGCTCGGGGCCTGACTCTGGCGCTGCCAGCCGTGGAAGCAGCTGCCGTCGTATTGCAGGCACAGGGCGATGCGACGAAGCCGCGGCTCCTGCTGGAGAAGCCGCGGCTGGCTGTCGCTGGAGACTTGGCTATCAGCGGAAAGCTGGCTGTCACTGGAGACTTGGCCGTTCAGGGGGCCAGGTGCCAAGGGAGCAGGGCCTAGGGCCAGGGGTGCAGGGCCTAGGGCCAAGCGCGCTCAGACCAATTCGATGATCGCCATCTCGGCGTTGTCGCCGCGACGGGGAATGGTGCGAATGATGCGGGTGTAACCACCGTTGCGATCGCCATAGCGCTCGGGAGCCTTGTCGAACAGGGCGTGCACCAGCTGTTTGTCAAAGATGTAGCCGATGGCCCGGCGGCGGGAGGCGAGGCTGCCGTCTTTGGCCAGGGTGATCATCCGCTCGGCTTCATCCCGCAGGGCCTTGGCCCTGGCCTTGGTGGTGGTGACCCGCCCTTCGCGGATCAGTTGGGTGGTGAGGCCGCGCAGCATGGCCTTGCGTTGGTCGGCAGGGCGTCCCAGCTGGGGGACTCGGCACTGGTGTCGCATCGTTAGGGACTCTGAAGTGGCTCTGATCTGTCGGGAAGTGGGGTCGCGGCAGGGCAGCCGCCACGCCAGGGGGGGGAGCTGGCCGCTCAGGCGCTGGTGCGGCTCTGGGGCAGGGAGATGCCAATGCGCTCCAGGGCTTCAATCACCTCGTCAGCTGACTTGGAACCGAAGTTCTTGATCTCCAGCAGGTCTTCGTAACTGAAGCCCATCAGGTCGGAGACCGAGTTCACCTGGGCGCGCTTGAGGCAGTTGTAGGCCCGAACCGAGAGATTCAGCTCCTCGAGGGGAATCTGGGCCTCGGCGGCGGGCTCGGAGTCGAGGCCTGGCTCTTCGGCCATGCTCAGGCTCGCCAGGGGCTGAAACAGGGCGATCAGCTGGTTGGCAGCCTGGGCCATGGCGTCGTCGGGGCTGAGGCTGCCGTTGGTTTCAATGTCCAACCGCAGCCGCTCGCGGGCCGAACCTCCTTCGCCCACGGCGGTTTCATCCACCGTGTAATTCACCCGCCTCACCGGCTTGAACACGGCATCGATCTGGAGCAGGTCGATGGAGCTGGTGTCTTCGTTGTGGCGGTCGACGGGGCGATAGCCCACGCCGCGCTCCACATGCACTTCCATCTCCAAGCTGTGGCCTTCGGCCACGGTGGCGATCAGGCGCTTGGTGTCGATCACCTGCACCTGGGAGGAGAACTGCAGGTCGCCGGCGGTCACGGTGGCGGGACCGTTGACCACCAGCCGGCCAATCTCCAGGTAGCGGTTGCGGCTGTTGACGGAAATCTGCTTGCAATTGAGCAAGATATCCAGTACGTCTTCCCGCACGCCGGGCACCGTGGCGTACTCGTGGTTGACACCGGCGATGCGTACAGCCGTGATGGCACTGCCTTCAAGGCCGCCGATCAGCACTCGACGCAGGGCGTTACCCAGGGTGGTGGCTTGGCCCCGATCGAGCGGGCCGATCAGGAATGTGCCGGTCTGGGAGCGATCCGGGGCGACCTGGTTGTCGATGCGATCGATTTGGTAATGCAGCACGGTCTGAAGGTCGGGGAACGGAACAGCGACAGGGGACGACTTCAGACGCGACGGCGCTTGGGCCGGCGGCAGCCGTTGTGGGGCAGGGGGGTGACGTCGCGAATCAGGGTGATCTCCAGGCCGGCCACCTGCAGGGCGCGGATGGCGGTTTCGCGGCCCGAACCGGGGCCGCGCACCAGCACTTCGATCTGGCGCATGCCCTGCTCCAGGGCACGGCGGCCGGCCGCTTCAGCGGCGGTCTGGGCGGCGAATGGAGTGCCTTTGCGGGCCCCTTTAAAGCCGCTGGCACCGGCGGAGCTCCAGGAAATCACCTCACCGGCGGTGTCGGTGATCGAGACGATCGTGTTGTTGAAAGTGCTCTGAATGTGGGCAACGCCATTGGGCACGTTGCGCTTGGCCTTTTTAGGGCCTGTCTTCTTGGCGGGCTTGGCCATCGGGAGGGGCCTGCCTGGGGCAGGAGGTGATCGGGATGCTGGAGAAACCTGCCCTGGTGACGCCCTTGGGGCGGCAGAGCTGGGATGGCGGCCGGGGCCGCCAGGGGGTAGGCCTGGGCCTTACTTCTTCTTGCCGGCCACGGTCTTGCGGGCGCCGCGGCGGGTGCGGGCATTGGTGCGGGTGCGTTGACCGCGCACGGGCAGCCCGAGGCGATGGCGGCGACCGCGCAGGCAGCCGATGTCCTGGAGACGCTTGAGGGCCATGCCCTCCTGGCGGCGCAGGTCACCCTCCAGGGTGAAGCTCTCGGCGGCGCTGCGCAGCTTTTGCACATCGGCGTCGTTGAGATCTTTCACCCGGATGTCCGGGTTGACGCCGCTCTTGGCGATGATCTTCTGGGCACGGGTCAGACCGATCCCATACACGTAGGTGAGAGCGATCTCGACTCGCTTGTCGCGAGGGATATCGACGCCGGCAATCCGAGCCACAGGGATTAAGGGAGTTCAGGGGGGCAAAGTTGGCCCCAGGATCGGGGCCATGACCCCAGGCTTGGGGTCTTGAAGGGAGCGAGGGCTGATCAGCCCTGACGCTGTTTGTGCTTGGGGTTGGTGCAGATCACCATCACCCGGCCATGGCGACGAATCACCCGGCACTTTTCACACATTTTCTTGACCGAGGCACGCACCTTCATGGGCGTTGTGCTCTCCGAATTAGCAAACAGGCACCCTATCACATCGGTCAACCACTGCCCTGGCGCCGAGCCAGGGTTCGGTTCAGGCCAGCAGGGCCTCAATGCGGCCGGCGATCTCGGCGATGGCGCCGGCGGCCTCCACGGCCTGTAGCAGCTGCTGCTGCCGGTAGTGGGCGATCAGGGGCGCGGTCTGCTGGCGGTAGACCTCCAGCCGGTGCCTGATCACGGCTTCGGTGTCGTCCTGGCGGCCGCGGCCCAGCAGCCGCTGCAGCAGCAGTTCGTCGTCGAGTTGCATCAGCACCACCAGCTCGATCTGTTGGCCCAGTTCGCCGAGCAGCTGATCGAGGGCCTCGGCCTGGGCCAGGTTGCGGGGAAAGCCGTCCAGTAGCCAGCCCCCCTGGTGGTCCTGCAGCCGGCTGCGCACGATCGCCAACACCAGCTCATCGCTCACCAACTCGCCGCGGGCCATCACGGCCGCGGCCTCCTGGCCCAGGTCGGAACCCGCAGCCACCTCGGCGCGCAGCAGGTCGCCGGTGGAGAGGTGCATCAGGCCATGGCTGGCGGCCAGTTGGGCGGCTTGGGTCCCCTTGCCGGCGCCGGGAGGACCTAGGAACAGCAGGCGTTGCTTCATGGCAATCGGATCGGGCTTTGGGATCAAAGACGGGGCGCGGGGTTGGGGTGGCCGGCTACTGGCGCACCATGCCCTCGTAGCGCTGGGAAATCACGTAGGTCTGCACTTGTTTGGCGGTGTCGATGGCAACCCCCACCAGGATCAGTAGCGAGGTGGCCCCCAGACCTTGAAAGGTGCGCACCTGGGTGGCCCCCTCCACGGCGGAGGGGATTATCGCCACGGCCCCCAGGAACAGGCCCCCCAACAGGGTCAGTCGGTTCTGCACCCCCCCCAGGAAGGCGGTGGTGGCGGATCCCGGGCGCACGCCCGGTATGGCCACGCCACTGCGCTTGAGGTTGGTGGCGATGTCGGCCGGGTTGACAGTTAGCGAGGCGTAGAAGAAGGAGAAGCCGCAAATCAAGCTGAAGAACAGCAGGGCGTAAACCCAGGGAGTGCTGCTGTTGGGATTGATGGAGCTGGCCAATCTCACCAGCCAGGGATTGCGGGTGATATTGGCGATCGTGAGCGGCAGAAACACCACCGCCGAGGCAAAAATGATCGGCATCACGCCACCGGCATTCAGTTTCAGCGGCAGGTAGCTCTGGCGTGCCGACAGCAGGTTGGCGCCGCCCACCTGGCGCTTGGCACTGACGATGGGGATGCGGCGGTTGCCCTCCTGCACGAAGATGATCCCGACGATCGTCACCAGGAACACCAGCACCAGTACGACGATGCCTCCCACGGTGCTGCGATCGCCGGTCTGGGCCAGGGCGATGGTGGATCCGAGGGCCTTGGGCAGGGTGGCCACGATGTTCACGAAGATCACCAGGGATGCCCCCTGGCCGATGCCCCTCTCGGTGATCACCTCAGAGATCCACATCACCACCATCGAGCCCGTGACCAGGGCCATGGCGGTCTGAATCACGAACACCACCTCGGAGAGTCCCTGGGTGGCGTAGGGCCTCAGAATCAGGGCGAAGACCACGCTCTGCAAAATGCCCCAACCCAGGGCCACGTAGCGGGTTATCTGGGCGATCTTGCGGCGACCGGCCTCCCCCTCGTTCTTTTGCAGTTCCTCCAGTTGCGGCAGGGCCGCGGTGAGCAACTGAATGATGATCGAGGCATTGATGAAGGGCAGGATCCCCAGGGCAAAGATGCCCAGGGTGGATAGGCCGCCACCGGTGAAGATGTCGAGAAAGCCGATCAGCTGCCCCCCCTTGCCCAGGAAATCCTGGAAGGCCACCCGGTCGATGCCGGGCATGGGGATATAGATCCCGAGGCGCACCAGCAGCAGCAGACCGAGGCTGGTGAGCACGCGATCACGCAGGCTCCGCGATTGGATCAGCTGGCTGAGGATTTCGCCGGCGCTGGGGTTGCGACCCCGACTGACGAGCATGGCGGTGGCGGGTGGAGGGGAAGTACAAACGAAAACCGCCTGCCGGGCACTGGGCTCAGGCAGGCGGTGCAGACCTTAGGGCGGAGGGGCAGGGCCGAGCGAGAGCGGGCAGCTCAGATCAGTTCGCAGCTGCCGCCAGCGGCCTCGATCTTGGCGCGGGCGCTGGCGGTGAAGCCAGCGGCCTCAACGCTGAGCTTGACGCTCAGATCGCCGTTGCCCAGCACCTTGAGCGGGTGCTTGGGGCTGGTGACGATGCCGGCCTCCACCAGGGAGTTGAGGTTGACACTGCTGCCCGCCGCCAATTCCGCCAGTTGGCCCACGTTGATCACGGTGAAGTGCTTGGGATTCACCAGCTCAAAGTGCTTGAGCTTGGGCAGGCGGCGGTAGAGGGGCATCTGGCCCCCCTCAAAGCCCGGCCGGGTGGGACTGCCGGAGCGCGACTTTTGGCCGCGCATGCCGAAGCCGCAGCTGGCTCCCTGGCCGGCGGCGATGCCGCGTCCCTTGCGCGTTTTGCGGCGCCGGGCGCCGGCATTGGGCTTGAGGGTCTGGAGGTTGATGGTCATGGCGAGGCCTCAGGAGTAGATCTGCTCGAGGGAGATGCCCCGCTCCTTGGCGGTCTCCTTGTGGGTGCGCAGGGCCGCCAGGGCAGCCATGGCGGCCCGGGCGTTGTTCAGGGGCGTCTTGGAGCCCAGGCGCTTGGCCAGCACGTTTTTGATGCCGGCAAGTTCCAGCACCGTGCGGATCGAGCCGCCCGCGATAACGCCGGTACCGGGGGCGGCCGGGCGGATCAACACACTGGCGGCCCCGTCGTGGCCACGGCTCTCGGTGGGCACGGAGTTGGTGCGGGTGAGGGGCACCTTGACCAGGTGCTTTTTGCCATCGGCGACGCCCTTGCGCACGGCGCCGATCACATCACCGGCCTTGCCGACGCCGACGCCCACCTGGCCGCGCTCGTTGCCGACCACGACGATGGCCCGGAAGCTCATCTTCTTACCGCCCTTGACGGTCTTGGAGACGCGGCGGATCTGGACCACCCGCTCCTGCCATTCGGAGTCGCGCTCCTGGCCGCGGCGGTTTTCGCGGCCGCGGCCGCCGCCCCGGCGGTCGCCGCCGCGGCTATCGCCCCCGCGGCCGCCGCGGCGTTCCTGCTGGCCTTCAGCGGCGGCGGGGACGTCGGCGGCGCCTGGGATGTCGGCGGCGTGGATCTGGTCGTTGGTTTCGGTCATGGTGAGGAGAGCAGGATCAGAACTGAAGGCCCGCTTCCCGGGCGGCTTCGGCCAGGGCTTTCACCCGACCGTGGTACAGGTTGCCGCCGCGATCGAAGACCACCTGCTGGATGCCTTTGGCCAGGGCGCGCTGGGCGACCAGGGAACCCACGGCGACGGAGGCGTCGCAGGTGCAACCGTTATTGAGGCTGGTGCGCAGATCCTTGTCCAGGGTGGACGCTGCACAGAGGGTGTTCTGGGCGTCGTCGTCGATGAGCTGGACGTAGATGTGGTTGTTGGAGCGGAACACGGCCAGACGCGGGCGCAGGGCGGTGCCGCTGAGGGTGCGGCGCAGGCGGCGGTGGCGCTTCTGGACCTGCTGTTTGCGGGGAATGAAAGACATGGAGATAGGGCGGGATGACGACGCTCAGGCAGGCCTCATTTCTTGCCGGTCTTACCGGTTTTGCCGGCCTTGCGCAGGATTTTCTCGCCCTCATATTTGATGCCCTTGCCCTTGTAGGGCTCGGGCGGGCGAATGGCGCGCACTTTGGCGGCTTCGTTGCCCACCACCTCCTTGTCGGCTCCGGAGACGAGCACGGTGGTGTTGCCCTCCACAGCGAAGGTGATGCCAGCCGGGGGCTCCATCTCCACTGGATGGCTGTAGCCAGCACTCAAGACCAACTTCTTGCCTTGGACGTTGGCGCGGTAACCCACGCCGACGATCTCCAGCTTGAGGATGTAGCCCTGACTCACCCCTTGCACCATGTTGGCCACCAGGGTGCGGCAGAGGCCGTGGCGCTCCCTGGAGCGGCGATTGCTGCTGGAGGGGGTCACCAGCAAGGTGTTGCCTTCCTGGCTGATGGCCACACCCTCAGGCAGGGTGCGGCTGAGTTCGCCCTTGGGACCTTTGACGGTGACGTGCAGCCCGTCAAGGCTGACGCTGACCTTGTCGGGCACCTCAATCGGGGCTTTACCAATACGAGACATGGATCGATCTCCCGGGATCAATAGACGTAGCAGAGCACTTCGCCGCCAACGCCCTGTTTGCGGGCGTCACGGTCGCTCATCACACCCTTGGAGGTGGAGATGATGGCCACCCCAAGACCGCCCAAAACCTTGGGTAGCTGACGGGTGTTTTTGTAGATGCGCAGACCGGGCTTGCTCACCCGTTGCACCGAGCGGATGGTGGGCTGGCGATGCTTGCCGCTGTATTTGAGTTCCAGCACAAGTTGGCGCTCAATGCCAGCACCTTCTTCGGAGATGGCGGCGATGAAGCCCTCCTGTTGCAGCACGTTGGCGATGCTGCGGCACAGCCGGGATGCAGGAATCTTTGTGGTCTCGTGACGCTTTTCACTCGCATTGCGGATGCGAGTGAGCATGTCGGAAATAGGATCGTGATTGGCCATAGTCGTGTCCGGAAGAGGGCTCAGTTACTGCGGAACGGCATCCCCATCTCGCGGAGGAGGGCCCTGCCCTCTTCGTCGTTACGGGCGCTGGTCACGATGGTGACGTCCATACCCCGGATAGCATCGATTTTGTCGAAGGAGATCTCGGGGAAGATGATTTGTTCGCGGATTCCAAGGGTGTAGTTCCCCCGGCCGTCGAAGCTCTTGGGGCTCACGCCGCGGAA
>JBIKWK010000069.1:0-14810 GCA_044356375.1 Prochlorococcaceae cyanobacterium | reverse complement strand
GCCACGGCCCTATATGGCAGCCAGCACGGCCTTATCGGGCAGAACTAGCCAGGATGACGACGCCAGTGCGACTAGCCACGCGGCCCACGGCTGAGGGGTCAAATTAAACAGGCTGGCGGAGGAGGTGCAGCTCGGTTGATGGTGGTGTCACCACAGCTACCCACCAGGCCGGCATTCAGGGTGAAGCCGGCGCTGGCTGGCTCGGGGGGCGCGCCGGCGACCAACCCTGGAAACCTGGCTGAGTATCGACAAACTCAACCTAGATCCGCGAACCATGGAAGATCGGGGAACCACGGGCACGTTAACCAAACCATCACGTTTTGAATGCAGCCGATTCTGCGGGCACAAATCAGGCAATGAGACCACAAAATCCCGCAAAAAGAATAAAAATACAAAACAGATCTTAGGGGGTAAAATCACTTATATCCTGGAGCTAGTCATAAAAACCTAAAAATTCCATGCCAAGAGAGAAGCTGGCTGGAGTATCCAATTTGACAGTGCCAGTGTTGGTGACCGTGGTAATAGCCAACACAATACAGCCCAGCATTGGGCCTGGCGGGATTGGCATTAGCCTGAAACCTAGATTATGGGCTGGCCAATGCCAAGCAACAGCTGGCTAGGCGACAGCAGAACCAACTTAGATTCGCAAATCATGAAATGAATTGATCAAGCCATCTCCACCTAATTAGAGCCCAGTCTGCCGGCATCAGCCAGGTAATGGGCAAAGAATAAGCAAAAATGCGGCGAAAATCTGTTTAGCAAAAAATTGAATCGGAAGATAAAACCAGCCCATGGGAATTTCTCGTGCCCTGGGGAGCAATTATAAAAAGCAAGCCAAATCTATGCCAAAAAATCAGCTGGCTGGATCGGTCAAGCTGACAGCGCCATCAGCATCGACCGTGGCAGTTGCCTGGCCGCCTGCGGGAGCCGGCTCGATATTAGAGATGAACGTAGATTCATTACCAGCTGTTTCACAGGTGCCAGTAACACCATCGCCGGCATTAAAGGTGCCTTCTCCAGACACCCAGAAGGCGGCACAGGACTTGGCAGCCGCCAAAGCAGCGGCATTGGCGGTATTAACCCTTGCACGGTTCACCTGGGCGAAGTAAGCGGGCACGCCCACGGCACCTAGCACGCCGAGGATCACCACCACCACCAGCAGTTCCACCAGGGTGAAGCCAGCGCTGACTTGCTTACTGGCGGGCTTACGGCCACGGCGCAGCAGTTGAGCCAGCAGCGGGGAGCTGAGTTTGGACCGGTGAAGCTTGGCCAGGACCAACCTGGACTGAGAGATACTGGGCTGGCTCAAGCTGGACTGGTGGAGCTTGGAAGCACTGGCTGCCATTGGTTTAACTGGGTGGTGGACAATAAAGTAATTATGCCTGGGAGCAGGCAGTATTTGCCGCAATCCAATCTGAATTTACGCAAAATTTCCAAAATATATCAACAGCTTTCTACTTTACAAGTGGCGCCCTCGGGGCCACCCGCCAGATATGGCAACTACTGCTACCTTGTCGGAATAATAACGATTTAAAATTATTAAGACGTTTTTGAGCAATAAATTGCTTGCCGCAAATTAACTTTTTTATTGATTATATGATTAGATTAATTTATTTTTTAGTTGGTTGCTTCCTGGATCCACGGGCGCACCGATAAACTTGAGAATTCAAGACTAATGCAAAGCGACTTGGCGGGGAAAATTACAATAAAAAACCAAGGCGCAGGAATTGCCGACGCCCTGGAATGAATAAAAAAAATTAAGCTGGGGTCCGCAAATCAGGGAATAACAACTGTGATGGCTCCGTTAGCAGCCACCGTAGCCGATGAATGGCCGGCCGTAGGAGCAGGGATAAAGGTAGGGGTAAACGTAGATACTGTTGCTGAAGTACAGGTGCCGCCAACCCCGGTGCTCGCCACATAGGCATCTCCAGTCACCCAGGAGGCGGTGCAAGACTTGGCAGCCGCCAGAGCAGCGGCAGTGGAGGTGTTGACCCGGGCCCGGTTCACCTGGGCGAAGTAGGCGGGTACGCCCACGGCACCGAGCACGCCGAGGATCACCACCACCACCAGCAGTTCCACCAGCGTGAAGCCACAACTGGCCTGCTTGCTGGCGGGCTTGCGGCTGCGGCGCAACAGCTGGGCAATCAGCTGGGAGCTGAGCTTGGAACTTTGGTTTTTTATACTGGTGCGGATCATTGAATGGCTGGGCTTGGACAACAATGTGATCATGATCATCGCCTCCACATCTGGCCTGAAGACTGGCCTAGGGTTGTCTGAGAGTTTCCTAAGGGGAAGCCAGTTCATTCCATGCTTAGATGGCATGCCAAGTGGTTCGATCGTTTATCGTTGCTATACAGACTGCAATCCACCACCCTCCTGGCCGTGCTGGCCGGCTACTCACTTCTATTAGTGAGTCATGGTCAACTGGCCTATCTGCAACGCCATCAGATTCACCAGGAATTGATAGGCCAGTTGGCGAGCCAGTGGCTGCTGGAGCCGCCCGCCAGCTGCGCCAAGGTTGATCCGGGGCCCTGGTTGCGAATTGTCTGTCCCGCTTCCCGCTCCCGGCCCGCCGATGCCGCCGGCGAGGTGTGGCTGAGCAGTCGGGTGGCGATGCCCCTGGCCAATGGTCATGCCGTGCCGGTGTTGGTGCGCCAGAACTTCACCGAGTCTGTGCAGCGGGAAAACCAGTTCCAGCTGCTGTTGATCGTGGCCGCCGGCGTATCCAGCCTGTTCACCAGCGCCTTGCTGCGGCCGGTGTTGCATCTGGGCCTGGTGAAACCCCTGCGCAAGCTGGGCCAGCAGCTCGACGACAGCCAAGGCCATCCCTCGTCGGTGGTGCAGCTGGCCGTAGCCGAACAGCCCAAGGAGCTGCAACCGATTGCCAGCTCCTTCAACCGGCTGGGGCAGAGGCTGATGGCCTCCTGGCATCACGAAAAGCTGTTTGTAGATGGGCTGGCCCATGAGCTGCGCACGCCGATCACCCTGATCAGTGGCCATGCCCAGAGATTGATGCGACAACCCCTGGATCCGTCCCTGCTGCGCAGTGTGCAGCAGATAGAAGCGGAAACCGAGGCGATGGCGGCGATGGTGTCGGCCCTGCTGGAGTTGGCCCGCCAGGATGCCAACCGCAGCTGCCTGAAGCTTCAGGCCCTGGATCCCCAGGAGCAGTTGTTGCATTGCTACGAGCGCCTGCAACCCGCCAGCGCCGGTCGGCTGCGGCTGATGCCGATGCCCGATGCAGAATCACCTGAAATTACGGCGGATGCCGATCGGCTCCAGCAGTGCCTGGCGGCCATCGTGGAGAACGCCCTGCGCTATTCACCGCCATTAAGCGAAGTTCACCTATATCTCTCTGCCAACCCGGAGCAGATACTATTACATGTGCGCGATGGCGGACCGGGGATACCTGATCAGGAAAAATTGGCGATCTTCGGGCGGTTCGTGCGCGGCAGCTCGGCGAAAGCGGTGCGCGGCAGTGGCATCGGTCTGGCCCTGGTGGCCCTACTGATGAAGGCGATGGGTGGTTCGGTGGACGTGGTGGATGTTCCTGGCGGCGGGGCAGATTTTCGCCTGCATCTACCAATTAATTCTTGATCGGCCCCTGCTTGGCCATGAAGCCCACGCCGCGGACGGTCTGGATCAAGATCGGCAAACCTGGGGATTCGAGTTTGCGCCGCAGGTAACCCACATACACGTCCAGCAGGTTGTCGTCACCCACAAAGGTGGGGCCCCAAACCTCTCGCAAGATTTTCTGGCGGGAGTGCACCTGGCCAGGATGTTTGAGCAAGTAGCTGATTAGTTCAAATTCTCGCAGGGAAAGCTTAATCATTACTCCAGCACGTCTCACCTCATGGCTGGCGAGATTAAGCTCAAGATCCGCCAACCTCAACACCGTTGGGCTTTCCTGAGTTACCAGCTCGTTGCGGCGTAGACGCGCCCTTACCCGAGCCAGCAATTCATCCAAGGAAAATGGCTTTGTTAGATAGTCGTCTGCACCGGAATCAAGCGCTTCCACTCGATCGCACACCTCGTCGCGGGCGGTGAGCATCAACACGGGAGTGGTTATGTGGCCATGGCGCAGCCGGCGGCACAGCTCTATGCCGGTGATACCCGGCATGCTCCAATCCAACAGCACCAGGTCCCAGCTGTGGCTGCGCAATTGGCTCAAGGCCTGCTGGCCATTGGCGGCTTCCTCGCAGACATAGCCCTCCTGCTCCAACTCCTGGCGCAAAAAAAGGCGCATCTCGGCGTCGTCGTCGACGATCAGCAGTCGGCTGACGCCAGCGGGCTGCTGAGATTTAGACAGGGGGCTGGCGGCGTAAAACAGGCGCGACGGCGTGGCTGCCATCAGCGCAGGAGACACACGGCGAGAGTAAAAACTTTGCCTGGTGGGTGCCATTGCACGAGTCTTTCCTCGAGTACGTCGCGATTCAGCTTGGGCCTTAACAGTCTCACTAGGTACCACTATGGTGCAGATGAGCGCTTATTCTGCGTGACTTCACATTTGCCCATGGCTTATTCGGTAAAATTTCATCCAACAACAGCCCACCCGTCAATGACTTACCCGGCAATAGCCCGCCTGTCAATAGCTCATCAGGCAACAATTCACCCGTAAATAATTCATGGGACAAGAATTCACGCGCCAATGGTCACTTAACACCAATTGATGCGACAATAGTTTGGCCAATAATTGAGATTGCTTCAAGGGCTTAATCGGCAAATCGGCAAATAACAAGGGAGCAAGTGACCATCTGAGCAAGCTTGCATAACACGCTTGAATTGATTTAAGGGCACCTCGAAAAATTAACCCTGGCGTGGCCTCGTGCTCCATCCACTCCAGTTGCCGCAGCGGGTCTAGCTGGTCGGCCCGCGCGCGACCCGAATTTTACGAGGCGCCCTTAAGCACAAACTCAGCCCTGGGCGATCCAGCCGCTTCTTCTGGCCCCCCCCCCCAGACATCCATCCCCTGGCAGGAGCTATCTGCCAGGCGCGGAAAAGTGCTGATGATCCACCAACTTAGTGTGCAGTCCTGTAATTTCACAGCAAATCCAATCAGAAGATCCTGCGGCAAGAAGCGCCATACAGCTGCTCAATAGCGAGCAGGAATTTCACCTGTAAGCGCGGACCAGTTCGAAGCTAATTCGAGATTTACAATGAACTTGCGGTACGCAACATTGGCTTCTGAATAAAAGCGTCAGGCACCTCCTAATTAGTACTGCTTATGTAGAAATATAGCACAAAAGTTGCCGCCGCGACAGTGGCACTCCTGTGGGCACAGAACGGCCCCAATAACCAATAACAATCGGGCGACTTGGCTATCCAGCCGCTGGGCTACCAGGGCCGCTGGACTACCGGTGCAGCTGTCTATCCAGCCGCTGGACTACCAGGGCCGCTGGCTATCGAGCCGCTGGACTGCCAGGGGCGGCCTGGGCATCTGTTGAACTGGAGGCTCTGGCTGCCCAGGCAAGCGCTTTGTCCACCATTCCCCCCAGGCGCCGGCTCCAACTGGCTGACCGCATGGCCCGCTGGGGGTTGGCGATCGTGGTGGTCTATGGCCTGATCGCGCTGCTCACGCCGCCCCTGGTGGCGGCGGGGCTGCTGCCAGATCCCTCGGTGGGTCTGCAAAATCCCATCTATGCCCCGCCTTCGCTGGGCCACTGGTGTGGAACCGATCGGCTCGGGCGGGATGTCTGCGTGCGCACCCTGGCCGGCAGCGGGGTGGCCCTGCAGGTGGTGGTGGTGGCCCTGGTGATCGCGTTGCTGATCGGTGTGCCCCTCGGCATGCTCAGCGGCTATCTGGGCGGTTGGCTGGATCGCGGCCTGGTGTTGCTGATGGACACCCTCTACACCCTGCCGGTGCTGCTGTTGTCGGTGGTGCTGGCCTTTCTGCTCGGCCGCGGCCTGCCCAATGCCGCCGCCGCCCTCTGTGTGGTTTACGTGCCCCAGTATTTCCGCGTCGTCCGCAACCAGACGGCCCAGGTGAAGTCTGAGCTGTACATCGAGGCGGCCCGTTCCCTCGGGGCCGGGTCACTATGGATCCTGCGGCGCTATCTGCTGCGCAACGTGATCACCTCGGTGCCGGTGCTGCTCACCCTCAATGCCGCCGATGCGGTGCTGGTGCTGGGCGGGCTTGGTTTCCTGGGCCTGGGGCTGCCGGAGACGATTCCCGAGTGGGGTGGCGATCTGCAGCAGGCCCTAACCGCCGTGCCCACGGGCATCTGGTGGACGGCCCTCTACCCGGGCCTGGCGATGTTCATCCTGGTGCTCGGTCTCGCCTGCCTGGGGGAAGGGCTGGAAAGCTGGCTGAGTGGCTCTGGCCAAAACCAACGCAGCGACGCCTAATTGGATCCACAATGGCGATCTGACGAGGATCCGCCGTGCCCTTGTGGTTGGACATCATCCTGTTGGTGGCGGCCGTTGTGCTGTGGGGCGCCGGCATGGCAGAAGGCGACGATGTCTGGAGCATGTTTGAGCAGTTGCTGGGCGTCACCGCCCTGCTGGTGGTGGTCTTCGGTGGCCGCCTGATCGTTTTGGAGCTGGCCGGTCTGGCCCTGGCCCTCTGGCTGCCCGGGGCCAACAGCCGCCGCCTGCTGAGCACCAGCTACCGCTCCCCCGAATCCGACCAGCTCAACAGCGCAGGCGCAGAGAGCGGGGCAAATCCTCGCTGATCTCCCCCTCCGCACTCAACGGCGGATAGGGCCTGCCCTGCTGGCGGCACCAGGCGGCCACCTGCGGATAAGCCCACTCAAACAGCAGCAGCTCGTATTGGCCCGGGGCCAGGCCCTCCCCCCCCCCGGGCACCTTGCCGGCCCGCTGGCGCTGCCTCAGGGCTTCGAACAGCAGGGTGGCGGCGGCCACACTCACGTTCAGCGACTGCACCATGCCGCGCATCGGGATCCGGATCGCCTGGTCCACCGCCGCGGCCGTATCGAGGCTGAGGCCCCACTTCTCAGCCCCCAGCACAAAGGCGGTGGGGCCGGTGTAATCGCCATCGCGGTAATCGATCGCATCCGCCGCCAGATGGGTGCCATACAGCTTGTAACCCCTGGCCTGAAGCGATTGCACCGCCGCCAGGCCGGTGTCATGGCGGTGCAGCCTCACCCATTTCTGGCTGCCCAGGGACGTGCTGTTGAACGTGGGCTGCCGCCCCGGCAAACTGACCACATGGGCCTCCGCCAACCCCACCGCATCGGCGCTGCGCAGGATCGCCGAGAGGTTGTGGGGCTTGTCCACCTGCTCCAGCAAGACGGTGAGATCACCCATGCGGCAATCGAGCACGGCCTTGAGCCGCTCGAAGCGTCGGGGCAGTAATGGCATTGAGCGGCTCAGGGAGTAAGGGGGAGGCCCAGGAAAAGCCGTCCCGAAGGATCGGGTTCGTATCCCACAACAGCTTCGATCAACGGGTGTACGCCGCCGTGGCCCTGATTCCCCATGGCCAGCTGGCCACCTACGGCCAGATCGCCGCCCTGATCGGTGCCCCTGGCTCCGCCCGCCAGGTGGGCTGGGCTTTGAAGCGGCTGCAACTGCCCTCCCCCCTGCCCTGGCATCGGGTGGTGAATGCCAAGGGCGAGGTGAGCATGGGCATCAACCGGGAAGGCAGCGACTGGATCCAGCGGCAACGGCTGATCGCCGAGGGCATTCCCGTCAGCTGGGATGGGCGGTTGCCGCTGCGGCGCTATCTGTGGAGCCCGCCGCCGCCTCCCCTTGCTTGAGTCTCCGCCGATTGGGCTGGCACCGCGCCAGGTGGCCTGGCAGGTGCTGCAGGCGGTGGCCAGTGGCGCCTACGCCGATGCCGCCCTTGAGCGCGAACTGCAGCGCCAACAACTGGCCCCCGCCGATCGAGCCCTGGCCACCGAATTGGCCTATGGCACCATTCGCCAGCGCCGGTTGCTCGATGGCTGGCTCGATGCCCTGGGAAAACTGCCGGCCCAGCGCCAGCCCCCCCGGCTGCGCTGGTTGCTGCACCTGGGGCTTTATCAGCTGTTGTTCAGCGATCGGGTGCCGGCGTCGGCGGCCGTGAGCACCACGGTGGAGCTGGCCAAAAGCGGTGGCCTGGCCCGCCTGGCGCCGGTGGCCAACGGCCTGCTGCGCTCGGCCCTGCGACGGCGCCAGGGGGGGGGCTCCCCCTTGCCGGGGGCCGAATTCCCAGGGGAGAGCGCGGCGGAGGCGGGCTCCGAATCCAGCCAGGCCACCGAATTCCCAAGGGCCAGCGCGGCAGGGCAGGGCCCTGAACCATGGGAGGGCCTGGAATTGCCGGTCGATCCGGCCCAAGCCCTGGCCCTGCGCCGCTCCCTGCCCGACTGGCTGGCGGCGCTGCTGTTGCAGTGGCTGAGCCCGGAGGCCGCCGAGGCCTTTGCGGTGGCCAGCAACCTGCCCCACTCGGTGGATTTGCGCGTCAACCCGCTGCGGGCCTCCGCCGAGCAGCTGCTGACGCAGTTGCGGGCCGCCGGCCTGGAAGTGGAGCCGCTGCCGGGCCTGCCCCTGGGCCTGGGCCTGCGGGGCCGCCGCGGCGATCTGCGCTTGTTGCCCGGGTTTGAGGCCGGCCAATGGTGCGTGCAGGATCGGGCCGCCCAGCGCATCGCCACCCTGCTGGCACCCGAGAGCGGCCAGCGGGTGCTGGATGCCTGCGCCGCACCGGGGGGCAAGAGCACCCACCTGGCCGAACTGATGGCCGATCAAGGGGAGCTGTGGGCGGTGGATCGCTCGGCGGCAAGGCTGGAGCGGCTGCGGCGCAACGCGGCGCGCCTGGGCCTGGGCTGCATCCGCACCCTGGCGGCCGACGCCCTGGTGCTGGCCAGCGAAAAGCCGGCCTGGATCGGCTACTTCGACCGAATATTGCTGGATGCTCCCTGCTCGGGGCTGGGCACCCTGGCCCGCCACGCCGACGCCCGCTGGCGGATCGAGCCGCAGGCCATCGACGCCCTGGTGAAGCTGCAGCGCAGCCTGCTGGAAGCGCTACTGCCCCTGCTCAAGCCCGGGGGTCGCCTGGTCTATGCCACCTGCACCGTGCATCCCGCCGAAAATCGCCACCAGGTGGCCGCCCTGCTGGCCGACCATCCAGCCCTGGCACTACTGGAAAGCTGGCAGGTGTGGCCGGGCGCCGCTGGCGCTGGCGACGGGGCGGGCCAGGCCGGCGATGGCTTTTATGCCGCCCTGCTGCAGGGCTGATCAAAGCCGATACATCAGGGCGGGGTGGGGGCGCTGGGGAGCAAGGGCGGCAGCGCCACGGGCGGGGGCGGGGCCGCGGGCGGGCTGGGGACCGGCCCTGGCGCTGGGTTGGCGGCGGGGTTGGCGGTGGTATTGGCGGCGGGGTTGGCGGCGGGGCTGGAAGTGGCCGCCGGTGCCCGCTCGACGGGGCCTTCGCCGCCGCTGGCGGGCGGGCGGGTACCACTCTCCCCAGGGGCTGGCTCAGGGCTGGACTGGGGCGAGGGCTGGGGCCACCATTGGGATCTGGGATTGCCGGCGTCGCGTCTGCCGGCCGGCTTGACATCGCCCAAGAAGCTGCCGGTGAGCTCTGGCTTGGGCGGGAATTGCCGCACCGGCATGCCCTTCACAATTGGTACCATGAACGCCCGCCAGGCGTAGGTGGCCAGCACGCTGGTGGTGCCGGTTTCACGGCTGTTGTCGTAGCCCAGCCACACGCCGGTGGTGAGCTGGGGAATGGAGCCGATGAACCACAGGTCGCGGCCCCCTTCGGAGGTGCCGGTCTTGCCGGCCACCGGCCGATCGTCGAGGCTGGCCCCGGCTCCCGTACCGGCCTGCACCGCCTGCTGCAGCATCCAGAGCATGGCGTCGGCTATGTCGCTGGCCACGGCGGGGTGGCCGCGATCGCCATTCAGCCGCCGGCTCCACAGCAGCTGACCTTCCGGGCCGAGGATTTCTTCAAAAGGGGTCGGTTTTGTATAGATGCCGCGGTTGTTGATCGCCGCATAGGCGGCGGTCATGTCGACCACGGTCTGCTCATAGGCCCCCAGGGCCATGGGATAGAAGCGGCCCAGGGGGCGGGTGATGCCCAGACTTTTGGCGGTGGCGATCACCTTGTCGAAGCCCAACTGCTGCAGCAGCTGCACCGCCACGGTGTTGAGCGAATTTTGCAACGCCCTCACCATCGACACCGCCCCGAAATATCGATTACCGAAATTGCGGGGGCAGTAGCCGCGAAAACAGCGGGGCGAATCCACCAAGATGCGCTCGGGCCGCATACCCTCCTGCAGGGCAGTTAAATATACGAACAGCTTGAAGGTGGAGCCCGGGGAGCGCAGGGCTTGGGCGGCCCGGTTGAACTGGCTGATCGCAAAATCCTTGCCGCCCACCATCGCCCGCACCAGGCCAGTGCCCGGCTCCATCGCCACCAGAGCACCCTGCATCTGGCCCGTGGCGTAGGTGTCAATGGCTTTCTGGGCCTGCTCCTGCCAGGCCAGATTGACGCTGCTGCGCACTGTAATACCGCCCACTTCCAGCTGCT
Organism: Prochlorococcaceae cyanobacterium; assembly: GCA_044356375.1. Taxonomy (GTDB): domain Bacteria; phylum Cyanobacteriota; class Cyanobacteriia; order PCC-6307; family Cyanobiaceae; genus UBA5018. The sequence continues at coordinate 4,342 of JBIKWK010000069.1, read as the reverse complement.
CTGGAGATAGCAGTTTCGGCAATTCCTGCTGCACCCAACTGCTGAAGTAGGGTGCGCGACTTTCCCAATACTTGGGTTCGGCCGGCTTGAGGGCCAGGGGCGTGGCCTGGGCCTGGGCCTCTGCGCTGGCGGTGATGAAGCCAGCCTCCTCCATGCGGCGCAAAACGATGGCCCGTCTCTGCAGGGCCAGATCTGGATTCACCAGGGGCGAATACACCGATGGGGCCGGCGGTAGGCCGGCAATTAGAGCCGTCTCCGCCAGATTTAGTTGGTCTGGGGTCTTCGAGAAGTAGATCCAGGCGGCGTCAGATAAGCCATAGGCACTGGAGCCGAGATACACCACATTGAGGTACTCGGTGAGGATCTGCCGCTTGCTGAGCTGGCGCTCCAACTTGCCCGCCAGGGCGGCTTCTTTGAGTTTGCGCAGGATGGTGCGGTCCTGGCTGAGAAATACGGTGCGGGCCAACTGTTGGGTGATCGTGCTGGCGCCTTCCTCCACCGAGCCCTGGCGGAGGTTGCGCAGCATGGCCCGCAAAATGCCCGTGACATCGATGCCCGCGTGTTGGTAGAAGCGGCGGTCTTCCGCGGCGATGAAGGCCTGGGCCACCAGCTCCGGCACCTGGCCGCCGCTCAACTTGTCGCGGCTGGCCGGGCCGATCGTCTGCACCACCTGGCCATCGGCCGAGAGGATCGTCAGGGTGCCGGGGCGATTGAAACTGCTGATCCGGCGGCCGTCGGGCAGCTGGCTGTCGATGGCGGCCACCAGGCCAGCCTGAGCAAGGGCCACGCCGCTGCCGATGGCGAGGGCCAGCAGGCCGCTGCGCAGCGGGTGGCGTCTAACCAGCCGGCTCAAATTCAGGCCACCAAGCCGCTATGGCCGATGGCCAGTTCGCTGTGGCCGATGGCCAGGGCTGTCACCAGCATCCCCAGCACCAAAAACGGCTGGGCACTGGCCTGGTACTTCACATCGAAGGCCACCGGATCCCGCAGTAGCCAGATGTCCTGGAAGGTGATCTGGGGCACGATCAACAACACCAACAACACCGCGGCGAAATTCTGACCGATGGCGATCAATACGGCCACCATGGCCAGCTGGAAAAAATCGATCATGGCGGCGCTGATCCAACTGGCCCGGGTGATGCCAAAGGCCACCGGCAGAGATTGCAGCCCCAGGGCTCTGTCACCCTCGACGCTCTTGAAATCGTTCACAACCGCGATACCCAGGCCCGCCAGGGAATAGGCGAGGGTGAGCAGGGCGGTGGTCCAGGTGAGCTGGCCAAACAGGGCCTGGCCCGCCCACCAGGGCAGGGCGATATAGCTGGCCCCCAGGGCGTAGTTGCCCAGCCAGCCGTTTTGCTTGAGCTTTAGGGGCGGGGCCGAATAGATGAAGCTCACAAAGGAGCCGCCCAGGGCCAGCAACAACAGCACCGGCGTGTCATGGCCGGCCCAGAGGTCGAGGCCGTAGGCCACCGCCAGGCCCGCCAACAGCAGCACCCGCACCTGCAATTTCACCTGCCAGAGCGGAATGGCACCGGAGGGAATCGGCCTGTAGGGCTCGTTGATCGCGTCGATGTCGCGGTCGTAGTAGTCGTTGATGGTTTGGGTGTAGCCGGCCAGCAGGGGGCCGCTCATCAACATGCAGGCGATCGAGGCGGCCACCTCTGCGGGCCGCCAATGGAAGTTGCCGGAGGCGGCGGCTCCACACAGCACTCCCCAGATCAGGGGGATCCAGGTGACCGGCTTCATCAGCTGCAGCCGGATCTTCCAGATGTTGGTGGTGCCGCTGGCACCTTTCATGCCAAGCAATTGCCGGGCGGCACCGCCCGAGCTGGCTTCGGAATTGGGGCTAGGGCTCAAGGGGGCCTCAGGCGAGGGCGATTTCGTCTTCGAAGAACCAGGCGGTCTGGTTGCCGCTCAGCTGCACTACCACGCCGATCCCCTGGCCATCAACGGTGCGAAAACCCTTGACCACGCCGGAGGGATCGGCTTTGAGCACATCGACGAGGTCGGCGGGAATGCGGTCGCGCACCCGAGTGATCCGCACCTTCGAACCGATCTCAACGGCCTCTGAAGTGCCAGCCTGGGACATGGTCGGCGCGACCCGAAAAAGTGGCGCAACCCTAACAGCGCCCATCCTGGTATCTGCCCCGGCGATGGTTCACTCGCCCTCAATAGGAGCCCTCAGCCGGAGCCCTTTGCTCCGCGCCCCTCAGCCGGAGCCCCTCCGCCCCGAGCCCCTCCAAGTCCACTGCCCCTCCCCCCCATTGCCCCCCGGCCCATCGCCATGGTTGCCAAACGCATCATTCCCTGCCTGGACGTGGCCGATGGACGGGTGGTGAAGGGGGTGAATTTCGTGGGCCTGCGCGATGCCGGGGACCCGGTGGAACTGGCCTGTCTTTACAGCGCCTCCGGGGCCGACGAGCTGGTGTTTCTGGACATCGCCGCCAGCCACCAGGGCCGCGCCACGCTGGTGGATCTGGTGCGACGCACCGCCGAGGCGGTGACGATTCCATTCACGGTGGGCGGCGGCATCGGCAGCGTGGAGGGCATCACCGAGCTGTTGCGGGCCGGCGCCGACAAGATCAGCCTCAACTCCGCCGCCGTGCGCGATCCCCAGCTGGTGAGCCGGGGGGCCGAACGCTTCGGCTGCCAGTGCATCGTGGTGGCCATCGATGCCCGGCGTCGCCCTGGCCCGGGGCTTGATCGCTTGGGGAGCGACGAAAAAGCGGCAGATGGAAATGGGGCAGATGCAAATGGTGCAGGTGAAAAGGCGGCGGGCTGGGACGTCTTTGTGAAGGGGGGCCGCGAGAACACCGGCCTCGATGCGGTGGCCTGGGCCCAACGGGCGGTGGCGCTGGGCGCCGGGGAAATCCTGCTCACCTCGATGGATGGCGATGGCACCCAGGCGGGCTACGACCTGGCCCTGACCCGGGCGGTGGCCGAGGCCGTGGAGGTGCCGGTGATCGCCTCAGGTGGCGCCGGTTGCATCGACCACATCGCCGAGGCCCTGGCGCCTGGCCCCGAGGGCGGCAGCGCTTCGGCGGCCCTGCTGGCCTCCCTGCTGCACGACCGGGTGCTGACCGTGGAGGAGATCAAAACAGAGCTGCTGGGGCGCGGCCTGCACCTGCGCCCCCTGGAAATCATGAACAAATCGCAGCCTCTGTAAAGGACCGTTACATTGATCTCATAACGGCAATTTGGCTGCCGGCTGCGGTCGCCTCCCCTGTCCCCAATCAAATCCCCGCACGGTTGAGCTGTTCCGTGTCATTTTTTTACGCCCTCCCCCCATTTCTGGCTACGGCCATCGCCCTGGCGATGGTCTCGGCCGTGGTCGCCCTCGTGGCCTGGGCCCTGCAGCTGATGCAGGCCGCCACGGACCGCCGCGAATTTTCGCTGATGTTGGCGGGCTGCATGGTGTGCTCCGCCGCCGTTGGCCTGGCGACGGTGATGGTGCTCACCCTCACCAGCGCCGATCGGCTCACCAGCCGGGCGATGCTGTTGCCGCCCAACATTGGCGTCAGTTTGGATTCCATCGTCTTGCCCTGGGATGGGCAGCTCTAGGCCCGGCGATCCAGCCGCCGTGCGGCAGCTGTTCGAGGCCATCGCCCCCCGATACGACCTGCTCAACGACCTGCTGAGCCTGGGGCTGCATCGGCTCTGGAAGCGCGAGGCGATTCTCTGGCTGCACCCCGAGCCCGGTCAAAAGCTGCTGGATCTCTGCTGTGGCACCGGCGATCTGGCCCTGGTGCTGGCCGAGAAGGTGAGGCCCGGCGGCCATGTGTTGGGCATGGACGTGGCGGCGGCGCCCCTGGCTTTGGCCCTGCGGCGCTCGGAGCGGCGGCCCTGGCTGTCCCTGGGCTGGCAGCGGGGCGATGCCCTGGCCACCGGCCTGGCGGCGGCCAGCATCGATGGCGCCGTGATGGCCTATGGCCTGCGCAACCTCGGCGATGCCGCCGCCGGCCTCAGGGAGCTGCATCGGGTGCTGCGACCCGGAGGCAGGGCCGCCGTACTCGATTTCAACCGGCCGCCGCCGGCCAGTGGAACGGCATTTTTTCAACGGCAGTACCTGCGCTTGCTGGTGGTGCCCACCGCCCGGCTATTCGGGCTGCCAGAGCAGTACGCCTATCTGGAGCAGAGCTTGCTCCGCTTCCCCAGCGGGCCTGAACAGGAGCGGCTGGCCGCCGCCGCCGGCTTCAGTCACGCCAGCCACCGGCAGCTGGCGGCCGGCCAGATGGGCATGCTGCAGCTGGTGGCCTGAGCCCCCTGAGCCCATCGCCGCCCACAATGGCCCCCAGCACCGGCCGCCGCGGTCGGTTTTCGCGCCCGGGCTCCATGCACTTCC
>JBIKWK010000068.1:0-14981 GCA_044356375.1 Prochlorococcaceae cyanobacterium | reverse complement strand
GCTGGGCTCTGCGATCAGCCGATGCCGAGCGCTCCACAAAAGGAACATTCCAAATGAGTCAACAAACACACTAGGAGTAACAGGATTGACGAGTCAACGCGAACGCCAATGTAGTTGACACCGAGCAGGAGGCGGCTCTATATCGGGCCGAGGTCGATGGTCTGCTGCTCGATTACAAGCGGCTGCCGGCCTATGGCGAATCGAAATCGTTCACCGACCTCCCCATCGACACCAACCTCTCCTACGGCATGCTGCTGCTGCAGAATGGCGAGCGCTCCACGATCTTCTCCTCCTTCGCCGCTGCTAATCCCGGTGCTGCCATCCAGATGGTTAGCCTCGGTTCGGAGGCCAACAAGATGGTGCTGGGGTTCGAGGATATATCCACAGTCTTAAGCAGCAGCGACAAGGATTTCAACGATGTGATCGTCAGCTTTCACAATGTGAATGTTGGACTTTTCTGAATGATGGGCTTTTTTGAATGATGGGCATGGGTTTCGCCACCCACGCCCTGCCGCCAATCGCTGGGCGAGAAGCCGAGCTCCTCGCCCTAGTGCAGCACAACAAGCCTGTATTTCTGCCGCAGACCACTCTCAACCTGCCATCACAGCTAAATCGTGGCTGATCCGGGAAAATGCCATAGGGCAACCGGAAGCAGAAGCAGCCGAATGGTTACTGCGGCCTCGGGCAGCTCAGAACGATGTCGGTTCAGCGACCGCGGACTCGGCAGGATCCCTGCGGCGTTCGAGGCGTTCCGCCAGCCAAACCTTGATTATCGACTGGCGCGTCACCCCCAGCCGAGACGCCTCCAGGTCGAGCTGCTCGACCATCCAGAGCGGGAAGTCGACGTTGACGCGCCTCTGATCCAGCCGGGGCCGGCGGGCGGCGGACAGGTCGAGCGCATCGATCACTGACTCGCCGTCTTCGAAGCGTCGATCGAACTCAGAACTGTTCATAGAGCTGCACCTCCTCGGGGCGGGATTCACCGCTGGTTCGTGCCGGGATTTCCAGCAGGGCCGGATCCCGCCAGAGGGCCTGGGCGGCCTGGAAGTCGATGCCGTGCTTGCGCAGGTTGGCGTCGCTCTTGGTGGGATCGAACTCAAAATCCATTATGAGCTGAATCTATACCGTTTCGGCGCCTCAAGGGTGCTTTGCAACGGTCGCCAGGACACTGGTGCTGCTCTGCTGGCCCAGGTGGAAGCCGGCGAAGAGCTGGTGATCACGCGGCGGGGTGTGGCCATCGCCAGGATCGTGGCCGAACCAACACGCCCTGCCGACGGATTCGATCTACAGGAGCTATTCCAATTCACCGACGCGCAACCGATGCATGAAGGGCCTGATGCCGGCACCTTTATGGCTGAGCTGCGCCGCGATGTCCGCTATTAATGGCGTACTACCTGGACACCTCACTCCTTGTGCCTCTAATAATCCGGGAGCCTAGAACCCCCAGGGCGCGGGATCGCTAGCCACCATGGGCAGAGGTCTTGCCGCCGGCCAGGAGGTGGGACTGGCGGTGGAGCTGATCCAGTCCTGAGAACTTGCCGCCAATCGCCGGCCAAATGCCCCACCGTTTCCAGGCAGACCAGAGCAATCAAGCTGGCCTGCCCTCAGACCCCCCAGATTTCGGCTAAATCGATGCTCAGCCCCGGAAACTGCTGGCCCGCCTCCAGCGGTTGACCAGCAGCGAGCACCCGGGCCGGGATCGACGCCCCAGCCGCTGACTCGGGGGTCCACACCTCCACGCTGAGGGAGAGCGGCAGCAGCAGCCAGCCGAGCCGGGCACCGTTGGCCATATGGGCGGCCAGCTTGCGGCGCAAGGCCTGCGGTTCATCGGAAGGGCGGGCCAATTCCACCACCAGATCAGGGCAGAGGGGCGGAAAGCCATCGCGCTCCGCCTCGCTCAGGGCAAGCCAACGATCAAGCCGCACCAGGCTGGCGTCGGGGCTGCGCACGGAACCATCCGGAAGCCGGAAGCCACCGGAACTGTCGAACACGATCCAGTCGCCGGTGGTGCGGGCCCAGGCCTGCAGCTGAAACAGCAGCGCTGAGTTCCTTGCACTGGTACTGCCGCCGGTGGGTGTCATCTCGATCAGCGTGCCGTCGGCATCCAGCTCAAGCACCGCCTCCGGATTGGCGGCACACACCTCCGCGAACTGGGAAGGCGTGAGGGTAAGCGTGCGGGGCAGGGTGAGCATGGGGAGCCCTGCGGCAGGGGTGATCTCAGGCTATGGGGAAATGAAGAAATGGGGCTGTGGTGAACGGAACGGAGCGGCGAACCCAGCGGCGCGGGGAGGGTCTGCCGCTGACATCCCCGCGAGTGGTGTACTTCCCCCGGCACCCCCACCTCGGCCTAGCCGGGCTGGACCGCGCAGATCAGGCGACCGGCGTTTTTCTGCTCGCATCAAGGCTGCCCGGAAAACAATCCACCACTTACTTTGGTGAGATGACCAACTCCGCAGGCCCCCTGATGCGCCGAATCAGCGTGGCGGCGGCAAAGGCCCAGTTTTCTGCCGTGCTGGCCCAGGCGGAAGCCGGCGAAGAGGTGGTGATCACGCGGCGGGGTGTGGCCATCGCCAGGATCGTGGCCGAACCAACACGCCCTGCCGACGGCTTCGATCCACAGGAGCTATGCCAATTCACCGACGCGCAACCGATGCATGAAGGGCCTGATGCCGGCACCTTTATGGCTGAGCTGCGCCGCAATGTCCGCTAGTGATGGCCTAGCGGCTAGGCAGGATCAGCCACCAGGAGCGACGGGCCGCTCTCACCATGTTCGAAAAGTTCCGCAGCTTGCGGTTGGAGCTGGTGGCGATGGAGACAGCTGAATTAGAAGCGGCCGCCAAACTCTGCGATGCCAGCGGAGCACCATTGCGGGCCGGTGATGCCCTCCACCTGGCGGTATGCCGGCGGGTGAGAACATCACCCGCCACCATGGACAAAGGCCTTGCCGCCGCCGGCCAGTAGGTGGGACTGGCGGTGGAGCTGATCCAGCGAACGGAACCCCACCGAGAGATGTAAAAAATCGAGGCGCCTGCGGCGCCAGCCGCAACAGCCAGCAACCAACAGCCAAAGGTAAAGAATTAAAGAGTTTAAGGGTAAAGAATTTAGTCCTGGGGGAGGCAACAGACGCGGAACCCCACAAAGAAGTGCTGGTTGACCGGGTGGTTGTAGATGCGGTAAGCCGAGCGGCAGAACCCGGGGTTGAAGTACCACGAGCCGCCGCGCAGCAGCCTCATCTCATACTCATCTGCGTTCGGATCAATCCAAGAACTACCATCATCGGGAGCGCCAAGATAGCTTGTATGCCAGTGATCAGCGCACCATTCCCACACATTACCGTGCATATCGTGCAGCCCCCAGACATTGGCAGGAAAACTACCCACTTCTGTGGTGCCTGAACTGCCACAATTCGCCTGCCGCTGGCTGATGGTGGCCCCAAAGGCATAGGGCGTGGTGGTCCCCGCTCGGCAGGCATATTCCCACTGGGATTCACTGGGCAATGTATAAGTCTTGCCCGTACGCCTGCTCAGGCGGCGGCAAAATTCCTGGGCATCAAACCAGTTCACTTGCTCCACGGGCCGCCGATCGTCCTGGGGTAAATCGCCTTGGAAGAAAGAAGGGTCTGGATCCAATTCCCGTTCCCAGGGAGGGTCTCCGGCCGCCGGCTGCCAGCGCGCCACTTGTCGCCACTGGGCCTGGGTGATCGGCGTGCGGGCCAATGAGAAGTGCGCCAGGCGCACCCGATGCTGGGGGCCTTCATCGTCATCCCGCTCTGGTTCATCGTCAGGGGAGCCCATCAGAAACTCCCCAGCCGGGATCGGCACCATCTCCAGGGCCAGCTCAGCGCCGAGGGGATCCTGCCAGGGCGGGCCCGCTTGGGGGGTGCCGACTCGGGCAGTGGGCAGCAGCCGGGCGTCGTAAACCCAGGGGCGCACAATATCGGACACCAGCTCTCCGTGGGCAGGGTGGCGTGGATTGAGCAGCAGGTTGGTTTCCTCCGGCACGATCACCGAAGGCACCTCGGCGAGCAGCGATTCGCCGCTCAACAGCCAGGCATCGCCCCAGGCCCGGGTGGCCGCAAGCCAATCTTTGGCGTTCTCAGGGGTAGGGGGAAGGCCCCAGCCGCTGAGCTCCTCCTTCACAAAAATCTTGCGCTGCCGCCAGTGGTGGCTAGGGATGGTGATCCGCACCAGTTGGCGATTGAACGGCAGCGGATCATCGCCGGCCAGATGCACCACCGTTTCCAGGCAAGCCAAGGCGATCGAGCTGGAGCTATAGACAATCGGCTGATCACGAGAATTCCAGCGCCCTGGATACAGGGCGGAGCCGTTGCCGCTGAGGTCGTTCGCCCTACAGGTGCGGCCCTGGCTGGCGATGCGCCAGCTGCTGATCACCTCGCTCACCGCCGCCGCATCACAGGTAGGAGCCAGCCGCCATCGCACCGATCAGGCGGGAGAGCAAGGCCTCGCCTGCAGGGGTGTTCAGGTAAAGCTCAGGTGCGGCGCCGCCGAGGGCATGGTTGGGGCGGTGCAACCAACGATCCACCCAGGCGGCGGCATCAAAGGGTTCGGAATTGCCCGACTCACGCAGCAGCAGCTCCACCTGCTTGATCAAACGGCCTCGCCCAGCAACAGCCTTCGCCGCTTGCTGGCCAGCTTCCCCAGCGCCGCTCGCCGAAACCAGGCCTGCGGAGGCGAACTCGGTGGTGGGATCTGTGGTGGGGTTGGTGGCAGGGGCCATAAGCCCAGTATGGCCTGGATTCGGATGTGACCCAACGATCAGGCATCAGGCCAGCTCTGGGCGGGGGCCAGATGGGCGGCGGTAAGGCTGGCTGCCGGAGCGATCGGGATGAGGGCGGGAGGGTTGGTGGCGAGGGCATCCCGCCCTCTGAATATGTACGATTTCGCAATGCTAGATAGCACTGGCCGCAGAAATAGCTTCCACCTCCATCACCTCGGTCTGATCACTAAGACAGTACTTATTCACTACACTTTTTAGCACCGCCCTTTCGTCCCCGCGATCAACATTAGCATCGACAACCCAAGCAAGATCATCCAACTCTAATTCAAAGGGATTGATCTTGCCATCAGCCAAAACGACAGCGAGCCGGCACTTGTCGACTTGCTTGTGTCTTTGCGAAAGAGGATTAATGCAAAGCCATAGATCATGCTCCGTGGAGACGATGGCGGCATCAATGATATGATGGTATTTATAGAAAATACTATGTCGAAAGAAATAGCAGGTCTTCGCGTCGCCTCCATTCCCCCAGTCCGAAATAAACACCGATCCAAATAAAAGATTCTTGAATCGCTCAGCATCTACGCTTGCCTGCAGCCCAACGCAATGAAGCCAAGGTATCCTCAAAGTAGTTGTGTCGTGCGCTGCCATCGAAGCAAGTTGCTCTGTTGCTTTTGCTAGGATACATCGGTAGGCAGCAGTTGGCGCAAGCCCTAAAGCGTCAGCAAAGACTTGCCCTGAATTAAAATGACCAGATCTAAGAGTTGACCTTTCTGGCGATTCAAACTTAGTCTTTAGCTCGATGAAGTAAGACTGTTTGCCATCGGAAACCAAAAAATCCGCTCTCTTGTCAGCTGCCTCCTCAATTTTGCTGCAATCAAATCCCCATGCTTGGATGGTCGAAGCGATAAAGTCTTCCGAAATTCTTGTCATTTTATCAAGGTGATCAATGGGACACTGAAATACTAATGATCAAGCTGTTTGTTGATCTCAGGGGCTTCACAGGCTTCACAGAAGGATGCGATTTGAATTGATGATAGGTCTGGGCCAAATTGATAGTCGGCATTTTGCATAGGCTTGCTTGCATTAGATACTGCCCAGGCATTAGAATCACTTGAATTACCACTCAAGATCAGCAGCGAATGTCAGCCCGCCAGATGCATCCGTTTGCTGAGCGCATTGATTTATTAAACTTCTTCTTAAAATGAAATACAATTTTTAAAACTGGTCTTTTCCCAAAATGCATGTTCTTTAGTGATACCGCTGTAGCAATTTCTTTCAACACCAACATATCCTATGGATTTTGCGTACTCATTGACAATCAATCTTGTTTAAAAAATTACTAAAATACTTAATTTCGCATTTAAGAACGTTTTCAAAATGATTCCTTGCAACTGTTTCATCCGATTTGATCCATTCCAATAATTCCTGAAAAAGTTTCATCTTTCCTGCTCTTTTTTCTTTCTTATTAAGTTTTTTGATATTCTTGAATTTATCCCTTAAACATTCGGGGTAAGTTTGTTCAAAATCATGAAAGCTAAAATTATGGAAGTTGATAGCGTCCCATCCCTTTATTACGTACTTTTCCCTTATTTTATTCACTATTCCAACCTCGGAATCGCCATCATCTAGCGCAAGAACGACACGATTTTTAAAGACATTTCCCAAATTAAAAACCGTAAAAATACTCTCAATACAACTCATTGTCACATCAGCTTTATCCTTGCCACCGGCGGAAATTGTTTGAATTAGAGGAGCAACTCTCGGGAAAAATCACTTAAATGCATAATCTCGGAAAAATGTTTGTGCCGAAGACTCCTCAAATACTACCCATAATTTATACATTCCAATATCATAACAATCGTACCCCAATTCTTCAATTAGTTGTATTTTCGCATCAAGCGAATCAGCCTTTATTATCTGAGATGATGGGATTTTTCCGCTTAGTTCGCTAATTATTTTATACATCGAAGTTGAATTACATTTTGCCAATTCCCGTATCACAATATTGGAATGAGTTGAAATAAAGAATTGATTTCCGCGCATTTCCGCTTTTGAAATCAAATCGCACAACGCAATAATGGAACTCGGGTGAAGATCATTTTCAATTTCCTCCAAGACGAATATTTTATCCTTCGAATTAAATAACTCGACTAGCAAAAATAAAATTTGAACCACGCCGTCTCCCATTCGCTCAATGCTGATACTACTGATTTCATCAATCGTGATTCCTGGAATTTTCCCGGCATCATGCATAATAGAACTCAATGGAAATCCTAATATTTTAACTACGCAATCTCTAAATTGATCATGATTGGGATATTCTCGATCTGACAAAACTCTATCGATTTTAGAGCTAATGTTATCTGGACTAGCCATCGACTGACGACTTCGATTTATGTCAACGACGGTGGAGATTCCGCCAACCCTTCTCTTCGTGAATGAATGATATAAAAAACAATTTGGCTCTACATTCCCCATCGAAACATATCCCTGCGAATTTTTATCGTTTGCGCGAATAATCTGAAGCTGAAATCCATAATCACTATCAAGTAATGATTTTACGATACCCCGTCCCCCAGGAACCCCAATCGCCTCAAGGCCCTTATGGGTAATATCAACTTCAATTTCCCCATGGCCAATTAGAGCCCTAGCGTACAAGCCCAAATTATCGCCATTAACAGTACAAATAGATTTTAGAATAGTCGACTTACCTGTGTTATTTTTACCACAAAATACATTTATTCCAGTAAAATCTTCAACTTTTTCATCTACATAGCATGCCACGTTTGACAGTTTAATTGAATGAATCATTTGGTTTCCGAATTTGGGATAATTTGGTAAGTCCTTATTTGAAATCTTTAGCGCTCAGCATGACCTTAGACTGCATGTTGTCCGACTAAGATACCGGATCTTGGGTCGAGAAAAGCTCAGAAGCTAGTCGCTAAAGTCTTTCGCAAGTGTGCATCAGTTTACACCAAAATTTTAGGCGGATCGGCTCATCATGATGTTCGCAGTTTACAAAAAGTCGCAGAGACTGGCGACGCCAAGCATACCACGAATTAGCCAATTTGCGTAGATAATCGTGGTTTTTATGTCACCATGCCCCATCAATTACTGGGCAGCACTTATATTTCCCTCGCAATCTAGCAAGCAGGCAGCAAACAGATGCAGAGGAATACAGGAGATGGCGGGAGATGGCGGTTTTACTTATTTCTTATTCCTCCCATCGCCGAAGCCTGCCACTCCTCTAGCCATCATCCTCCAATTCCGTAATACTGCCGCTATCGAAATCGTCGGCGGCAGGGGCGATAGGGATCGCAAAATGCCATCGATCGGATCATCGAGGCTTATCACTTCACCGTTAAAAAACTCTGCCAGCCGCTGGGCCTTCTCCTGGATCGCCTCCAGACGACTAACCGCAGACGGAACTGGCGTCTGCGAACCAACAGCAGCTGGCACCGGCCTGGCATGGCCAACCCCTAAGACGCAGAATCGACAGGATGCGGTACTCGGGGTGCTGCCGCGACTGGGTCTGGGTCTGGGGCAGCAACTGAGCTTGGCAGGGGAGGCGACTGGAGCGGCTGAAGCGCGGGGCTGCCCTGGTAAGCACTCGCCCTGCTACCAGGGGCGGAATCGGCTGCCGCAGCACCGGGCTGCCCGGCATGGACTGGGGCAACTGCAGGGCTATTCACCAGGACATTATCTTCGCTGTCAGTCACCGTTTCCGGGCCCGCGTCACTCCAGTGGCGAGTGACACTAGTGTTCACATGGTCTGCTGAACTCGTTCGCACGATCCTGCATTGATCAGCCTAAAAAACTGGCATGCTGCCAGCATCACCACGAGAACACTGTGCTTTTCGCTAATCCCGAGGCCCGCAGCCTTTTGGCCAACCGCCACCGTCGTACCCCCTGCGTACTGCTGCTCGACACATCCAGTTCCATGGATGATGAGAAAATTCGCCTACTCAATGCCGGCTTCAAGGCCTTCCGGGAGGATATTCTCCGCAACCAGATGGCCGCCCAGAGCGTTGAGATCTGTGTGATCACCTTCGGGCCTGTCCAGGTGCAGAGCGAGTTCGCCCCGCTTCGGGAGATGAACGAGATCAATTTCAAGGCCGGTGGCGTTACACCCATGAAAGAAGCGCTCGAGCTGGCCATGGTCAAGGTCACGGAGCGCAAAAGGATGTATGTCGAGCACGGCATCAGCTGCTACCGCCCCTGGATCTTCCTGATCACAGACGGTGAGCCCACTGACGCCAATGGATACCAATCCGACAGCTACAAGGAGTTGCTGCAGCCCTTGGAGCTTGCGGCAGCAGAGCAAAAATTTATTCTCTTCACTGTCGGCGTGCAACTCAACCCCGGCGGAAGAGAGGTGCTCAACCAGTTGAGCCGACCCTTCAAGGGGCGTTGCCTTGATCTAGACAAACTGAAGTTCGAAGACATGTTCCTGTGGCTCTCCGGAAGCCTGAGCAGGGTGTCCCAGTCCGCGCCAGGGCAGAAGGTGCAGCTTGTGGATCCTGCAGTGGGCGATGGTAACTATGACGGCTGGGTGCTGTGAGCCGGGCTGAGAGAAGGCCTCCCCGGTTCTTCGGTGCTTGGCACCGCGGAGAAGGACACGCCGCACGCCATGAGCCCTGCTGTGATGCCCTCTTTCTTGCACAAACACAATGGGTTGCCAGTGGCTTTGTGATTTGCGACGGCGCCGGTGGTAGCAACGCTATTGCCCGGGGAGCGGGTATTGGTGCACGGGCAGCGTGGTGCGCGCTGAGGTCTCTTCGTCGGGACCTGCGCCGACACCCAGACCAGGACCTGCGTATGAGCTCTATGCAGGCTCGCTTCCGTGCTGCCTTCCTCCATGCACGAGGGCGTACGCCGGTGGTGAATCACACCGTGCTGGCCTGCCTGTGGGATCGTCAGCTATTGCTTGTAGCCCAGGTGGGCGACTCCACCCTGCTGGTCAAGCGAGGGGGGCGCTGGGAGGCCCCTCTGCCGCCGGCTAAGGGCGAATTTGCGAACCAGACCACATTCCTCAGGCCTGACACCAAGGCTGATGCCATTGACCTTTGGTGGACACCAACACACCAAGTAGAGGCGGTGATTGGCTTCTCAGATGGCCTTGAAGCTGCCTTTCTGGCACCTGAGCCTGGTGCGCCAAAGATACTCAGGCCAAATGGCCCCCTGGCCGATCTGGTGATTGAGCAGCACCGCCAGAGAGCGGGCTCGCGGGACTATCCAGCCTGGCTGGCGGCTTCTCTGGCGGATGATGGCATCCGTGAGCTCAGTGATGACGATCGAACCCTGGTGATCGCCAGCAGATAGCCATGAATGAAGTTTTCCTGACCGACACTGGCAGCAAGCTGGTGATAAATCGTTCTGGCCAAGCCCGCATCGGCGTAGGCGGTCAAGGGCAGGTATATCGCTGCCAGCTGGGCAACCAGATTATGGCGGTGAAGCTGATGCAACAGGTGGATGACGACAAGTTCAGAGCCCTACAAGCACTCGAGAGCAGTTGTGGATCGATGGCTACGTTGCCGCGCTATTTGCTGTATGAAGTCCACAAAAGTAGCCGAGGTCTCTTGGTGGGCTACGCCATGCGCTACGTCGACGTAGAGAAAAGCATTTCTGCGGCACGCCTGTTCAACTTCGAGGAGATCGGGCGCCTTAAGCGCTATACCTGGAAGGACGCTGTACTGGCCGCGCTGCGTCTGGCGGAATCAGTGGCTCATTTGCACCGTCATGGTGTGGTGATCGGTGATCTCAACCCTGAAAACGTGGTGTTCGAACAAGCGCTGGCGTCCAATGGAAGCAAGACCTGGCGTGCCACGGTGCTCGATACCGACAGCTTCCAGTTGGAGGCGCCTGGAGGCCTGCGTTTTCACTGCCCGGTCAGCCGCCCGCCTTATACGGCCCCGGAACTCATCGGATGCGATTTTCGAAGCACCTGGCGCGAGGTCACTTCGGATTCATTCTCACTGGCAGTATTAATCTACCAGCTTTTACTTCACGACCACCCCTACGACAATGCGATCAACAGCGCTGAACCTGATCTTGATGTGACGACCAAGATTCGCCGTGGCCTCTACCCCCATGGTCCAGTGCCCTTGGCTGGTTTGCGACCGGGTCCCTACAGGCCAGCTCCCAAAGAAATCTCCTTGTCTATTGATCACGCCTTTCGCCGCTGCTTCTCGGGCCAACAGAACTTGTCCACGAGCGGCCTGCGACCATCGGCAGATGAATGGGTTCAGCTGCTGCGGGAGCTCTATGCCCAAGTGGTGCCTTGTAGCAAGAATGCTTTACACCATCACCCCCGCGGGCAAGCGTGTCTGTGGTGTGGGGTGGACAATCGCAGCGGTCAGCCGATCAGCAACTTCGCCAACCCGGCAGCCAAACCGACCGCAGCAAGAAAGTCTTCCGCCAGCTCAGCAATACCACATCATCTTAATTCAGTGCCAAAGGCCGATGCCCAAACCCTTCTGAACCGCTATTCCGGCATTTATCAACAACTCCTGGCTCACCATCAACGAAGACGGCGGCTCCTGCAGCTCAAGACTGAAGTGGAGGATCAATTGCTCGAATTGGAACGCATCCTGGCTGACATCATGAGCAAGGGTGGATCACCCAGCTGTCTCATCGATCAGCCCAGCCTCGA
The DNA here is from genome assembly GCA_044356375.1 of Prochlorococcaceae cyanobacterium. Taxonomy (GTDB): domain Bacteria; phylum Cyanobacteriota; class Cyanobacteriia; order PCC-6307; family Cyanobiaceae; genus UBA5018. The sequence continues at coordinate 3,592 of JBIKWK010000068.1, read as the reverse complement.
AAAACGCATGAATTCGCTCCGCCACAGGCTGGGACAGACGTTGGGTTTGGGCAGGGGTGCTCAGCGACGGGCCGCTCTATTTAAGCTGATTGAGTTTGCAGATTCCACAGCCAAAGGTATCAGCGATACCGTCGGCCGCATCAGGCGCCGCCAGCAGGATCTGCTCCAACAACTAAAAGGTCTTGGCACAACGCTTCTAGTTCATTCCGGAAGGCTTCAGGATCCGGTGGCTATGAGCACTGCCATGCTGCAACACGTCGTGGCCCAACAGGAGGAACGCTGGTTGAACAACTGGTTGAAGCAGCAAAAGATCCGCTCCTGGCAGATCGAGGGTTTTGGTGAGGGTCGAATGGCAACACTGGAGAGCCATAGGTTGTTCGACGGTGAACAGCTGCGCTACCACATCGACCGAGTCACAGACTTACCTGGGATCGGCAAGGGTCTTCAATCTCGCCTGAGAAGACATCTGGATCAGCTGATCAAGCAGCAACGCACCCAACTGATCGGGCGCTGCTGGCAGCTACAGCTGGAGGATTGTCTTGATCCTCAGACTATGAGGCACGTCACCGCCCTTGAGGGGCCTCTGCAGAAGATTAAGGGGCAGCTCACCCACTTGCATCAGGATGCAGATGACCTACAAAAGGCGCTGTCAAGCCAGCTGCAGCAGCGAGATCGACTGCTTCAGGCCTTCGAGGCACTGCTTTGAAGCGGGACTGTCTATTGCATCCAGGGATAAGATCAACTGCAGTGCATGGGATCTTGGTTGAACGCACTGGATCGATGGTGTGGCACCTCGATCAGGGGATAAGAAGGCTATATATCTGATCAAAAAAATAGTCACCAGCGCCTACGAGATCAATCACATCGCTATCAAGCTGCTCCGCCATAAGGAGAATTTCCATGACGAGGTGCTCGAAGAAATGATGGAACGCGAGGCTGCCAAGCACAGCTAGATCGCCGCTTGAACGATTGATGCTGATCCACTAATGCGCAGCCGGATGCCGCTCGAATCCGTGGACCTGGGCTGAGTCGCTGACCTCCTAGATATTTACCCACTACCTCCAACCATAAACCGCATGATCTTCTCCCCGTTCACCCGCATGACCACCCCAACCCAGCTGGCCTTGCTCAACTTTAGCCCGGTGACTGGCGCCTGACTGGAGGAGTTGCACCAACAAGGCCAAAAGATGGTGATGACGTTAAATGACGCAATTTCGCACCATAATAACACCAAAGAATCGGACGAAAATTAGCGTCTTGCTACCTCTCAACAGTGAGCAGGAATCCAAATCAGGCAAGCGCGTAACAGTTGAAAGCTGACTCGAGATTTGCAATAAACTTAAGGGGGCGGCAGGCTAACCATCATCCTCCAACTCCGCAATGCTGCCGCTATCAAAATCGTCGGCGGTAGGGGCGATGGGGGCCGCCAAGCTGCCGTCGATCGGATCATCAAGGCTGATCACTTCACCATTAAAAAATTCCGCCAGGCGCTGGGCCTTCTCCTGGATCGCCTCCGGACGACCAACAGCAGCTGGCACCGGCCCCGGCTCCGCCACGGCCAACGCTGCAGGCGCAGAAGCAACAGGAGCCGACACTCGTGCTTCTGATACGACAGGCACTGGTACAGCGGCCGAACTCGGCGGGGGAGGCGACTGGAGCGGCACCAGCGCGGGGCTGGCCTGATAAGCACTCGCCCTGCCGCCATGGGCGGAATCGGCACCCGCAGCACCGGGCTGCGCAACATGGCCAGAGACAACTGATATAGCTGGAGCCACCGCGTTAGCTGGGGCAGCTGCGTTAGCTGAGGCAACTGCATGGCCAGAAACACCTGCGTTAGCTGGAGTCACCGCGTTAGCGGGAACAACCGGAGGGCTACTCACCAAAGCATTGCCAGGCAAACCAGCATTGCTAGACAACCCTGCATTGCTAGATAATCCAGCACTACTAAATGAGCCGGCATGGCTGGGCGGCGCGGCCGGGGGGACTCGCTGACTGGCCATACCCTCACCACCCTCCAGCACCAGTTGACGCTGGCCGCCCAGGGCCCTGTCCATGGCTTTCTGCAGCAGCGGCAGGCGGCTCTGCACCATGGCCATCCAGTTGCCGGCCACCCGCACCACGGCGCGCTGGTCGTCTAGCCGCACCAATTGGGCCTGCTGGGATAGCAGCATCCGCGTAGAAGGCAACTCCAGGCCGGCCAGAATCTGCTGCCACAACTCCGGCAGGGAGCGCTCGCCAGCGCCAGCCCCCAACGGCTGGCCGGTGGGTGGATGGGGGGCCCCGGCCGGCGCCGAGCGAGCCGCGGCCCCTGACGCCAATCGAGGCAAAACCACCGCTGCGGCTGCGGAAGATGCGGCGGCAGGAGATGCAGCGGCAGGGGCGGTGCCAGCAGCAGCAGCGGCAAAGGGCACCGGAGCAGAGGCCTGGGCCCTAGCCGGGGCTGGTACATGCGCCGCCGCCGCAACCGCAACCGCCGCCGGGGCGACTTGCCGCGGCGGTTCGGCCAGCAGCCCCAGCAGCAGCACCTCCAGCCAGAGGCGGGGATTGATGCTCTGGCGCAGCTGCTGTTCGCTGCCCTTGAGCTGGGCCTGCCAGCGCAGCAGCTGGGGGGTGCCGATGCGCTGGGCCAACTCCGGCAGCTGGCCGCGGAACTGGGGCGAAAAACCACTGAGCTCCAGCCGATCTGGCGCCACGCCGGCCAGCACCAGATCCCGCAGCAGACCCGCCAATCCCTGCAGCACCGCCGTTGGTTCGCGGCCCCTTTCCAGCAGGGTGCGGCAGGACTCCAATAGCTCCAGGGGCTGCTGGGCCGCCAGGGCAGCGGCCAGAGCCAGCAATTCCTGCTCCGGCACCGCCCCGAGCAGATCCCACACGGCTTCCGCCTCCACCGGCGCCGGCAGCAGGCTGAGTTGATCCAGCAGGCTCTCGGCATCCCGCAGCCCCCCCTGGGCCCTTTGGGCCACCACGTGCAGCGCCTCTGGGGTGATGCCGATCTGCTCCTGTTCGGCGATCCAGGTGAGGTGTTGTTCGAGGGCCGCCAGGGGGATGCGGCGGAAGTCAAAGCGCTGACAGCGGCTCAAAATCGTGGCCAGCACCCGCTGCGGGTCGGTGGTGGCCAGCACGAACACCACCCGTGGCGGCGGCTCCTCCAGGGTTTTGAGCAGGGCGTTGAAGGCCGCCGTGGAGAGCATGTGGCACTCGTCCACCACATACACCTTCCAGCGGGCCTGCACCGGCGCAAAGCGGGAGCGCTCGATCAGTTCGCGGATGTTGTCAACGCCGGTGTTGGAGGCGGCGTCGATCTCGATCACATCTAGGGCCGTGCCAGAAGCGATGGCGCGGCAGAGATCACAGACGCCGCAGGGCTCTGGGGTGGGCCCGTCGCTGGCAAGGCAGTTGAGCGAGCGGGCCAGGATGCGGGCGCTGGAGGTTTTGCCGGTGCCGCGGGGGCCGCTGAATAAATAGGCCGGCGCAATCCGACCGCTGCGCAGGGCCTGGCCAAGCGTGGCCGCAATCGCCTCCTGGCCCACCAGCTGATCGAGGCGCTGGGGCCTGTACTTGTGGTGCAGCGGCTGGTAGGCCGTAGGTCTCA
>JBIKWK010000022.1:0-50635 GCA_044356375.1 Prochlorococcaceae cyanobacterium | reverse complement strand
TGGTCGGGATCCGCTCTTCGATCGAGACGTAGGAGAACAAGGAGCCACTGCGCTCCTGTTGGCCTCGCATCAACCAGTGGGCAGCTGACCCATTATCGCAGAGATGGCCGGGTTTTTCAGCGAACTCCTAAACAGATCTGCACGATTCTGCGGGGAGCCACTCACCAGCCTGGCGGTCGTGGATGAACGATGACGGTGCCTATCAGCGTTGTCTATAGGAAGGCACGCAAATGAGTCTAGCTGGTCCAGAAGTATTGCCTACCCTGCCTGCCGTCTCATGGGGCCTTGGCAAACTCCATAGTCACACTAAAAGCCAGACAAAAAGAGGCGCAGCGGTCTCGATTGGCAAGCGGCTGTTGCCTGTGCTCAGCATTTATTATTGGGCCCTTAGATTGTCTACCCAGGCGCTTGCCTGATGGGGGATTCTTGCTGGCGGGCAGAAGTGCCTGCTCTTGGTGTTGATATAAATGAAATCAGCCTGGATGCGATATTAGCAGCGGCCATGATCGCTCTTGTGTGTAGGATTTGCGCAAGCAGACTACCGCCTTTGCTATGGGAATTTCGGCTGATTCCGCCCGAGTCGCCACACTCCGAGGGATGCTGCTGCGTCGACGCCATGCTTTGCGGAGCTGGCCTACATGCGCCAGCGTTCATATGGGATGAGCAGCACTGCGGTTGCTTAGCGGGCAACCAGGGCTGAATTATCTATGCAAATAGATTTTGACTCAGGCCAAGGGTGGCCGAATGCTCACTTTTGCCTGGTGTGGGTCATACGATCGGGGCCAGTGGTGCCATCGGCCGAAACGGCTGGCCATGACCAACCCTTCGGTGTTCCTCTCCTATTCCCACGACTCAGCCGCCCATAAGGCCTGGGTGCGCAAGCTGGCGGAGGATCTGCGCGGCCAGGGTGTGGACGCCACCCTGGATGAATGGGATCTGCGGCACGGTGCCGATCTGGTGGCCTTCATGGAGGCGGGGATCCGAGAAGCCGAACGGGTGTTGATGGTGTGCTCCAGCAACTATGTGCGCAAGGCGGAACAACGCAAGGGGGGCGCGGGCTATGAGGGCATGATCGTGACCAGCCATGTGGCCCGCTCCACCGACACGGTGAAGTTCATCCCCCTGGTGCGCGATAACCCAAGCGAACCGCTCCTACCCGATTTCCTGGGCCCCCGTCTCTGGCTCGACTTCCGCGACGACCTGCTTTACGCCGAGCGATTGGAGGATTTGCTGCGGGAGCTGCATGGTCTGCCCCGCTTCCGCAAACCGCCCCTTGGGCGGCCTGCGTTTTTGTCCAACTCGGCTGAGCTGGTTAGCGAGCCAGTGGCGCTGGAGAGGAAGCCCGCCACCGCCCAGCCCGTTGCAGCGGCCCAGCCTGAGGTGACCAAGCCCGTGCTGATCCAGTCCGTAGTGATTGAGCCCCAGCTGGTCCAGCCAGCCGCTGCTATTCCCCTGCAGCGCATCACCATCAACACCAACACCTGCCTGTTGAGCCAGGAAGGTGGCCGCTGGCGTGAGGAGCGCCGCCCGCTGCAGGTGGAGGGCTACCGGCAGCAACTCGCCGAAGCTGTGGCCCTCACCTTGGTGCAGATCCCGGCCGGCAAGTTTTTGATGGGTTCCCCCAAGGGCGAGCTGAGTCGCTCAGATGATGAAGGCCCTCAGCATCAAGTGACGCTGGGCTCCTTCTTGATGGCTCAGACGCCGATCACCCAGGCCCAGTGGCGGGCGGTGGCGGCTTGGCAGCCCCAGGGAGGCGAGCGCTGGGGGCGCCAGCTGAAACCTGCTCCCTCTCGTTTCCAGGGTGAGCAAGCCCGTCTGCTGGAGGGGGAATCAAATACCGACCAGCGACCGGTGGAGCGGGTGAGCTGGTTCGATGCGATCGAGTTCTGTTCCCGGCTGAGTCAGCGCACGGGACGCACCTACAGCTTGCCTAGTGAGGCGCAGTGGGAATACGCCTGCCGCGCCGGCAGCACAACGCCGTTTCATTTTGGAGAAACGATCAGCCCGGAGCTGGCCAACTACAACGGCAATCACAGCTATGCAAATGGCCCTCAGGGCACTTATCGCCAGCAGACCATTGAGGTGGGCAGTTTCCCGGCCAATGCCTGGGGCCTCTACGATATGTACGGCAATGTGTGGGAGTGGTGTGCAGACCGCTGGCATCGCAGCTATAAGGGGGCTCCAACAGATGGGAGTGCCTGGCTTGACTTGAAGGCTGAAGAAGACATATGGAGGCTGCTGCGCGGCGGCTCGTGGGGCCTCAACCCCGGGTACTGCCGCTCGGCTTTCCGCTTCAACTCCCACCCGGACTACCTGCGCATCAATGTGGGGTTCCGCGTCTGTTGCCTCCCCCAGGACTCTTTTCTTTACTCTTAATCTCTTTATTTCTTAACACTTGGCTGTTTCTTGACTCTGGGCTGTTGGATTTTGGCTGTTTCGGAATGGCGCCGTAGGCGCCGGCAATTTTTGCCTTTCTCCCAGGGTGTTTTCAGCAGCCAGATCACAGCCGAGCTGACCTTTTTTGATGTCTATTTCGATCTGATCCGCCGGTAGGTATCGCTCTCGCAACGGCTGCCTAGCCAGCACAAGTTGGGCCATCGGCCTCCAGCATTCGACGGGTCAAAGACCCAAGCGGTCAAAGACCCGCTGTCGTGATCAGCCCGGCGCCTGCTTGCGTTGATGCCCACATCGCCCCTGGGGCCGCCGCTCCGTTCCGGCAGGCACTGCCCCATCTCCTGTGTTCCCCTTTAACCTGAGATTGCTCCTTTTGCAGGGCTTCCATGCTCACCCTGCCCCGCAGCCTCACCCTTACTCCGGCCCAGTTCGCTGAGGTCTGCGCTGCCAATCCGGAGGCGGTGCTGGAGCTTGATGCCTTGGGCCAGCTGATCGAAATGACCCCCACCGGTGGCGCTACAGGTGCCCGTAACACCTGCCTGCTGGCCCAACTCCAGGGGTGGGCGCGATCCTGCGGCATCTACAAGGTGTTCGATAGCTCCACGGGCTTCCTGCTCCCGGATGGCTCGGTGCGCAGCCCCGACGCCAGCGTGGTGCGGCTGGAGCGCTGGCAGGCGTTGAGCGAGGTCGAACGGGAAGGTTTTCCGCCCCTCTGCCCCGATCTGGTGGTGGAGCTGGCCAGCCCGTCGGATCAGCCGGAGGTATTGCGGCAGAAGTTGGCGTCGTACATCAGCAATGGAGCGCGGCTGGGCTGGCTGCTGCTGCCGCGACGGCGAACTGTGGAAGTATGGAGTGCTGACCCCTCCAGCCAGGCGGTTCGCTTCACCGTTCTGGCAGCTGCCTCCCAGCTGCAGGCAGCTGCGGAGTTTCCCGGCTTGGTGATCGATCTAGAAGAGATCTGGGCTGGCTGAGCCACCGCCCCTGAGCCTTATCTGAACACCCCTGCAACAGCGGCCCTGTCCACTCATGCGCCGGCATACGGCCAAGTGAAGGGCATCATCGGCTCGCAATGGTGCAGCGCTGGCATCGCAGAGTCTGGCGGCCGTATCGGTGGGCGGTTGCTCGTGGGCAGGTCTTGAACCTGATCGGAACCTGCCCGGCGGAAGCGCTTAACCTTGAACCATGAGCAGCCGCATCACCCACAACCCAGATCAGTGTGGCGGCAGGCCCTGCATCCGAGGTATGAGGATCCGTGTGCAGGACATCCTTGCGCTCTTTGCCGCTGGCCAGAGCAGCGAGCAGATCCTGGCCGATTTCCCCGATCTGGAACCGGAGGACTTGAGGTGCGCCTTGGGTTATGCAGCGCGGGAGATTGACCATCCCGTGCTGGTGGGATGACTCTTTGGGATGGGGCCTCCATGCGGTGGCGGTGCGCTGCCCTGCAGGGTGGTCGATAGCGCCTCCCCCAGCTCCGTCTATAGGAAGGTTTGCAAATCAGTCCAGCTGTTGCCAGTGCTCAGCATTTATCATTGGGTCCTTAGATGGCCTGCCTAGGCGTTTGCCTGATAGCTGGCTCTACAAGTCTGTTCAGACGATCGATCTCGATCGTCTGCTTGCTGCAGGGCAATCACAGGGCGTGGCCTTCGCGCTACCCATGCCGCAGCCGGGCGAGATGCCTAGTTACGTCTTTCTCGGCCAGGGTAAGACGCGCTATCCGGCGATCTGGTCTGTTTCTGCCGATATCGAGTGCAACGGATTAATAGTCAGTGCTGGTAGCGTTTTTGAAACCCTCAGCGATCAGTGATGATGCTTAATTGACCTGCATTTTTGCTCTATTTTGTGCATCAAATATTACAATTCTAGTTGTATAATTTTGGCTTATTGCTCTTCGTCGCCTGAGCTGTGGGGCATCATCTTGCCTGGCATCCGCCATGGTGGATCAGTTCGGCAGCGGCTCATTACGGTGATGGCGTAGGCGATTGTTATCGCTATAATGAGCCCTGAAGCCCTCTACGGCTCCATCAAGCCCCTTGGTGGTGAAAATGGACGGGATGGAGAGGCGTTAACTTTCTCGGCAGATGGGGCCCATGGCCAACAAAAAACAGGCCGATTTCGAAACTTACAGCTGCCGTTTTCAGCTTGATCAGCGCAGCTGAAACACCCGCGCATCGTTCCGCACCCGGTAGGTCGAGGTGATCGCGGTCATGTAGTTTTCTCGCTCGGTGCCGTCGTCGTCCTTGAGCACCGCGCGGCAGTTGAAGGTGGCGTTAACGTAGTTCTGGGTGACTTCGACTTCACCTGGAACGAGTCGCGAACTGATGCCGTCCACCGTCACTTCGTAGAACACCCAGTTGGCCGGCACGTCCACCCAGCGTTTGACGCGGCTTTCGGTGGATTGTAGGTGGCGGCTGTTGGCATTACCGGTGATCGGGAACATGTTGGCGGCGTCGCCAACGCCGCCAATGTTGTGGTTGAGCAGGTGGCCACGGATGTACTTGTCAGGACTGGATCTGCCAGGATCGGTTTCAAGCATGCTCATCAGTTCGCTTTGCGCACCCGAGCGTGGCGGACTGCCTGGGTGGGTGCGGCGCCATTCGTCGTTGAGCCAATCGATGGTCATGCCGACGCCGACGGTATCGCCGCCGAGCAATCGGGTTCGCGGCTGGTAGCGGGTGACGCGCGGCGTGGATGGATCGTCGAAGATCCCGAACAGTGTGCGTAGGTTGGTGACGACGATGGGGGCGTCGGCATTTGCGCGCAAGGCTGTTCGGGTGTTGCCGATCAGCGGGATGGCGTTGCGTTTGCGGGCCGGGGCATTGGCGATGTTGGCCTCAGCGAGGAAACGGTCAAGACGCGTTTCGACCGGCTGCGGATCGCGGCTGGCCACCATCGGGCGCGGATTGCGCTCGTCGCCGACAAAATAGACCTCGTGGCTTTCGCCGCCGGCCGTGCGGAAGGGTTTGCGCTGGCGCCACCATTCGGCGACGCGCCCGGCCGCGCCGCGGGCAGCGGTCATGAAGCGCCGCGCCTGCGTCACGATCCAGCGCACCACCCGCGTTAAGCCCTGCCGGATCGGCGCTCGAATGCGCTCGAGGAAGGCTGTCACGGCTTCGCCGACATTGCCGAGCCCGACCTGGCGCGCCAGGAAGCTGATCACCACGGGTAGCAGCCCCGCCATCGTTAGCTCCACCCGGTTGGCTGCGGGGGCTTTATTACCTGCCGCGATCTCGGCGATTGCATCGATCACCGAGGCGGCAACCTGCGCGATCTGACGGATGCGCTCGCGCAGGAACTGGATGGTGTTCCAGATCGCCAGAATTGCCTGAACAAAAGCGCCGGCTGGATTGAGCAGCAGCATCAGCCGGGTGACGGCGATGTTGACGATCTGGCCCTTCACAAATTCCATCACCTGGCCGATGACCATGTCGCGCAGATTGCCCAGGCCTTCGACGATTTGCTGCCATGCCGCCGCCGGGCCTTCAATCACCAGCGTCCGCACGATCGCGAAGCCCTGCTCCATCGCGACGACAACATTCTCGCTGGTTTCGCGCACCAGCAGGGCGCGGATATTCGCCCAGGTAAGCCCCAGCAGCGACAGCACGAACTTGAGGATTTCTGGGATCGACAGCGCCTGCGGGATGTAGACGCCGGTGCTGCCCAGTGCGCCCGTCAGCCAGCCGATGATGCCTGCCTGCAAATGCGTCAGGAAGCGGCTGGCAAACTGCTGGAAGCCGGTGAGCACGGCTGAAACCAGCGTGCCGACAAAGCGCATCGGGTTCTGGATGATCGTCCGGAAGGCGCTTTGGGCGCGCTTCAGATAGACGATCACCTCGGGCGCCACCACCGAGAAGATGATTTCCAGCAGATCCCAGATCGTCCCGCCCGCCCAGGCGATGAAATTGCCGAGGAACGAGGCAAAGACGGTGCCGACCTTGGTGAGCGCCCGCAAAGGCAGCACGAGGTCGCTGACCTCGAGGGACCGCAACGTCGCCATGAAGCGCTCCGGGATCACCGTCACCAGCGCCATCGGGCCGCCGAGCGCCGTCTGGAACCAGGACCACGCCCGCGGTTTGGCATTGCCCCTCTGGATGTTCTCCCAGATCTCCTCCTGCCCGATCAGCTTCATGAAGCCGCCGATCAGCGTGTCGCCGTTGCGCGGCACCGCCTCGCCTGTAATCGGATTTCGGCCGAGGACGGCACAGAGCAGGTCCCAGGCAGGGGTCTGCGAGGCGAGTTCGGCGAGTGGCCGCAGGATGGCGTCGCGGATGAAACCCAGTACGGCGCCGGCAAGGCTGCGCACGAAGCCGAGCAACCGGTCGACGACGCTGGTGAAGATGCCCTTGGCGCTGTCCCAGACGCTGCCTAGATTGAAGATGGCGGTCCAAGAAAGCCCGGCGAGGAATTGGTCGAGCAGCGCCTTCAGTACCGCCCCGGTTAGCCCCAGGGTCGCCAGTTGCCCTTCGATCCAGCCGCCGACACGGGCGAAGACGCCATAGCGATCAAGCGCTTCGGTGATCAAGGCGCCGCCGGGCAGGAACTCGACGACGGCGCGCAGGATATTGGCGGCCGAGCGTTCGACCGCGCGGCCGCTGATCGGGTTGGTGCCGATGACGATCGTCAGCATCCGGAAGCCCGGGATGATGTTGGCCGCCTGGGCGAAATGATCGAGCAGGTCTTGAATGCCGTAGCCCTGGATCTGCGGGCTGACACGCACGTTGACCTCTGGTGCCACCGCCCGCTGGATCACCGCCCGCTGAATGACGGCGCTCTGCTGGATGGTGTGGGTTAGTTCATGGGCCAGCAGTTCCAGCCCCTCAGGTGTTTGCGGCTGATACTGGCCGGTGTTGAAAAAGATGTGATTGCCAAAGGTGAAGGCGCGGGCACCGATGGCGGTGGCCAGCGCCGCCGCCCGCGCATCGGTGTGCAGGCGCACGCCGCCGAAATCGGCGCGGAACCGTGGCTCCAGGGTTTGGCGCAACGCCGGCACCAGCGGGCTGCCACCGGTGGCGGCCGCCCGCACCCGCGCTTCCACCATCGGGCTGGCGACGCCGCCAGCCGCACCGGGGCTTTGCCGCTGCACCAGCAGGGGGCTGCGCTGCAGGCCCGGCGCCGCGTTGCTGATGCCGCCCCGTGTCACCCTTGCGGCAACGCTTTCCGCCTCCCGCTCGGCAGGGTCGTGGGCGGCAGAGATCCGCAGGGCCGGCTGGATGCTGCGGCCACTGAGGCCATAGCGGCGGCTGTCGCTGCTGGTGCGCTGCACAACCTGCACAGCCGCAGCTGCCTGCGTTCGTGACGGGGTGGCCTCGGCCTTGGAGCGAGCAAGGGCGACAGCCATCGGCTCAGTTGATCGCAGCCAGCGCCGGCTTCAGCGGGCAATGGCTGTCGATCTTGCGGTATTCGCGCACCACAGCTGCGCGCAGCTGCGCATCACCCGGTGGCTTGCCGCTTTCCAGCGCCAGCAGCCGGCTGTGCAGCGCGATGTTGCGCAGCTGGCCGCCGGTGAGCGCACAACGGCAAGCAATGTCGTGGAGCAGAGCAGAACTGGCGCCATGTTCGCCCAGCTGTTGTTCAAGGATTTCCAGCCGCCGCAACTCATCCGGTGCATGGAAGGCGAGGATCGTGTCCATCCTGCGCGAGAAGGCGGTGTCGATGCGATCGGCATCATTGCTGGTTACAAGGATGATGCCTTCAAAATTTTCAATCCGTTGCAACAGGAAATTGGTTTCCAGGTTGGCGTAACGGTCATTGGCATTGCTGACATCGGTGCGCCGTGCCATCAGGGCATCGCCTTCATCCAGCAGCACAACGATATCCAGTGCCTCGGCCGCCGACAGCGCCCGCTCCAGTGCCTTTTCGGTTTCACCGATGTATTTGTTGACCGTGGCGGCTAGATCGATGCGGAACAGATCCTTGCCCAGTTGATGGGCCAGTTGCCGCGCCGCCAGCGTCTTGCCGGTGCCGCTGGGGCCCGAAAACAGCGCCTTGACGCCGCGGCCCCGGGCCGTGTCCGCCAAGGCTTCGCGATGGCGGCAGCGCAACAGCAACGCCTTGAATTCCAGCTCCCCGGCGCTGTCTAGAAACAGCGGTTCTGGCGGCCGGCGCTGATCAATGCGGGTGGCAAGTGCATCCAGCCGGGCATCGCGCTGGGCGGCGAGGGCCGCCAACAACGTTGCTTCGCCGCCGGCCGGGCCGCCAGAGTTGGCGGCCATGGCGGCGGCGCGGTGGATGTGCCCGCTGCTGACGGCCATGGCGGCCACCTTGGCTCCAGGGTCGGCAAGGCCGGCGGCGCACCAGTGCCGGCGGCGGGTTTCGCAGTCCGGCATGGCGATGCTGATGTCGCGGCGGGGCAGGGCCGCCGCTGACTGCACACTGCCAACACTGCCAAGGGTTACCGCAACCGGCCCCGGCCAATGGCTGTGGCGCGGGATAACGAGCGTTTCCCCCGGTGCCGGCGCCGCATCAACAAGGATCAATGCCCCCGACAGCAGCGCCACCGCTGCCGCCAGCCGCCAGCTGTCGGCAGCGGCCAGCACAGCGGCATCACCCGCCAGTACGCCGAGGCCGGCGCGGGCGGCCGCCATTCTCACCAGGGTCTTGCGGCCGTTGTGCTGGGGTCCGCGCACGATCAGCAATTGAGCCGGCAACGCCTGCAGCGATTGCCCCAGTTCATCTGGATCGGCATCCTCGCCAATCCAGCCCGCGGGTAGGGCCAAACGGTGGGCAGGATCGCAGGCCAGCCCGGCGATGCGGGGCAGTTGCCCCGCCAGGGCATCCACCACCGCCACCGGCGCGCGCAGCTGCCAGGCGCTGCGCGGCGCCTCAAGATTGCTGATATTGACCAGCCCGGCATCCACCAGATCGAGCAGGTGATCGCGCACACGGCCGGGATCATCCACACCGGCCCCGCCGCGCCAGAGGGCGACCAGGCCGCCAAGGCTGGGCATGCCGCCATCGGGTTCGATCAGCAGTGCCAGGCGCGGATCCTCTTCCACCAGGGCAAGGCTCATCAGCAGCTGGAGATGGCCGGGGCCGAAACCGGCCGCCGCGAGCCGGGAGGCGGGCAGCGTCACCGCCTTGCCCTGCCAGGCCGTCTGGGCCTCCGCCCAAGCCGCGGACGATGGCGCGGGGCGGCGGGCAAGGGCCGCGGCGGCGGCACGATATTCGTCTGCAAGCTGGGTTGCTGCGGGGAAATCCGCTGGAAGGTGCGGCATTTGCAGCTCCAGCATGTGCAGCACGGTGCCGATCGCCGACAGGCGAAAAGCGCTCGCAGCGTCGCGGGGCAGCTGCTCGAACATCACCCGAAGTGAAAGGCGATGGTGCGCCCCTCCGCCGGCAGCCAGCCGGGATCGCGATCCAAACCGGCCAGCCGCAGCGGCAGCGGCAAGTCCGCTAGAGCCAGATCGATGTCGATGCGATCAGCGCTGATGCGGCAATGGCCGGGGATGGCGAGGCTGGAGAGCCCCAGCTCTGGATCATCGGTGGCCCGTTGGATGCGGGCATCGAGATAGAGGGCCAGGCAGGCAAGCCAGCGCGCCGCTTGGCCCTGCCGCTGCCCGCGTTTGCGCCGCTTAACCCGCTTGCTGAGGGGCTCCTCTGCCAGTGGGAATCCGGCCGGATGCCAGAGCGTTTGCTGGCGGCTGGTGGTGGTTATGGCGGCTGTTTCCTCCCCGGCAAAGGCCTCAAGCCAGGCCGGCTCCACCTGCCAGCGATCCGGCAGGGGCGGATCAGCGGCATCGGGCGCCAGCGCCTTGTGCAGCTGATCGCCGCCATAGGGCGAGCCAAACCAATGCAGCGCCAATCGATCGAGCAGACGGGTTGGCGCCAGTGCCAGCCCGGCCTCAGCCGGGCGGGTGAAATCCGGATAGAGCCCCATCGCCAGAAAGGCGTTGAGGAGGAACATCAGGCCAGCAAAATCGCTGGCGAATCCAGTGAACGGGGTGGCAATGGAATTGGCCCTGGGCTGGTAATGGGGTGTGGCGGGAGCGGCGGCCTGCGGGGTGTTGGCGGATGGGAGGTTGGGGTTCTCAGCGCTCACCGCCGGAGATGGCGGGAGTGGCGGGAACGGTGCAGTTGGCGAATGTGAAGGGTGTGAACTGTGGGGTATTCGCTCAGGTCGGGGGGGCGGGGTGCTTTCGGCCTCGTCTTCATCAACGCGAGTGACGACAGAAGCTGCTGATGCCACGGAGACCACAGCGGCGGCAAGCGCCGCGCGGGGCGTCGGCGGATCGGCCTGCAGGTGCAACAGGGCGAGCAACAACTCGACGGCTGCCGCAGGGAGTGAGGCCAGATCATTGCCAGCCTTGCGCGCCGCAGCGGCCGTTGACTCGACTGAACGGATGGTTGTTCTTACTTCTGTTGGCGGGCCATTGCCAGCCGTCGCCGGTGTGTAGGCCCCGGTCATCTGCGAGCCTGCAATCGGCCACACCAGCGCCATGGCCTCGGGCAGCGGCAGCCCATGGCTTTGCAGAAGTGCTCTGCGCATCTGCACCAAATCGGCGGGATCAAGGCGGGCAAACACAGATGCAGCAAGCCCCAGCTGGGCGAGCGCGGCAACCACCCCAGGAAGCGATCGACCGTCGTCAAACAATTGGCACCGCGCCCAGCCGATGACGCTGCCGCCAACCTGCAGGGCGGTAATAGCTGCCGCTGCCCGATGAGCACCGCCGCCCTTTGCCCAGTTGCCCAACAGCCAGATGGCAAAGCTGCTGGCTGTGGTGAAGCGATAGGCGCCGGCGCGGGTGCCAGGCAGTGGATCAATTGCCGCTGCCGCCAGCGACGCCGCCAGCTCCACGCCAAGCGCGCGGCCGAAGCCCTGCTGCGGCCTGCCATCGGCACCAGAGCGCAACAGGGCGCGGCTGCTGTGGCGGGGAATCAACAGCAGCTCGTCTACGCCCAGCCCAAGCGGCGCCAGCGGTACCTGCGCCAGCGCTTCGCTCAGCAGGTTTCGTGAGGCAGGGGCGCCGAGGATGCGGGCGCGGTGAAGCTGGAGGGTATGACCGGCCGTGATCATCGCGTGAGCGGCGCCGTCACTGGCGGACCCGGGTGATGAACGATCCGAACGATCCGAACGGCAGTCTGGATTTATAAATCTTGCCGTTGATCGTTACGAACCGGCCGGTATCGATCTCAGCTCGCACCACCCAGGCCGGCAGATTGGCCCCGAGCGGCAGCAGAGTCAGTCCGGATTTACCGAATAGCCCCGGATCGACCTCAGGGATCGTGGCCAGTTGGCGTGTTGCCTGGCCAACCACATTGATGGCATAGCCATCGCCATCTGCCGGCAAATCCAAGCCAGCGACGGGCGCCAGCCGAACCACCAGCACATCCGACCGTTCTGGCACAGTAAAGGTTGCCGCAGGGCCGATAAGAAAGCTGGTTCGGAACTCATCGAAGGAGCCGATCAGCGCCCATGGCCTGATCGGATTCTTGTTGGGGCGGATACGGAACTTGGTCCGATCATCATTGACGAAGCTGACCAATGCCCCCGACATGCTGGGAATCGTGTCGAGGAGTTTCACCGGCCGAGTGGTGATCCGCTTTCGTTCGTTCAGACCGGCGGGTGTCACTGTTCCGAGTCGTGATTTGAAGGCACCATCCGCCAGCAGGGTGATCGTCGAACCAGGCTCCACCTCGATCTTGAGGCCAGCTGCGTTTTCTGGAGTCAGTGCAAAATCCCTAACCGGAAGTTTCAGGCTGTCGTCAACCAGCACAGCGGTTTCCAGCTGCGTAGCGCCTTGGGGCTTTGGCTGCACCAGCCAGGTGCCATTGTCAAGTCGCTTTGCGCCGCCAATCTCGGTCTTCCAGCGCATCTCCGGCTCGACGTTGATGAACTGTTCTCGCAGCGTAATCTTGGGTTTTGCCTTCCGATCGATCAGAGCACTGGGTTTTGGTAGGGTGATCTTCGGGGTGCCCGTAAAGGGCGAATTGACCGAATCAAAATCCATATTGAATTGACGTTGGGTGTTGACGCCGTTGTTGCCGACCACCTCAACCCGGACACACTGGTGGTTATTCGGTGGTGCATAGGTTGTGCCGGTCGGCGCCCAAAGTCCGCTGTAGACGGTCCGATACTCATTCTGGTTGAGCGCAATTGGCAGCGTCGGGTTTGATCGGGTAAGCCCGCCACCCCCTGGAGTCCATGCTGTGCTCGGTATCTGCGCCCATGAGCCACCGGAGACGCCCCAGTTGGCGATGCGGAAGGTGGCGACTAGGCCGCTCGCCGCAGCGGCCGAACCATTGGCCAGCGTGGCGTTGAATTCATTGGGGGTGGTCCTGCTGATCTTGGTCGGGTCGCTGCCGTTGCTTCCAAAGCCAACGATGCTGACGCCGGCGGCAAGGTCTCCCAGCAGCGCGATTCCCCAGGTCGCCGGAGGTGGCGTCGATTCGATCTGGGCGGCGATACTGGTGCCATCTGGGCCGGCGATCTGGCGGTCGGATGGCCAGGCATATTGGACGGCGGTATCTTCCCAGCTGTTGGTCGGGATGACATCGACGAAGAGCCCAAAGCCGCCAGCCTGAACGGGAACCGTGACGCGCGGCAGCTTGAGCTCCACCGACCAGGTGCCTCGCGATGGGAAATCGCCTGGAATGAGGATTTCCGGCGCACTTGCGGTGCGCGCTTCGATGCTGCCCGGCACCGGCGCAGGCATCCAGGTGATAACGCCGCCAGCCTCGACTCCCGTCCAGAAGCGCAAACCCGCTACTTGCGAATCCGCCGAGCCATTAACCGGGCATTTGTTGCCGAGCGGTGTCACCGCAGCACAGGGCTGGATATGCAAACGACGATAACCGGAGGCTGTGCCGTTGATGTTGTAGGCAACGACGATCACATCATTGCTGCCAAACAGCGGCGCATCATTCAGGATGCAGCCAGCCTGGGTATCCTGATCACAGGTGTTGTCCTCGGCTTGAAATCCCAGCCAGATGTTGTCGCCATTGGCCATGGCCCGCATATACGCGGCCGGCTGGGGCGCGCCATCCTCCATGCGGTACAGCGCCGATCCACTCCATTCCGTGGCGTTGAGGATGCCGTCGAAGGTTGGGGTCAGCGCGCCCGGGCGGAGCGGAATGGCAATCTGGTAATTGGCATTGAACTGTGCTGAAGCAGGCGTCGCCATGGTCGTGGCAAGCGCCAGTGCGAGCAGGTTGCGGATGTATGGCGAGATTGTCGTCATGGGCGGCACTCCTCTCAAGATCGAATGGGTCAAGCCGGTGTCGGCGTGGTGTGATCGGCCCGGCGACGCAGGCTGAAGGCCAGGCTGCGTGCTGGCGAGCCACCGGGGCCGGTAACGGGAACGGTCACGGTGCGGTCGAACGCGGTCGGCAACGCGGAATTGAAGGTGCCGGTAAAGCGCAGCCCCACGCGGATCGTTCCCTGCGCCGCCCCACCGGCCGGCGCAGTAAGGCTGCGGTCGCCCGCCGGCATATCGAGCCGCGCTTCCCAGCCATCGCCACCGCTGATAACGGGTTCGCCAATCTGGTAAGGGGTCGTGCCGGCGGCACCGGTGGGCGCATTGACCGTGACTTCACAACGCACCACCCTTTCAGTGGCGGCGCCACTGGCATCGCCGAAATAGACCGTGCTGCCGGAGACGCTGATCGGTGCGGCGCCGGCAGCCTTGACCAATGGACTGAAGACGATTTCCGTGACGGCCACCGGCCCCGAGGCAGCAACGGTGATCGGTGTGTCAGTGGACTCGCCCCCGGCATTGGCATCGGTGGTACCGCGCACCCGCAGGCGAACATTGGCGGTGCCGCTGGCGCCGGTACGGACACGAACCCGAACGGTGCGATCGACCGAAGTTACGGTCTGCGGCACCGCCATAGCTTCATCGCCCAGTACGACCGCCGCCGACCAGCCGCCGGACGTCGGGCTGATGGTCGTCGAAACGGTAAAGGTCTCGGCACGGGTGGATGATGCCTTTACGGTATAGACAAGTTCGTAATCGGTGCTTGCTGCCACTGCCCCGGGCAGGGCGCCGCCACCGGGCAAGCGCAAGCCAGGACTGCCAAAGGCAAAGCCGGCGACCAGCGCGTCAGTGGTGGCGCCGCGAATGAAAAAAGATTGCATCGCCTCCCCTGCACCATTGGCGATGCGAACAGGCACCTGTGCTCCTGTAGCAGATAGACCTGGGATGGCCGGGCTCGGAAACACCAGAACCGTGTCGCCGCCAGAAACGATGCGGCCGATCGGCACATCGACTCCCCCGACGGTAATGAGTGTCAACCGTTGCGGTGTCAGGTTGCGACCAAAGACGGTCATTTCCTCCCCTGAACGCAGCCCCGCGGGCTCGATGCGGGTGATGATCGGCGGCGAAGCCGTGTTGCTGGTGCCTTGTTCAACCAGCGCCAACCGCAACGCCAGATCATTGATATCTGCCCGCAGAGCGTTGAACAGATCGGCGGTGATTAGATCACCGGGGGCAACGGCGGTAGTATTTATGCCGGCCAGCCTGGTGGTGAACGACAGGCGCTCGGCCTCCGTTAGAGGCCTGCCAAATAGGGCCTCCACCGTTTCAAACAGGCGCTCAGTGGTGGCGCTGACGACGCGGGCGCCGGTGGCAGGCGGGTTGGTGGCCATGGGCACTTCCTCTCCAGTTAGCCAAGCGCGACATTGGCCACGTCGAACCGGGCAAGGTTGAACCTTGCGTCGGCGCGATAGGCGAGGTGCCCGCTGGCGAAAACTATATAGGGATCGGACCGGTTTGGATCGCCGAGTGGCAAGCGTTGTGACAGACGATTGCCGGCGACCGCGTACAGCCAGACAACACTGTCATCACTGCTACGGATGGCGGGGGTGGTGAAACTTTCGGCCACCAGACTCTCCACCTGCTCAGCGCTGATGTGGACTGGGCCTCGCACCGTCATGCCAGCAAAAAAGCGCTTTGCCGCCGCCCCATCGGCGTAGGGCAACAGGCCAACCGGCGGCAGGAAGGGGAAGCTGCCGCGCGCCGTCAACGTGCCAAGAGCACCCGTGGGCCCCGTGAGGTCGGCCAGATGGCGGGCGAACTGCCGCAGCATCGCCTGGCCGGTGGCGACCCGGCGCGGGGCCGCGAGGCTGGCCAGAAAGTGCCCGGCCCCTCTGCTGTCGGGCCGGGCCAGGGGCCGCTGCACCGCATCGGCATCCAGCAGGTCGAAATCACTGCCGCCGCTGAAACCCACCAGCGCCAGCGGCAGATCATGGGGCGACAGGCCGTAGCTAGCCATGGCCACCAGCAGGTCATCGCTGCGGCTGCCCCCCGCCAGCAGCCCATTCGCCCAATCGGCCAGCACGCCAGCTCCAAAACAGCGATAGGCGATCCGGTTGCGGAAATCCGCCGCCGTCATGTCGAGATCGGCGTAGAGCTGCGGCCGAATTTCCAACAGACGGAACTGCACTGCAGAGATCACCGCATCGGTGTTGCAGGCCACAGCGTTGCCACCAAGGCCGTTGCTGGCGGCCCGGCCGGTGGCGAGGCTGGCGGGGGCCAGCGTGAGCAGATACAGGCCTTCGCCGGTGAGATAGGTGCCCGACAAAGCCGGGGTGCAATCGTCAAATCCCAGAGGGCCAGAGGGCCCTGAGCTGGCGATGCGGGAAAGACGAACGGTTTCGGCAGCCGCCAGCTGCAGCACTTCCCCGGCGGCATTTACCGCCAGCCCGGCCGCGATGCATACACCCGGCAGCGGATCCTCGGCATCGGCCGGGGCAGGGCGCACATCAAGTCCAAAGACGATGCCCGTGCCCAGCCCCAGGCCAATCCGCTCCTCGATCTTGCGCCGCGCCGCCTGTTCGCGGGAGAGGTCCTGGCCGGTGAGCAGCCTGCCATTGAAGAAATTGACCGATTCGATGCCGCCTTCGGTGATCGCCTGTTGGAGACTGCGCGCATCTGCCATCACGACCTCCCTTCAGTTTCGGCAACGACCTGCCAGGTGCCCGCGCCATCGGAGCGCAGCGTGACGCGGCCCCCCGGCGCTAGCGCATAGCTGTCATTGCCGCCGATCAGGGTGGCACTTTCGGCGCTGAGCTCGGCTGCACCGATGCCCAGATTGCGCAGCTCAAGCTGGTTATCGGCGATTGAAGTTGTTGCCTCGGCGAGTTTGACTTCGACGGCGGTGTCGGATCGGATCAGCAGCAGACCTTGGTTGAGTGGGCTGGGTCCAGAGGCGGTCAAAAAGGTGAAGGTCGGTGGGGTTTCGGCGGCGGAGAAGGCCGCCGCCGCGGCACTGGCTGCGGCGTTGCCGGCCAGCAACAGCGGCCGGCGGCTTTCATCGATGCTTACCAGCACATCGTTAGGCGTGGCTCTGGCCTTCACCTCCCAAACCCTGCCGCTATTGACCACGGGAACGGTGAGGACGGCGAGCAGGACACAATCATCGGCGGCAACGCCGGTGGTGCCGCAGGGCTGGGCCGCCACCAGCGGCCGCAGCCGCGTCACCCAGAGTTGGCGAATGGCGAGCAACAGTGCCGGCCGCAATGTCGGATTGACGCTGATCGGCGTGAGATCGGCCGGATCGCTGATCGGATCGTTGGCCCCCAGCACCAGCCGCAGTTGCAGCCTGGCTCGGGCGGTCAGCTGGGCAAGGGTTGCGGCATCCGTGCCGCCACCGGCGTCATCGGCAATGGCGGTGATGAAGCCATCCAACAGCGCCAGGGCCTCCAGCTCCGCCATCGGCGGCGGCGTGAAACTGAAATTGAGTGTGTAGTCATCGGCGATGCGCGACGGCCGCATCAGTTCTTCGGCGCTGCGGCAGGGTTCACCAGGGATGGGCACCGGGGCGACAGGGCAACTGGTGTAGCAAAGGGTGAGATAAAGCTTCAGGTCGATGGCATTAGGCGGTGTCAGCCCAGCTGCGAGTTCCCTGACCTGATCGGCGATATCAGGGTCGGCCAGCCAGGGGTTCAGCGACCCACATTGTTCGCGCCCAACACAGATCAGCTGGCCGCTGGGGGCAGCGGCGCTGCCGGGCGACACACGGATGCGCGGGCCTTTGTCACCATCGGCCTCTACATCCACCGCCAGTCCGCAAAGCGTGCCGTAGCCCAGCGCCTCCCGGGTTATCCACTGGTCTCTGGCGGCGTGATATACAAATTCCTGGGTGTAATCATCGGCCCCCAGGATCATGCCATTGGTGTAGTTCACATGCCGCGATAGATCGGCAACGGTGCTGCCGGTAACGGCGTTGAACGGGCTACAACATCCCATAACGGGTCTCCCCTGGGGGTCAGGTCAAGATGAAAAAAGGCATCAGCACAGCTGCTGCCGGCGAAGCGTTTGGGCGGTGGCTGGTGGCGACGATGGTGGGCCGCCGACAAAGCCGGCACCCAGCCAGGAGCGCCCCAACAGCATCGGCGGGATCAGTTCTGGAGCGCGGCTGCTGTAGCCCAGCGAGCTGTCACGACCCAGCCGCGCCTCGCCGACACGGTTCATGGCCCAGTAGAAGCGAATGTCGAAAATAGTGTGCGCCGGCTTTTCCAGGGCCACGATGCGACTGGCGAGCGCCAAATCCGCAGAATCGACGGCGGGATCATGATCGGTTCGGGTACGCGGTAGTAGCACTGTAAAGCGATGGGCTGTTGCGGCCATCGGCAGAATCTGGCCTTCAAATGTAAGCCAGTCGCGACTGGCGGCGACAGCGTCGGGCAGCTGATCAGGAATGGGAATCTCGTCTAAATCCGTCCAATTGCTGCCCCAGGCGCCGTTCAGGCGGCCAATACTGCGGTAGCTGGCGGCAAGGAAGCTCAGCCATTGCTTCCGCAGCTGGGAGGGCAAGGCCACGAAGTTTGCCCAGGCCTCGGCGATGCCAACCGGCACTGCGCCCTGCGGCTGGTTTTCCACATTCAGGCCCTGCGTTGCCGCATAGGCCACCCAGCGGGCCCGCTCTGCCGCGCCGATTGCTGGAACAAAGCCGAATTGTTCGCTGGCAAAGCGCGCCCAGATCGAGGCATCACGGCCCTCGCTGCCCAGATCAAAACCGGCCCGGCGCTGTTGCGCGCTGGCTTTCTCGGCACCGGTGGCCAGCGCCCAGCGTTCGATCAGGCCTGAGCCGCCTTCCTCCGGCTGCCAGCGGGCGGCAAGGCTGCGCTGCTGCGGCCCCGCCTGGCTGCTGCTGGAGGCTGGCCAGAGGTGGCCGCTGCGGCGGGCGGTGAAACTTTCGATGATGCGGATGCCACCGGGGGCATCACAGGTGGGCTGGCTGTCATCAAAGTCCCGCGCTGAAACTTCTGGATCAAAGGCCAGCCGCAGCGCCAGGCTCAGCCCCCTGAGCGTGCCGCGCCAGCCAAAGAAACTGGCGGCATGGGCAATGAACAGGCGGCGGCGGTCTTCGTTCCAGGCCGGATCAAGTGCGGTGTCATACCAGCTGGCCAGCCAATCAAGGCTTTCCGCCGGAGCCGTGCGCGGATCGAATAGCGCCTGCGCCGCGGCGATGCGGCCCTCAAGGCTGCTGCTGATGCCCTCCATGTTGGCGAGGAAACGATCGAGGAAATCTGCCGGCCCCGGCTGTTCTCGATAGATCGCCGGCAGGAAACGCGACCAGGACACGCGGGGATACCAGGCCCTGAGCGCACGCAGGTGGGGGCTGAAGCGGCCATCACCCGACAGCGTGATGCGCAGTTGCAGGTAACGGCCGACGATGCCCTGCAACAGCAGGTCCCAGCAACCTCGCCCGGCCAGCAGATCTGTTGCCGCCATCGCCGCCCTGCCCTTGCCCGGCAGTTCACCGCCATCCCGGTTGAGATAGGGCTGCGGCTGCAGCGTCCAGCCGGCATCGCCAGGGGCAAGGTCTGCTTTCCTGTCGCTGGCCCGCGCTTCAATCAGCAGGGCTGTGCCCGGCGGGATGCAGGCGTCGAGCCGCAATCGGTCCCAGACGCATTGCGGGTCGGCCCCATCGAGCGGCGGCGTTGTCAAACGGGCATCGGTCGCATAAACCAGCCGCCGCAGCGCCACCGCCGGCACCCAGAGCGGTACCGGGCCGCTGTCATAAACAATTGAATCGCTACGCCGCACCAACGCCCGGCCACCAAAACGGCGCAGCGGCACCACATCGGCCTCATCCCGCTTCTGCCAGAGCCCGTCGATGCGCTCCAGCCGCACCCGCCAGGCCTGGTTGCCATTGGGCACCGCCAGCAGCAATTCCGCCTGCGCCTCGCCATCCTCTCGACCCGCCAGGGCAAAGGCAGGGCCGGGGACAGGCCCCAACAGGCGCGGCTGTTCAGCCTGGGGATCCAAGCTGAACAGCCGCGCTGGAGCAGTGGTGGATGCGTCGAGAATGATCATCGCCTCACCGATGGCCGCCAGCGCCGCCGGCGCCGTCAGCCCAGGCAGGGCAATGGCGGCAATCGGTGCCGGCTGCATCACCGTATGGGCGTCACCGCTGAGCGGCTGGAACAGTGCCGGCACCTCGGTGGCGGCGGCGCTGGCAGCGGGCGCCATGCGGTCATCCAGCCGGAACAGCGCCGCCTGCCGCAGGTCATCGCCACGATCTAGCAGCCAGATACCACCACAACAATCGGCCGCGAGATCGGCGACGTTGGGTGCAAAGCCTGCAGGAAACAGCAGCGTTTCGGGCGCACCGCCGCCAACAAGATCAAAGCGCAGGACGCCATCGGAGCGGCCCAGCTCTGCGCCAAAGACCGCAATCAGAAAATCATCGCGGCTGATGGCAAGGGGCCCCAGCGAGCGCGGTACCGCTGCCGGTGGGGTCGCATCAACAAAGGCGCGGCCCCTTGCCCGCTCCCCTGGCAGGTCACGGGTATCTGGCCAAAAAGGCTTGGCGGTTTCACCGCCGCCCGCCGCCTCCACCAGAAGAGCGCTGCGATCATCGGAAACGAAGTAGAGATTGCCAAAACGGTCTGCGACCGCCCCCCGCCGGCTGGCCGCATCAAACAGCGGTTCGCCCGCTGTCGCTGGCATCGGTAGGGCGCGAGGAGCCAGCGTCAACAGATTGCGCTGCCGGTCCCAGCCGGGGGGGCCTGGTGAGCCTGGGGCGCCTGGTGAGCTTGGGGCGCCTGGAGGAATCTCGCCAGATTTCTCCGCCGTCTTCCAGATCGCCTCCAGCGTTTTTTCAACATCACCAACCACTGCGCCGCAGCGTCCCCAGTCGCTGGCCCCCAGCAGCAGATGGAAGCGGGCGCCGTTGACATTCATCAGCAGCTCTCCGCCACCACCGGCACCGGCAGGCGGCGCTGGTCGCTTGCTGTGGGCGGCACGGCGCCGCGCACCAGATCGAGCGGCACCGGATCCCCGGCGACAACCGATATCCCCAGGATCTCCGGCAGTTCCAGTCCGGTTAGCGGCACGCTTTCCGCCGCTGTTTGGCTGCCGCGCGCCAGCAGCAAATTGATCACCGCCACCACCCCCGGCGTCCGCGCCGCCTCCGCCAACAAGCTGCGGGCAAAGACGGCACGGCCCAGCGGCCAGCCTGTCGAAGCTGGATCAGGTTCTGCGCCGAACAGCGCCGGCAGCAGCGTGTCAAGGCTGGTGCCGGGCGGCGGCAAGGGGCTGAGAAATGCCGTCAGCCGCGCGGACACCGCCGCCACCACCTCTGCCGCACCATGCCCGCCGGCGATTTCAATCCCAACCGAAATCCAAATGCCCACGTAATCAGGGCCCCGCACCACCAGTTCAGTCGTCACCAGCCGGCGCGGATCCAGCTGGCGGCAGAGCGCATCAAAAAATTCGCGGCTGCCGCGCGGTGCAGCCGGATGCACCGGATCAAAGGCCGGGATGGCGAGCAGGGTCACGGCCCCCGGCGCGGTGCCGATCGCCACAGGGGCGATGTCCGGATGGGCTGCCGGCAATAC
Source organism: Prochlorococcaceae cyanobacterium (assembly GCA_044356375.1). Lineage (GTDB taxonomy): Bacteria > Cyanobacteriota > Cyanobacteriia > PCC-6307 > Cyanobiaceae > UBA5018. The sequence continues at coordinate 29,460 of JBIKWK010000022.1, read as the reverse complement.
ATCGATACGGCCCACCGCCACCCCTGGCGTCCGCCAGGCGATGCTGCGGAAATCGGCGGCGGTGACCAGCCGGTCACGGTGCTGGATCACCCGCGGAATCTGTTTTTCGGCTGTGGCGATGGTTTCGGCATCGGCGCCGCCGCTCATCGGCAGTGGATTGGTGGCACCGATGCCGGCAAGCAGCAGCGGCCCTGCTTTCAGCGCACCGGCGCCGACATTGCCAGCGGCGCCATTGGACCAGCCATAGCTGGCATAGAGCGCCTCACCAAGCTCCGGGCGGCGGCCCGTCAGGCCATCGCCAAAGCTCACCACGCCGGCTTCGGCATCCAGGCTGAACACGTCAGTCGGGCCCCGCCGGGCGGCCGGGGCATCGTGGACGGGGATTTCCGGGCCGGCGACAAGGATGTCATCGATCTCCTGCCATTCACGCGGCTTGCTGCCGGCGATGGCGGGAATGCCGGTGATGATCACCGATCCGGGCAGCACGGGCGCCCGGCCCAGCCGGCGCTGCTGGTCCGGTGTGCCGTCGCCGCTGCTCAGCGGTTCGGCATTGACCATGGCGTATTGCTTCGCCGGCGCTGCGTTGATCCCAGCCCAGCGCAGTTTCAGATCGCTCGCCGCCCCGGCGCGCACGGCGATCCAGGTGATCAGCCGCCCGGCAATGGCGGCATCGTCGATGGCTGGCGGCAGATTGCCGACACCGGCCTCCAGCGGGTCGAGATCTGTCCAGGTGGACAGGCTGGCGGCGGCAGGCAGGGTCAATTCGACGATGCCCGGTTGCAGCAGCGGGTCAAAATCAGCGCGCGCCGGCAGGGTGACATAGGCCGGCTCTGGCCGACCATCTGCATCGCGCGGCAGGGCGGCTTCGGCGGCGGGACGTTCAAAGCTGAGCATCGCAGCGACCGCACTGGCCGGCTTGGGCCCGAGCCGGCGCTCTGTCGCCGTGGCATCGGGGACAAGGCCTAGCGACAGCTTGCGGCCGGCAAGCGCCTGGCGCAGCGCACCCCAGGGTTGATCACCCGATTGTCGATCGATGTCGCGGCCCAGCAGCGCGATCCACAGGGTGCGATCCACGCTGGCGGCGAAATCAATGCTGCTGCCAGCGGGAACGGCCAGGCTTTCGTAGAGCGTCAGGCTGTTCTTCAGCGCCTGGATGTCTTGTTCCGGGCGGCCATAGGAGGCATAGAGCAGGCTGTAGTAGTCGACTAGCGCCTGGGGTGGTGGCGATGTAAGCGGGCGTTTGATGAACAGCTGCCCCTCCACCGGCAACACATCAAGGCTGGCGCTGGTGAGATAGGTAATGGGCCCGGCCAGCAATTCGGTGCCGGCAGAGAGGATGGCGCTGTCAGTTGGCCCCCGTTCATTGGCAAAGGCGACAAGTCCGCTGGCGGCAGTTGCAGGTGCCAGGGGCTGGCCCAGCAGTTGCAGGAATTTCGCACGGTTGCGCGCCGGGATCTGGTTGGTGCGATAGATCAGGCTTTCGGCGATATGCGCAAACAGCTGAACCAGGGTGATGCCTGGGTCAGCGGCGTTGAAGTTGGTCCATTCCGGCGTGTGGACCGGAATGCGCGCAACCAGTTCATCAACAAGGTCGCTGTAGCGGCGGGGATCAATCGGCGGGCTTGGCAAGGCCATGGCTCAACCCCTCCCGACCGGAACGGCGACAGTTGCAACGCCCGCCGATCCCGAGGCAACCAGCCGCCAATGAATCGTGGCGACGGCGGTTTCGGGCGAGGTGGCATCGGCGCCAACGCTGATCGATTCCAGCTGGATGCGCGGTTCCGCCGCCTTCAGCGCCGTGCCGATGGCTTCGGCGATACGGGCGTGGGTGCCGGCATTGTTGCCTTCAAACAGGAACCGATCGAGCCCGGCGCCAAAGCGGGGCAGGCCGATGCGTTCGCCGGGGCTGGTGCCGAGAATGATGGCGATGGCATCGGTGATGCTGGCTTCACCCACCGCCCATTGCAGCCGGCCATCCCCGCCGACCCGGGGCGGAAAGGCCAGGCCCTGCCCCAGCAATCGCGCCTGTGCCGCCACCCGCGCCGGGGTGCGGGCGGCCTGCTGCAGCGCCGATGCGGGAAGACCAGATGGTGTGCTGCCGGTCATCCGCCAGCTCCTTTCGCCCGCAGCCGCGGCACGGGGAAACAGATCACAAACCAGGGTAGCCAGCGGAAGATGAAATCAAGCAGCGACACGATGATCATCAACAGGATCAGTGCGCAAATGGTGATGATCGGGATGCTCAAGGAGCAGATCATGCCGATATCGATGCCATTGCCATTCTTGCAGCCGCCACCGTCGCCGATGTCGATCTCTTTATGGAGTGGCCAGGGCAGTACTTGGCGGATCAGATCGATGAGGCCCAGAGCCTTGGCACGCTGAACCTGGCCGCAGAGCATGTCGGACAGCACAAAGGCCGTGCCGCGGGCATGCTTGCGAAGGCCGGCGGGGCTTGCATCCAGTGGCAGGCTGATGCGCAGTGGCCGGGCCGGGGCCTCGGCATCAAAGAAACCCGCCAGTTCAAACGACGCACTCGGGGCCGAGAGGGTGGGTGGGTGCAAGGGGCCGCAATCTTCGTTGAGATGCACGAAGCGCAGGCAAAACAACCCCTTGTCGCTAACGGTGTCGGCCATCGTCAGGGCGAGTTGCTGGGCATAGGGCATCGGCCTGGCGCTCGCTTCCACTTCCGGTGTGAGACAGCGGCCAAACAGCGTCGCCAGCCGTTCGAGATCATTGAGATCAAAGCCGGTCTCTGGTGGCATTGAACTCACCGTGCTGGGTGGATTCAGCAACTCCGTTTGGTCGGCATCGCCTAACCCAGGCACAAAGCGGAACGGGCCAAGCGCACGGATGCTTCCTGCTGAGGCGCCGCCGTCGCTGCCGATGCCAGCGAGAAGTGCATGGAAGCCCGGCCAAGCACCACCGGCTGTGCCTTGATAAAAAGTGGTGGCAGCATCAAGGCTGTCGATCGCCTCCTGCGTTAGCTCGCGCAGGGCTGCGGCGATGCTGGTGCGATAGGGCCGAGAATCGGTTACGACAACCCCCGGGGCGGGTGCAGGGCGAAGGCCGCGCGTCAGGTCCGCCGCATCGGCATCAGCAAGGTTGCGCGCTAGAAAGTCGTAAAGCTCCCTGCGGTACCCCGTCAGCCCGGCGCTGCTGTTGGCGGTGATGGCTGCGGCAACGGGCGCCAGATGATCCCTGAGCACACGGGCCATGTCGCTCAGCACCAGCCAGGCCTGCATCTGCAGGCGCAGATTGGCCTCCCGCACCCGGGTCTGACGTTGGGAGTCGGTGGCGGTGGCATCGTTGCGAATGTCATCGGCGGCGGCGAGCGCGCTGCGGATGATTGCCTTCCAGGGCTCGATCACGTCGATGCGGAATTCGCTGGAGCGGGCCAGCGTGCTTCTGCGGGGCGATGCCGGCCTGGCCGGGCCCAGCGCTGCCAGTTGGCCCTCGAAAAGACGCTGGGCAACACGACTGATCGGCGCACCCAGGTAGGCCTCACGCCGGGCGACGGGGATCAGCCCAGCCCAAAGGGCGCGGCGCTGGGGTCCGCTGTCGGCATGGGCGAGCGGGAACACAGGCAGCTGTTCCTCACCGGGGGCGAGCACGGCATCGCCGCCGCCTTCGCTAACCAGCTGCCAACGGCTGCCACTGGCATCGCTCACATAGGCATATTCGACGAGAGCGCCCGCCCTGTCGCCTGGCTGTGCGGGCAGCAGGCGGCGAATCACCATGCCCAGCTGTTCCTGGCCGCCGGCCAGCCGCCGGTCAGGAAGTCCGGGAATGGCGCAGGCGAGCGTCGCGCAAGCGATGTAATAGCGCTGGTGTGCCGGCTGAAATAGCTTGAGAGCCATTGTTGGTTCTGCCGGCAGTTGCGGCGCAAGCTTCAGCCGCCGCTCCCGCCGTGCCGCCTTCATCGGCCCTGGCAGCGGTACAAGATCGGTGGCATCCACCGGGCTGCCCATGGGCAAGCGCCAGGTTTCCGGCAGAGCCACATAGTCGGCAAGCCGGGCCGGATCATGCTCAAGAACGGCGATCAGCTGTTCCATGAAGGCATCGCTGGCAAAGCGCAGGATCACCGGGGCGAGGCCAGGGCTTGCTGCCCCCTGCCAGAGCGGACGGGGCGCTGCCCAGAGCAGTGGATCGGAGGGGGCCAGCGTGATCACCAGATGTTCCCCGCGCCGGGCGTATAGCTTGCCGAAACGACGCTGTTGGTAATGACAGTATCGGATTGAACAACGCCTGAGAATTTCGACATACCGGCGTCGACCTTGACCATGCCAGATGACACCGACATCTGCGGGGCGTTGATGGTTACCTTGGCAGCAGCGGTGATGGTGATGCCCGAGGCTTCAAATTTCATCGAATTGCCATTGGAATCACTGATCTCGATGCTGCCCGGACCATCTTTCAGGGTGATCGACTGACCTCCCGGCGTTTCCAATTTCAGTCTTTCCTGGCCGTCACGGTCATCGAGCGTCACGGTGACACCACGCCGCGACTTGATGATCTTCAAATTGTTGCTGCCGCCGCTCAACGCAGCCGGCGGTTTGTCCTTGCCGTTCCATAAGCCGCCAAGAATGTAGGGACGGCGCGGATCACCCTGTTCAAAGGCGATCAGCACTTCATCACCCACTTCAGGCAGGAACCAGCTGCCGCGATCACTGCCGGCGAACAAGGTCGCCATCCGCGCCCAGACCTCGTACGCTCCATCGCCCGGGTCAGGGCTCCAGGGCAGTTTGACCTTGATGCGTCCCTGGCCGTCGGGGTCGTTGATGGCGCTTACTTCGGCGGGGGCGACGCCATACCAGCGCCCGCCCCAACCAGATGCGGTACGCGCATCCACGCTTGAGAGATTCCGATCCTGGTCGAAGGATGGACCAAACATCAGCTGCGCCCCATCCCGGGCCGATCACAGCGAAACTCACTGCGTGCGCCTGCTTCGCTGTCGTAGAGATGGCAGACCGCTATGGCGCGGTAACGACCATCGAACAGGGGGCCAAGGCCGGACAATTCCAGCAACCCCCCCACCCGTAGCCGGGGATCGGTCTCGCATAGCCCCTCTCCGGTCACAAAGCCGCGCGCGGTATGGCGATAGGTGGATTCTGCAAGTTGCCGCGCCTCGGCAGCGGTGGCCGGGCAGCCATGGGCAATGGTGTCGATGCGTGCGCCGAGCGTGCGAGTCAAAATATCGCCACCAGCTTCATCATTGCCAAGTTCACTGCGAATAGCGGTGACATCGGCACGGTGGCTGATGCCGGTGCGCGTCGCCACGTCCCAGCCACTGGCGACGATGGCACTGCGTTGGAGGGCGAGATCGGCAATCACCTCGAAGCGTCGCAGGCTGCCGGCCCAGGAGAGCCCCAGCGCCAAACCGCTGCCGCTACGCGCCACCACCAGCCGGTTGCCCACCACGCGCACCTCGGCATCGGTGGCACGGGCGAGATCGACGAGAAAGGCAAGATCACTCTGGTTGAGCTGGGCGATGACCGGGGTAGATACACCCTCCACAGCAACATCGGCGCTCAGGCCATGGTCGCTGGCGATGCGGCGGGCGATGCTGCCAAGACTTGCTTGTTCAAAGGCGCGGCTGCGGCGCGTCATGCGCAAGGCCTGCAAACGGTCTTCTGCATGGACGCGAATTTCGGGGGGCGCCGCCTCGGGATACTCCGCTGCGATCGCACTGATGCGGCCTTCAAACAACGAGTCGCTACCAATGCTCACGTGGAGCTTCTTGCCGAAATCGAGCAGGCGCCGGTCGAAATACTGAAAGCCCGGGCTGTTGCTGCCCCCCCAATTGCCAAAGCAGAGCTCTGCTCGCGCCATGCCATCGAGGCTGTCAGTGAGCGCATAGCTCACCAATCTGGCCTCCAGTTCGGTCTGCCGGTTGCCATCGATGCTGATCGCCGGCCGCGCTGCTCTAACGGGCAGCTGGTCAACCTTGGTGGCGGCAGCGCTGGCCATCAATGGGCCCTCAGCCGGGCAGCGCGGGCAGCCAGCTGGCGCAGCACTCGCTGGCTGTCGGGCAGGCGAGGCGGCGAGTTGGCTGGGGCTGTCGAGGGAGCCTGCTCGGCCGGAGCGGCGGCGGCTTCGAATTCATTGATGACAACGGGCATGGGGGATCCTCAACCAAAGCTCAGCCGGATGGGTGGCAAGGCCGGTGGCGCGGGCGGTGATAGGCCAGCGGCGCCACCGAGATTGAGGTCGATGAGCGTGCCGGGGTTGAGCCGCAGCGGATCCTCTATGCCATTGGCGGCCGCAATGCCCTGCCAGTCGCCACCTTTGCCATTGGCGGCCGCAAGGCCAGCAAGGCTGTCGCCGGCTCGCGCCGGGGTGAACGGATGCTGGCCCGGTCGTCGCCCCAGGCGACCATCGCCATCAAACTTGGCAACGAGAATCTTCTGCTGACTGAGCGTCAGCGCCACCTGGGCGCGTAGCGGCTTCCCTGCTGGCGAAAAGAATTCCAGTGTTTCCTCCAGCGCCTCGACCATGCCGTCGAACAGGAAGGAGCCCCAGGAAAAGCGCAGGCCGGGCGGTGCAAGCTTGGACGAATCAATGTTCGATGGTTTGGGCGTGATGAAATAGACGACATTGGCGGTCAGCCGGCGCACATCATCCAACGGTGCCTCGGTCATTGCCGTCACATCGAACCAGAGCGTAATAGCCAGCTTGGTGGTGCCAGCACCGACAAACTGCCGCCCAGCATTGCCGGCCGCCTGATCGCCGGCTTGAGGCTGGACGATCTGGTTAGCAAAGCTGACTTTTAAGGTTTCAGGGTTGAACTGCACGACCACCGCCTTGCCTCCAGGCAGCTCGGCGCTGAAATCCTCCTTCAGCTCGATGAGCTTGGCCTTGGCAAGGGCGGTTTCGCTCATGACGCCCGCTCCGGCATGACAAGACGGAACTTTTCATAGGCGATGTGCAGTTCCTCGACAGCGATTTGGCCGTCTTTGCCACTCAATGCCGGCGCCTTGATCTTGATAGGCACACAACGTTCCACCTGAAAACGCGCACATTCGCTGCGGCCATTGGCGGCAAGCAGCACGATTTCGGCATTGGCGCGCAGGGCAGGATCGCGGGCTGACCTTTCAAACCAGCGCCACAGGTCGAAATTGTTGGTCATGCCCCGCTTCAAGGTCAGATTGGCATAACTGATCGTGCTGGCTAGTCGGATGGCGCGATCATTGGCGCCGCCCTCGCGGATGGTTTTGACGTCCATGGTCATTTCCAGCCCGTCGCAATCGGCAAAGGCGGCCGACGCCAGCGGCGCACTATCGCCATCAGGATAGATTTCCACCGAAAAGTTAAAGGCCGTGAAGGGATAGGCAACCATCAGGCGGCCTCGCTGATTGCCAGCGTTGCGCCGCGCCGGGCCAGCCGGATGTTGAGGAAACGCAGGGGTGCTGCAGGGGCCACGGCAATGTCGACGATGAGTCGCGAATCCTCGTATTCGGCTACCGCTTCGGCCACGCGGAATGATTCTGCCGAGCTTGCGCCGGCAAAGGCGCCGCGGCGCTGCAGCTGGTCGAGCAGCATGGTGAGGCTGCGGGTGACGGCGCGGCGGGTCACATCATTGTCTGGTTCAAAGACATGGACAGCTCCGCTGCGCATCAGCGCGCGGCGCAACAGGATCATCAGCCGGCGTGTGCCGATCTGGCGCCATTCCGGTTCCCCCGACAGGGTCATGGCGGCAAGCGCCATGAAGCCCCGCGGGGTGGCGCGGATGCTGTTGAGGCTTGCATCCTCGAACCGGCCGAAATCGGCCAGCGATAACGCCGGTTCGAGCCCGATGACGTCGACCAGCGGCAGGTTGGCCGGGGCCGCCCAGCTGCCATCCCGGCGCGACCGCGACGCCATGCTGCCGGCCATGGCGCCATCTGGACAGGTGGCTAAGCCGCTGCCCGAAACCAACCAGGGGTGGTGAAGCGCGCCGTAAGACAGCGCGCGGGTTTCTGCATCCCCCAGCCGCCCCGCCCCGCCATAGCCCGGAGCGGTCGTGGCGAGACCCTTTGCATAGTCAGCAGCCTCGTCGGCGCGCCAGCCTTGCGGCAGCGAGAGCAGGGCAAAGCAGTTGGCGCTGCCGGCGGCAAGTCGCAGCAGCGCGACATGCACGAGGGCCAGCCGGTCAGCATCAGGGCCGGTGACCTCATAGGCGCTGCGTTGGACCGTCACACCGGCGGCGGCGTAGGCACTGATATTGCCGGCTCGTTCAGCCCGCAGGCGGTAGTAGAAGATGCCTTCCGGCCGGCCGGCCACCACAAAACTGCTTTTGGTGCCGCGCCAAATTTCAGCAGCAGCAGCAAAATCGGCCCGCGGCGATTCTTCCAACACGAATTCGGTGTCCCCTACCCCGGCTTCCCAGCTAAGGGTGAAGCTGCAACCGCTGACAAAGGCGGGAGCAGTGAGCACCGGAGTGGTGACGAGCTGCGTCTCACAATCAAGGAATCGGCGGGCATCGGGTGCCAGCAGGGGTGAGTCCCCATCCCCGCCGCAGCCGCCGAGATGATCGCGCCAGCGCGGCGGCACGGTGCTACCCGGCTGCGGCGGTGCTATTGCCCCCTCTGCCAATCGGCGTTCCCAACCAGGCTGGGCGGCATCCGGCAGGCTGATGATGCTGGCGGCTTGATAAGGGTCTTCATCGTCATTGAGGGCGGCATGAATACCCAGAAGCGCAAGTCCCTCCAGATCGCGCAGCGCATGGGCTCGCGGGATCACAGCGTCGGTGGAGAGGCCGGCAAGCTCTGGATCAACATAAAGTTGTTCGTCGTGACGAGATAGGCCATCACGGGCTAATGCAGGGCGCGTCGGCGCCAGGGCTGGATCACCAGGGCCAAATCCATTGCCAAGGCCGAGCGGCAGCCAGCCAGCAGCCAGCAGAGCTGCCTCGGCGGCGGAGCCATCTGTGGTGCCGAAACGGGCGCTGATCGCAGCAAGGCCACCGGCCGCAGCGATGGCGTCGGTGATGGCGGCACGCACTGATGCCGGCGCGGCAAAGGCTGGCCGGGCGTGCGCCGCAGCATGGGCCGGATCGGTGTAAAAACTGTCGTCATCGGCAAGCGTTGCCAGCGACAGCGGATCCAGGATGCCGCTGCCCATCCCATTGCTCACCGAGCTGTCGCCCCCAAGGCGGACAAGGATGCCGAGTTGCAAGCGCTGCGCGGTGAAAGGCCCCTCTGGAAGCTCCGGCTTGACCTCCCGCCAGGTGGGGCCGCTGAGAGTAAGTCTGTCCTGCCGGTCTACCCGCATCCATAGTGTGTCCGTGCCAATGGCAAAGGACAGCCAACCGCCGGGCGGCACCGTGAGCGGCGACATCGCCCGCAACTCAGCGATGCTGCCTGGGGTGAACTGCGCCGCAACGCCAGCCACGGTGACCGGCTGTGCCGGTGGGGTTGGCGGCTCAGGGCCCCTGTTCACCGCTGAAAAGGCCCCGGCCCATACCGCCAGCACAGTGCCGCCATCGCGGCGCACGACCCTGGCAAAGCGGCGCAGGCCGCCGTCGGCATCGGTGATGTCGATCAAGTCACCGACGGCAACACTGTCGCGATCTAGGAAGCTGAAGCCATGGGCGAGCGCCAGCGGAGCGGAAATCGTTAACGGCAGCCTTTCGGTGCGGGCGGCCAGAGTCATCGTGTCAGCCCAGCTGCCAAGGCTGGCTGCCGCCAACTGCGCCGGGGCGACGGCCAGGCCGTCCGGCCCCGGCAGCCGTGCCAGCGCACCGCTGATGGCGAACAGGGCCGCTTCGGCGCAATCTGGATCAGGCAGGAAGGCCCCCCAGCGCGTTGCCACTTCGGCGGTCCGCGCTAGCCGAATCACCTGACAGCGCTGGCCGCCATTGGCAAAAAAGCCTGCCACCGCAGCAGCTAACTGCGCCACAAGCGCGATGCCGCTCTCGCTATCCCGCGCCAGGGACAATTCGGCGCCAAAGGTGTCAGCAAAGGCTTTGGCGCTGTCCAGAGTCAAGGCCCGGTGGCAGGGCCCCCGGGCGGCAAAGCCGGCAAATAAAGCCATGTCCATGGGCGGCAGACCCGGCACCGTCGGCGGCGCGACAAGCTCAAAGGCAAGACCGGGCAGTCGTGGCGACATGGCTTATTCCATCTCCAGCCGCTCATAGGCCAGCACCAGTTCCTCCATCGCCACATCGGTGCCCTTGGCATTCAGCGGCCCCGAGGTGTGCTTGATGATGCGGGCGCGCAGCAACTTCCACGTCTGCACCGCCTGGGAGTGGTCTTCGCTCTGCAATGAAATGGTGACGGTGCGCAACGCACCCTGGTCACCATTGCGGATCTGGTGGAGCCACTTGTAGAGATTGAGCGAGCCGATGACACCGCGCTTCATCGTGACATCGGTGGATTTGTTCAAACCGGTGATCTTCATGACCGAATTCTCGCGGCTGTTGCCATTGCGATATTCGGCCACGGTTACTTCCATACCGATGCCACTGATCTCCTGAAATCCTGCATCCGCACCCTCGGTATTGCCGTCACCCAGATCAACAAGAAAGTTGAACTGGACATAAGCACGTTCGCGTTTGACAGCCATGGTTGGTTACCTCAGATTTTGCGATCGGCCGTCCACTGGCCGATGCGGAAGATGATGAATTCGGCGGGGCGTAGCGGCGCAATGCCGATTTGGCAGATCAGCCGACCGTTGTCGAGATCGTTCTGCGACATGGTAGAGCGGTCACATTTGACGAAATAGGACTTTTCGGGCCGATCGCCGAGTAAGGCTCCATTCTGCCATTCATTGAGCAAAAAGTCCTCGATGGTGCGGCGCACATTCGCCCACAACCGATCGCCATTGGGTTCAAACACAGCCCATTGCGTGCCCTTTTCGATGGAGCGTTCGACATAGGCAAAATAACGGCGGAGGTTCACATATTTCCATTCCGGATCAGAACTGATCGTGCGCGCTCCCCAGAGCCGCATGCCGCGGCCTTCAAAAAAGCGGAAGCAGTTGATGCCCTCGGGGTTCAGCACCTCCTGCTGGGCGGTGTTCAGCCTCTTTTCGAAGCCCAGCGCCAGCCCGACCACTTCGTTGGCCGGCGCCTTGTAGACAGCGCGCTCGATATCGTTGCGGGCATAAATACCGGCAACAAAGCCTGAAGGAGGGTAATGGTTTTCCTGCCCCGTGGCCGGATCGATGATGCGAACCCAGGGGTAGTAGAGCGCGGCATGGCTGGAATCAAAGCGGCCGCGATAGGCGCGCACCTCGGAAATACTGTGGCCCTCGATGCTGTCGAGTACGGCGATGCGATAGTGCATGGCGCGAGCATGACTAATCAGCGCATTGGCGATGGCCTGGGGGTAGCCATCGGGCATGTTACGTCGGGTGGACCCGGGGGCTGCGACGATGGAGATATCTTCGATGCTTTCAAATTGCCTGAGACCGGTGGTGCGGTTGTTGGGCAATTGGGTTCCGGCAAAGGCTGCAGGCGTCGGTGCCTGGCCGTCGCTGCCGTTCTGCAACATGAAAGTGGCAGTGGTTAGGGCTGGATTGGCCGGATCGGTATCCAGTTGGGCCCGGGTGAAGCGATTGGTGCCTGCCCCGATATAGCCGTTGAGGAAGGTGAGGCCATCAATGAAGCCCCCATTGGCAACAGTTGCGGCATGGGCGGCCGTGGCCGCCACCACTTCGCCGGCAGCAGCATTACTGGCAGCCACGGCGGCGTTGCGCGCCAGTTCGGCATCGGCCCGGGCGTTTTCGGCAGCAACCAGTTCGTTATCGCGGGTGGCGGCTATGGCGGCAGAGGCGTTGGCGGTGGCTCGCCGCGCTGCGGCATCGGCGGCGGGCGGTGTCGCGGTTTCGGCGGCGACCGCAGCCGCTTCATCCCTGGTCGCGTCGGCGCGGGCGTTGTTGGCGTTGGTCTGGGCTGTGTCGCGCGCCGTGGTGCGGGTGGCGAGCAGTCCAATCGCCGCGTTGGCAGTGGCCAGCAGCGCGGCGGCCCGTGTCTCGGCGGCGGTTCGCGCCGCAAAGGCTTCGGCGACCGTCATCGCAGTGATGACGATGGGGATGGTGCGGGCACGGGCTAGCGACGCCGGTTCCGCAGCGAACTGTGAGAACAGTGAATCAAGGCTGCCATTCTGCTCGTGCAGTGGGTCCAGCGCCAATTCGGCGGCCACATAGGTAGGCAGCTCGCGCGCCACCTGTTCCACGGTCACCGTCGCGGTGATCGCCCTCACTTGGACCGTGGCACTGGCGGCTGCCAGATCCTGCATGTCAAAATTGATAGTGTTCGCAGGCGCTGCATCGGTAGAGCCGGTGAACGTCCATTGATCGGTTAGCGGCGTATAGCTCAGCAAGTAGAGCCCCGACCGGTCATTGCCTGCCACGACAAAGCCGGTGACCCGCACCACATCGCGATTGCGGGCGCCCCGCACCCGGGCCAAGCCGTCTTGCATGGTGAAGCGGTTCTGGCCACGGTTGAAGGTCAGCCGCACCCGCGCCTCACCAGCCTTGCCGGGGAAGCGGGCGCGCATGGTGACATTGGCCGGAGGCAGCGGATTGATCACCCGCGCACAATCTCTTGCGAACTCGTTGGGGTCGCTGCCATTGGGCGTGAAGGCGCGGGCGACGTAGAGCCGTTTGCCGCCTTCCTCGAAAAAGCCGCGCACCGCATTCCACAGATGATTGTCAACCGGGGCACCCCCCCAATCCAGCGGCAGCCGGCCACCGAAGGTCTGCTCAAACTCGACGATCGAGGTGATCAGTTCCGGTTCAAGGTCGATGGGGCCATAGCGACTGGCCCCGACAAAACCCGTCGTCGTCGTGCTGACGCCTTCGATCGATTTGGCCCGATACGAGGTTTCCTCGATGAAGACGCCAGGTGCAAGATATTCAGGCATGAGGGTTTTCCCTTCGATATCAGGCGGGGACGATGAACAGACTGGACGGTTTGGCAGGCGCCGCACGGTCGCTGCGCAGCACCAGCGGCTGACCGACAGTGAGCGTCTGTTCAGGTAGCTTAGTCAAGGATCCCAGCCGTGCCAATAGGCGCGAGGGCGACCTGTTTAGCTGAGCAAGAATGTCTGGCAGCAGCGGCGGAGCGCCATCTGCAAGAGCGTTGAGGCGACCGCAATACACAGCGATACTTACCTGCCATTCGCTGCGGGTGGTGCCGGCCGCCCGCGCCGCCGGGGTCGGTGTCGGCAACAGAGGATACGGGAAGGAGACAAGGATGGCACCATCGCCATCGGCAACTCCAACCCCTCGGACGATGCCTCCGATGCTGACCGTCATCACCGCAAAGCCGGCATTGCCCGCCGGCACGCCGGCGACGGCGATGGCGAGATGGGCACGAACTTCGGCACGCGCACCAGCGGAGACGCGGGCAACACCTGGAAACAGAGGTACGAAATCCGGCCGGTATCCGGCGGGGCTTCCGGCCGGCCGCAGTGCGGGTTTAACACCGGCGGGCAAGGCAGCAAAGCCCGGCCAGGCAATGGCGGCCTCCGCCGGCAGCCTTGCCACCATGCGCATCGGTAAAAAACGCTGAAGCGGATCGCTCACCCGGATTTCAAAGGACTGCGCCTCCGCTGGCCACAGTGCCGGATTGGCTGCTGTAGCCGGGCGCACACCGGGCACCTTCAGGGCGCTCCAAGTGCCACCAGCTGTGGCGGTGAGGACAAAGCTTCGGCCGCTGGCGCTGGTTGCAGTCGCCGTTACCAGTAGATCATCAAAGACCGCTGAAAAGTCTGAAACATCCCTCAGCCGCAGCGCCAGAGGCGCCCGCAGCGTGACCTTATCTGGAGAGCGCAGGCGTGGATCGAGGGTCATGGAGACTGAACCCCCAAGAGGAACTCGCGGGTGGTGACCGGTGGCCCATCGCTGACGGCATCAGAGCTGTCAATCAGCAGCATCCGCATCAGATAGTTAGCCGCAGGGGGCAATTGCTTGAACCTATCCCAAAGTGCCAGATAATCGGTAAGGGCTAGAGGATCACAGACTAGATCAACATCCTCTTCCGGTGCGAAAATGTCTGACTCAGCTAGATAGTAGTTGAGCTGCGCAGCAGTCAGTGGTCCGGCATCCTCCAGCGCTCGCATTGCCCAGCCAAGCATGCGTGCCTGGCGCTCGGCATTGTTGGCATAAGGAATGACAAGAAAGGAGAGATCCAGCGGCAGCGATGGTTTGAAGCGATTGCCAAAGGCATCGATGCGCGGCCCTCTGGCGCGGCGCTGGCCGTTCATGGTGACGCGCCATAGGCAGACGCCGAAACCTTCACCTGCCAATCCCTTTTCCACCTCGCTGGCTTGCACGGTGCCAACATTCAGCGCATTGCCAAATTCGGCGCGTGGATAGCGTTCCTTGATCAGCCCGGCGATGGCGGCGCCTGCGGCAGCAATGGCAAGGTAACGAGCCATTCACGTAGTACCAAAAGCAGGGGCCAAAATGGCTCGATCATATGATCCAATCCCCATCGAATCGAAGAGGATGGAGACTCGAGCTAAGCGGTGAGTTGACTTGTTGGCTTCTTTGATCTTGGTGAGGATCATGGAGATGGAGTCGAGAGCAACGAAAAAATCACCCTGTCCAGTCCAAGCATCATGAACGCATAGCGTGAGCGACACAGGTAGTCGTGAATCTGTCGCTTGGCAATGATGGATGGCAACGAATAAGGCCAAAGCTAATGATCAACGCAAAGTCAGTGCATGGGATCGCTCGCTGCAGGGGCTTTCAGCAGCTTATCGCCAATGATACAAGGAAAACAATGGCCCCATGCGGGCTGATTTGGTTTTTCTGGGCAGGGCCCATCGTTAGCCTCTGAGGCGGGGCATCGCCCTTGAAGATGGCCGCAGATCGCCATGGAGGCGATCTGCTTTGTGCGGAGCTGGCCTACTTGCGCCAGCGTTCATAGGGGATGGGGAGCACTAGTGAGGCGAGCAGGTAGAGCAGCACTGTGCCGATCACGGTTGCTTCCCGCTCTGGGAAGGCGCCAGAGGCGAGCAGTAGCGCGATGGCTGGGTGTCGGCACACCGTGGCCGAGGCCAGCGCCCTGCGGTTGCCAGGATCGGGTCCGCCGAGCAGCTCTCCAACCAGCAGGCCAAAAGCGATCACAACAACGGTGATGATCACCGTGCCCTGGCCGATCACCGCCAGGATCTTTTGGCCGTGGGCGATCAGCAGCGCTACAGCGCCGAGCAGGAGCAGCACGCCGCCCAGCCGGTCGGCAAGGGCGCCAAGTCTTGGGGCGACGCCCGGGTAGAGGCGGCCGAGGCCGATGCCGAGGGCCAGGGGGATCGCCACGGTGACCAGAAGCACCAGCTCCATGGCCAGGGGATCAAAGGCGGTTTCCACTCCGAACAGCCGATAGGTGATCGCGATCATCAGCGGCACCACCAGGAGGGCGATGCCGGTGGATAGCAGTTGCAGGCCAATCACGTAGTCGGTATTGCCGCCCACCGCGGCTCCTTTCTTGGCCCAGGGAGGCAGCACGGGCGATACCGCGAAGCCCAACAGCACCGCACCGACGCCCTCCCGCAGTGGCAGGAGCCACACCAGCAAAAGTACAAAGGCGGGCAGCGCCCCGTACATCGCCAGCATGGCGCGCAGGGCCAGGGCTGGTCGTCGCAGCATCAGCAACGGCTCCTCCAGGCGCGCTCGGGTGCCGATGGCAACCACGAGCAGCACCACACCGAGCAGCAGCATCAGCTTGAGGATGATGGCGGGATTCACGGGCTCTCTAATCCGTCGGCTGAAGCAAGCCAACCCGCAGACCGGAGCCAACCGCCGCAGTGTTTGTAGTAGCTGCTCCCGGTGTCACATCCGCTCCAGGGTGGGAATTCCCAGCAATCCAAGCCCCAGCTTCAGCGTATCGGCGGTGAGGCGGCAGAGGGCCAGGCGGGAATTGCGGGCCTCTGGCGGCGCTTTCAGCACCGGCACCTGATCGTAGAAGCGGTTGAATACCTGACTCAACTCAAACAGATAGCTGCAGAGCCGGTTTGGCAGCAGTTCTTCCTCCACCTCGGCGATCACCGCATCGAAGCCCAGCAGGTGGCGCACCAGGGCCCATTCCTGCGGTTCATGGAATTGCAGCTTGCCAAACAGGCCAGTGATTTGATTGCTATTACCAGCATTGCTATTACCAGCATTGCTATCGCCAGCATTGCCGGCATCGCCAGTATTGGCGCCATCACCCCCCTTGCGGGCAATGCCGGCGATTCTCACCACCGCATAGAGCAGATAGGGGGCCGTGTTGCCCTGCAGGGCCAGCATCCGATCGAAGCTGAACTGGTAGTTGGTGCTGCGGTTCTGGCTGAGGTCGGCATACTTCACCGCCGCCAGACCCACAGTGGTGGCCACCTGCTGAATAAATTCCTCGCTTTCGCTGCGCTGCTCCTCCTGCAGGCGCCGGCGCAGGTCGGCCTCGGAGCGCTCCACCGCCTCGTCGAGCAGATCCTTGAGGCGCACGGTGTCGCCGGAGCGGGTTTTCAGCTTCTTGCCGTCCTCCCCCTGCACCAGCCCGAAGGGCACGTGCTCCAGGCGGCCGTCCGCCGGAATCCAGCCGGCCCGGCGGGCCACCTGAAACACGCCGGCGAAGTGGCTGGCCTGGCCGGCATCGGTCACATAGATCACCCGGCGGGCAGCATCGCCGGCGGGCGGCGCCGCGAAGCGATAGCGAATGGCCGCCAGATCGGTGGTGGCGTAGTTGAAGCCCCCATCGCTCTTTTGCACGATCACTGGCGGCAGCTTGTGGGCGCTGCTCTCCTCCAGAAAGACGCACTGGGCGCCGCCATCGCTCACCAATAGCCCGCAGGCCTTCAGATCGGCCACCACCGCCGCCAGCAGGGGGTTGTAAAAGGATTCGCCCCGCTCCTGCACAGAGATGTCGAGCCGGTCGTAGAGCTGCTGGAATTCCCGGCGCGATTGATCGCATAGCAAATGCCAGGCCTTGAGGCTCACCGGATCGCCCCCCTGCAGCCTTACCACCTCCTCGCGGGCGGTGCTCTGGAAGGCCTCGTCGCTATCGAAGCGCTGCTTGGCCTGCCGGTAAAAGGCCACCAGATCGCCCAGGTCTACGGCGTCAGCGGTGCTCAGCGCCTCGGGGGCCACCTGCTTCAGGTGGGTAATCAGCATGCCGAACTGGGTGCCCCAGTCGCCCACATGGTTGAGCCGCAGCACCTGATGGCCGCGAAACTCCAGCACCCGCGCCAGGGAGTCGCCAATGATCGTGGAGCGCAGGTGCCCCACATGCATTTCCTTGGCGATGTTGGGGCTGGAGAAATCCACAATCACCGGCGCCAGCCCTCTGCCCTGGGCCTCCGACTCCTCGGCGGCGCTGCTTACCCCCAGGCGCGGATCCAGGAGCCGGCTGGCCACCTCCGCCGCCAGCCGCTCGGGCTTGATCGTGAGATTGATGAAGCCAGGCCCGGCGATCTGGGGCCGCTCGCAGAGGTCGCTGAAACCGGCGGCGGCCTCCAGCTTCTCCACCAGTGCCGTGGCAATTACACGCGGCTGCAGCCCCAGCCGCTTGGCCAGGGCCAGGGCGCCATTGGCCTGGAAATCGCCGAATTCCGGCTTGCTGGCCGGGCCCAGCTGCGCATCCAGGGCGGTGCCCTCGGCCGCCGCCGCGGCTGCTGCAGCGGGGAAGGCCTCCTCTAGGGCCCCCTGCAGGCGGTCGTTGAGCTCGTGGAGTATCGAAAGCATGTAGGCGAGCGATCAAGGCGGCTGGCTCCCCCCCGGCTAGATCTCGGGCAGCTAGCTCTGCGCGAACTGGCTTCCAGCGAACTGGCCGGTGGGCCCGCTATGGCGGGGTCAACTGCCCTGATCATCCCTCCCGGGGGGTGGCGGCGGCCCAAGTGGGCTGCTGAGCTGGTGGTTCAGGCCGGCTGCAGGGCGATGCCGCGGCTTTGAAACGCCTCCCACACCGCCAAGCGCAGGGCGCTGGTAACAGAACCGCTGCTCAGGGGATCGGCGATCGAAAAGGACAGCTGATACGTAAATGTGGCGGGCCCGAATTCCCTGAGGGTGGCCAGGGGGGGGGCGGAGTTGTTAAAATTCTTACATCAGCCTGGGCAATTTCTTCTAAAAGTTGCAGTATTTGCCTGGGTGGATGGCGGTCGGCTATCTGTACCGCCAGGCTGCAGCGGCGGTTGCGGTCGCTGCGGGTGAAGGTGGTGGTGGTGGTGAAGAAGTTTTGATTGGGAATTACCAATTCCGCGTTGTCGCCGCCGCGCCATAGGGTGGCGGCCCGCAAACCCAGCTTGCGCACCTCGCAGGGCTGGCCGTCGATGATCAGCACCTCCCCGGGGCGCACGGAGCCCTCTAGCAGCAGCCACAGGCCACTGATGAAGTTGGAGAATATCTCCTTCACACCAAAACCGAGGCCCACCGATAGGCCACCGGCCACCGCCAGCAGCCCGGTTTGATTGAAGCCCAGGTAGCTGAATGCCCAGTGAATGCCCGCCACCAGCAGGGCATAGCGCACCACCAACTCCAGGGCGCGGCGGCTGCCAGTGGAGATACTTATGGTTTTTTGGGCCAGCCAACCCAGGGCCACAGAGGGTAGATTGGAGCCCACCAGTAATAAATAGAGCACCACAGCCACCTGAAACAGGCTGCCGAGTGTTAGGGAACTGTTAAACCAGGTGACCATCGGCAAGGCCGCCAGATCACCCAGATAGTCCACTTCGTTTATCAATGTTAGCAGCACCAGCAGTAGAAAGCATGGCCGCAGTATTCGACTGCGAAAACGCTCGAACACCTGCGCCTCTAACCTGGGCTCCAGCACCAACTTTTCCAGTAGATCCAGCCCCAGGCGGGCGGCGCTGATCTCGGCCAGCAGATTTATTAGCCCATGGGGTAATCCTGCCAGTTCGAATAGCAGCGCCAGGGCGCCCATGGCAATCGGCACTATGCCTGGGAACGACTCTTTGCCTGGTAACGACAGTCGCCAGCGGCCCAGCGGCAGCTTTTTCAATGCCAGTAGCACCAGTAGGGCCGGCAGCAGTTGCAGCAGCACCGCCGGCCGTTCCAGGTAGCCCAGCCAGCCGAGGCCCTGTCCCAGCAGGTTGTCGATCATCGCTGTCTCAACTTCTCAATCAGATTTTCAGTGGCGGCAGCGGCGCTGATCTCCCCCACCATCATCGGCGTTAGTTCGCGGCTGAACACCTGGCGGATTTGTTGCTGTTTGCTTAGCGACAGCGATAGCTTTTGCAGCGGGGCATCCTGTTTGAACTGCTGCTGAGCGGCCACCAGGGTTTTTAGTAATGCGGAGTTGGCCACCGGCGGGGGGGCGTGGCGATTCACCGGCAGGGCTTGGGTGTCGGACAGGGACATGTAGCGCTGCATCAGCGGATTGAGAATCAATTCCGCCAGGGTCTTAGCTGCTTGAAATTGGCGGGCTGAGGAGTTGGGCCCGAAGCCCAGCACTCGCATTCGGGAGTTGGGGCTCGGCCCACCGCCAGGACCACTGGGCAGCACGGCCACCCCTAGCTTCGCTCCCAAACCATCGGTGAGGCTGTGGAGGCTGAGGCTGGAGCAGGGGATCCAGTCAAGCTGCCCCCGTTGAAATGCCTCGGTGAGCATTAGATCGTTTGCATAGATATTTACCTGGGAATGCATAGCTATTTTCTGTAGCCATCGCATCCAACCCAGCAGGGCCTGGCGCTCTGCCGGGCGTAAGCTCTGCTTGCTTGGGCTGAGTAGTGTCGCCAAACTCTTTTCGGCACCGAGGGCACCGGCAGACCACCAGAGGCCCGCTGGATCAAAGCTGATGCCGATGCGGTGGCCGCCTGCCGCCAGGCTGAGCAGATCGCTAACCGTGTTGGGTGGCTTGGCGATGCGGCTGCGGTTGTAGCAGCTCAGTTGCGGTGACCAGACGAGCGGCAGGGCCGCCAACCCCTCCGCTGTTTTCACCCGGGCTAGGGCCGTAGGCTCGATTGACTCCGCCAGCGATCTGCTCAGGGGGATGGGCATAAGCAGGCCCTTTTGCCGCAGGTCCATCGCCTGGTTGGCATTGACGATCACTAAGTCGGGGCCGAGACCGTGGCTGTTGCGGCGCTTGAGTTCCTCGAAGATGCCAGCCTCGGGAATTACCTGTAGTTCCAGCTGAACATTTGGTTCCAGTTCTCTATAGGCGTCCATTGCAGGTGCCCAGAGTTTATTCAGTTGCTTGCGGGAGACAACCTCCGCCGCATCGCTGGGCGGCACCAGATAGATGAACAGGGTTGAGCGGCGCTGTAGTTGCTGACAGCCCTGCAGTGTCAGGCCGATCAGCGCAGTTGTTAGTGCGGCTGTCAGCGCAGTAGCCCGCGCAGTAGTTATCGCGGTAGTGATGACGGTAGTAATAACTGCAGTAGTCCGCGCAGCCAGGTGGTTGCACAGCCAGTTCATGGGCTGGCCTCGAAGCGCATGCTCAGATCCAGCCAGGGGCTGCGGGTGATCGGGGCACTGGTGGAGATCAGGTCGATGCCGGTGGACCCGTAGGCCCGCAGTTGCTCCGGTTGGATGCCACTGGCCTCCAGCACCACCGGCGTGCCCCGTTGCAGCGCCAAGGCCCGCAGCCGCGGCACCAGTTCGATCAATTGCTGTGGCTTGAATTCATCCAGCAGCACCCCATCGGCACCGGCCTCGATGGCGGCCTCTGCCTCCGCTGCCGTTTCCGCCTCCACGATCACCCGCGCGGGCCAGGGGGCGGAGGCCCGCACGGCCGCCACGGCAGCTTTGATGCCACCGGCCCAGGCGATGTGGTTTTCCTTGAGCATGGCCGCGTCGTCCAGGCCGAGGCGGTGGTTGCCGCCGCCGCCACAGCGCACCGCGTATTTTTCCAACAGGCGCAGGCCCGGCGTCGTCTTGCGGGTATCCACCAAGCGCACGCCGCAGCCCTCCAGCTCTTGCACCAGGGCCGCGGTAGCTGTGGCGATGCCAGATAGATGCATGGCCAGGTTGAGCGCCGTGCGCTCGCCAGCCACCAGCGCCGCCGCCTGGCCCCGCAGCCGCAGCAGCTCTTGGCCGGGGATCACCGGCTGGCCCTCCGCCACCAGCAGCTCAAGCTCCATTTCCGGATCGAGCAGGCGGAACAGGGGTGCCACCAGCGGCCCACCACAGAAGATGCCCGCTTGCTTGGCCCGCCAGTGGGCCCGGCCCTGGCGCCCCAGCAGCGCTGGGGCCGTCAGGTCTCCCCGCCCCAGGTCCTCCTCCAGCCAGGCCCGCAGCCAGGTCTCCAGGCAGGGCAAGGCGGGGAGCGACAAGGGCGAATACTGCTCAGGAGGGCAATTCTGGCAGCCGGGCCAAGGAGATTTTATATGGCTATGTAAATTGCTGGCAAATTACCGGTTGTTTGCGGACGGAATCGATGGCGAACTAGGGGGCTATGGATAGCCGCCAAATCGCCTGTCTTTGCCATCCGTCTTCCCGTCTGGGATTGATTGCTGCCCAATCGGGCATGTGTTGCCCTGCTCTCAGTTTTCCAGGGCTTCTATGTTTAGGCCTGTATTTGATCTAGGTCTGTATCTGGTTGCTCCGGGGGCCCTACTTGCCGATGCAGAAGCGGGCGAAGACCCGATCCAGCACCGCCTCGCTCACCTCCTCGCCGGTGATTTCACCAAGGCTGCGCACCGCCGAGCGCAGGTCGATGGTCCAGAAGTCCCAGGGCAGGGCCTGCTGGGCCGCCTCCTGGCTGCGGCCCAGGGCTGCCGCGGCCTCTGCCGCCAGATCGCGCTGGCGCTCGTTGAGGGCCACCTGCAGCCCCTGGAGTTCCGTGGCGCCGCAGCGCTGCAAAAGGGCCGTCACCAGGGCTTCGCGGCCCGCACCATTTAGGGCGCTGATCGCCACCTGGGCCGGCGCCGCCGCTTCTCCCGCCGCCACCGATCCGGCGGGCAGGCCGGCCGCATCGGCCTTGTTGCCCACCAGCAGCAAAGCAGCCCCGGGGGGCACCTGCAGCAGCAGTTGCTGATCCTGCTCTGTCCAGCCCCGGCTGAGATCAAACAGCAGCAGCACCGCATCGGCGGAGGCCAGGGCCGCCTGGCTGCGGCCAATGCCCAGCTGTTCCACCAGGTCATCGGTGGGCCGGATGCCGGCGGTGTCCAGCAGGGTGAGGGGCACCCCGTCCAGCACCAGTTCGCTCTCCAGCAGATCGCGGGTGGTGCCCGGCAGATCGGTGACGATCGCCCGATCCCGGCCGCTGAGCAGGTTGAGCAAGCTCGACTTGCCCACATTGGGGCAGCCCACGATCGCCACCCGCAGCCCCTGGCGCAGCAGTTGCCCCTGGCGGGCCTCCGCCACCAACCGCTCCAGCTCCCCGCGCACCGCCGCCAGCTCGGCGAGCACGGCGCCGACGTCGAGGGGCGGCAAATCCTCCTCGAAGTCCACCCGCGCCTCCAGCTCCGCCAATTGATCCAGCAACCGTTCGCGCAGGCCGCCGATGCGCCGCTGCAGGCCGCCATCGATGCCGGCCATGGCCAGCTGGGCCGCCCGGCGGCTGCGGGCGGTGATCATCTCGCCAATCGCTTCCGCCTGGGTGAGATCGAGCCGACCGTTGAGAAAAGCCCGCTGGCTGAATTCCCCCGGCAAAGCCCGGCGGGCTCCGGCGGCCAGCACCAGCTCCAGCACCCGCTGGATGGCCACCAGGCCGCCGTGGCAGTGGAATTCCACCACGGTTTCGCGCGTGAAGCTGCGGGGCGCCCGCATCAGCAGCAGCAGGGCCTCATCCACCCGCTCGCCGCTGGCAGGGTCCACC
The DNA here is from genome assembly GCA_044356375.1 of Prochlorococcaceae cyanobacterium. Lineage (GTDB taxonomy): Bacteria > Cyanobacteriota > Cyanobacteriia > PCC-6307 > Cyanobiaceae > UBA5018. The sequence continues at coordinate 6,782 of JBIKWK010000022.1, read as the reverse complement.
ACATGGCCATAGAGCACCCGATGGCTCTGCCAGGCCTGCTGGCCCTGAGCCAAAAACAAGCTCTGGCCGATAGCTTCCGCCCGCTCGCCGGAGAGGCGCACGATCGCCACGCTGCCCTGGCCCGGGGCAATGGCGGTGGCGACGGCGGCGATGGTGTCGCTGGGGTTGCTTGGCTGACTGGTGTCGCTTGGATTACTGGGATTACTGGGATTGCTGGGGTCGCCTTGGCTGCTGGGGTCGCTTGGGCTGCAACTGGACGGAAAGGGCTCGGCCATGCCCCTATTTCAGCCCAGGACCCTGGGCCCTGGGCCCCTGGGTTCAGGAGTTGGCCAGGCCGTGGAACACCATCAGGTCGATGTGGCTGCCGGTGGGGTGGCGCCATTCCCTGAATTCTTCCGCCAGGGCGCGCTGTTCGGCCTGGAGGCGGCGGGCCTGCAGATCCTGCAGCCGCTGATGCACCAGATCGAGGGTGTCGTCGATCAGTTGGGCGGCTTGATCGGAGGTCATCGGCATCGGCCAGATGGGTTCTTTGTAGGAACAGGGCCTAAGGCTGTGCTGTATCGAGGGCAACTCCAACCGCATTCCAAGATTCATGAACGGTTAGGGAAGCTGGATCGGTGGGGCATTATTCGCGCCCATACCACATCAAACTGCCCGCCATCTGCGCCTCCAAGCTGTGTGCCAGCTTGCAGTCCAAAGCGCAGGCCTGAGGTGGGGTAAAAATTTGCCTCCACATGGCGTAGCAGTCGCTCCAGCTGGCGGGGTTCGCGCCGATGAAGCAGGCGCTAGCAACTGCTAAAGCGCAGCTGGGTGCGGGCCATGCGCACCACCAGGAATGAGACTTTCAGTCGGCCCTGCCTGCAGGGCTATGGGATCAGCTTGGGCGGCCTGTGCCGGCAGGTGGATTTCCACTGGCGGCGGGGCGTGAGCTTTGGGCGCATCGGCTTGAAGTGAATGCAGCAGAGCATCTCCCACCCCAAATGGCAACTGCTGACCAGGGCGCCAGCCCCCGCTGCGCTCTGGAAGCCTGTGTCCCCAGCTTTGGCATCAAGCACCGCCGAATCAGGCCTGGCTGGGTCGGGTCGAGCTACCAGAACGCCCAGGGCAATAGAGCGGCTCTGTCTCACCTGACGGTCTCAACCGATTTCCTCGACTGAGATGAGTCGACAGCCTGGATCGCTGCGCCATGGCCGTGGGCTCTGCGCTATTTGAGCCTTGGGACAGGTAGCCAAGGTGTAGCCTAAGATACGCTGGCTGGGCATCCGACCTGTTAACATTTCACTCGGTTTTTTTGGGTGAGCCTGCAATTCTCGGTTGCGCAGGCACTAGAAAGGCTTCCACTAATTTAGCTTCTATGTTTACCACTGCCTCTCTCTCTCCAGCCCTGCACCAGGAGTGGAAGCAGAAGCTCAGCCAGTGGGCTGCCGATGGCTCCCTGGGCGCCGCCGCCCAGGCTGCCTTCAGGCTTGAGGGGAGGCCAGCAGAGCTGGCGGCGCTGATCAGCCAGTGGGCAGTTGGGGATTTTTCGGCACTGCCGCCGATTGTGCTGCTGCCAGCGAGCGCCATGCCGGGAGCCGCTGGGGCCTATGCCATCAGCACGGGCACGATCTATCTGAATGGGGATTGGCTGGCTTCAGCGAGTGAGGATCGGGTAATCGCGGTGCTCACAGAGGAGCTGGGGCACCATCTAGATGGGTTTTTGAATGTGGTGGATACGCCGGGGGATGAGGGGGAGTGGTTTGCGGGGCTTCTTACTGACAAGAACCTTGATGCAAATGCAATCTTTGCACTGAAAAATCAGACGGATGCAAGTTTGATCTCAGTCGGCGGGGCGTTGGTGGCAGCTGAGCTTGCCGCGACTCAAAACGTGGGGGCGAGCTCTACCGCAAGAGCGAATCTCATAGTTGTCGATGGCAAGAACACCACCCTATCAATTGAGCTAGACATCTCCGACACATCTGGGTTTGGCGATGATGGCTATGGATTTATAGGTGGGATTAATCTTGCTGGTCCCAGCGGACAAAGCATTTATCTTGGCCTTGGCAAGGCGGATATTATTGCCCAAGTCAATAATACAGCAACATTAAAGAAGACGATTGAGTTAGGCATTGCCACTCCAGGTGGGAAATGGTACATATCAGGAATATACATAATGGATAAGTATGGCAATCGCAGGGAGGCTTACCTTGATGGAGTTTATGGAGGCGGCACCCCCACCCATGGTGATATCCAGAACTACCTGCAAGCCCTGGGGCTTCCATCTTTTGACCCTGCAGTTACCGTTGTAAATACAGGGACTTTTGTTGATACCAGTAGCCCCACTATTCTTTCACTGCGTACTTCAGCCCCTATAATCAATGTTACCAATGGCAATTCCGCCCTATCAATTGAACTAGACATCTCCGAAGTATCTGGGTTTATCGATGATGGCTATGAATTCATCGGTGGGATTAATCTTGCTGGTCCCAGCGGGCAAAGCATTTATTTTGGCCTTAGCAAGGCAGATATTATTGCTCAAGTAAATAATACAGTATCATTTAGGAAGACGATTGATCTGGGCGTTGCCACTCCAGGCGGGAAATGGTACATATCAGGAATAAATTTAACGGATAAGTATGGCAATCGCAGGGACGCTTACCTTCAAGGGGTTTATGGAGGCGGCACCCCCACCCAGAGTGATGTCCAGGATTACCTGCGAGCCCTAGGGCTTCCATCTGTTGACCCTTCATTTACCGTTGTAAATACAGGGACTTTTGTCGATACCAGTAGCCCCACTATTCTTTCTCTGCGTACTTCAGCTCCTGTAATCAATGTCACTAACGGCAATTCTGCCCTATCAATTCAACTAGACGTCTCTGAAGTATCTGGGTTTGGCGATGATGGCTATGGATTTATAGGTGGGATTAATCTTGATGGTCCTAGCGGGCAAAGCATTTATCTTGGCCTTGGCAAGGCGGATATTATTGCCCAAGTCAATAATACAGCAACATTCAGGAAGACGATTGAGCTGGGCGTTGCCACTCAAGGCGGGAAATGGTACATATCAGGAATAAATATAACGGATAAGTATGGCAATCGTAGAGATGCTTGGCTTCAAGGGGTTTACGAAGGCGGCACCCCCACCCAGGGTGATATCCAGGATTACCTGCAAGCCCTGGGACTTCCATCTGCCGACCCTTCGTTTACCGTTGTAAACACAGGAACATCTATCGATACGAATAGCCCCACGGTTGCTGCATTGCGTATATCACCAGACAATGCATCTATTCCGTATGTTGTCCTCACTCTCTCGCCCAGCTCTGTAACAGAAGACGGCAGCGCCAATCTAATTTATACATTCTCCCGCACTGGTGACACCACCAACCCCTTAGCCGTTAACTACAGCATCGCCGGATCAGCCGATGCCTCTGACTACGCCGGTGCTACACCTGGAGCAGGCAAAACCATCACCTTTGCTGCGGGTTCTGCTACAGCCATCCTCACGATTAATCCCACGGCGGATAGCACAATCGAGTCCGATGAAACCGTTGCACTCACCCTCGCTGCCGGCACGGGCTACAGCATTGGCACCACAGCTGCGGTAACCGGCACCATCACCAATGACGACTTCCCTGTAATCACTCTGGACGTTTCGCCCGTTGCGGTGGCAGAGGATGGCCCCACCAACCTCGTCTTCACCTTCACCCGCACCGGCAGCACCACCAGCGCCCTCAACCTGCTGGTCAATATCGGTGGCACCGCTTTTCTCAACGGTCCCTTCTTCCTCACCGGTGGCGACTACGCCCTCTCAGGCAACGTGTCCGGGGCCGCCGGCACCACCGCCACCATCACCTTCCCCGCCGGATCGGCCACCGCGACGGTCACCGCAGACCCCATTGCGGACACGGCCGTCGAGGCCGATGAAACCGTCGTCCTCACCCTGCCGCCGGGCACCACCTACATCGTTGGCAACCCCAATCCATCGCCCGTTGGCAACACCTTCGCCTTCGCCACCGGCACCATCACCAACGACGATACCCTCGCCCTACCGGTGATCACCCTGGCCGTCTCCCCGGCTTCCGTGCCCGAGGATGGCACCACCAATCTGATCTATACCTTTACGCGCACTGGCCCCACCACCAGCGCCTTAACCGTTAAATACAGTATCTCCGGCACTGCCAATGCCTCTGATTACACCGGCATTGCCTCCACCCCGGCCACCAAGACGGTGAGTTTTGCCGCTGGGTCAGCAACCGCCACCGTAACGGTGGATCCTACGGCGGACACCACGATCGAGGCCGATGAAACCGTTGCACTCACCCTCGCCTCAGGCAGCGGCTACAGCATTGGCACCACAGCTGCGGTAGTAGGCACGATCCTCAATGACGACTTGCCTGTGATCACCCTGGCGGTGGCACCCACCACCGGCACCGCAGAAGATGGCACGGCCAATCTCATCTATACCTTCTCACGAACAGGCCCCACCACCGCCGCCCTGACGGTGAACTACACCGTGGGCGGCACCGCCACTCTCGGAACCGATTACACCGGCATTGCCTCCACCCCGGCCACCAAGACGGTGAGTTTTGCCGCTGGGTCAGCAACCGCCACCGTAACGGTGGATCCCAAGGTGGACACCACGATCGAGGCCGATGAAACTGTTTTCCTCACCCTCGCTGCCGGCACGGGCTACAGCATCGGCACGACGGCTGCGGTGGTGGGCACGATCCTCAATGACGACTCGCCGGTGATCACCCTGGCGGTGGCACCCACTGCTGGTGTTACAGAAGATGGCACCACCAATCTGGTTTACACCTTCTCTCGCACTGGCGCCACCAGCTCGGCGCTGAGCGTCAAGTACACCGTGGGCGGCACCGCCATTCTCGGAACGGATTACAGCGGCATTGGCGCCACCAACGCCACCAAGACTGTGAGATTTGCCGCTGGGTCAGCAACCGCAACCGTAACGGTGGATCCCAAGACGGACACCACGATCGAAGCCAATGAAACCGTCGCCCTCACCCTCGCTGCCGGCACGGGCTACAGCATTGGCACCACGGCTGCGGTAATCGGCACCATCACTAATGATGACTTCCCTGTGATTACCCTAGCCGTTGCCCCAGCAACGGTCACGGAAGATGGCACCACCAATCTGGTTTACACCTTCTCTCGCACTGGCCCCACCAGCTCAGCGCTGAGCGTCAAGTACACCGTGGGCGGCACCGCCACTCTCGGAACGGATTACAGTGGCATTGGCGCCACCCACGCCACCAAGACTGTGAGTTTTGCCGCTGGGTCAGCAACCGCAACCGTAACGGTGGATCCCAAGACGGACACCACGATCGAGGCTAATGAAACCGTCGCCCTCACCCTCGCTGCCGGCACGGGCTACAGCATTGGCACCACGGCTGCGGTAACCGGCACCATCACTAATGATGACTTCTCTGTGATTACCCTAGCCGTTGCCCCAGCAACGGTCACGGAAGATGGCACCACCAATCTGGTTTACACCTTCTCTCGCACTGGCCCCACCAGCTCAGCGCTGAGCGTCAAATACACCGTGGGCGGCACCGCCACTCTTGGAACCGATTACACGGGCATTGCCTCCACCCCCGCCACCAAGACTGTGAGTTTTGCCGCTGGGTCAGCAACCGCCACCGTAACGGTGGATCCCAAGGCGGACACCACGATCGAGGCTAATGAAACCGTCGCCCTCACCCTCGCTGCCGGCACGGGCTACAGCATTGGCACCACAGCTGCGGTGGTTGGCACCATCACCAATGACGACGTCTCCTCCTCCACAACCTACACCTTGTCGCTAACTCAATCCAGCCTGCAGCTCCTGGGTAGCAAGAGGATTAATGGAATTGGAAATGATTTAAATAATACAATCACAGGCAATAAAAATAACAATAAACTGCATGGCCTGCTTGGCGCGGATACCCTCACTGGCGGCGGTACTGCCGACAGTGATGTATTCGCCTATAATTCGCTAGGCGAATCTCTGCTGGGTACAGGCAGTTCTTTTGATATTATCACCGACTTTAACAATAAAGACTTCATTCTGGCCCCGCTAACGATAGCAAAGAATCGGCTTTCCAGCGCTATTGGCAGCATCAACTCCCTCACTTCCGCATCAATTGAAGGGCTATTAACTTCAGCCTCATTTGCCGCCAACTCTGTGGCCGCCTTCACCGTGGCCGGACAAGTTGGCACCTATATCGCGATGAATGACGGACGGGGTGGCTTCCAGGCCGATGGCGATGCGATTGTCTTCTTGCCAAATTACGCTATTAGTAGTGGGAACTTTGTTGAATTTATTTAATTGTACTGTTGCGCCGTTGAATGTAGATAAGTTGAAGCATCCCATCAGCTACAGCCGCTCCCTAGAGCTGGTGGAGCCGGGTTCAGCAAGTCTCAGTTGCTTTGAGCAAGTGGATAAGGGATTGGCGTGGGTAGATGCGCTTACTGCAGGCATTTTATTCATCGGAATAGCCTCCGCAGTCGCTATAAGCAAGATCGTGCACTGTTTCCGCCAAGGTAATAACCACACGACACCCGCCTCAGCTGCAGCTATTAGGGCTGCAGCCCAAAGGTTCCCTAAACTGGTGGCAGGCGCACAACTGATCTACACATGAAATACGCGTGAGTCTGTGTCGGAATTGCCGTTTATCGGGGCAGCGTCCCTTTGCGTGGTGTAAAACCCGAGGCCCGAATGCCCTGATCAGAGGGTGAACAGGGTGGAATGACGAGCTGTCATTCCAGAGGTGCAGATGCCCCTCGTTTCTCCACGATGAAACGAG
>JBIKWK010000021.1:0-51077 GCA_044356375.1 Prochlorococcaceae cyanobacterium | reverse complement strand
TGCCAAAGATGCCGAAATTGAGCTGTTTGCGGATCTGACAGTCGCCGCTGCGTCTTTTTGAACCAGAAATCAGCTCATGCCTGGGGAAAACTAGCTTGTGGGCTGGTTTTTCTGCAAACTCTTAAGCCGCCGGCCATAGACAAGCCCATGCTCGCTGCCTTGACAACGCGGACACCGGAACCCGTCGGGCCAGCGAGCCTTCTCCAGAGCAGCTACTGCTAAGCAGAAGCCCAAGGGCTACACATTGCTCCTCGGTGCCGTAGAGCCGCTGGAACTCAAGCAGGGAGAGACCTTTCTGGAAATGGATGGCACTGCGCGACATGACCCGCCTGGTATATGCGTACCAATCTATGCGCCCAGTCGGCCCTGCGCGGAGCGAGCTGGGTAATCAAGATCCCCTTTGATGTATTCAGCATTAAAACCTGGGCTCGTCTTGCCCCTGTCTTGGTAATAATCGGCATCCCAGGGGGTCTCGCCACCCTTGGTGCTATCCCAGTTCACATAGGTGAGGCTGGGATCGAAAACAAAACCATCACGAAGGGGAGCGTCGCCAGTGTCGTGGGTAGAGGTGCTGCCCTGAAGAGCGCTGTTGTTTGTGCTGCCAGCAACTTTGGTTGAACCGGTTGTAGCCAGGGTGAAGCCGCTGAAATCCTGGTAGGGGGTACCTGTACCCTTGCCCGAGGTGTAGTAATAGTCAAGGGTCCGGTTGGCAAATACTGCTTAAATCTCTAGATCAGTTTTGCCTGCCGTCTTGAGGGTGATTATCTCCTTTTCGATTTGATTGTAGATGGCACTGGAACGGGTCATCTCCCAGCCCATGCCATCACCAATGATCAGAATGTTGTTTTTTGACATTTGGAAGGTTTGAGAAAGGGTGAAAAATGCTGAATCAATTTAGTGCCGCCAGAGGCACTAACCATGCGTTAGCGATACACGAAATATGTATCGCTAACCGCTGGAGCGCCGCCCAGGTAGACCCCCGCCGCTAGGGGAGGAGGTCAATACCAGAGCTATCTCAACCAAACAGGAAGTTGGCCTGGTTGTTCAGGGTGGAGACACTGAGGTTGTTGAAGTGGCCAATGGCTGTGCCAGAAACACTCAACAGGGTGTCAGCACCCACCTGGCTGAAGCTGAGGGCTGAGAAGGCAAGGCCCCGCAGGCCCACCTTGTCTTCTCCAGCGCTGAAGTCCATCACGTACTGCTTGGCGGCAGGCTGATCACCAGGAGCGTCAATCAGCCAGAACTGGTCGGCACCGGCGCCACCGTTGAGGTAGTTGGTGCCGGCAGTCTCGAGCACGGTGAAGACATCATTGCCAGCGCCGCCCAAGGCTCGGTTAGCGGCGCTGCCGATGATGAAGTCATCGTCGCCGCTCATGCCACTGAGGCGGTTGCCATCGCCGCCGGTGGCACTGATCACGTCATCGCCGCTGCCCCCAGTGATCACATCGCGGCTGCCCGCATAGATCACATCGGCACCGGAGCCGGTGAAGATCTTGTTCTCATAGCCGTTGCCCAGTTCCACGTCCACGGTGTCGTTGCCGGCACCGGTGAACAGCAAATCGCCGCGGCCATCAAAGCTTCCGGGGCTAAACAGTGGTCCTGCCACAACATCATCAGCTCCGCTAGTGGCAACGGCGGTGTTAGGTGCCAAGCCCATGGCGGCGGCCACGCCTAAGCGGGGGTCAAGGTCTAACGGAGTATCTAGCTGCAGTACAACCATCTCGTTGTTGTCAATGGCCGGCGGACGACCGATGGAGAAGGGATAGTTGTTATCATTGGCCACCAACACCCGATTGGCATCAAGGACGAGCACATCCTCGATTGTCTCGAATGTCATCGAATACACTTTGTTGCCGTCACCATTTAGATCAGATGGATCTTGAATCGTCAAGAGATTGGCGATTTCTTGCTTAGGGAAGAATCCCTGGGCATCTTTTTGGCTGATATCAATTTTGAACAGCTTCTTAAATCCGTTTAGATTAGCCTGGCTACCATCACGCTCAATTACGATAAATTCGCGATCATTAATAGGCGTAAAATCGCCGATAGCATGAGTGGCCTTATCCATGCGGTAGAAGCCGGCAAGACCAGTGAACTTTTTCGATTCCACATCAAATTGATACACCCTCAGGGAGCCAGCCGGGTCACCGTTAACGGTTTTTTCCAATAGGGGATAAAGGGTTTTGCCATCAGGGCTGCTTGCCAGACCCTCATAGCCACCGGAACGACCCAAGTTAGCTGATACCAAATCATCGTAATACTGGGTGCTGGAATTAATGCCATAATCAGCAAGGTAGCGACTAGCCAACACCGCATTACCAGTACCCGGGAAGTCAGTAAAGAAACCATCGACACCCAGATCGATAAATGCACGATATTCAGCGGCTACATTACCGTTGTAGGAGCTAGGCAGGAAATAGGGATCATCGCGCAAGGTATACAGATGAACAAACAAGCCTGCGGTATGGGCGTCAGTCACAAGGCTGGTGGGTGCGCCAACCACGGTATCTGCATCGCTGAATTGTCCATCATTATTGAGATCATCTCGAACGCCATCACTATTTGAATCCACGGACGCCATAGGCAGGATGCGCCCTTTATTAGGTCCAATGCCATCGGCATAGATTTTAATCGAGGCCAGGCCTTCAGGCTTGGCGAGATCAGAGTAGGTTCGGTTATCATTAGCCAATACAAAATCGTAGGGCCTGCCGCTACCACCAAATAACTGAACTAATGGCACATCAATGCCCGCGGTGGGCATGATGGAGCTACTTAATTGCTTAAGATTGTCCACTTCAAAAGACTGAATGACAACCCTGCTAGGATCCGTGAAGCTATTGGCCTTCAGGGTGTCTACCAGGATCTGGCTGGTATTTTTGTTGATCAGGGTTGTCCCATCCAGAAGCTTGCCATCGCTAAGGAAAAAGCTAGGGTGCTTTGTTTCAGGATAAATGCCAATCTTGCGCCCTGTGTCTTTCTCAACATCCTTCACGAGTTGGATTACATCGCTTAGGGTGGGAACCTTGAGCTTGTCATTGTCAAACTCGGTACCACGCAATGCGGGAATCCGCTCAATAGCATTGAGCTGTTTCACTTCAGCAAGCGTAAAATCTTCTGCATACCAACCACCCTTAAGCACACCATCCAACATCTTGACAGTAAGACGGTCGGCAAATTCAGGGCGCTTATAGACATCAGTACTGGTGTCGGTAGTGTTCAGTACAGGGGCACCATTGGTATCACGCAGGATGACACCGTTGGCATCAAGCTGCACAACGGCAAGCATCGGTTCGTGGCGGGCGATCAGCACACCATCCTTGGTAACCACCAAATCAGGCTCGATAAAATCAGCACCTTGGGCAATGGCAACTTCATAAGCTTCCAGTGTGTGTTCCGGGCGGGAGCCGCTGGCCCCACGATGGCCGATTACAATCGGAGCCTTGCCTGAGAGCGTGTCAAATTTAGGAACAGAGCGTGCTAATGGATCCTGAGGGGAGCGCACCTGAGAATCCGCCAACTGGTCACGAACAAGATCACCAGTACCAGGAAAATCGGTGAAGAAACCATCAACCCCAAGGTTGATAAAAGTAGTGAACTCAGTCTGGGGGTTGCCAGCATAATTGCTGGCTAGATAGCGTGCCTCATCGCGGAAAGTATAGGCATGCACAAACAAGCCTTTATCATGGGCATTGTTAACCAATGCACTAGGAGTTGCCAGCACACGATCCTGACCATTGATCACGCCATCGGCGTTGAGGTCATCGGCTTTACCATCAGCATTGGCGTCTACAATCTTGGTAGCCTGTATCATCGGCTTCCAAGGGCCTATGCCATCGGCATAGCTGGCAATTTCCGCCAATCCGGAGACAGTCTGAAGATCTGCATAGGTGCGCGTATCGCCACGAACGCTAAAGTCATAGGGGCGGGCATAGACGTCTGCGTAGACAAGGGATCCATCATCAGCTACGTCGTAGGCGTCAAGGAGTTGAACCAACGGCAGATCAAGCCCTGCATTTGGCATCAGGGTTGAATTAAGTTCTTTGAGATTAGAAACCTCAAATGACTGGATAAAAATGCGTTCTGGATTTGTAAACTGTTGCTGCTTTAGTACATCAATTAGCTTTTCTTCCAGGGAAAGCCCGAGGGCATCATGGTAGGTGGGATGCTTTGTTTCAGGATAAATACCGACAGCCTTGCCGGTGACAGCTTCCATTTCCTTGACTAGGGAAATGATCTCAGCAAGGGTGGGAATCTCAAATGTTCCGTTAAACACCTGAGTGCGGAAGCCTTGGGGCATCACAGCACGCAGGGTCTTGATTTCGGCGAGTGTGAAATCGGAAGCGAAGAAGCCCTCTTCCGGAACTCCATCAACGATTTTTATAGTTTTACGTGCTGCAAACTCCGGGCGAGATGCCACATCAGTGGTATTGATCAAATTTGGCTCATGCCGGGCAATCAGCTGGCCATCCTTGGTGGCCACCAGATCTGGCTCAATAAAATCTGCTCCCCTCAGGATGGCTAACCGGTAGGCCTCCAGGGTGTGCTCAGGCAGCTCGCCACTGGCACCGCGATGGCCGATGATTAAGGGTGCCTGGCCATCGAGCGTGTCAAAACTACGGGCAAGGCTGAAATTAGGGGTTGCATAGGGAGCATCCAGCAGGCGGCCCTGGGAATCGAAATGCAGTATGTAAGGACCAAATTCTTCGCCAATCCAGAGATCGCCATTGGGGGCGACCACCACTGACTCCACATCAAAGTCTGCACCGGTAAGCCAACGTTCGGGCGTGCCCTTGCGAACAATATCGAAAGGAACCTTGTTATTGGGATCAGAGAGCTGAATAAAACGATCTAGCGTTACTGAGCCATTGCCATTTTCCAGGCCTGCAAAGTAAGGATCAACCTCGTGGATTCGCAGCAGGTAGTCGGCGCTATTGCCAATAGCGCCAAAACCATTATCAGACAGAAATAGGAAAGTGTTCCCATCGCCAGTTCTGCTGAACTGCACACCGCTAAATCCCTGTACCGGCTGTCCCTTGAAGGGAGTAGGACGTCCATTGGTGGGATTGGCTACTGCAGATCCAGAATCAGGACCAGCGGCCAGGGTGTCAGCAGGAAGCGAGGCGAAGCCGATCAGTCTTGAAGAAGCCATGATAGTCGTGTGAGTGAAGAGTGGGATTCAGTGAGGTCTCACTTGGGAGATCAAAGCTGGAGATGTCGGTTTCCTCGGCAAGGAGAAAATCAGCATTCGAGCTATGTCAACCGAACAGGTAATCTTCTTAGTTGTTCACAGTGGTAAAACTGAGATCTCAAAAGTTGGCTATGGCAGCGCCGGACACTCTTCAACGGGTGTCGGCGGCCAACTGGCTGAAGTTGAGGGCAGAATAGACCGAGTAACGCGAGCCAGTCCTGACCTCATCAGCTCTGAAGTCGATCAGGAAATGACTGGCGGCAAACCTATTAGCAGGTTCACCAAGCAGCCGGCACTTTTCTAAGCCTGCCAAGTAAGTACTCCAGCTGATACCGCCATCATGGCGCGTGCGGAATATATCGCTACCAGCGCCGCTACAGGCCCGGACGACATGGTTAAACGGATTAAAGCCGAGAGCCAATGTTTTATTCAAAAATCATTACCCACACTTAATCAGCAATACCGAGCCGCCTGATTAAGAGCGCATTAACAACTGCCGCTCTTGTGTTTACGAAGACATTTCAGTGTTATTAAAACCCTTGGGACGATGTCGCGCGGAACACAAAGGCCAGATCTGGGTTGCCCAAAAGCGATGCATTGTGTCTACTGACGCCAGCGGCCCCCGCTTGTCTGGTGGCTGGCCACATCCATTGTTTCGCCCACGAACTCGATCTGTTTGATCTGCTCGGGGCTGCTGAGGCGGCCAGTTCCCGCCTCAGCAGGCTGCTGATTTCCATCCAGCGCACATCGGGGAATTTGCGGCTAGTAGCACAATCGACAAACAAGGCTCGCTCAGCGGCTGCTTCCCGGCCGATCACCAGCATCACCGGAAATGGCTGCTGGGTCCAGGTGTGAATCCATCGGGGATTTTTTGATGCGGAGCTTTTTGATGCTGAAGATCTCGCGGCCATCGTTGCGGCGACGCCCTCAACACGGCTTACGCCCACCTGGCCTCGCTGGAGGCCGGCGATCTGGCCGCCGCCGGCGAGGCTGCCGTAGCAATGGGTGAAGAGGCCCTAGCCGCCGCGACAGAGGGCTGAACGGGGCAGGCTCAACCTCTGGCCCCGCAACCGCAGCTTCGGTGGCGCCTAGATCAGGGGGACGGCAGGCGCTGCAGGCGAAGGAGAAGGAGAAGGAGAATTACAATTAGGCTTCGCCAGTAATTCTTGCCATGCGCAGCACCATCACCGCGCGCGGTCAGACCGTGGTGCCAGCCCCTATCCGTGAGCGCTTCGGCCTTGGGCCCTCCACCCGCCTGGAGTGGATCGTCGACGGCGATGGCGCCATCCGCGTGGTGCCTGTGGACCTCGACCCCATCCGCGCCTTTCGTGGTTCCGGCGCCGGTGGCGGCACCGCCCGGCTGCTGAAGGAACGCCAGCTCGACCGGCGCAAGGAGGACGGATGAGCAGCCGTTGGCTGCTCGACAGCTCCGCTCTGCTCGCCCTGCGGGACGACGAGGACGGCGCCGAACGGGTGGCCCAGTTGCTTCAATCGGCCCAAGACGGTGAAAGCCGCTGCCTGGTCTGCTTCATGAGCCGCATGGAGGTGCTTTACCGCGTCTGGAAGGACGAGGGCGAACGCAACGGCCGTCTGGCGGATGCCCAGCTGCAGTCATTGCCGATCACTTGGGTGCCCTGCAGCGATGCCCTCCTGGAGCAGGCCGCCGCCATCAAGGCCAACCATCGACTCTCGGTGGCCGATGCCTGGATCGCCGCCGCCGCCCAGCGGGAAGGGGCGGTGTTGGTGCACAAGGATCCGGAGTTTCGCGCGTTGGTTCAGATGCCGCAGGAGTGGTTGGGTTGAGCAGGATCGATGCGGAACGCGGAAGGCCGATCAGCAACAAGACGCCGCGATTGGGCTTGTTCGGCAACCGAGCCCACAAGGTGGAACCAATAGGGGGAAGCCCTGCGCACTCTGTTGGCGCCTCATCTCCATCCAGCAACGGAACGCTGCTGCCATCAACGCCCACAGGGCCAATGCAAACAGCAGCGCCATGAGTTCAGGCCGCTGCTCTTCTGACGATGCACCCACCCGCCGCGGCGCTTCTCCGCAGTCTCCCGTCATCCCCGCCTCGCTCCCACCATGGCCCGGGCTGACCTGCCGATCGACATCGTCCGCGCCGGAGCCCAAGCCAACCAAGAGCTGTTCCGCCGCTCCTTGGAGGCTCTAATCACCGAGGAGCGATCCAATCAGCATTACGTGCTCGCTGATCGCCTCGCGGCTCACCTCCATCTCAATGGTCACCCGAACGCCTCAGTGGTTGTTCCCGGCAATCCGAACGGGGCTAGCAGCTTTCTCAGGGCTGCAGCCCCAAGCGGGGTCTTGCCGCTGTGATCGCAGATACCAACCACAGCATCAAATAGTAGCTGGCTCCAACGAAAGAGCTTCTTTGCCATAGCGTTTCTCAAGCTTTCGCCTCATTTCATTGACGGCACTTAGCGATGAAATGAAGTCATCGCCAACGTTGAGGAGCCTAATCTCGTCAGGTCGACTTATCTTCGCTAGATCCTGATAAACCAAGAATGACGTAAATATTACGCCAAGCGAACGCCAGTGTTGAATAATAATAGTTGCCAATCGGGCTTTGTCATCCGAAGGAATTCCAAAAAGAAAAAGGGGGCAATTGTTCTCAGCAAAATCAAGGCGATAATCTATGGCATAGCGATCTGCGTCATCGAATCCTTCAACAGTATAATTAGGAGTAATTCGCGCCGCAGGAGCTATGCGATGCAGAACGGCATCAAGATCTTCATAGAACGTAGAAGCAACACGTGAGCGTGACAGAAAACTAATATCATGCACTTGGCTCAAGGCTTGTCCCAGCCTGAATAGCGCCCTTCCAGCATTATCAGCTGGGGTGTCCACATAGATTTCACCATCATCAAAACGAAGATCATGATCGCGGAGGATTTGGGACAGCAAATCACTGCGATTGCCAGGCTTGAGGATGCTATCGATATTCATACGATAACTGAGATGCATCATGGTATTCCCGCAGTCTGTAAGGCGAATCCCGCCTGCAGGCAGAGGTTCTGCCATCATCAGCAAACAATCGCCATCAGCGAATCTAAAAGGGGTGTAGATGGCTATCCTGCCATCGCTGCGCTGGTGAAGCTCAACCTCTGAACAAAGGCTTTTGCACATCGCAGACTGCAGCTTTGCAATATCTAAGCTCATAGCGTCAGCCTCAACTGCTGCAAGGAGTCAATCAGATCGTCAACATGAAAATCTCTTGATAGGCACACTTTAGCTCCCTCAAGATCACTGTAATCATCGCACGGTGCCGCAAAGTTATCATACTCCCAGCCGTTTTGAATTGACTCGACGGTAATGCGGTGAACATGGCAAACATTCTTCATTTCTTTGAGATCCAGTTTATTTGTATGTGGATGGCTGCTTCCATTGTAACGCGCCAGGCTGATCCATTCACCGTCTGGCGATTTCCATTCAATGCCGCATGAGAAGTTGTCGGCCAAGATGAGACTTTGCCTGAGGTAGATTCGGAAGAGCTGCCCTGATTCAGCAAGCGAGGCAACATCACAAGACGATCTCCGGTGCTTAGCTTCAACCTTGTCTTTTATCCAGCTAGTTACTCTCTTCGGTTGAAGCCGTAAGCGCTCCAAAAATGCATTGTCCACAGTTTCAATGAACGACATGATGCATATTATGTTTACTTTTGATCTAATCTAGCCCAGAAGGCTCTAGGATGTGGAGCCTGTTGCAACATGTTTCGGTTTCCCGAGAGATCTCGGCCTGGGCCTCGTCGGAAGGCTTCGCCCCCTATCCCAGCATATTCGACGAATTGACATCTTGCTGTGGGGATGGAAAGGCCCGACCATGGAGCGGTGGGCTGGGGTCGCTCCCCTTCGTCTAGCCCCAGCTCCTGGCCCCCACCCGCCAGCGCCGCCGGGCCACCGCTCGGCAGCGAGGAGCCGCCGCCGCAAGAATTACCTGCAGCAACTCCTTCCTGGCCGGGCCATGGCCGGGTCGGTCTCACCCAGGCCATCGGTGGCCTTGCCCTTGGCCTGATTGCCTTGTTTTCCTCCTATGACCACCTCACCTTCGCCGGGCGCGACATCCCCATCCCCCAGCAGTGGGGCATCCCCCTCATCGCTGCCTCGGTGGCGATCGTTTTTGTCGTAGCCGAAGGCTTCTCCGCAGCAGTTGCTCAACTGGCGACGGGATCCCGGCTACAAGCTGAGCATGAGCCACAGTCGGTTCGCGATCGAGCGGAGCAAAGAGAGAACGAAGCATATTGAGAGCGAAATCTTGCGGGTGAGGGCCGACAGCGAGCGGATCAAGAAAGAAACCGAGCAGCTATAGACGCAGTCGGCCGGAGGCCATAGCAAGAAAATGCAATGCTGAGACAGCTGAACGCCAAAAGCAGAGCCTTGCTGAGCTGCGTCGATCAGCCCTGCTTGACGCCCTATTTCATCTCGAACCCAGCGCCGCCAACCGCCAGCGATGGCAAGCCTTCCTCGCCTTGATCGCCCCCCGCTGGATCAGCAGGTTGATGACCGAGGGCTCGCCCCGCCGCCCGAACCCCTGATGCCGCCCGATCGCACGAGGCGCCTGCGGCGCCAGGAGGGAACAGCCCGGAGCGTGCATCAATGGCCACGTTCCCTACGGACCCGCTCAAGATGTTCAACAGCCCTCCTGACAGACGCAAGCCAACAGCCAAGGGTTAAAATCAGCCGACTGCTGAGGGATTGAAAGTTTAAGGGTTGAGGGAAGAGCCCTGGGGGAGGCAGACCACACGGAAACCGACGTCGATGCTGGCGTAGACGGGCTGGAAGTGGGTGCGGGAGGCCGAACGGCAGTACCAGGGATAGTTGTACCAGGAGCCGCCGCGCAGCAGCCGCCGATCTTGATCGCCTCCGCTCACCCAGGCCGTGCCATCAGCAGGCGCTCCTTCATAGCTGTCATGCCAGGAATCCAGGCACCATTCCCACACATTGCCATGCATGTCTTGCAGGCCCCAGGCGTTGGGGGGGAACATCCCCACTGGGGTGGTTTGCCCTCGATTCAAGCCATTGTGGCCGTTGGCATAGCTGTAGCTTCCATTGTAGTTTGCCAGCTCTGTTGCGAGGGTCTCGCCAAAGGCAAACGGGGTGGTGGTTCCGGCCCGGCAGGCGTATTCCCACTGGGCCTCGCTGGGGAGGGTGTAACTGCGACCCGTGTCGCGGCTGAGGCGGCGGCAGAACTCCATCGCCTCCTCCCAGCCCACCCGCTCCACCGGCCGATCCGCTCCCTTGAACCGAGACGGATCGGCGTTGAGAGCCCGCCCCGCAGGCGGCCAGCTGGCCACCTCCCGCCACTGGGCCTGGGTGATCGGGGTTTGGCCGAGCAGAAACCCCTCCAGCTTGACCCGATGCTTGGGGCCCTCGGCATAGCGGCGCTCGGGCTCATGGAACGGCGAACCCATGATGAAGTCGCCGCCTCTGATGGCGATCAACCTGAGCGCCACCCCGGTCGCCAGGATTTCGCTGTAGGCCAGCACCTCAATCGGGCGGCGCCGCAACGGCCAGCCCTTGGCCTCGCCTTCCAACCAGCCCTGGCTCAAGCGGAGCGGTTGGGGCCCTTGCAGGTTGACGGGGGGCCTTGTCCGCGGGGTGGGGGTGGGTGGCTCCTGCCGATGGGCGGTTGGCTGCCCGAGCCGCTGGGCGAATTGGCTGGCGGCGATCCCCGCCAGCGACCCGGCGCCAGCAACCAACACCTGGCGGCGGCTCAGGGAGCCCTGCAGGCCGCCCCGCCAGGCCCTCAGCGGCCCCATCGCCCTGTCTATCAGCAGGCGACGCCGTTCAGCGCGGGCATCCAGGAGCCGTTGGCGTTCAGCCGCAGCCTGCTGTTGCGGCCGTTGCCGCCGTTGGCGCTCGGCAGCCTGCGCTGCCCGCTGCTCCGTCTGCCGTTGCCGTGCCTCCTCCTCGGCCTGCTGCCGCTGCGCGGCGGCGCTCGCCTGACGCTCCCGCCGCTGTTGCTCCTGGCGCCTCTCCAGCTCTTGCCGCTGGGCCAGCGCCTCCGCCTGCTCCAATGCCTTGTGCACCGCCTCTGCGATGCGAACCAACGCCAGGCGCTGCTGGTGGGGATCCAGCGCATCAAGCGTTTGCTCTGGCGGCAGCAGTGCCTGATAGGCGTGGATCGCTGTGTGCCGCACCAGGCTGGCGCTCAGGGGCACCCAGAGCACCCTCACCCCTTCAGCCTCGGCGGCGCGGAGCAGGGCCGGCACCTCCCGGCCCATCACAAACTCAGAAGCCAGAAATTCGGCGCTCACCAGAAGCAGGGCCACCCGGGCGTTGGCCAACGCCGCTTCAATTTCCTCAAGCCAGCGATCACCCGGCTCAATCTGGCTGTCGTCCCAGAGCTGGAGATCTTTGCCCTGCTGCATGAGCAGCGGCGCCATCACCTGACGAATGCGCTCCACCCAGCCGCGATCGGCATGGCTGTAACTGATGAATACATGCCGGCGCTCGGGAGCAGGCTGGAGCACGCCGCGTTCTCGCCGTTCCGATGCGCCGCATTGTGGCAGACCTGCAAAGCCGGGGCTGAGCCGAGGCTCCTACCTGCCGCTGCGGCAATCGTGCCAGGGGGTGGCACTGGTCTGGGGGCCCCCGTGGGGGGCTCTCGGCCCGCATTCAGCGCTGCACCTTGCCACCAGCCAATTCAGCCAATCCACCTGCTCCGGCCACACCAGGCAGCCAAACCCGCGACAGCGAGGGCTCCCCGCTTCCGCCAGACTTG
This sequence comes from Prochlorococcaceae cyanobacterium, assembly GCA_044356375.1. GTDB lineage: Bacteria > Cyanobacteriota > Cyanobacteriia > PCC-6307 > Cyanobiaceae > UBA5018. Next base: position 39,151 of record JBIKWK010000021.1, on the reverse strand, counting down.
ACCCATTCACCACGCCCCTGGCCAGGCCTGGATCGCCTGGCCGCCCTCCAGACCACGGGCGGCCGGATGCTGGGCCTGATCGCCCTCTTCTCCTCCTATGACCAGCTCACCATCGCCGTGTTACCTCCCCATCCCCCAGCAATGGGGCATCCCTTTCATCGCTGCATCGGTGGCGACAATGTTCATCGATGCTGAATTGGCGTCGCAATCCCGGCCAAGAGCAACGCAAGATGCAGCACGAATGGCGGATGAAACAGCTCGCGAACGAGATCGTGCGGATCAAAGAGAGAACGAAGCAGCTCGAGAAAGATACCGAGCTGATCGAGAAAGATACCGAGCAGCTGTAGACGCAGTCGGCCGGAGGCCATGGCAAGAGAACTCCAGAGAAAGAGCTTTGAGCGCCTTGATCAAGCAGCATTTCTTTCCGCCCGAGACCAGCTCGATCCCACAGATACCAACCGAGACCGACTGCGAACCTTCCTCACCCTGATCAGCAACCCCTCCCCCGTCCACGGCAGCCCCGAGAGCTGAGCCGCTCTAGGCCGGCCGCTTTCCGCGCGCGTCCACCAGCCGCAGCGCCAGCTGGGAGAGCAGCGAGCGGCTGAAGCTGTCGGAACGGCGCAGCAGTTCCTCGAAGGTGGCGCAGGGCAGCAGAAGCAGGCGGCAGCTGGCGGTGCGGGGCCGGCCGGTGAGCACGCCAATCTCACCGATGGCCTGGCCTGGCCCGAGCAGCACCGTTTGGTCGCTGCCCACCAGCACCTGCACCTCGCCGCCAAGCACCAGGGCCAGATGGTCGCTGATGGAGCCCTTCTCCATCACCGGTTGGCCGGCGGGCAACTGCCGCACCGTGCCCCGCTGGGCCAGCCAGAGCAGCCCGGCGGGCAGCACATCGGCGAACATCGACCAGCCCGTGAACGCCGCCAGCAAAGCCTCATCCACCTCCGAATCGCCGCGCAACTGGCCCTGGAGGAAGGGGGAGCTGGCCAGCCCGGGGCGGGGATCCTGCAGGCGCCGGGCCACGGCCTCGGGATTGCGCTGGCGTTCGAGCATCAGCACCCAGGCCGCCGTGTCGGGATCGGGATCGCGCCAGAGCAGATCGAAGACGCGGTGCAGGTCGCCAGCCGGCGCCACCACTGGCGGCAGGGGGTCGAGGCCGGCGGCGGCCAGGCGGGGGGCCAGCTGCCGTTGCAGTTCGCCCACCCGCCGGGTAAGCACCCGCTGCAGCGGCCGCAGCAGGCCATCCTCCGATAGCTGGCCGTCGAGCCAGGCCAGCAGGCCGGCCTCCTCCAGCCAGGCGGCCCTCAGTGGCTCCAGCCGCTGCCGCTCCAGCTCCCCCCGGGGCCCGTACTGCCGCAGCACCGACTCCCAGGCAGGTTCTGGCAGCCCGGAGGCGAGCCGCAGTCGCTCCAATTCCTGACGCTGCCCCGGGTTGAGCGCCGCTGCGTCGAACACCGTGAAGCCATGGCGCAGCAGGAAGTCCTCGAGATTGGTCAGGGCCAACCCCCGACGCAGGTCATCGCCCTGGCGTTCGAAGCGGTTCCTGCCCAGCAGCTCGGGATGCTCCTTGGCCAGCAGGTCGATCACCACGTGGTGGTTCTCGTCGTCGAGCTGCAGGCTTTGGCGCAGCTCCTGCAGGTCGAGCAGGCTCTGGGCCTGATCTAGCCGGCCACTGCGCAGCATGTCCAGCAGCACCTTGCTGTAAACCCGCCGTGCCTGGAGTACGCCTACCGCCGGCATGGCCTTCACCAGGGTGAACACCTCCAGAGGGGAGAGGGCGTCGAGATTGCGGCCATCAAGGGCGGGCTCCAAACCGGGCAGGTCGCGCAGCTGGCGGCGCAGGCTTTCGCTTGTGCTCTCGCGCCGGTAGGTGGCCGGATCGCGACCCCAGGCGCGGTACAACCCCAGGGAGGTGAGCAGCAGCACCAGGGAGCGCACCACCTGGCCGCTGTTGGACCCGAGAAACCCCTGCAGCGGATCGACGAACCAGAAGAAGGTGTTGATCGCCACGAACGAGGCCAGCAGGCGGGTGCGCAGCACCGCCCGCTCCCCGGCGGCCGGCAGCCCCTCACGGTTGCCGCGGCGCCGCTGCAGCCCCTCCACCCCACGCCAGAAGATCACCGACAGCCAGGCGGCGGTGGTGATGGCGATGGGAATCACCAACAGCCGCGGCAGCGGAGTGAGGTGGGGCAGGGGCTGCCAGGCGCGACTCACCAACTCCCGATCCAGGGCCCACTGGCCGGAGCGGATGTAGCCGAGGGGGTGAACGAATTGGGTGGCGCCATGGCCGCTCCACTCCATCAGGGTGAAGAAGGCCAGCACGAGGCCGGGGTAGGAATACCAGGCCCAGGCCAGACCCCGCTTGCGTTCCAGGTTCTGCCAGAACTGGCGCTCCGCGTCGATGTCGAGGCAGGGCGACTGACAGGCCACGCAGGCGCTGCGCTCCTGGCCCTCCGCCGTGATGGTGCGGCACATCGATTGGGTGATCTTCGATGGGGCTCCCACGTGGGCGGGGCTGCCCAGGGGGCCGCGCACACCCGTGTGCACGGTCTGCACCGGCCCCATCGGGCAGAAGTACTGGCACCAGCTCTTGCCGCCGTAAGCCCAGCCCACGGCCACCGCCGCCAGCAGGGTGACCACCAGCCAAACGGCCAGCCAGATCGGATCGCTGTTGCCCCCCAGCAGGCGCAGGCAGAGACCGGCGATCAGCAGGATCCACTGCAGTTGCACATGGTGGCGGCCCAGCCAGGAGTCGGGCTTGATCAGCACCAGTTCGAGGCGGTTGCCCTTGCCCGGCCGGCTGCGCTGCAGCCCCAGGGCGTGGGCCAGCTGGGAGACGAAGGCCAGGGGGCAGAGGCGCCGCCAGAGTTCATGGCTGATGGCGGCGATCAGCAGCAGGCCCGAGGGCACCGCCGTGCCCCAGAAGATGCGATTGCCCGGCAGCGGACTGGCGGGGATCAGCAACGAGACGATCAGCGCCAGCCAGCCACTGATCAACAACCAGCGCAGCAGGCGGGCGTGCCGCTCTTGCAGACCACCAGACAGCATCGCAGTGAGCTGGTGAGGAATTGAGTGCAGGTTAATTTTTTCAGTTGGGCCATGCAAGCGTTGTCGCGAAACGATCGGTGGCCGCCATGTATCAACCGCAACTCTGACTGGGTGGCGAGGTTCAGATAAGGGAAAGATTCAGATAGCGGCGAGGCCTGTAAATGCAACTTTGGCCACCCAATCAGGAGATCCAAATCGCCCCGCCAAGGCAAACCGAATTCGCCGTTTAGACGCCTCCTTACGCAGTTCTGGCTTGGGCTCTTCACCCGACTGGTGCTTTGGCGCGTTTGGGAAGATGAAGATGAAGATGAAGGGGATGTGGTCGCCAGGCCTGATGTTCCACTCGTCGAACCACACACGCAGGCCGGCCGCGCGCAGTCGCCGCCAGCTTGAGCAGCCTCTGCAACAGTTCCGCAAAGCCTGGATCTGTTGCTTCTCCACCCTGCGGCGGAGCAAACCGGCAAGGGGGCGCTGCTGACCTGGTTGAAGCGGCTGGATCACGGCCTGCGCAAAGTCGGCCTGCGCCAGGGCTGGATCGACAGCGCCAAAATAACTAACAGGAATCCTGTTAACACCGTGGCGAACCGATCGATCAGCATCTCGCTGGAGGAGGAGCTCCTGGCCCAGCTGGATGCCCAGGAATCCAACCGTTCGGCCCTGGTGAGCCAGGCCCTCTCGGAATGGCTGGCCCGCCGTCGCATCGACGCCCTCAACACGGCTTACGCCCACCTGGCCTCGCTGGAGGCCGGCGATCTGGCCGCCGCCGGCGAGGCTGCCGTAGCCATGGGTGAAGAGGCCCTGGCCGCCGCGTCAGATGGCTGAACGGGGGGCAGGCTCTACCTCTGGCCCCGCAACCGCAGCTTCGGCGGCTAACGGGCTGCGCCAGACCAGTTACGTGATGACCTGGCTGCCCACCACCGTCCATGCCGATCACCTGCAGGGGCCACTGGTGCACGGTGAAAATTGGAAAGGCGGCCAAAGTCAATAGAAGTTTTTCGCTTACCTCGGCTGCTTTCCAGGCAGAAAATCCTCTCGAATTAACCTTGGAGGCGGAAACTCTGGCTTTTTCGGTGCTTGCGCAGGCAAGGGATGCTTGCTTGCCGTGCCGTCATTGGGTGCGCCACCGGAAGCGCCCGCCTTCGTTCCTTGTTGTGCCATTTGGAGATCCCGGATATTTATGATTTTAACCTCCTGCGCCGGCTTTGGGGAGGCTGCATTCCGATATAGCTGAAGTACGAGGGCCAATGAAGCAATTAAGATAGCCAGCAAGAAATATTTATTTGCTCGCTTGAGCGACTTACTCCTGCGCTCATTTATTCTATAGTTTTCCGTCGTAAGCGTGGAGTACGCTTTGTCAATTCCCGCCAAAAGCTCTGCATCGGCAATCGACTGTGGGGTCGCGCCCTCAGGGCAATCAACTTGCCGATAGTAATCGACTAGACCATCCCTGAATGCGAGCAGGTCAGCCGACGAGGGAATCGCGAGATAGGTGATATTTGTGTACGCACTCCAAACTACCAGGCTGAAATACTGGCAAAGATTAATGATGCCGCAACAGTTACGCCTTCAATCCATTCGTTCGAGCCATTAGGCATTGCGAGCTCACGGGCCATCGCAAGCAATCCACCACCCAAAATGGTGAGAATGCCACTCATTAGAGTTATTCTACCAGTATAGTCATTCTTTCGATCAAGTTCTTTTTGGTATTGCTATTTCAAGAAGTCTGATATTCTTGGATTCGGCTCTTCCATTGCGCGTTTGCCGGTCACGGCAGCTTCGATGAGCAGATGTTACTTGTTGCCGTGTCATGCTGCAATCCCTAGCCTTAAGGGCTAAGCTTATGTGAATGACTGAGCATAAACACACGCTCATATCTAGCATTATTAAGCCTCAACATCGTAGATCCAGCGCACGAATTATGGAGTCTCTTTTCCTGCGGAGTTGCTGGTCTTCAGTAGGTACAACCTTGGAGCTCCGCTTGAGCGAGTGGTCCTCACCTGTCGTAGATGCGGTGTGGGATGACTGTCGCATCCATAGCCTTCTTTGCCCCCGGCGATTCCAAGGTGTTCGGACGGAATATAACAGTTATCAGCCGCCGATCGTTCGTGGTCTTGTCCGTCCCAGCTCCAGCTGGTGTAGGTTCATTAACTGCCTTTGGGAGAAGCACTACGTTTACGACGGTGATATATTCTGCATCGCCAGGCGGCAGAAGCGGACTCAACTCTTTGAGATAAAGGAAGAGCATCTTTCGGACATCTATGTGCATTGTACCCTCTGGCTGCAGTGCCGAAAGGATGTTCATCCGAATACTCACAGCAGGTAGGGATCGGATCTCAAGAAGAGGTGATAGACGGAAGGTGAGGCCATTGATTCCATTTACCTCTATCGCTAAGGCATCAACCGGCTTCTTTCCTCGGTTCTGGACGGATACATAGTGCACCAGGTCTTCAGCAATGCCCTGGGACTTGCTGAAATCAAATGTGAAGTTCGCGTTGCCTGACTCAGAGAATTCTATTACAGCAGGTTCTCGAACCAAACCTAGTGCAATTGAGTTCGCCTGACGTGAGGTCTCAAGTGCTTCAGTGGCCAGTATCGTCGACGAGCGGTTGCCTTTGACAGCCACCACCAACGCGGCTACGCTTACTGCCAAGCCACCAACTGCCGCAGCTGTTGATATCTTCTCCAAAGTCGTCATATTGCGTGGAGCTACGAGGGCGCCTGATATTAGGCGCTGGTTCGAATTATAGCAATACACGGTCGGAGCCTTTGAAGAATGTACTGGCTACCTAGGTGAAAATCTAAAGTCAAATCTAGACGCCTGGAAAATCATTGATGGATCATAGGGCCTGCCATCAATTTGAACGTCAAAAGGTGTGGCCTGCGGGTCCGACAACCAAAAGTTCGGCACGATACACAACCCAGATCAGATGGCCAGACCAGCCATTAGCACGATTGAAGGCGAAAGCACGCAGCCTGACTAATTCGATCCTTCGAACTTCTGCGCCTCCCGTTCACCATAAGCCAGGCTGAACAGATCCAGCTTCAGCGGCGGCAGTCCCAGGACTGCCAAGCCCTTTGGACTCCCGGCCTGGGTCGACCACAGCCTTGGATTTGGCCTCTTGTTCAGATTCGAGTTCGGAAAGGATCTTCATGGGCACCTCGCTCCAGAAGCCGTACTTGCGGCCGTGATCACGCCAAAGCTGGGCCACATAGCTGCGGTGATCGGCCAGCTCCCCCCAGTTATCGATGGCGGCGGCCAAACGGTGGCAGGTTTCGAGATGGCGAGCGGCGTGGGAATAGCGCTTGGAACGCGCCACCTTGAGGGTGAAATCGATCATCGCTCGCAGGCAACGGCTGGCCGCCAGCGGATGGGGTTTCTCCAGCAGCTCCGCCAGCGGCGCCAGCAGGATGTAGCGATCGCCATTCAGGGGCTGCGGCGTATCCAGCACCAGCCGGGCGGCCCGGTGCGGCTCCGGCCAATGCAGCAGAAACCAGAGCGCCTCCTCCAGGTCGTCGTGCTCCGCCACCAGATCGAGGGCCCGCTCTTCCGCTGGCATGTCTTCAAAGGCCGGCAGCCGTTTGAGGTAGTCGCGCAGGTGGCGGCCTGAGAGCTCCAGCAGGGCGAAATCCCAGCGCTGGGCCTGGGCCTCCTCGCCGCGGCCGAGGGCATCCAGCGCCGCCAGCCGCGCATCACACCAGGCCTCGGCGCCAGCGCGTCGCTGACGCAGGGCCGGATCGGCCGCCTGCAGCAGGGTCAGCGCCTCCTCCGGCCGGCCGGCCTTGGTGAGCCGCTCCGCCACCTTGGCCGCGATCGCCGGCACCATCAGCGCCTCGGGGTGGTGGTCGCGATACTCCGCCAGATAGGCCTCGGCATCGCCCAGCACATCGGCGATGTTGAGCATGGCGATGCTCACCACCAAGTTGGGCCGGGCTTTGGCCTCCGTGGCGCCGGTGGAGCGCTGGCGCAGGCTTTCCAGGCGCAGGCGCAGATGGGCCAGCCCCTCCGCTCCAAGGGCCGGGCCAAGATCGCGCACGATCGGATCGAACTGGCCGTAGCCGTTGCTCACCACCGCCGCATACACCTGATCGGCGAGAGCTTGGCGACTGCCAGGGGCCTTGCTGGCCACCTGGCCGAGGCTGGCGCTCACCTGATGGAACCAATCACGCACAACACCATCGCTGGCGTCGCAGCGTTCGATCAACCCATCCGACAGTTCCAGCAACTCCCAAAGCAGCTCCACCGCCAGGGCGGCGTCATGGGACGCGATCGGTCCGCTAAGCGCCTGGCAGTGACGCTCCAGCTCCCGCAGCAGATCATCGCGCTGGTGGTTGTCGAGCAGGCTGGCCGAGCGGGCGATGCTGGTGAGCCGCTTGCGCAGCTCCCGCGCCATCTCCAGGGGCCCCTTGTGCTCCGCCAGCGCCAACCGCAGCAGCCGCTTGCTGGCGTTGTTGCCCTCGCAAAGCAGGATAAGAAGCTCCGCCAGCCTGGCCGCCCCCAGGGCTTCTAAGTTTTTGGCATTGAGGGTGCTCTTCGCTGGGCCTTTGGCCGCCATCGGTTTTGGATGCTGCTGGATTCTGAGTGTCCAGTTTCGGTCAGCTGGGGCGGATGATGAAGCCGCTGCTGGGCGCGGGCAGCCAGCTATTGGCTGACGCGCGGGCTGCCGGCTTGCACCTCACCCCAATTCCGCCAGCCGACCCCGCACCAGCTGCGCCTGGGCTTCGGCTTCGGCCAGGTTGGCCTGGCATTCGGCCACTACTTCTGGTGGTGCCTTGCCGGCGAAGTTGGGGTTGGCGAGACGGCCGGTGAGGCCGGTGATCTCCTTTTCGATTTTGAGCAGGTCTTTTTCGAGTCTTGCCCGCAGGGCATCGAGGCTCTGTTGGGGCACGGTGATGCCCACCTGGGCGTCGCTGTCGACGATGCCCAGCAGTTGGCCGGCCCTGGGTTCGGGCTGCCAGTGCAATTCAGATGCGCCCACCAGCCGGGCAATTTTGGCCTGGTTGGCGGCTACAAAGGCCTGGCGATCGGCCTTGGCGGTATGGATACCAATCGATAGCTTTTCGCCTGGTTTCACACCGGATAAGGCCCTTAAATTGCGGATTGCCCGCACTGCATCGATGCCAAATTGAAAGGCGGTTTCATAGGTTTCATCGGCCCAGTGGGGATCGGGCTGGGGCCACTTTTGCAGCGCCAGAAAATCATCAGGCTTACTTTCGGTGAGGGCATGCCAGAGCTCTTCTGTGATGTGGGGCATCAATGGGTGCAACATCACCAGCAGCGCATCTAAGCTGTGGGCCAGCACCCGGCGGGCGGCGCTGCGGGCGGCAACATCTTCTCCGCCAAGCCTGGGTTTTGCCCATTCGATGTATTGGTCGCAGAGATCATTCCAAGCAAATTCGTAGAGCAGTTTCGCCGCTTCGCCGAGGCGGTAACTGCTGTACAGCTCGGCCGCCTGGCTGCTGGTGCGGGCCAGCCTTGAAAGAATCCAGCGGTCTTCGCTCTCCAGCACACCAAGTTCAGGGTTTTCTAGATTTGGCAGTGCCGGTTCCCGCAAACTTGCCGGCGTTTCACCGCCCAGATTCATCAGGGCGAAGCGGGTGGCATTGAATAGCTTGTTGGCGAAATTACGGGCCGCCTCCACGGTGGCGGAGCTACCGCTGGCGCGGTCGTAGTCGAGGCGGATGTCTTGGCCGGCGCCGGCCACCTCGCGCACCAGGGCAAAGCGCAGGGCATCGGCGCCGTAGCGCTCAATCAGCAGCAGCGGGTCGATGCCGTTGCCCGCAGACTTGCTCATCTTGCGGTTGTTTTCATCCCGCACCAGCCCGTGGATATAGACATCACGAAAAGGAGGACCGGCCTCGGGCAACATGGCGCCCGCCAGCATCGTCATCCGGGCCACCCAGAAAAAGATGATGTCGAAGCCGGTAACCAGCACGCTGGTGGGATACCAGCGGGCCAAATCGGCGGCCTCGGGATCGGGCCAGCCGAGGGTGGAGAAGGGCCAGAGACCACTGGAAAACCAGGTATCCAGCACGTCTGGGTCCTGCTCCAGCCGCAGCTCCCGGCCGGCAGCGGCAGCGGCGGCGCCGTACTGGGCCTGGGCCTGGGCCAGCGCCTCGGCCTCGTTCTCGGCCACCAGATAGGGAGTGGCCTCGGTGATCAGGCCATTGGTTTCACTCACCACATACCAAGCCGGAATGCGGTGACCCCACCAGAGCTGACGACTGATGCACCAGTCGCGGATGTCGGTGAGCCAATCGCGATACACCTTGCTCCAGCGCTCCGGCACGAAGCGGGGTTCAGGGCCGGCGGGCTTGTCGAGGGCGGCGCGGCAGTGGGCGGCCAGCGGTTCTGTGCGCAGGAACCACTGGGTGGAGAGCAGCGGCTCCACCGGCACCTTGCCCCGATCTGAATAGGGCACGCTGTGGCGATGGGGCTCGGTTTTCACCAAGCAACCCTCCGCCTCCATCGCCGCCACCACCTGTTTGCGGGCCTCAAAGCGATCCAGCCCCGCGAAGCGACCGGCGGCGACGTTCATCGTGCCGTCCTTGGCCATCACCGTGATCTGGGGCAAGCCGTGGCGGGCGCCGATGGCGAAGTCGTTGGGGTCGTGGGCGGGGGTTACTTTTACGCAGCCGGTGCCAAAGGCCGGATCCACGTGCTCATCGGCCACGATCGGAATGCGGCGGCCCACCAGCGGCAGCTCGATCGTGCGACCCACCAAATGGGCATAGCGCGGATCTGAGGGGTTCACCGCCACGCCGGTGTCGCCGAGCATGGTTTCGGGGCGGGTGGTGGCCACCACCAGGTGGTCGGTGTCAGCGGCGCCAGGGGCGCCAGCGGCATCACCTGCCAGGGGCGTGAGCGGATAGCGCAGGTGCCAGAGATGGCCATCCACCTCCTTCATCTCCACCTCCAGATCGCTCACGGCAGAACCGGAGGCGGGGCACCAGTTCACCAGGTATTCGCCCCGATAAACAAGACCCTGCTGGTGCAGTTTTACGAAGGCCTGCACCACGGCCCTGCTCAAACCTGGATCGAGGGTGAAGCGCTCCCTCTGCCAATCCACCGAATAACCAAGGCGGCGCAGCTGCCCCACGATCGTGCCGCCGCTCTCGGCCTTCCAGGCCCAGGCGCGCTCCAGGAAGGCATCGCGGCCCAGGTCGTCCTTGCTGCCGCCCGCGGCCTTGATCTGTTTCTCCAGGATCGTCTGCACGGCGATCGAAGCGTGGTCGGTGCCGGGCAGACAGAGCACGTTCTTGCCCTGCAGCCGCTGAAAGCGCACCAGGGTGTCGATCAGGGCGGTTTCAAAGGCGTGGCCCATGTGCAGGCTGCCGGTGACATTCGGCGGCGGGATCACCAGGCTGAAGGGTTCTCCTGCTGCGGCCGGATCGGGATGGAAGGCGCCGGCGGCGTCCCAGGCGGCCTGCCAGCGGGCCTCGGTGGCGGCCGGGTCGTAGGTCTTGGCCAGGGCGTCGGACACGGCGGCGGCTAGGGGAGTGGACCCATGGTCTCAAAGCAGCCGCAGGCGGGGCGGCTGGCAGGGCGGCTTGAGGCGGAAGGCAGGCTGGGCGGCGGCGGCTTGGCCTGGATGCACGGCCTGGAGGGGAGGGGGAATTGGCGTGATGAATCGTGGGCGCCTACGGCGCCGGGCTTAACAGCCTGAAACCAACAGCCAAGGGTTAAGAAATAGCCCAGTGTTAAGAGATCAAGAGATTGATGGGCTATAGCCGCCAGGCTTCCGCGCAGCGGTAGAAGAACAGCCCTGGGGGAGGCAACAGACGCGGAACCCGATATCGTTGAGCTGGTTGACCGGGTGCCGGTAGTCCGGGTACCGGTCGTCGTCCCGGCGGGGGGTGAAGCGGGAGGCCGAGCGGCAAAACCTGGGGGAGAAATTCCAAGAACCGCCGCGCAGCAGCCTCGAGTGATCCTCAGGAGCCCCAGGAATCAGCCAGGGGTGATTATCGGGAGTATAATTATAATTATCATGCCAATGGTCTGCACACCATTCCCACACATTTCCATGCATGTCATGGAGGCCCCATTGGTTGGCAGGGAAAATAGCCACTTCCGTCGTCTCTTTTCGACAAAGCCCCTTTTGGCCATCACCATAGGTGCCGTTGCCATCATAATTTGCCAAATCTGGCGTAAGCGTGGCTCCAAAATGGAAGGGCGTGGTGCTGCCGGCTCGGCAGGCGTATTCCCACTGGGCCTCGCTGGGCAGGCCATAGCTGAAACCATGGCCCAGGCGCTTGGTGAAATCCTCGTTCAACCGCAAACAAAACTCCTGGGCTTCCTGCCAACTCACCTGCTCCACGGGCCGATTCAGCCCTTTGAAATAAGCTGGCTCAGGGTTCAAATCTCCCCCCACCGACTGCCAGCTGGCCACCACAGTCCATTGGGCCTGGGTGATCGGAGTCTGGGCCATGAAGAAGCTGGATAGGCTCATCTGATGCTGGGGGCCTTCACTTTTTGAGTGCGTTGAGCGCGTCGGCTCATCCTCCGGGGAGCCCATCTGAAAGCTGCCGGCCGGGATCTGCACCATGGTGAGCTCCACGCCCTCAGCCAATCTGTGCTGGTAAGCCCACACCTGCAGCGAGCGGTGCTTCAAGCGCCAGATTGGCTTGCCCCCAGGGGCATCATCTTGAAGCAAACGAGCTGTTTGAACCGATAGAGGCTGCACCGGCAAAGCAGAAAATTTTGGGTATTGGAGCTCTGCGCCTGCTGCAATTACATTCGCTCCTGTTACAGTTGCGCTTGCCCCTTTTACAGCTACATCTGCTCCGTTTGCAGATATGCCAGGCTTGGCGGAAGTGCTGGCTTGGTTAGCAGAGATGCTATCTGGCTGGAGAGAAGAGATGGCTGGCTGAATATAGGTGGTAGCCGCCAGAGGAGAGGTGCTGGCGATATCTGGCTGAACAGAGCCGCTAGCTGCCTGGTTGGATGTGCCAGCTGCCAAGGGAGATGTAGTGATGTTATCTGGCTTTACAAGAGGTGCCTCATCCGGGATGGAAGTGCTAGCTGCCTGGGCAGCGGGGATGTCTTTATTACCATTAACTGACTCAGCCAGCTCTCCTTGGCTGGGCTTGCGATTGCCACTGTTGCGATTCAGGAGAAATTGCTTAGCCGTTTGCCGTATTTCTACAGCCACCTGATTCAGCGCATGCTCGATCTCGTGCGGAATTGATGTGGCATAAATTGGTTTGTCGTCCCAGGGTAGAGCTTGATATGTCCCCAAGCCATAATGCTCCCCTTCCCACTCGCATGTCCTTAACACAACTGGCACAATGACAGCCTCGCCCCTTGCATGGCGCTCCCTGGCGACAGCCAACTCCTCTTTTATATATTCCGACAGCAGAAAATCAATGCTGATCAACAGCAGAATAATATCCGCCTGTCGCAAATTATTTCGGATTTTATCATCCCAATTATCGCCGGCCAGAATTTGGCCGTCGGTCCAGAGCTCAATCAGACCTTCACGTTCAAGCTGCTTAAGATACTTGCCAAGCTCTTTGCAGCGCGCCTTATCTTTATGGGAATAGGAAACAAATAGCTTAAGCCGCTCTTGGCCTTGCATGGCAATACCAATTCAGATCAGGTTTGCCGGGGAAAATCCCAGAGGCAACCCCTGACCCTCGCCAAGGGTTGGCCCAGAATTACCACCTGAATTAACGGCAAGAGATTTATCGCATTCAATGCCATCCATAACAAGTTTTACACCCATCACAGTTGACAACAAAGTCCACCAATGCAGGTTAGCGCAGCGATTGGTCAAGTCAACCACTAGTAAGCCCGCCAATCAAGCGGGGCCACTCGCCTAGGCCAGAAACCAAGGCCCTCTGGACTCGCTCTGTCCCCTGGCGTTCTCCACTGGCGGTCAAACTGCGATGGATAGGCGCACAGCCATAGGGGACCAGCTCACCCAGCGAATCTCTTGCCTTAGCCCCGCCTTATTCCGGCCAGATGGCGCCCCTACTGGCGCTTGTTTCGCGCTTATTAAACGCCTGCCTCAACCTCACTTCACACTGCCTTCTCCCTTAATTCGCGATCACCTCGGCATCAGCCATCAATCTCCAACCCGAAATAGAGCAGCACTAAATCCTCGCTGCCGGAGTTGGCGATGCGGTGTCGCTCGCCCGGTTCCACCAGCAGGCAATCGCCGATGGCGAGGCTGAGAGGCTGGCCATCGATCGCCACGGTGGCCTGGCCGGCCTGCACCAGGAACACCTCCGCCATGTCCGTGTGGTGATGCTCGCTGGCCTCCTGGCCGGGGCGCAGAACGGCGCGGGAGAAGCCGGTGAGCCGCGGCACCAGCCCCCGGGGCAGCAGCAGCTGTTTGCGGATCGCCGGGTCGTGGGAGACGCCCTGCTCCGCCAGCTCGGCGCCGAGCACGTGCTTCATGGCTGCTGGCCCCCAGCGGCCCAGGGCACTGCCACCACACCCTCCAGCTGCTGCCAGCGCTGGCGTGGCGCCACCAGCTGCGTGAGGCCCAGGCGCTCCAGGGCAATGGTCAGCTTCTCCAGATCTGGAGCCACCGCTGCCCCTGCGTGAAGAGGCAGGGCCAGCAGCTGCTGTTCGGCCGGATCGGCCATCAACTGCAGATCCAGGTCTTCCAGTTCCCGCTGGAAGAACAGGCGCCGCATCCGCACCGTCAAAGCAGGCCCCAAGCATTGAGCGAAGGCCTCCAGCTCGGCTTGCTCCGGCGAGCAGCCGCAGTTGAGGGCCAGCCAGATCAAAAGCTTTGACCAGCATTCAGCCGTCCAGGCGGGCTGGAAGCTGTCGCGGTGCTGGCGCACCAGCTCGGTGATGGCGAAATCAAACAGGGTGGCCTGCAGGCGGGGGGCTTCCATGGGCGGCAGCGGTGCCGAAATGGTGACAGAACCAGGTGCCCATCCTGACCGCAGCCGGGCAAACTGCTGTGACATGCCACGGGAAGCAGCCACATGGCCCTCGACTTCAACGACCCCGATCTGGAGTTTTCCGATCTGGTGTACGCATACCAGAGCTGGGTGATAGCGGTGATCAATGACGAAAAACTCGGCGGCGACAAGCTGCTCAGCGATGAGATCGCCGACGACGCCATCAACGCCATGCGCTTCCTGCCCGGCGAGGTGACCAGCGCCATCGAAACCAGCCTCGCCCGCGTCTACGAGGTGGATCCAGACGAACTGGCCAACCTGCTCTTCCCCGAGGGCTGAGCCATTTTTGAATGGCTCAGCCCTAAGCCGGGCGGCTACACCGAACAGGGGGTAGCCGCCCGGTTTTGTGTAGCTGCCCGGCTGGCTGGTGCGGCTCGGTTGGCTCCGGCGCCTCGACCGGTATCCATCGCCACCCAGCCCCTCCAGGCCATTGGTGATAATTACAAAAATACTCAGGCTGTCGGTTGGGAAATTTAGCTATGGCAAATTTGGCCATAGACAATTCTGCCGCAGGCAATCTGGATATGGGTACTTTGGAGCTGGGCGCTTTGGAAGCTGGCAAGGTTGAAGTGGGCAAGGTTGAAGTGGGCAGGGTGGAGGCGCTATGGCGCTATCCGGTGAAGTCGATGCAGGGGGAGTGCCTGCCCCGGTTGGCGGTGGATGCGGGCGGTGTGCGGGGCGATCGGGCCTATGCCCTCTGGGATCACGCCACCAGCCGGGTGGCCAGCGCCAAAAACCCGCTGTTGTGGCGATCCCTGCTCGCCTACGAAGCCCGCTACAGCAGCGAACCGCAGCCTGGCGCAGCGCCGCCGGCGGTGGCGATCACCCCCGTGGCAGATCGGGGGAGCGCGCCAATGCTCACCAGCGATCCAGCCATTCACGCCAGCTTGTCTGCGTTGCTGGGGCGTGAACTCACATTGCTGGATCAGGCACCCGATCAAGTAAGCCTGGACCAGTACTGGCCCCAGGTGCCGGAACGGCCATTTCATAACGACGAAGTCAATGAGCTTCGCCTGCCAGAAGGCACTTTTTTTGATGCCTGTCAGGTGCATGCAATTACAACATCCACCCTGGAGCGCTATAGGGAGCTAGAGCCAGAGCTGGATTTTGCGGTGGAGCGCTTTCGCCCCAATCTGATCATCCGTCCCAGCGCTGGCCAGGGGGATGGCTTCGTGGAGGAAGCTTGGATTGGCGGCTATTTGCAGATTGGCGAGAGCCTGCGCCTACGGGTGATTGACGGCTGTCCCCGCTGCGTTGTTACCACCTTGGCTCAAGACCTACCCCAGGGGCAAATACCGCAAACCCTGGAAATTCTCCGGGCCACCGCCCGCCACAACAAGGTGGTGGCGGGTATCAGGCTGGCCGTGGAAAATCCGGGGCCGATTGGCCTGGGCGATCCGGTATTTTATATACCAGCCTCAAACTAAACGCATATAATAGCTTGCCCTTTATTGCTGGCGAGAATTAGCTCAAGGGCACTTCGAAAATTGCCCGTTTAGCTCCCAGGAGTCGTGAGCCGGCGAGTCGCCACAATGCTTCTCAAGCTGATGAGAGCTGAGAGATTTGGGATCTTTTGAGGTGACTTTAACATCCCCTTCCAAATTCACCATTCCCTAAACATCATAAAAACAAAAGCCGCCAATATGGCGGCTTAACAGAGCTTCTTTGGCCGACTGCTTAGCCGATTCCGTCAGCCGCTTTGCTTAGCCGCCGGTTGTGACACCTTCGATGCGATCTTCTATTTCCTGATAGATCTCCTGAAGTTGCTGAATATTTTCTTCTGAGGTTTCCCAGTAGCCGCGGCCATTCACCTCGAGCAGGGTGCTCACGATGCGCCGGAAGCTGTGGGGGTTGAGATCCATCAAGCGCTTGCGCATCTCGGGATCATTGATGAAGGTGCTGTTGGCGTCTTCATAAACGAAATTATCAACCTGGCCGCTGGTGGCACTCCAGCCAAGCGTAAAGTTTAGTCTCTTGGCTACTTCGCGCACGCCTTCGTAGCCAGAGTTGAGCATCCCCTCGTACCACTTTGGATTGAGCAGCTTGGTGCGCGAATCGAGGCGGATGGTTTCGCCAAGGGTGCGAACCTGGGCATTGGCGGTGGTGGTGTCGGCGATATAGCTGGCGGGAGCCTTGCCATCATCGCGCAGGCTGGCGATCAACTTAGTGGGGTCTGAGTCGAAATAATGGCTAACATCGGTAAGTGAAATCTCGGCGGAGTCTAGGTTTTGGAAGGTTACGTCGGCGGTTTTCATCGCCGATTCAAAAACTTCGCGGTTTTGGTTCATCTCGCCTGGGTTATCAGCGTTAAAGGCAAACGTTTTGCGGCTTAGATACATCTCCTGCAGTTCATTCTCCTGCTCCCAGGTGCTGTTCTCCACCGCCAGGTTCACGTTGGAGCTATAGCTGCCGCTGGCATTGGAGAACACGCGCGTGGCCGCATCCCGCAGGCTGATGCCCTGGGCATTGGCCTGCTCGCTGGCATGCTTGCGCACAAAATTCATCGCCAGGGGCTCGTCGGCCTCGGCGGCAAGCTTGACGCCTTGGTCGATCAGAGCCATCTGATTGATGAACAGGTCGCGGAAAACACCAGAGCAATTCACCACCACATCAATGCGCGGACGACCGAGTTCCTCCAGGGAAATCAGTTCGAGCTTATTGACGCGGCCGAGGGAATCAGCCACGGGGCGCACGCCGATAAACCAGAGGATTTGAGCTAAGGATTCGCCGTAGGTTTTGATGTTGTCGGTGCCCCAGAGCACGCAGGCAATCGTTTCAGGCCAAGTGCCCTGCTCCGCTTTTTGGCGCTCGATCAGGCGATCCACCACCACTTTGGCCGCAGCGATCGCCGCCCGGGTGGGGATGGATTGGGGATCAAGGGCATGGATGTTCTTGCCGCTGGGCAGTACGCCGGGGTTGCGAATCGGATCGCCACCGGGCCCAGGAATTACATACTCGCCATCGAGGGCCCGCAGCAGGCTTTCCATCTCCATATCCGCGCAGATCTGCTCCAGGCAAAAGCGCAGATAGGCGAACAATTTATCCAGTTCTCCCCTATCCACCTGGGCGAAACCGGCCTGGCAGCAGGCCCGCAGCCAGGGGCTGGGGAATTGGAAGCCGAAACGGGCCAATAGATCGATCAGCCAGCCCAGGTTCTCCCGCAGGTTCACCCTGCCATCCCTACCGGTGAGCGAGCGCACCATGGAGGCCACGGCAATGCGACAGGCCTCTGTGATGCTGCAGTTGAGCTCCACATCGGCGAGCACACCCTGATCATTGCCGCGGTAAACGTCGTCAATGGTGCGGCCGATGCTCTCGGCCAGCAGGGCCGGCAGCGAGCGGAGGCCCTCCTCCTGCCGCTCCAGGGCTGCGATGTTCACCAGGGTGGCGATCGCCTCCTCGGCGGTGGGCGGCTTGCCGATCGTGTGCAGGCCGCAGGGCAACAGCCGGCTTTCAATCTCCATCAACTGCCGATAAACGGCCCCCACCACTCCATCGCGGCCATCCATATCCAAGCCGGAGGCATCGTCCTCGGGCAGGGTTACGTCCTTGTCGAGATTGCAGAGGCGGGCGGTTTCGACGATCGCGTTAACGATCTGCACGCCGCGGCTACTTTCCCGCAGTTGCTGATAGGAACCCACCAGCTCACCCAGCTCCTTGAGACCCTTATACAAACCAGCATTTTCCGCCGGAGGAGTGAGATAGCTGATGGTGCTGGCATAGCCACGCCGCTTGGCGATGGTGGCCTCCGATGGGTTATTGGCGGCGTAGTAATAGAGATTAGGCAGGGCGCCAATCAGGGAATCTGGATAACAGGTTTCGCTCATGCCCATCTGCTTGCCGGGCATGAATTCCAGCGAACCGTGGGTGCCGAAATGCAGCACCGCATCGGCCTGCCATACCTTTTCCAGGTAGGTGTAATAGGCGGCAAAGCCATGGTGGGGGCTGGCGCTACGGGAATAGAGCAGCCGCATCGGGTCGCCCTCGTAGCCAAAGGTGGGCTGAACACCCACAAATACGTTGCCAAAATGGCGGCCGTAAATTAATAGGTTGGTGCCGTCGCTATTCAAGGAGCCGGGCGGTTTGCCCCAGTTCTCCTCCAGCCGCTCGGAATAGGGGGTGAGCCGCTCGTATTCCGCCACGCTCATCCGGTGGGCAATGGCCAGCTCCGGTGATCCCTCCAGCGCCTCGGGATCCTTGAGCACGGCATTCATCAATTCGCCGCTGTCGCGGGGCATATTTTCGATGCTGTATCCCTTGGCCTTTAGTTCCTCCAGCACCCGATGGATTGAGCCAAATACATCTAGATAGGCGGCAGTGCCCACATTGCCCTTGTCGGGGGGGAAGCTGAATACGGTTATGGCCAGCTTCTTTTCGGCGCGGGGTTTGATCCGCAGCGAGGCCCAACGGATTGCCCGTTCGGCGATGGCATCAACCCGGTCTTGGAGGGTGTGGGCCTTGCCCGTGGCATCATCCCGGCCGCTGAGCACTATCGGTTCGATGGCCCCATCCAGTTCAGGGATGGCGATTTGCAGCGCCACCTGCACCGGATGGAGGCCCAGATCGCTCTCCTCCCATTCCTGGGTGGTTTGGAATACCAGCGGCAGCGCCACCATGTAGGGGCGATTGAGCGATTTCAGCACTTCCACCGCCTTGGGATGGTCCTGGCGGGCGGGCCCCCCCACCAGCGCAAAACCGGTGAGAGACACCACGCCATCCACGATTGGCAGCTGCGGATTGAGGGGGTCGTAGAAGAAAGCATTCACCGGTTTGGTGAAGTCGAGACCGCCGCAGAACACGGGAATAACCGTGGCACCTCTGTATTCCAGTTCCTGGATAACAGCCACGTAATGGGCCTCATCGCCGGTAACGATGTGGCTGCGCTGCAGCACCAAACCGATCACCGGTCCCCGCCGCGCCTTTTCTCTGAGATCGGTGCGACTGGCGGTCCAATTTAGATATTCCTTGAGGTCCTCGAACATCGAGGGGGCCAGGGGATGCCAGATGCCCAGATCAGGGAACACCTGGGGCTCCGCCACCTCCACCGCCGCCCGCTGCGAATCCCCCCTGGGGAAAACGTACTTATCGGCGAGCATCAACAGGAAGTTGCGCAGGTTATCCGGCGTGCCGCCCAGCCAATACTGGAAGCTGAGCATGAAGGAGCGCGCATCCTGCGCCTTCTCTACCGGTAAGTACTTCAGAACAGTTGGCAGGGTATTTAGTAGCTTCAGCATCGCGTCTTGGAAGCCGGCACCATTGGCTTCTTTCCGCTTCTTCATGAAGCTGGCGATGGCACTCTTGCTCTGGCCCAATTGGGCCATGGAGAAGGTGCCTAATTTGTTCAGGCGCATCACCTCCGGCATGGAGGGGAAGATCACGGCCGCCTTGAGCCGATCGCGCTGGGGGGCCACCGCCTCCACCACCTTCTGGGCCAGATCCTCAATAAAGATCAGCGAGCCGATGAACACATCGGCGGCCGCCACATCGGCGCAAAAATCGGCGTAGTTATCGGGATCGCGCAGCTCCTCGATCAGATAGCCGCTCAGATCGATGGCCAGCGGACCGTTCTGGTCGTTGAGGGAGTTGGCCGCCTGGGTGAGGGCGTTCTGGTACTGGGGCTCCAACACCACGTACACGGCGCGCATCACGGCGCCTTGGTGGTTGTCGGCAGGGCTGACCCGACGGTTGGCGGAGCGGACCTGCGTGAACATGTGAACCGGTATGAAGCACTGGCGGGGAGCCTACGAAGGCCACCCACCGGATCGGGAGTCGCCGCCCGGGGGTGCCATGGGCCATAGGCTCAAATGCCGCAAACCAACGCCCGTCAGCTGCCGCGATGACCACCAGCCCCCCCAGCAATCCAGCCATTTCCGTGGTGGTGGCCGGCGCCCTGGGCCGCATGGGCGCCGAGGTGGTGAAGGCGATCGCGGCGGCCCCGGATTGCCGCCTGGTGGGCGCCATCGACAACACCCCCGGCAAGGAGGGGGAAGACGTGGGCCTGGAGCTGGGGCTGGGGGAGCTGGAGGTGGCCGTCACCGCCGACTTCGAGGGATGCCTCTGCCAGGCCAGCCAGGCCGTGCGCCAATCCGGTCCCGGCGGGGGGGCGGTGCTGGTGGACTTCACCCATCCCTCGGTGGTCTACGAGCACACCCGGGCCGCGATCGCCTACGGGGTGCACCCGGTGATCGGCACCACGGGGCTGAGCCCAGAGCAACTCCAGGACCTGGCCAGCTTTGCCGCCAAGGCCAGCATCGGTGGCGCCGTTATTCCCAACTTCTGCCTGGGCATGGTGCTGCTGCAGCAGGCCGCCGCCGCCGCCGCCCGCTTCTACGACTACGCCGAGCTCACCGAGTTGCACCACAACCGCAAGGCTGACGCCCCCAGCGGCACCTGCATCAAGACCGCCGAGCTGATGGAGGAGCTGGGCAAGGAGTTCAATCGCTCCGAGGTGGAGGAGCACGAGAGCCTGGCCGGCTGCCGCGGCGGCCGCCGCGACAGTGGCCTGAGGTTGCACTCCGTGCGCCTGCCGGGTCTGGTGGCCCACCAGGAGGTGATCTTCGGGGCGGCCGGCGAGACCTACACCCTGCGCCACGACACCATTGATCGCGCCGCCTACATGCCGGGGGTGCTGCTCAGCGTGCGCCGGGTGCGCCAGCTGGAGGGGCTGGTTTACGGCCTGGAACGGCTGATCTGAGCCGATGTTGATTCCCCTGCGGCCCGGCGAGCTGCCCCGCCTGATCCCCGCGGTGGCCACCGGCCCCCAGTTCAACGCCAGCAGTGGCAGCCCCCAAAAGTTGCTGCAGCGCCTGTTCATCTCGGTGATCGGCGGTGTAATCACGCTGCTGATCAGCCAGAGCGTTCTGTTCTCCGGCCAGGCGGGGCCCATCGCCCTGGTGGTGGGCGTGGTGTTCCTGCTCTACGTGCTCTGGGGACCGATCTTTGAGGCCAGCCGCCGCAACGCCAGTTTGCGCCGCTATCCGGCGGCGGCGATTTTTGAAGGGGAGGTGGCCGACCTGTTCATCCGGGAGCAGGTGGAGGGTCGCCAGGAGACCACCGACCGCCAGGGGCGCCTGGAGCTGGTGGAAAACCGCCGCAGTTGGCTGTGTCTGGAGTTGGAGGACGAGCAGGGCTACCTGGGGCTGGTCCGATTCCCTTACGTGAAAAAGCATCAGAAGATCCGTCGCGGCATGGTGGTGCGCTGCCTGGTGCTGAGCGAGCGCTCCGATTTCTCCCGCATCGCCGCCCTCAGTGACGCCTGGTTGCCCCAACTCAACCTGTGGGTGGGCGAGTACCCCTATCTGCTCAGGCCCGCCTTCGAGGAGCTCTGCCAGCGCCGCCTGCGCTGAGCCAGGACCGCGGGAGTGCATCGGAGTTAAGCCGTATCCGCTGAATCGAGCCCGATTGAGCCCAGCATCGAGCTCGGCCGAGCCAGGCTAGTCTGAGCCGATCCAGACTGAGCTTGGCTGAGCCGATCCAGGCTGAACTGAACTGAACTGAACTGGGCTGAACTGGGCTGAGCCGATCCGAGCCAGGCTGGGCTGGATTTGACTGAATTTGATCGGACTGAGCCGAATTGGGCCCTAGCGAGCCCGAACTGGCAGCGGCGAGCCCCATCGGCCGTCCGTTACAACTCGAAACATTGTGTTAGTGTTCATTTAGATCACCCCTCTGGAGCCCCTCCCGTGACCCAGGCCAACGCCTCTTCCCTTCCTGATTCGGGCTCCGCTGCCCTGCTCACCGGCCCCGTGATCCGCGGCGCCACCGTCACCACCGAGGACGGCGGTCGCCTCAATGCCTTCGCCACCGAGCCCCGCATGCAGGTGGTGGATGTGGAGAGCGGCTGGGGCTTCCATGAGCGGGCCGAAAAGCTGAACGGCCGCATGGCAATGCTCGGTTTCATCGCCCTGCTGGCCACGGAACTGGCCCTCGGCGGCGAGGCCTTCACCCGCGGCCTGCTGGGCATCGGCTGAGCTCCCCCCTTTCTGTTCCTGGCGCTCCCGAGGCGCCAGGTTCCCCTAAGCCGCAGCGAGTTCGCTGCGGCTTTTAGTTTTGCTGGGCCGCCGCCGGGCTCCCGATGTCGATTTCCCGCCTTTGATCGATGTCCCGCCCTTGATCGATGTCGCTGCCTTGGTCGATGTCCCGCCCTTGATGTCACCGCCCACGAGCGCCCCTCGCCTGAGGGCCCGCGTCAACGGGGCTGGCCCCACCGGTGCCCTGGCGGCCTTGGCCCTGGCCGATGCCGGCTGGCAGGTGTCCCTGGTGGACCCCCTAGATCGCGGCCGGCTGCTGCAGTCTTCCCGGGGCTACGCCTTCACCCATTCCAGCCAGCTGCTGCTGACGCGCCTGGGGCTCTGGCTAGAGCTGCGGGCGGCGATGGTGCCTTTCACCCAGCTGGAGCTCTGCGATTTGGCGATCGCCAGCCAGGTGAGTTTCGATCTGGCCGACCTGGCCCCCCACCGCCGCGGCTCCAGCGATCGCGGCTCCAGCGATCACAACTCCGGAGATCACAACCCCGGAGATCACAACTCCACCGATGCGGCCGTGGGCTGGATTGCCGCCCACCGGCCGCTGATGACCCTGCTCCACGATCGACTCGCCGCCCATCCGGCGGTGACCTTGCACCTCGGCGCCGCCGCGGCCCCAGGGCCTCAGCCCACCTGGGATTTGCTGGTGGCCGCCGACGGCGCCCACTCCCCCAGCCGCGAGGCCCTGGGCATCGGTGTATGGCAGCACTCCTATCGCCAGAACTGCCTGACGGCCCAGGTGGAGCTGCGGGGCTGCGGCGAACACCAGGCCTGGGAGCTGTTTCGGCCGGAGGGGCCCTTTGCGGTGCTGCCCCTGGGGGGGCGGCGATTCCAGCTGGTGTGGAGTGCTCCCCAAAGTCGTTGTCGGCAACTGGAGAGCCTGTCGGACGTCGGCTTCCTCGACGCCCTGGCCGGCGCCCTGCCGTCGCGCTTTCAGCCCGATGCCCTGTTTGACCAGCCGCGGGCCTTTCCGCTGCAGCTGCTGCTGGCCCGGCGGCTGCATCGGGGCAACGCCATCCTGCTGGGGGAGAGTGGCCATCGCTGCCATCCGGTGGGGGGCCAGGGCCTCAACCTCTGCTGGCGAGATGTGGCGGTGCTGCATAAATTGGCTTTGCGAGCGGCGGCGGGCTCCCTGGCTACCCAGCGGCTGCCGGCGGCCTATGGGCGCCGGCGCTGGCCGGATCTACTGCTCACCCTGGCGGCCACCGACCTGCTGGTGCGGCTGTTCTCCAATCGACAACCGCTATTGCTGCCCCTGCGCCACCTGGCTTTGCTGTCGCTGGCACGGCTGGCCCCGCTGCGCCGCCTGTGCCTGGCGCTGATGAGCGATGGCGTGGCTTGAGTGCAGCCACCAGATCCAGTTCTCGCCCTGGCCAGCCGCCCCGGGAGCTGGCAGGCTGGCCAGGGCGGCGATTTTTGCCATGGTCTGTAGCACCACTCCCCAGCCGCGGCCGGCGGAGGCGCTGCTGAACTTCTTGCGCCACAGGATGGGCCTGAGCGAGGGGGCACTGGCCCTGGGGCTTAAACAGGCCGAATTGGACCAGGCTCCCTTGCCGGCGGTGCTCTGGCGCTACGGCCTGCTCAGCCTGGAGCAGCTCGCCCAGGTGTTCGATTGGCAGGAAGACCAGCCGTAGATATCAATTGCAACACTGGCCGTAGCCAATCAGCTGTACACAATCAGCTGTACACAATCAGCGACTGCACCGGTTGATCCTGGGGCAGTCGGCTGCGGCCCTCCAGGGCGGCCAGCTCGGCCACAAAGCCAAAACCACACAGGCTGCCACCGGCCGCGGTCACCAGTTGGGCGCAGGCGGCCGCCGTACCGCCGGTGGCCAGCAGGTCGTCGATCACCAGCACCCGATGGCCGCCAGCGAGGGCATCGGCGTGAATCTCAAGACTGTCTGTGCCGTATTCGAGTTCGTATTGCACCGCAATTACGCCACCGGGCAATTTGCCCGGCTTGCGCACCGGCACAAAACCAAGGCCCACCGTGGTGGCCAAGGCGGTGCCGACGATGAAGCCCCGCGATTCGATGCCCACGATCAATTCGGGCTGCAGCTGCTCACAGAGCTGCCCCAGTTGGCGGATCACCTCTCGCCAGCCCACGGGATCGCGCATCAGCGGGGTGAGGTCTCGAAACAGGATGCCGGGTTTGGGGAAATCGGGCACATCCCGCACCAATCGCCGCAGATCGATGCCGCTAGCTGTCGAGTCATCGCAGTTTGCGGGCGTGGCGACCATGGGCGTGACGCTGAGCTGTAGTTGCTGGCATCATCGCAACCATGCGCCAAGTTTTCGCTTCCCCGTCCGGTTCCTCCAGCCAGTCCGGCTCCGCTGGCCAAGACGGACCCTTCAGCCAAGACGGGCCCTCCAGACAAGACGGGTCCACCGGCCCCCTCAGCGGCCCGTTAAGCGGCTCCCTCAGCGGCGCGGCCCAGCACTTGCCCCGGCGCGGTCTGGAGCGCCTGGACCTGCTGCTGTTGGCTATGGAGGCCCTCGATCTGAACGGCGGTGAAGCGTTGGTGTGGATGAGCGAGCAACTGGGTTTTGGCCACCTGTTCGCCAATCGGGTGGAGCTGTGGACCCGCCGCTGTCACAACCCCCTGCGCCGAGCCGCCCGCCGCGGCAGCTTGCAGCCCGTGGAGACCGATGCCCTGATCCGCATCCTCTGCGCCATGGCGGATCGGCTCTATCCGACCCTGCGGGCCATGCTCTCCCAGGCGGAACCAGCCGAGATCACCCACCAGCGCTGGGCGCTGTTCGAGGAGCGGCTGGCCCAACTGGTGGGCGAACGGATGAATCCCCGTCGCGGCGCCGTCCATGTTCTGCTCGATCCCCAGCTTGGCTTCCGCCAGCGGCGCCTGCTCATCCAAACCCTTGCCCTCGCTGGCGGCAGCGGTGGCTTTGAGCGCCTGCGGGCCAGCCTGCTGGATGCGGCAGCCTGAGCTCCTGGCTTACTCCCCATGAAAACCACCCTCCGCTTCGATCAGCTCAGTTGCCGCCTGCAGGTGGAGGGACTGCCGGATGTGTCGGTGGGTCAATCCGGCGAGGTGGTGGGGATCATCACCGGCTGGACCCTGGAGTGGGCGGGTCGCCCCGAGCTGGAGGGCCGCAAGCACCATTTGCTGGCCCTGATGGGGGTGGTGCTGCCCTATGCCCGCCATCTGCTCAGCGGGGTGCAGAGACGCTTCGGCACGCCTCCTGAACCGGTGGAGATCGGCCCCCACCCGGAGGGCGGCCACCTGTTGGTGCTGCACAGCAGCCAGGCCGATACCGCCCCTCTGCAATTGCAACTCGACGACGCCGAGCTGGCCGACCTGGTGCGGGTACTGGATCAATTGCGCCTGGACCCCAGGTTGCAGCTGGCCCTCGACCTGCCGGAACCCAGGCCCCTGAAGGCCTTTGAACTGGAGCGCCGCACTCCCCTGCGCCAGCGCCTGGCAGCCCCGATGGGGGGCTTGATGGCCCTGGCCCTGCTGGCCGGCCTGGGGCTGCTGCTGCCGGTGCCCAAACCCCAGCCGGGCGGCACCCCTGGCGCCGCCAAGACCAACGCGCCGCCCACCAACCTGCCCCTGGATCCAGCCAAGCGCGGCTCTTGAGGCGACACTGCTCTTGATGCGTCGCCGCTACTTGACGTGACGCCGGTCCTGGACAAACTGGGGTAATGACAACAATGACCTGGTCGGAACTGCGTATTCGCGTGGCCCGCCTTGGCGCCGCCCTGAACGTGGTGGTGCGCAGCGATCCGGAGGTGTGTGGCCTCAGTGGCGACAGCTTTCATCTGACGCTGCACCATGGCGGCCAGGGCGACTGCACGGTGAGCAACCTTTCGCTGATCGATTGCCCCAACGAGCTGGTACTGCTGGAATTTGAGCGCTGGATGCGCGGCTGCGGCCACCGGCTGGAGGTATGACCTCACCCCGCCAGCGGATATTGCAGCTCCCCCAGGCGGCCCCCAAGTCCCGGCGGGTGTTTCGCCAGCGCCGCCGCCGGGCCCGCTGGCAGCAACTGGGCATGGGGCTGTTGTCGCTGGCCGGCGGCGGCGGGCTGATGTTCGGCTTGATGCTGCTGCCTGAGCGGCTCGACACCCTGCTGCTGGTGAGCAATGCCATCGCCAACTTGATCGGCGGCCTGAGCCGCTTTGGCATGGGCTTGCTGCAACTGCTGGCGGTGTTGGCCCTGGCTGCGGTGGCCCTCGGTGCCCTGGTGCTGCTGTTGGCGGGAGTGGTCAGACTGTTGAAGGCCCTGTGGCCCGATCCCCCCCGCCAAAAGGACAGCTGACCCAGCCCAACAGCGATGGCTAAAGCCAAAGGCAAACACAAGCGCTCCCTCCAGCGCTCGGGGAGCCAGCCCCAGGGGCAGCCACCTCCAGGGCGGCAATCTCCAGGGCAGCAATCTCCAGGGCAGCAATCGGCTGCGCCTCGCCCTGACCACGATCGCTACTACCCATCCACCCTGCTGGAGGACCTGCGCGAGGAACCAGCAACTGGTGTAGCGGCAACTGGAACTGGTGTCGAGGCAGCTGGCTCCAGATCAGATCGCTCTACATCAGCTCGCACTACTTCAGCTCGCAGTAGGTCAGCTGGTTCCATGGCCGATCGATCCAGAGAGCCCGGGGCTGATGTCAACGCAATCACCACCAATGCGAATAGTGAATACGAGCCCGATGGCAATAGCAATAGCAATAGCAAGGCTAATAGCACTAGCAATGGCAATGGCAATGGCAATGGCAATGGCAATGGCAAGCTCGACCGCAAGCGCTACGAAAAAGAACTGATCAGGCTACAGATAGAGCTGGTGAAGATGCAGTACTGGATCAAGCACGCGGGCTTCCGGCTGATCGTGGTGTTTGAGGGAAGAGATGCGGCGGGCAAGGGGGGCACGATCAAGCGTCTCACCGAGGCCCTCAATCCCCGCGGCTGCTGCGTGGTGGCTTTGGGTACCCCCAGCGATCAACAAAAAACCCAGTGGTTTTTTCAGCGCTACGTGGAGCATTTCCCCAGTGCCGGAGAAATGGTGATCTTTGATCGTAGTTGGTATAACCGAGCTGGCGTGGAGAATGTGATGGGGTTTTGCACCCATAAGCAGGTGGAGGAGTTCATGTTCTCCTGCCCGGAATTCGAGCGCATGTTGGTGCGTTCAGGCATCGTGCTGCTCAAATACTGGTTTTCAGTGAGTGATGAGGAGCAGGAGGTGCGCTTCCGGGCCCGCATCGACGATCCCACCCGCCGCTGGAAGCTCAGTCCAATGGATCTGCAAGCCCGCATGAAGTGGGCCGAATTCTCCCAGGCAAAAGACGAGATGTTTAGACACACGAATATTCCCGAGGCACCCTGGTTCACTGTGGAGGCCGACGACAAGCGCCGGGCCCGCCTCAACTGCATTCACCACCTGCTCAGCAAGGTGCCCTATCAGGACATGACCCCAGCGGCGATTAAGTTGCCGCCCCGCCCCAAGGCCAAAAAGGTGGATCGACCACCCCTAGGGGAACAGTTCTTCGTGCCGAACCAATACCCCTGATCGGGCGGCCAATCCAGCCAGCCCCCAGGCGGGCCCTCAGCCGTGCAGCTTTTGCAGCCACATGCCCGCCAGTTGCCAGCTGCTCCACAGGAAGGCTGCCAGGATCAGCCAGTTCAGCCAGGCGGGTCGTTGCGGCTGCTCGGGGACCATCGCCACACTCCATTGCGATCGGCCCTCTAGGTTGCCCGCAGCTAGAGCCCCCTGGCGCCCGATGCAGCTGATCGCCACCTACCGCAATGAGGCCCTGGCCGCCCTTGGCGATCGGGCGATCGATTTTTTTCAGCGCCGCAGCGACCTGCATAGCCGTGGCGTCAGCTTCGGTGGCGGCAATGCCAATCCAGACAAGGTTTCCACGGATATCTCCCTGGTGTGGCTAGACCGCAGGGACCCGGAGGCCCATCAACTGGCCGACGCGATCATGCTGGCCGTATCGGGCTGTCTCAAGCAGTACCTCAGCCAGCGACGCCAATTCCTGGAGGTGTTGCCTGAGCGCTCCCTGTTCGTCAACCCGATCTTCAACCTGCAGCACTACGAACCTGGTGAGGGTTTTAAGAACTGGCATTGCGACTGGACCACCTCCGTGGATGCCACAGAACCGATCAAGCGGGTGCTGGCCTGGATTCTCTACTGCAATGACGTAGACAACGCCGGCACCGAATTCCTCTGGCAACAGCACCATGTGGAGGCGGTGCGCGGCCAGATGGCGATTTTTCCAGCCGGCATGTCCCACGTGCACCGCGGCAGGGTGAGCCAGGAGCAGTGCAAAACCATCGCCACGGGCTGGATCAACGTAGGCAAACTGGAGGCCTACGTGGAGCGCCTCGCCAAAAGTGTCTAGACAGGAAGCAATCCACTCCTCGATTGCCCCGCCATGCTGCGCCCTCTCCTCTTGTTGGCCGGTCTGGGCCTGGCAGCCAGCATCTCCCCGGCCCTGATCTGCCTGCCCGCCCGCGCCGACTCGGTGCAATTTCGCTCCACCATCTCAGAGGTGGATGCCTGCAACCGAGCCCAGGCCCTGGTGCCCCAAAACGGCATCGTCACCGGCATGAAGCTACGGCAAGAAAATGATCCTAACGGCAGCTATGCATTTACCTGCCTGGTGAACTGGAGCGCCTCCACCAAGGCCAAACCCACCTTGATGCCAATCCTGTTTGGCCCGGTTTGGAGCTGAAGGCCTTGGAGCTGCGAAGTCCAGCGGACAAACTGCGGCAACAGCTACGGGTGGATAACGGGTGTGAACGACTGTCATAGCCGAACAGAATCCTCCGAAGGCTCTTTATAGCAATATTTTTTTAATTTGCCAAGATGTGGCTCACCGAAGTGAGCTACTGGAGGGGCCTAGCTGACGGGAACCGGCCAATCAGCGCAGGCTCTTACAAGGCTATTCGGAATCCATGCCCCGACGAAAACATCCACTCCGAATGACGCCCGAGTGCTTCTGGGACTGGTGGATCGCCATCTTCGAGATGATGCTGTTTGCAGGATTGGGGAGGAGTGAGATGGGGATTTCGGTGGAATGAAAACAAATAGAACCAACAGAAGGGTATCAACGTCCGGTTAGGGAGCTTGATGCCAAGGTCGCAATGAATATGGCGAGCATTTTGAAAGCAGGAGTACGGAGATAATCGATTTACGCGAACTCATCATCGATTACGAGCATAAAAACTGGTCCGACTCAGGAGGCGGGCTATCCATAATTACTGGCAACGTCCCGGCTCATTTTATTGGATATACCCGCTTATGAGCCAGAGACGATCCACGGCAGGCCCAGGGAGCTGGCAGATAAGTTCAAGGGAAGTTACCTGGCATGCTCGTCGCCGCTCCGCCAAGCCACCGGCAGGGTTCAAGGCGCCGCGTAGCCTGGCCCCATCCAGGGCGACCTCGCTTGCCATGAGCAGCAGCTCGATCACCACCCAGCTGGGCAGCGAAGGCCTCGGCCAGCAGCCCTGGTGGGTGGACCAGTGGATGGAGCTGATCAACTCCTACCGCTTCAAAAAGCGTTTGGAGCGGGCCTGGGAGTACGCCCGCTCCGGCAACGTCACCTCCATTCGCTTTGAAGGCCGGCGGGTGCATGCCCGGGTGCAGGGCACCGGCGAAGAGCCCTACAAGGTGAAGCTGTGGCTGGATGTGCTCAGCGATGAGGATTGGGGCTACGTGCTCGATGCCCTCACCCAGAAGGCTCGTTGGTCGGCCCAGCTGTTGGCCGGGGTGATGCCCGCCGACATCGAGCGCGCCTTCGCCGCCAGCGGCAGGCGCCTGTTTCCCTTCAAGTTGCAGGAGGTGCGCAGCGAGTGCAGCTGCCCCGACAAGGCCAATCCCTGCAAGCACGTCAGTGCGGTCTTTTATTTGATGGGTGATCGCTTCTCGGAAGATCCCTTCGTGCTGTTCCAGCTGCGGGGCCGCACCCGCCCCCAGCTGCTGGCCGACCTGGCCAAGCGCCGTCGGCGGGCCCTGGCCCAGCAGGCCAAGGCGGCTGGCGCCCACCAGCCCCCGCTGCCCGACGCCCTGGCCGCCCTGCGCCGGGTCCACCCCGCCATCGAGGACCCGAGCCGCTGGTGGCGTTATGACGCGGCCCTCGATTCGGAGTTGGTGGTGATCACCCCAGCGCTGGAGGGAGATACCGGCCTGGATGCGGCTGGCCCCCTGCCCCTGGCGGAAGAGCCCTGCTTTCCCCACTCCAATCGGCTGTTCCTGGAGTACCTGCAGCAAGAGGGCAAGCGGATGGCCACCCTGGCGATGGCGACCGCCATGGGCGGCGCCGCCGTGGGCGGTGCAGCCGTGGGTGGTGCAGCCTTAGCCGGTGGCGCTAATGGCAGTGCAGCCAATGGCAGTGCCGCCAATGGCAATGGTCAGGGCAGTGGTCAAAGCAGTGGTCAAGGCAGTGGTCAAAGCAATGGCGCCAGCTGAGCCCACCGCAGTTGAGCCCACCACGGCTGAGCCCGATCCGGCTGGGCCATCTGCATCTGAGCTCGTTGCATCTGAGCTCACTGCATCTGAGCCCGCCGCATCTGCGCCCTCTGCGGCTGGGCCAATCGATCAGCCTGCGGCGGCGGCCTGGTTGACGGCGGCGGCGATCACCAGCGCCTGCCGCATTTTGGACAGCCACCAGCGGGTGTTTGAGCGGCCCTTGATCGCGGAGCCGGCCGGCGGCCTCGTTCCTCTGCAAAGGGCCCAGGCCCTGTTCAGCAGCGAGCGGCTGGTGTTGGCCCACGACGGTGCCGATCCCACCAGCGATCCGGGCCCCCGCCTGATCTATGCCAATCGGGAGGCCCTGCGCCTCTGGCGCCGCCCCTGGCACGCCATGGTGGGCATGCCCTCGCGGCTCACCGCCGAACCTGGCGAGCGGGCCGAGCGGGCCCAGGCCCTGGGGCGGGCCCAGCGCTTGGCCGCCATCGGCGACTACGCCGGCATTCGCATTGACAGCAGGGGGCGTCGCTTTCGTATTGAAGGGGCGCGGCTGTGGACCCTGCTGGACGAGCGGGGACGGCCCCTGGGCCAGGCCGCCAGTTTTGCTCGCTGGTGGTGGCTTTGATCCCAGTGGTTTGCGTGCAGTGGCTGCAGAGATATCGGGAATTTATGGAGGGGGCCTTGAGTGGTGCTCGCGGCCTGGAGGGGGTTGAGTGTCTTGACTGACCATGGCCAGATCGCTTTGGCGCTTACCTTTTTGGCGGGGTTGGCTACGGGAATCGGTGGCCTGATTGGCTTGAGCTCCAGGCGCTTCAGTATTGAGTTCATCACCATGGCCCTCGGATTTTCTGCCGGGGCAATGATTTACGTTTCCCTGGTGGAGATCCTGCCCAAGGCGCGGCTGGCGCTACAGCCATTGCTGGGTGTTCAGCTTGGCTATGGCTGCGCTGTGTTGGCGTTTTTCGCGGGCATATTGGTGATGGCAATTCTTGATGGCCTGTTGCCTGCCCATCCAGCCCCAGAATCGATTCAGGATTTGGCGGAATCCTTGGACCAGCCAGGTCCCCAGCGCAGCAAGTTGTTGCGCATGGGTGTTTTTTCGGCCCTGGCTCTGTTTATTCATAACTTTCCCGAGGGTCTGGCCACCTTCCTTGGCGCCCTGGACAATCCCAAGATGGGGCTCAGTATTGCTGTGGCGATTGCCATCCACAACATCCCTGAGGGACTGGCGGTGTCAGCGCCGGTTTTCTTTGCCACCCGCAGCCGCGCTAAGGCTTTTTGGATTGCTTTTCTGTCGGGGATGGCGGAGCCCTTGGGGGGGCTGATGGGCTATTTTTTGTTTCGCTCCTTCCCCAACCCGCTAATTTTTGGCTTGGTGTTTGCGGCGGTGGCAGGGGTGATGGTCTATGTCTCTCTGGATGAGCTGTTGCCAACCGCCACGGGCTATGGCAATCACCGACTAGCAATCACCAGCTTGATTTTTGGCATGCTTGTGATGTCGGCCGGCTTAGTTTTACTGGTTTAAGCCTGGTTTTGCTGGCTTAAACCTGGCTTTACTGGTTTAAACTTGGTTTTACCGGTTTAAAACTATAGTGCGATGCATGAATCGCTTGCCCTCTCTCCCTCGCCCCTCTCCTCTACTTGCCTCTGCCTCCCCCCTCTTCCGCCATCTCTACTTCTGCTTCTTTCCCACTATCTTTCTCCCACTCCCTCCCCTTTCCTCTATTTCTTCCTCCCTCTATTCCTTCCTCCCTCTCCCTCTCTTTCTCTTTTTTTCTTTCTTTCTAAGGCGGGCGATGTCTACCTAGGCGGGCGATTTGGCCGCCGCGGGGAGCGTGACGCTGGGCATTGGCCGTGGGGAGCGCCGCCGCCTCGATTGGTCAGGCTTGCCCCACTGGCCCACCCACGGGCCTATTTCGCTTCCAGGCTGCCTACAGTTCAAGTCGCCAACCAGGGGACGCATGGCCTCCGCCACCATCACCACCCCGCGCCTCAGTCTCCAGTGCGAGGCGATCGGGTCCGACACCACGGCGATCCGTTCGCTCGACTGGGATCGCAGCCGTTTTGACATCGAGTTCGGGCTGCGCAATGGCACCACCTACAACGCATTTTTAGTGCGCGGTGAGCGCACGGCGCTGATTGACACCAGCCATCTCAAATTTGCCGACAGCTGGTTGGAGCTGCTGTCGGAGCAGATTGATCCCAAGGCGATCGATCAGCTGATCGTCAGCCACACCGAGCCGGACCATTCCGGTTTGATCGGCCACCTGCTGGAGCTCAACCCCGAGCTGGAGATCGTCGCCTCCAAGGTGGCGATCCAGTTCCTGGAAAATCAGGTGCATCGCCCCTTCCGCAGCCGCGCCGTCAAAACTGGCGATTGCCTCGATCTGGGCACCAATCCCACCAGCGGCATAGCGCATCGGTTTGAGTTTCTCGCCGCCCCGAATCTGCACTGGCCAGATACTATTTTTTCCTACGACCACGGCAGCGGCATTCTCTATACCTGCGATGCCTTCGGGTTGCATTACTGCAGCAATGAGCTGTACGACCTGGATCCAGGTGCCATCGCCCCAGACTTCCGCTTCTACTACGACTGCTTAATGGGCCCCAATGCCCGCAGCGTGCTGCAGGCCCTGAAGCGCATGCAAGCCCTGCCCGCCATTGGCACCATCGCAGTGGGCCATGGCCCACTGCTGCGCCATCACCTCAACCTCTGGTTGGGCGATTACCGCGAATGGAGCGAGGGTCGCAGCAAGGGCGAGGACTATGCCGTCGTTTGCTACGTGAGCCAGTACGGCTTCTGCGACCGGCTCAGCCAGGCCATCGCCCGGGGCATCGGCAAGGCGGAGGCCCAGGTGCAGCTGGTGGATCTGCGGGCCACCGACGCCCAGGAACTGGCGGCCCTGGTGGGTGAAGCCAGCGCCGTGGTGGTGCCCACATGGCCCGCCGCCGCCGATGCGGAGCTGCAGGCCAGCATCGGCACCCTGCTGGCCGCCCTGCAGCCGAAGCAGTGGCTGGCCGTCTACGACGCCTTTGGCGGCAACGATGCCCCGATAGATACGGTGGCAGCCCAATTGCGCAGCCTCGGCCAGAATACGGCCTTTGAGCCCCTGCGCATTCGCCAGGTACCCCAAGCCGACGACTACCAGCGCTGTGAGGAGGCGGGCACCGACCTGGGGCAGCTGCTCGGCCGGGCCAAGTCGATCGCGGCGGTGAAGGCCTTCGACGACCAGTTGGAAAAGGCCCTGGGGCGCCTCAGCGGTGGGCTCTACGTGGTGACGGCCCGCCAGCGGGATGCCGAGGGCGGCAGCCGCAGTGGTGCCATGGTGGCCAGCTGGGTGAGCCAGGCCAGCTTCGAGCCCCCGGGCATCACCGTGGCAGTGGCCAAGGATCGCGCCATCGAGGCCCTGATGCAGGTGGGGGATCGCTTCGTGCTCAACATCCTGCGGGAAGACAACCATCAGCAGTTGCTGCGCCATTTCCTCAAGCGTTTTCCACCGGGGGCAGACCGCTTTGCCGGCGTCACCACCCTCGACGGGGTGGCGGCCGGTGGGCCGGTGCTGGCTGACGCCTTGGCCTACTTGGGCTGCCGGGTGGCCCAACGGCTGGAGGGTCCCGATCACTGGATCGTCTATGCCGAGGTGGAACAGGGCAACGTGTCGGATAACGAGGCCAGTACCGCCGTGCATCACCGCAAAGTGGGGAACCACTACTGATGGCAGTCCCCACCACCTCCGGTCCCAGCTACGCCACCACCTCCGCCCCCACCTCTGCTCCCATCGCCACCACCTCCCCCACCACTTCTGCCCCTGGCTCCGCCCCCCCCGGGCGCCAGGTGATCTGCCTGGAGATCGAGCCCGGTCTGGTCTGCCTGCGGGGCCTCAGCCCCCAGCGACTGCGCTTTGAAGTGGAGTACGGCCTGGAACGGGGCACCACCGCCAATGCCTTCCTGCTGGAGGGCGGTGCGGGCAGCGCGGGTCAGCTGGTGCCCCCGGTGTTGGTGCACCCCCCGGGCGCCTCCTTTGCCCCGGCCTTCCTGGAACAGCTGGGCCGGCTGGTGCCCGCCGATGCCCCCTTGAAGGTGGTGGTGGGCCACGTCAATCCCAACCGGGTGGCCCTGTTGCGGCAGCTGGCCGAGCGCTGGCCCCAGCTGATGCTGGTGGCCTCCAACACCGGCGCCAAGTTGCTGGAGGAGCTGTGGCACCAGCGCAAACCCTTGCCTCCCGCTCAGAGCTCCTCCCCATCTAGTGGCGCCCAATCAAGTAGTTCCCCACCGATTAGTGCCCCATCTAGTGGCACTACAGCCAGTAATTACCCAGCAAATGGCGCTGAATTGGCCAGCGACGGCTCGCCTGTAGAGGCACCGATCCCAGCTTTGCCCCCCATTGACGTCGTCAAGCAGGAGGTGAGTCGCAATCTGGCCAACGGCTACCGATTACGGCTGATTCCCACCCCCACGCCCCGCTGGCCCGGAGCCCTGGTGGCCTTCGAGGAGCGCACTGGCCTGTTGCTAAGTGGCAAGTTTTTCGCGGCCCATCTCTGTAGTGAAAACTGGGCCGAGGCCAACCGCAGCAGCACGGAAGAAGATCGGCGCTATTTCTATGACTGCCTGATGGCGCCGATGGCCCGCCAGGTGGAAAGCATCGTCGATCGGCTGGAGGAGCTAGACATCCGCTGCATAGCCCCGGGCCACGGCCCGGCGATTTCCGAGAGCTGGCGCAGCCTGTTGGCCGATTACCGCCGCTGGGGTGAGCCCCAGGAGCGCTCCCGCCTCGCCGTGGCCCTGCTCTATGCCAGCGCCTACGGCAACACCGCCGCCATAGCCGACGCCTTGGCCCAAGGCGTGGCCCGCACCGGGGTGCGGGTGGAGAGCATCAACTGTGAATTTGCCCCGCCCGATCAACTGATCGACACCATCGCCCGCTGCGATGCGCTGCTGATTGGTTCTCCCACCCTCGGGGGCCATGCCCCAACCCCAATCGTGTCGGCCCTGGGCACGGTGCTGGCTGAAGCGGATCGGGCCAAACCGGTGGGGGTGTTCGGCAGCTATGGCTGGAGTGGCGAGGCGCTGGATTTGCTGGAGAACAAGCTGCGCGACGGCGGTTTTCGCTTTGCCTTCGAGCCGATCCGGGTGAAGTTCAGTCCCGATGTGGCCAGTATCAAGGCGATCGAAGAAACTGGCACGGCCCTGGGGCGCCAACTGCTCAGGGACCAGCGCAGCGGCCAGCGCCGCGCCAACATCGGAGGCTTGAGCGAGAGCCGCAGCAATCCAGCGAGCCTGGCCCTGGGCCGGGTGGTGGGTTCCCTCTGCGTGCTGACCAGCGATCGTGGCGAAGGTCAGGGCCAGCTCAGTGGCGCCATGGTGGCCAGCTGGGTGAGCCAGGCCAGCTTTACGCCGCCGGGCTTCACCGTGGCGGTGGCCAAAGACAGGGCGGTGGAGAGTTTGCTGCACGTCGGTGACAGCTTTTTGCTCAATGTGCTCGCGGAGGGGCGCGATAGCGGGCCGATGAAGCAGTTCCTCAAGCCCTTTGCCCCCGGTGCCGATCGCTTTGCCGGTTTGGAGTTGCTCCGCAGCCCCGCGGGTCACCCCATCTTGCCCGAGGCGCTGGCCTGGTTGGAAGCGAGGGTTAACCAGCGGATGGAATGCGGCGACCACTGGCTGATCTATGCCCAGGCAACCCATGGTGGATTGCTGGACGCGCTCGGCACCACAGCAGTTCATCAGCGTCGCAGCGGAAATAACTACTGAGCCCACTCAGCTGGAGTCAGCTACTGGTTAACACCATTTCCCCACCCCAGCACTAGAAAAACCCTGATCAAGATCTGGAGAGGATCTAATAAGGGCTGGATTGTTTTTTGGGACCACTGCGGTAAAGCCGATACCATCAG
Organism: Prochlorococcaceae cyanobacterium; assembly: GCA_044356375.1. Taxonomy (GTDB): domain Bacteria; phylum Cyanobacteriota; class Cyanobacteriia; order PCC-6307; family Cyanobiaceae; genus UBA5018. Next base: position 2,849 of record JBIKWK010000021.1, on the reverse strand, counting down.
GGGATATCTGGTCAGTTGATTACTGTTTTTGGTAGTTGTTTGGCGGGGCCAAGGTGCGGCAGGGGTTCAGGCCGCCTGGGGCGGCGGGGTGGGATCACTGCCGAGTTGGAAGGGAATAACCACCGTGGCCCAATGATCGGGGCGTTGGGGGCGCTGCCGCTTGGGCCGCCTCATGCCAAAGGGGACCCGCACCAAGTTGGTCAGCTCAGTCTTGGTCAGCTCAGCCTTGGGGGGGACTGCCATCGAGATGGGGCTCAAAGTCGGTTGGAACAATTCCGGGCCACTGGCGTCGAGCCGTGATCCGGGAGCGGCGGCAGTGGCGTTTGGATGGCTGCTATGTGGGCCGGTGCCCGGGCCGCCTGGATGATTGCCGTTCATAGTGCCGTGGAAGATTAAAAGCCTGACCTGAGGCAGAACTCGCAGAGTCGCAGACCGGCATTCGGCTTTTGATAATAAGACACTACCCGCATTTCTGCCCCTAAGGTGCTCACGAAATGCACCAGATCTGACTTTAAGCTGCGGCTTTGTAGTCCTTGACACAGTTTGAACCCTGAAAGTCATGGCCCCAAGCGACCTGGACGCCCCCTGATTGCTGGAGATTCGATAATCAGGCGCTGATGGGGCTAGGGGTGCTCTGGGTGTACCAGTGCTGCCGCGGATCAATCTTGGGCCCGTCCAGCGTCATGCTTTCAGCAGTGCCTGCTCGTTTGAGCGGTGCCCGGTTGTTTGAGCAGTGCCCAATCCTTGCTGACGCTTTTATCCAGGAGAATGTAGTAATTTCTTTTAAACACGATTTAATTTATTCACTCTATCAGCGACCCCCTGGGCCCATGTGTTCATCTATACAAAATCTTCTTTCGCGTGGGGGCACCGCGAAGTGCGCTTCGCTTTAGAGAGACTCTGGAAAGCCCCTACTAAGGCCGATGAAGCGGATGCTCTGTCACTGGTGAGGGCGCAGGTGTTGCCGCAAGGATTTACCGGGGGCAGCAAGGTTTTCCCTGGGGCAGGGTCGCAGAAATAGTGGTTTTTGGGGGCCTGCTTAGGGGCTATTGGGGCGAAACATCCTGCCCCGATCACCCGCTTTGGGGCTTACTACGCCTAAGTAGTTGGGGAGGCAAGGCTGCTGGCCAGCTCCTGCACCGAGGCGCAGGTGCAGATCAAGTTGCGATCGCCGTAGGCGTTATCGATGCGCGCCACGGCTGGCCAGAGCTTGTGGGCCCGTTGGCTCTCGCCAGCCGGGAAAGCGGCTTCGGTGCGGCTGTAGGGGCGATCCCACAGGTCGGCGGTTACGGCAGCCAGGGTGTGGGGGGCCCGCTTGAGCGGATTCTCCACGGGGTCCCTGTCGCCAGCTTCGATGGCGGTGGCCTCGGCGCGAATGCCGGTCATGGCCTGGCAGAAGCGCTTCAGCTCCACCAGCGACTCACTCTCGGTGGGCTCCACCATCACCGTGCCGGCGACGGGCCAGCTCACGGTGGGCGCATGGAAGCCGTAATCCATCAACCGCTTGGCCACGTCCTCCACATCCAGGCCGGCACTGCGCTTGAGCGGCCGCAGATCGAGGATGCACTCGTGGGCCACCCGGCCCGTGGCGCCGCGGTAGAGCACGGGGAATGCTCCGTCCAGCTGCTCGGCCATCCAGTTGGCCGCCAACAGGGCCACGGCGCTGGCCTGGCGCAGGCCTGCACCCCCCATCATGCGGATATACATCCAGCAAATTGGCAGGATCGAGGCGCTGCCCCAGGGGGCGGCACTCACCGGCCCAATGGCCCTGGCGCCCCCACAGCTGGGGGCGAGGGGATGGCCCGGCAGGAAGGGCACCAGGTGCTCGGCTACCGCAATCGGACCTACCCCGGGGCCGCCGCCGCCGTGGGGGATGCAAAAAGTCTTGTGGAGATTGAGGTGGCAGACATCGGCGCCGTAGCGCCCTGGCTGACAGAGCCCCACCTGGGCGTTGAGATTGGCCCCGTCGAGATACACCTGGCCGCCGTGGTTATGCACCAGGGCGCAGATCTCGGCAATAGCGGTTTCAAACACCCCATGGGTGGAGGGGTAGGTGACCATCAGGGCAGCCAACTGGTCGGCGTGTAGTGCCGCCTTGGCGGCCAGGTCGGTCAGATCGATGTTGCCCTGGTCATCACAGGCCACGGGCACCACCAGCAAACCGGCCATCACGGCGCTGGCGGGATTGGTGCCGTGGGCGCTGGTGGGGATCAGGCACACCCGGCGATGGCCCTGGCCGCGGCTTTGGTGGTAGGCGCGAATTACCAGCAGACCGGCGTATTCACCCTGGGAACCGGCATTCGGTTGCAGGGAAACGCCGGCAAAACCGGTGATCGCCGCTAGCCAGCCTTCCAGGTCGCCGATCAGTCGGCGATAGCCCGCGCTCTGCTCGGCTGGCGCGAAGGGATGCAGAGCCGCGAAGGCGGGCCAGCTAACCGGGGCCAACTCGGCGGCGGCGTTGAGCTTCATGGTGCAACTCCCGAGGGGAATCATCCCGTGCACCAGAGAGAAGTCGCGGCTCACCAGTCGCTGGATATAGCGCAATAGTTCTGATTCGCTGCGATAGCGGTGGAACACTTCCTGCCCCAGCCAGCTTCCCTGCCGCAGCGGTATGGCATTGCCCCACAGCTGGCGCTCGGGGGCATCCAGGGCAGCGGCGGCCGTCAGCTCGGCATCCACCTGGGCCAACAGGCGGGCGGCCAGGCCAGGCCCCTGGCCGGTACCGGGTTCGGCCAGGGCGATCAGCAGTCGATCCAGTTCCGCCGCGTCGCTCAATTCATCGAGGCTGATGCCAAAGCCACAGCTGTCGGCCCGCAGGTTGAAGCCCGCCGCCGCCGCTCGCGCCAAGA
>JBIKWK010000020.1:0-51453 GCA_044356375.1 Prochlorococcaceae cyanobacterium | reverse complement strand
ATAAAGCTGACTACGGCGGTCAGATTTTCCAGTTCAGTATGGATCTTCCCACGGTTTCTCCTTTGCCGGTAGTGGGTGCAAGTGGCGATGACACCTGGCTGCAAGCCGGTGCAGTAGATGGCCTCACCATGATCGGCAACACCATCTTCACCGGTGCCGGCAACGATACGCTAGAGATTGCCCTCAATGATGGTTTTGAAAACAAGATCTTCACTGGCTCCGGTGCCGACACTATCTTCGCGGGCAGCCGCGATGTGATTACCGGCGGCAGCGGCAATGACGAGATCTGGGCAATCGCAGGCGATGGCAACCGCCTCAGCGGTATGAGCGGCGACGACGACTTCATCATCGGCAGCGCCGCAAACCGTGCCCTGGGCGGCGCTGGCAATGATGTCTTCAGCATCCTCGAAACTGCTGGCACCAACTACCTCAACGGTGGCGCTGGTGCCGACCAGTTCTGGCTGATTGACGCACCTGGCGATAAGCCTGCCGCCAAGCAGTACGTGATGGACTTCAGCGCCGGTGAAGACAAGGTGGGCCTGCGTGGCTTGACCTTCTCTGCCCTCAGCTTCAGCCAGGTGGGAGCCGACGCCCTGTTGAGTGTGTCCGGTACAGCCATCGGCCACTTCAACAACCTCAGTGTTGCCACCCTGAACAACCAGGCCAACTTCCTGTTCGGCTGATTTAGCCACGATGCCGGTCTCCGCTTGCGGGGGGAGATCGGTATCTCCAGCTTATTTTTTGGCAGACCGCTGGCCTGCTGCCATTGATGTCAATGGCTGCTTTTCGCCCCGAGATAACTCGGGGTATTTTATTATCTAGGCCCCTGGCTATGTCGTTGTTCCGCATGGGCTGTGACTTGGCTGGGTTAATACTGCCTAGTTGATGGTTCATCCCAGCTCAGCTGGGCTAAGGGGCAAGCCGGCAACCCGCCGCCGCAGCGCCAGCCACCAGTCGTCAAGAGCTGGCCGCTTGCAGAAATAGGTACAAGGCACGGCTTTTGCTTGACGCAGGCATCGCCTATGCACAACACATGCCTGGCCTATGTGTTGTGCGCGACATCAGCCCATAGCCCTAAAAACCATTGAGATGTCTTCTTAAACACATGGGCAGCAGTTGTTAAAGCGCTCTTAATCAGCCGGCTCGGCGTTGCTGATTAAGTAGGGATAATCTTTTTGAATAGCCTCGTGGCGCTCAGCTTCACCCCGGTTAACCCTGCGGTAGCAGCCGTGAATGGCCTGCTGAGCGCCGCAGCGCAATTGGCCAACGCCGAGATCTCCGCCTACAACTCTGCCTCTGGCTATCTCTATACCGTGGGCGGCGGTTCCGGCACCATCCTGGTGAGCGACCTGCGCGATGTAGCCAGTCCAAAGATCGTCGCCAAGGCCAATCCCTCAGACAGCAGCCAGACACTTCAGAGTGCCGCTGTATTCGGCAAACTGCTGGCAGTTGCAGTACAGAATACCGTTAAGACCGAACCCGGTTTCGTTCAGTTCTACGACCTGACCAATCCGGCCTTGCCGGTTCATGTCAGCACCGTCAGCGTCGGCGCCCTGCCCGACATGGTGAAGTTCAGCAGCGATGGCAAGAAGCTGCTGGTCACCAATGAAGGCGAACCGGGCGCATTGATCAGCGACAATTACACCATCGATCCGATCGGTTCGATCTCAGTGATCGATACCTCGGCCTATCTGCTGGCAACGCCAGCGGCTCCGGCCCAGCTGAATGTTCAGACCATCGACTTCAGTGCCTGGAACAACCGCAAAGCCGAACTGATCAACCGCGGTATCCGGATAACCGGCAAAGCTGGCGTTACCACCACGGTCGCGCAGGACATCGAACCAGAAGCCATCGCGATCACGGCTGATGGCCGCACGGCTTTCATCTCCCTGCAGGAGAACAACGCCATCGCCGTTCTCGATATCAGCACCGCCACGCCTGCCATTGCCACCATCTTCTCGGCGGGGATCCAGGATTGGGACCGGGGCCTGGCCACGGCTAAAAACTTCAGCTACACCCTGAGCTATGCCGCAGGCGCCGCCAACCTTCCTGCCGGCGTGCAGGCAGGTGGCCTCTCCGGCCTTTGGTTCGATGGAGTTGAAACCATCAATGGTGTGGCGCTTGATATCTATTACTCGATCACCGATCGCGGACCAAATGGCACGCTGTCATCCGGCAAGCGGCAGTTCCTCGACCCGGATTTCCAGCCCTCCATCTATAAACTGGGCATGAACCGCGCCACGGGCGCGGTGAGCGAGCTCGCCATCATCGGCTTGAAGCGGCCCGACGGCATTGCTATTACCGGCCTGCCCCAGCTGGCCGGTAAGGATGAAACCCCCGTTGATGCGGCCAACAACCCTCTCGCCTACGACCCATTCGGGATCGATTCCGAAACCATCTCGATCTTCACGGTCAACATTGGCGGCGAATCCCGCAAGGTGTTTGCCGTTGGGGATGAATACCGCGGCCAGATCGGTCTGTTCGATTTCAATACTGGCAATCTTATCCAGCGCTATATACCCGCCGGCCAAAAAGCCCTGCTACAGGCCCAGCATGGTGCTGTAATCGGCGCTGAAACGATCGACAGCTTGCCGGCCATCTACGGCGACCGCTGGGCAAATCGTGGCATCGAGGGCATGGCCTTCAATTCCAGCGATGGCCTGCTTTATGCCTTTATGCAAAGCCCCCTCGATGTGGACAGCAATGCCGATGGCATTGCCGAGCGCAGCAGGTCAGAACTGACTCGCATCCTCGCCATCGATCCGGCCACCGGCACTCCGGTGAAGGAGCACCTCTATCTGCTCAGCGGCCGCAGCGGCCAGGACAAGATTGGCGATGTCACCTATGACGCCAGCCGCGGCGTATTCCTGGTGATGGAGCGCGACAGCAGCCGCGCCCTGAATGGCTTCAAGCATGTCTTCGAAGTGGACCTGCGAGGCGCCACCAACACCCTGCCGCTCACCCTGGCTGGCACCACTGGCACAGCCAGCTGGGCTGATGCCATCGGCCTGGCGAGCCCTGAGCTGCTCGACAACTCCAGCACCCTGGTGGACCACGACGGCAACCCCGCCACCCCATCGATCCTTAGCGTCTCCAGTGCCGATCGCCTCGCCGCCGCTGGGATCAAGGTTGCCAGCAAGGTGGAGCTGTTCAACCTGCCCTCAGTAGGCGGCAGCCTCAGCTACGACAAGCCAGAGGGCCTCACCCTGCGCGATGACGGCGCCCTGGTGATCAACTACGACAACGACTTCGGCGGCGAGGGCGCTAGCGGCAACGCCATCACCGTGGTGAGCTTCAGCAACCCAGCCCTCGATACCGAGAACAGCGGCGATGGCGGCGGGTACAAACCGGCCACCAACCACGACCTCTATGGCCTTGTGATGCCAGATGGCCTGGCCACTTTCAGCTACAACGGCGAAAACTTCATCCTGGCGGCCGGTGAAGGCGATGACCGCAATGACTTCCTCGTTCCGGATGAAACCGCCAAAGTTTCTGACCTTCTCACCGCCGCAGCCGGAGCCACGGACTCCCAGAAGGCAGGTCTTGTGGCCACCAACTCCAGACAGCTGAACATCCTCACCAACACTGGTGATCTTGATGGCGACGGCATAGTCGATCAGGCCTACACGCTTGGTTCACGCTCGCTGCGAATCTTCGATTCCAAGGGCAATGTGGTGTTCGATTCTGGAGCAGCGCTTGAAGAGCTGGCTGTTGCCAAAGGTTTTTATCCGCTTGACAGCCGCGAAGACGACAAGGGCGTCGAACCCGAGATGGTGGAGGTATTCACCACCAACGGCCGCACCTATGCCTTCGTGGCCCTGGAACGCACCAGCACCAGCATGGCGGCAATATTTGATGTCTCCAATCCCTACGCACCGGTAGCTGTAGATCCGATCATTTTCCCCGGTGCCAGGCGGGTGGAGGGCCTCACCTTCCTCACCACTGCCACCAATGCCGCCCGCAGTGTGATCGCCTCCAGCGAAGGCAACGATGTGGTGTCTGTGGTCGACTTCCCGATCCCCTATAGGCTCCAACTGCTACACCTCTCAGATGGAGAAGCGGGCCTGCTGGCTTCCCAGACCGCTCCTTATCTCGCAGCACTTGTCGATGGTTTCGACAACACTTATGCGAACACCTTGATCCTTGCGGGGGGCGACAACTTCATCCCTGGACCCTTCTTGAATGGCGGCACAGATCTGAGCGTGCGCGATGAGCTCAACGCCGTAACCGGTTCCACCATCAGCCTTGCCGCGAGCACTAACCATCCGGTTGGCGCGGTAGACATCGCCATTCATAACCTGATCGGCGTGGAAGCATCCACGATCGGCAACCACGAATTTGATCTCGGTTCACGGGTTTTTCGTGATTCCTTCACGCCGGCTTCGGTGACCGGCTGGGTCGGAGCCCAGTTCCCCTACCTCTCGGCCAACCTCGACTTCAGCGCCGATGCCGACCTGAACCCCCGCTTCATCAACACCGTGGGCAGCGGCGGCCTGGAAGAAGCCTCTACGCAGAAGGGGCGCATCGTGCCCTCCGCTGTGGTTACAAAGAACGGCGAAAAGATTGGCCTGGTGGGTGCCACCACTCAGGTCATTGAGCAGATCTCTTCCACTGGTGGAGTGGAAGTGAAGGGCTTCAGTGGCGACGGCTCGGAGCGTGACGACATGGCGCTGCTGGCCAGCCAGCTGCAGCCGGTGATCGACGACCTGATCAGCCAGGGCGTGAACAAGGTGATCCTGATGGCCCACCTGCAGCAGCTGGGCAACGAGAAAGCTCTGGCCCCGCTGCTGCGCGGTGTGGACATCATCCTCTCGGCCGGCTCCAACACCCGCCTCGGTGATGGCAATGACCAGGCCGTGGCCTTCCCGGGCCATGGCGCCAACTTTGCCGACACCTATCCCCTGGTGAGTGCCGGAGCCGATGGCGTCACCACCTTGATCGTCAACACCGACAACGAATACACCTATCTAGGTCGTCTCGTGGTGGATTTCGATGCCCAGGGCCGCATTATTCCCTCCAGCATCGATCCGTTGATCAGCGGTGCCTATGCCGCCACCGCCGCCAATGTGGCCAACGCCTGGAACGTGACCGAAGCCCAACTTGCCACCACAGCCTTCGCCGAGGGCACCAAGGGCGAGAACGTGCAGGATCTCACCGATGCCGTGCAGACCGTGATCAGCGGCAAGGACGGCCAGGTGTGGGGCTTCTCCAATGTGTATCTAGAGGGTGAGCGGGCCCTGATTCGTTCCCAGGAAACCAACCTGGGTGATCTGACGGCTGACGCCAATCTGGCCTACGCCCGCACGATCGATCCAACGGTGCTGATCTCGCTGAAAAATGGTGGTGGCATCCGCTCCCAGATCGGCGCGATTGATGTGGTGAGCGGGATCAAGGAACCCACCCTCGCCAATCCATCAGCCAACAAGCCAGAGGGGGGGATTTCCACCCTCGACATCGAAAACTCTCTGCGCTTCAACAACATTCTCTCACTGGTAACAGTGAGTGCTAGCAAGCTCAAGGAACTGCTGGAGCACGGCATTGCCGTCTATCCAAACCAGGGGCGTTTCCCCCAGGTGAGTGGCGTAACGTTCAGCTTCGATCTCACCAAGCCCGCCGGCAGTCGCATCCTCAATCTTGCAATCCAGGACAGCCAGGGCAACGACCTGGATGTGGTGGTTCGCGGCGGCGCCCTGGTGGGTGATCCGGCCCGCAACATCCGGATGGTGACGCTGAACTTCCTGGCCGGCGGCGGCGACAGCTATCCCTTCCCCACCGATGCTGTGCAGAACGTTGCGGGTCCATCCAATCGGGTTGATCTGTTCAATCCCACTGCACCGCTCACCGGTGTCGCCAGCTTCAGTGGCGATGGCACCGAACAGGATGCTCTTGCCGAGTATCTGAAGGCCAACCACGGCAGCGCCACCAAGGCTTACAACCAGGCCGACGCACCCGCGACCCAGGATCTGCGCCTGCAGAACACCGCCCTGCGCAGCGATGAGGTGCTGGACGTCAAAGTTGGCAGCACCGAAGACGACGACACGCTCATTTCTGAGCCGATCAAGCTCCAGGGCTTTGATGGCCGAGGCGATGTGCTGTTTACCGGTGCCGGCAACGACACCGTTGATACGGCCACTATCGGTGGTCGCGACAACAAGCTCTTCACCGGCTCCGGTGCCGACACTATCTATGCCGGCAGCCGCGATGTGATTACCGGCGGCAGCGGCGATGACTCGATCAGCGCCGAAGCAGGCGATGGCAACCGCCTCAGCGGTATGAGCGGCGACGACGACTTCATCATCGGCAGCGCCGCAAACCGTGCCCTGGGAGGCGCTGGCAATGATATCTTCACCATCCTCGAAACTGCCGGCACTAACTACCTCAATGGTGGCGCTGGTGCCGACCAGTTCTGGCTGATTGACGCACCTGGCGATAAGCCTGCCGCCAAGCAGTACGTGATGGACTTCAGCGCCGGTGAAGACAAGGTGGGCCTGCGTGGCTTGACCTTCTCTGCCCTCAGCTTCAGCCAGGTGGGAGCCGACGCCCTGTTGAGTGTTTCAGGTACAGCCATCGGCCACTTCAACAACCTCAGTGTCGCCACCTTGAACAACCAGGCCAACTTCTTGTTCGGCTGATATAACGCTGATGCCGGCCTCCCCTTGCGATGGGAGATCGGCATCTTCAACTTTGATCTCACAGGTTGAGATCTGAATTTAATTCCCAATTTCTCACGTTTATTCAGTCGATCCATGGCAGCTTCTCCAGTCAGTTTCGTCCATGGCGTGGCCTCTGGTGACCCCTACGCCGATTCTGTGATCCTATGGACCCGGATCACGCCACCCCAGGGGACAGCTGGGGGGATTGACGTGAGTTGGGAAATATCGCGTAGCGCCAGCTTTGAGACCGGTTCGATCGTTGATAGTGGCCTGTTCAGCACCAGCGCTGGCCGTGATTGGACGGTGAAGGTGGAGGCCGATGGCCTCAGCGCCGACACCCCCTATTTCTATCGCTTCCGCTCTGGCGCAGCGGTGTCGATGGTGGGGCAAACCAAGACGCTGCCGGTGGGTGGTGATCCGGTGCGGTTGGCGGTATTTTCTTGCGCCAATTTCCCAGCCGCAGATACCTTTGCCGCTTACGGCCGGGCCGCCGCCATCAATGCTGTTAACCCCTACGACGCTCTGGTTCATTTAGGTGATTATATCTATGAATACGGCCCTGGCGGTTATGGGGAGGCGGAGAATGCCGCCGGCAGCCGTGGTTTCTTGCCAAACCGGGAGATCGTTAGCCTCGACGACTACCGCCAGCGCTATGCCCAATACCACACCGATGCCAATCTCCAGGCAGTGCGCGCCGCTGCGCCGCTGATCGCCATCTGGGACGACCACGAAACCGCCAACGACAGCTGGGACGGTGGTGCCCAGAATCACCAGAGCGCCACTGAAGGCGACTGGCTGGTGCGCCGCGACGCCGCCTTGAAGGCTTACTACGAAAGGCTGCCGATTCGCGAACCAGAGCTGCGCCAGGCCAGTGATGGCGCCACCGCCTCTTCGCCCCTCACCCAGGGCTATCGCTCCTTCAACTTCGGCGATGTGCTGGCTCTGCACATCCTTGAAACCAGGCTTACCGCTCGCGATCAGCAGCTGAGCTATCCCAATGCGGCTGCGGTGCAGGCCCGCATCGGCGCCATCCTCGCCGACCCAACCCAGATAGGGGCCTACGCAGGTCGGCTCGGTCGCACTCCCCCTGCGGATGCCGCCGCCATCCCGGCCTTTGCAGCCGCCCTGGCTCCCCTTGTCACCCAGGAGCTTGTGTTTGCCACCGTTCAACAGGCCTGGACGGATCAGAATCGTGATCTGATCGGCGACACCCAGATGGCCTGGCTGCAGCAGCAGTTGGCCAGCTCCACCGCCCCTTGGCAGGTGCTCGGCCAACAGGTGTTGATGCAGTCGATGGCTCTACCTGCCGAACTTTTACTAAATGCAGGCAGTCCCTCCCTGCTCGACAAGTACGCCGCGCCGCTGCAGAAACTCGCCACCGGCACCCCCTTCGCCGATCTCACGGCTGCGGAAAAGGCCCTGTTCGCCGAAGCCGGCAAGATCCCCTACAACCTCGATGCCTGGGATGGCTATGGGGTTGAGCGGGAGACGATCCTGCAAAGCGCCCTGGCTGCGGGCAAGCGGCTGATCAGCCTTGCCGGCGACACCCATAACGCCTGGGCTGGCCTGCTGGACACGATGGGCGCCGGCCAGCAGCCGGCTGGCACGGTGGCGGGGGTGGAATTCGCCACCCCTGGCGTCACTTCTCCAGGACTGGAGAAGTATCTGCCGGGAGGCGATGCCTATATCCGCTCCCGCTATCCAGCCGTTGACGGCTTGGATGGCCTGTTCACGGGCTACATCAACGGCCTTAAGTATGCCGATGTGAACCGCCGCGGTTTTCTCGATCTCAGCGTCACCGCAGACCAGGCCAGTGGCAGTTTCCAGTTCCTCAACGGGGTGGATCCCCTGTCTGGAGTGCCGCGCTGGAGCAGTGAAACCGTGGTTGCCAGCCGCAACCTCAGCCTGAGTGTCAATCCGGAAGCCACGCCGGAGATCAGCTGGCAATCGGGCTGGCGGGAGCTGGATTTGGTGATCGGCATGGCCCTAGATGGAGCCGGTAGTTCTACCCTCCTCGACCCATCCGCCTATGCCAGCCTGCCCAGAGACGGCATTCAACTGGCGGACGTTACGGTGCTGGGCTCTGCCGCTGCCGACCGCATCCTCGCCGGTGTGGGCTCCACCGTGGATGCAGGCCCAGGCGGTGACGAGCTGTTCAACTCCGACAGCCTGGGCAATAACCGATTAGTGGGTGGAAGCGGCTCGGATAGCTTCTTCCTGCGGCCCGTAAACGATGTGGTGATCGGCGGGAGCCTGCTCGCTGACCCCGTATCCCTTGGCCTGCCGGCGTTGATCGCTCTGGTGGACCGCGAGTTGGATAAATTCGTGATTGATAGCTCTGATCCGGCTGGCGTGGAGCCGCTGCGGATTCTCGATTACGAGCAAGGGATTGATAAGCTGTTGCTAGATGGAGTGGCCCCGCAGGGTGACTGGCTGTCGATCCGAAAGCAGCTACAGGATCTTAATGTGGCGATCAACGCCGCCCCCCAGCTCAGCCTTTCTACCCTTGCGATATCGCTCAATAGCGGCACAGAGACAACTAAAGATTTAGCCCCTTATTGCACAGATATTGATGGGGATAATCTGCAGTTGGTGAAACTGGCTGGGCCTGAGTGGATCACCGTTGCTGGCACTGTCCTTAAGGTAACTGTACCTGCCGAGCTAACGGAAGAGCAGTTGGCTGCGACCAATTTGCAGCTTGGTTTTAGTGATGGAAAAGTCATCGCCAGCTTCACGCCAATTCTCACCCTGAATGCCCCCCCAAGCAAACTTGAGCTAGCAAACACCACCAGCTCCCTGGCGGAAAACAGCAGCACCTCTGCGCGCATCAAGGTGGCAGATATCGTGATCACCGACGATGCGCTGGGCACTGAAACCATCGTACTTTCCGGTGCTGATGCCAGCAGCTTTGAACTGGATGGCAATAGCCTCTATCTCAAGGCCGGCACGGTGCTCAACTACGAGGCCAAGTCTGCATACGCCGTCAGTGTTTCCGCCAGCGATTCTAGCCTGCCCGGCAGTATCCCCGCCTCGGCTAACTTCAACCTCTCGGTTACGGATGTAAACGAGGCGCCCACCGCCCTGGCCTTCGCTAACGCCACCATCTCCCTCGCGGAAAACAGCAACACTTCTGCACGCATTAAGGTGGCAGATATCGTGATCACCGACGATGAGCTAGGCATTGAAACCGTCGTACTTTCCGGTACTGATGCAGGCAGCTTTGAACTAGATGGCAATAGCCTTTATCTCAAGGCCGGCACGGTGCTCAACTACGAGGCCAAGTCTGCCTTTGCCGTCAGCGTTTCCGCCAGCGATTCCAGCCTCTCTGGCAGTACCCCAGTATCGGCTACCTTTAACCTCTCGGTTACGGATGTAAACGAGGTACCAGGAACCACCGTTGAGACGGTAGACGTACCCATTAAGCTGCCTTCTGGTGAAACAAAGCAGTTACCTGTAACTATCAGCGGCGCTTCGTTGTCCTCGGATTCCGAGCTGGCTATTGTCCCTGTGTCGGGAATAAATCAGGAAAGTCGTGATGAATTCCTGGTCGGGGTAACTACTAATACAACTGCTATTGACTTTGCTGTCGATCTTCCCAGTGAGCAGAATCGTGTTTCTCTTACTGCTTCGCTGGAGCTAGTGGCTGCGGATCTCCTGGAAAAACTTAGCGATGAATCTGGCCGTAGAGAAAATAGAGTGCTTATCTATTACTCTTTGGATCCCCTCACGGGTGATATTTCTCCGCTTACCTATGATCCTATCGCCGGCGCCGGTGCTCGCTTTTTCGACACCAACAGTGATGGAATAGCTGATTTATTCTCTCTCAATTTGATTGATGGAGGTTACGGTGACAAGGATGGAGAGAGGAACGGCCAAATTGTGGACCCATCCTTTGCGGGTTATGTAGATTTTACCAAGCTCGGCATCAGCCGCAGTAGCCCAGGTTCCGACATTCTTACTATCTCTGATCCGGGGAATACAGCCCCTGCCGCCGTCAGTCTGCGGGCCAACCTAAGCGGCCGCCCCAGCTCCTCCAATCAGATCGGTTACGTGGTGCTCAGCCCAGATGAGTTACCTGGCTCCGCAAATCTATTGAACGATCTCACCTGGTTGCGTGGCCGGGCCAAGACCCTCTTCTCGAGCCTTGAGAGCACCGATGTTACCCTTCCCGCTAACACCCGTTTCGAGCGCGACATCCTGTTGATCAACGGCCAGAGCCTGAGGTTCTTCGAAGTGCAGGATGCCAGTCTTGATCAACTCACCAGCCTCAGCGACAGCAGTTTCCGCTATCTCAACCAGGCCGATCTCGGCAATACTCAGGCATCCTTTTCCTCCAGCAGCGGCGTGCGCTTCTCCCTTGGCGTTCTGCCAGGAGATCCCGGACTCAATGCCCTGATTGGCCAGGCCCAGGCGCAAGCACCGGTGCTAGACCTCAGTGCCCTGACAGCTGCCCAGCGCCTTCAGGGTACGGTTGCTATGGGAAGGGAAGCTGAATTCAATTCCGTGGCTGGCTTCTACCGCTCACTGGATGCCCAGGGCACAATTGTGGCTGCCGATGGCGTGACCCGCCTGCGGCCTGGGGATGTGGGTTATGGGGCAGCGGCCCTGCGCTCCGACAACCTCGTGAACCAACTCGGCAATCTCAGCGTGGCTGACGATCAGATCAGCAGCCGTAGCTTTGCGGACGTGACCGGCGGCACCTTCCTGGCGCCCTACGTAGTGGTGAATGGCAACACCTTCTTCGCCTACGGCGCCGCCAACAGCGATGGCATCAGCCATTTCCGCTCCCTGGGCAACAATCTTTTCGGCCTGGAAGATATTGCTGGTGGTGGCGACCTGGACTACGACGACCTGGTAATCGGATTTAATTTTACGTCAATCATTTAGTATAATAATTAATAAATCGATGCGAATAAGCGATTGAGACGTTCCCGGCGCAAGTTCGTTTAGACCATCAAGGTGAATGGCATGTAATCTGCTCGAAATACAAACTGCCCGACATAAACAACCAGAAGGCCATGGAGATCGCCGCCACCCGCAAGGCGGCTCAGCTTCCCGGGCCCGAGGGCACGATCAAACCTTCCAGGCGGCCTTGCAGTTCGGCGGTTAGGGCAGCTACGGCAGCGCGACGATCGGCGCGGTAGGCGGCCAGGCGCACACCGGTGATGGTGATGGGTTCGCCGATGCGCACCACCGCTCGGCGGGGGCCGAGGCGCGGCCGTTTAGCCGGATTGGTGCCCTTGATGCGGGCCATGGTGTCCCAGAGGATTAGAAGGGTGTCGGCGAAGCGCTCCTGGCTGGGGTGATCCTTCACGTAGCGGCCGCTCACCGCCACGAACGATTCCACCAGGCGCATGTGCCAGAGCTGCCGCTCGGTTTCCTCCGCCCAGCGGTCGGCCAGGCCCCGCTCCAGGGCACTGGTGCCGGCTGGGCTACCAACTCCAGAATTGCTGCCAACTCCAGAATGGCTGCCAGCAGCAAAATGGTTGCCAGATGCTGGGTAGAGGCGATCCCAGCCCACCTGCTCCAGCCGTAGGCAGCGCTCGCCCACACCGCCGTGGGCCTTCACCCCCAGGGAATGCTCCACCAGGGCCAAGGCCGCCTCCATCAACCGGTTCAGACGCTCGCCTAGCTGGGCATTCGCATCCGCCGGCAGCGTCTCGGCTGCGATCTGCGGCAGGGGCAGGTGATAGGCATCCCGGTAGAAGTCCTCCATGCGGCTGAGGATTAGTTCGGCGAGGCTGAATAGGCGCCCGTAGAGCCGTTCTGGAGCGAGCGAATGGTCGGTGCTGGCGGACAGGCCCCCATCCGCCTCCAACTGGCTGAGCAGGGCCTCGATGGCGGGCCACACCGGCTGGGTAAATCTGTATTGCAGGCCGATCGGCAGCACCTCGGTGGCCTCGGGGCGGCCGGCCCGCTCCAGGTCGTCGGCGGTCCAGAGGGCCAACTGGGCCACGCCTGGCTCCAAGGGGCTGATCACCTCGTTGTGGCCGTTGGTGGCCCCCTCCGGCGCCACCGCAAATGGGTGGGGACCATCCAGCAGCAGGGCCCGGGCGGTGCGCAGGGCGGGCAGGTCGAGCTTGCTGCGCTGGATCGAGCAGCCACCGAGCCGGGACAGCAGCCAGCCGATCCAGGCGCCGGCCCAGAGGGGAATGCCGCGATCGAACAGGAACTGGGCGTGGGGGCGGGGGCGGAAGCTGCGGGCCAGTTCGCCCCAGAGCAGCTGGGCCATCACCGCCGGATCGGCCAGGCTGGGGTGGCGAAAGGCCAGCAACAGCCGGCTCTGACCGGCTTGAAACCGCTCCATGGCCAACTGCAGCCGCTCGATTCCCTCCACCTGGATCCCCTGGAGGCCACCGCTGCGCAGCCACAGGGGCAGCAGCAGCCGGGCGCCGAACAACACCCGCTGGTCGAGTCGGGGCGGGATGAACTCCAGGGGGGCGGCGTTAGGCATGGGCGGTGGCTAGGGGGTGTGATCGAGGTCAACAACAGGGGAGCCCACAACTACCGGGCAAGCAGGCTGCTAATCGTTGGCATTATCTGCGGAGAGGATCAATGGAGGCTGCCGGCCCCTATCTTTCTATACTGGGTTGAAGGCCCCATAGATCTAGGATTACGTAATTAGCCGACTCCAATAGTTAACTGCCGTTGGCCCACTAGTTAACTGCCGTTGGCCCACTGGGTGAGCAGTTACTAAACTGATTTCGGGAAAATTTGGCCGACCCATGAGGTAGGCTCTTGGAAAATCCTGGCCATGGCGAGTCAAGGCCTGATTCTGCAACTGCTCTCAGCTGGCTGGTTCGACGAAATGGCGGTTTTCCATAGCATTTTAAACGGTCTAAGCAGCAGCGCCAGGTAAATTGTACCAATATTATGTCCCATAAGTTGGCAAAAGGGTTAGCGAAGGATCGGCGGGGTGGGTACTTTGCCGCTACTGAGCGGCAAATGGCGCCATAGTTGCATCCCGCAAACTAACAAGATGATATTCTTCATGGATTGGGCGAAATGGGTGCATAGCCGTTGCTTAGCAGTGAGTAGGAATATGAATCCTGCATGTGCAGACATTCCCGAAGCCAATTCGAGATTTACAATGAGTTTGCGGGACGTGACGCCTGATTGACGTGGCATTGGTTCATGATAAAACCAGGCTAAAGCGATGCTAGATTGAGGTGACATTAGATCATGGTGGCATGACGCGAATGTTCCAAACGCGAAAGAAGTGCCATGCGAAAGCAGAGAGAAGTCCCCATGAAAGGATCACCAAATCCCCGTCACCGCCTGCTGCCAGCAGCCAACCCTAAATTTTAACCACTCTTTCCAGGAAACTGGGCGGAGGGCGCTTTATGTGAAAAAACATGGCGATTTCCGTCGCGGAATAGATAGTCTCTGCAACGTGTTGGATAGTCTTGCCAAGTTCAAATTGCTCCATTACGCGTTGAAATCTTCCCCCGCTCTGGTTGCTGCCCTTGCCGTCACCAGCCTGCTTGCGCTGAATCCCCCAAGGGCTTTGGCCCAGTCGGCCCCGGACTGCCCGGCGATCAAGGCCACCCTGTTGAAGCCGTCGACCATCAGCGAAGCAGAGGTACTTGCGGCGCAAAAAGGTTGGGGAGATGCATTGGTGGCGATTTCCACCACCTATGACAAGAATGAAAAAGATGGCAAATATGACCAGGCAGCGGCTAAAGAGCTCGCCGCAAAAGTAATTGACAGTGCCTATGGTTACAATATTGGACCGGTGCTGTTCAAGCCAACCCTTACTACTGTCCCCCAGACTTTTCGCACCACCCGCGCCGGTGCCCTGGCCTACTTCGTTGGTGGCGATCCAGCCTTTCCCGGCGATACTGGCTTTGCCTTGAAGGGCTGGAGAAAAGTAAATATTTGCAATGCGGCGATTTTCATTGATAACGATATTGCCAGCACCATGGGCAAAGTAATGATCACTAACAAGAAAGGTGAAGTGACCACTGTGGACAAAACCTGGACCTTTGTTAAGGATGCCTCCGGCAAGCTTCGGATCGTGGTGCACCATTCTTCACTGCCCTATATTCCTGCAAAGGGTTGATATATGTTTTGCCAGTATTTAGCTAAGCCCGATCGGTCGCTGCCGCGACTGCGCTAACTGCAGTACCTAGCGGCATGAGCTAATGCCCTTGCGCTAGCGATCTGGCCTAGCGCTATGCGCTCCCGCCTCTGCGCTAACGCCTCTGCGCAAACGCCTCTGCGCTAACAGCCCTGCGTTAAAGCTGGCAGTCAAGGCTGCAGGGGCGGCTGACCTACCGGTGGCTGTGGTGTTGCCAGGCTGGCCGGCCATGGGCTCAGCTAGGGATGGGGTCAGCTAGTGATGATCTCGGCTGGTGATCAGCTCGGCTGGCTAGGAAGGTGAACCCCCCGATGCCGACGGGCCAGATGCCGATGAGCCCATTGCCGCTGAGCCCATTGGATTTGCAGCAGCTGTTGCCCGCCCTGCGTTCGCCCTTGGGGGCGCTGCTGTTCATTCCCCTCTACGCCCTCTGGGTAACCCTGCTGCTGCCGGGGGTGTGGGCCTCCATGCTGGCCGGGGCCCTCTACGGCACCTGGTGGGGCAGCCTGGTGGTGTTTGTGGGGGCCTGTCTCGGCGCCGAGGCCGCCTTTGTGTTGGGGCGCACCTGGCTGCGGCATTGGGCCAGGCGCCGACTGGCGGCCCTGCCCAAACTGCAGGCCGTGGAACAGGCGGTGAGCCGCGAGGGCCTGCGGCTGGTGCTGCTCACCCGCCTGTCGCCGGCCTTCCCCTTCAGTCTGCTGAACTTGGCCTATGGGCTCAGCGAGGTGAGCCTGCGCGACTACAGCCTCGGTCTGCTGGGCATCCTGCCCGGCACTGTTTTGTTCTGTGCCCTGGGGGCCTTTGCCGGCGACGTGGCCCGCTTCCCCGAGGTGCTCGCGGGTAAGGCCGATGTCGGCACTTGGGCCCTGCGCAGTGTCGGCCTGCTGGCCACCCTGGCCACCGTGGTGTTGGTGGGCCGCGCCGCCCGGCAGGCGTTGCAAACCCCGCCAGGGGAGCAGGGGCAGCCGGGCTCAGATTGAAATCAAGTCGAGCTCAAATTGAGATCGAGCTGAGCTCAGTTCGAGATAAAGTCAGGATCAGGGTTTGGTTGGGTTTTCGTTGTCATTTGGCAGGCGCCAGTCCCTAAGGGCCGCGATCGCCACAAACCAGGCCAGTCTCAGCCGAGCCAGCCAACCGGAATGGGCCGCCAGTTCTTGATACTTGGCTCGGCCACAGGCCGTCTTGATGCAGGCCGGCATTGAACTTTGCATGGGGTCCATGGCCAAAATCAGCGGTAATGATTAATTGATCTTGGGCAAGCAAAACTCAGAAGCGCGAGGGCCTGGGGGCTAACGGGCCTTGCGGCTAGCGGCACTGGAGCTTGTTGGCGTCTAGCTCTCCGCCAGCAGCTGTAGTAGTCCCGCCTCATCAATCACCGGCAACCCCAGGCCCTGGGCTTTAACCAGCTTGCTGCCCGCCTCCACGCCGGCCACCAAATAGCTGGTTTTGCGACTCACCGAGGCGATCACCTTGCCGCCGGCCGCCTCGATCAGCGCCTGGGCCTGGCTGCGGCTCAGCGATGGCAGGCTGCCGGTGAGCACGAAGCTGAGGCCGGCCAGGCGGGGGGCGGCAGCGTTGGCAGCCCCTGGCTCCTGCTCGGGCGCGGCCAGGGAGAAGCCCAGCCGCCGCAATTGCTCCAGCAGCTGTTGATTGGCGGGGGTGGCCAGCCATTGCTGCAGCGACTGCACGATTTCGCTACCGATGCCATGCACCGCCGTGATTGATTCCGGCGCTTCCCGGGCGGCGGCGGCCAGGGCATCGGCGCTGGCAAAGGTGCGGGCCAGGGCCTTGGCGCTCACCTCGCCCACGTGATGTATGCCCAGGCCGTAGAGCTGGCGATGCCAGGGCTTTTGCCGGGAAGCGGCTAGAGCCTCCAGCAGATTCTGAGCAGACCTCGGGCCCATGCGCTCCAGGCTGGCTAGCAGCGCCCCATCGAGGCCATAGATATCGGCGATGGAGGCCACCAGCCCCCGATCCACCAACTGCTCGATCAACTTGCTACCCAGACCCTCCACGTCCAGGGCCCCCTTGCTCACCCAGTGGCGCAGGGCGCCCCGCAGGATCGCCGGGCAGCTGCTGTTCACGCAGCGGGTTGCCGCCTCGCCCTCCTCACGCACCAGCTGCGATCCACATTCCGGGCAGATGGGCGGCAGCTCGGCCCGCTGGGCGGCGGCGGGCCGTAGTTCGTTGAGCACCCGCACCACCTCGGGGATGATCTCGCCGGCCTTGCGCACCACGATCGTGTCGCCCAGGTGCAGGTCGAGCTCCGCCAGCCGATCGGCATTGTGCAGGGTGGCCCGGCTAACGCTGGTGCCCCCCAGACCCACGGGGGCAAATTCGGCCACTGGGGTCACCACCCCCGTGCGCCCCACCTGGTAGCTGAGCCGCAGCAGGCGGCTGGGGGCCTCCTCGGCCGGATATTTGAGCGCGATCGCCCAGCGCGGTGCCTTCTGGGTGAAGCCGGCGGCATCCTGCAGGCGCAGGTCGTTCAGCTTCACCACCACCCCATCAGTGGCGTAGGCCAGCTGCTTGCGCCGCTCATCCCAGGCGGCGAAGAAGTCGGCCACCGCCGTCAGATTTGGCAGCAGCTCGGCGTTGGGGTTGACCCGGAAGCCCAGGGCCTCCAGCCAGCGCAGGCTCTCCCACTGGCTGCGGGGCAGCGGCGGATCTCCAGCAGCCGGCTGCCAATCGGGCGGCAGGTGCAGGGTGTATGCGAAGAAATCCAGACGCCGGGCCGCCACCACCTTTGGATTCAGTTGCCGCAGGGTGCCGGCGCAGGCGTTGCGGGGGTTGGCGAAGAGGGCCTCCTCGCGGGCCTGGCGCTCCCGGTTGATGGCCGCGAAGCTGGCGTCGGGAATCAAGGCCTCGCCGCGCACCTCCAGCCAGGGGGGGGGCTCGGCCAGCCGCAGCCGCAGCGGCACGCTCTGGATCGTGCGCACGTTGGCGGTGATCTCCTCCCCCCGCTCGCCATCGCCGCGGGTGGCGGCCCGCACCAGCAGACCCCGCTCGTAGCTGAGGGCCAGGGCGTTGCCGTCAATTTTCAGTTCGCCCACCATCGCCAGGGCCGGCGGCGGCTCACCGGGGCTCGGCTCCCGATCGAGCACCTTCAGCAGCCGGCCGTACCAACCAGCTAATTCCTCGCTGTTAAAGGCGTTGTCGAGGCTGAGCAGGCTAATGCGATGCTCCACCTCCTGAAAGCCCTCGGACGGCTTGCCACCCACCCGCTGGGTGGGGCTGTCGGGGCTGCGCAGTTCTGGGTGGGCCTGCTCCAGCTCCAGCAGCTCCCGATACAGCCGGTCGTAGACCGGATCCTCCATGAGAGGCGCATCGAGCACGTAGTAGGCGTGGGCGGCGCGGTTGAGCAGGTCCCTCAATTCAGCTGCCCTATGCCCCTCAGCGCTGGCTTGGTCAGGGGGACTGGAGGCGGGGCTCAAGGGGGAGGGGCTCGCGGGGGGAAATCATTGTCTAGGCACTACGGATTGCTTGACGCGATGGGGGAGCTCGGCGCCAGGGGAGGGCTCTACCGCCATGGGGGGATCGCAGTTACGGCTTGATCAGAGCCATGGGAGCTCGCCCGCCCTAGGGGAGCTCGGCGCCAGGGGAGGGCCAGGCGCTAGGGAGGGCTCTACGCCAAGGGCGAGCATCAGGCTGCGGCGGTTTTCCTGATCCGATCGATGCGCCATTGCTGATCGAGTTTCACAAAGGTGAAGTCGAGCGGCAATTCCTCGCTGCCATCACTCTTGAGCTTCACGGTGAGAATCAATTGGTTTTCCTCCAGGCGCGGCCGACCCGATTTGAGGTTGCGGTATTTGTTCAGCTGCAGGCCCACCAGGAAGCGGATGAACTGGGTGCGGTTGACGTGGCTGCGGTAGTTCTTGGTGGTTAGCAGATAGGCCCCATCCACCTGGCCACTGGCCACCTGGGTGAAGAACTGCTTGATCAGCGGATTGATGCCGCGGGCGCTGAGCACCAGCTTCACCGCCGAGATCGTCCAATAGAGGAGCAGGGCGCCGGCACCGGCCAGCAGGGCCTTGCCGCCGATGTCACGGAAGAGTACCCAGTCCATCTCCATTGCCTGTGACGCAGCGATTCGGCCCCTGAGTCTGACCGACTGCCCTCCCCTGCTGGGGCACCGACGCCAAGCTCGGAATCAAGGCGGATCCGGCCAGAATGGCGCCGTTCCTGCGTCTGCGCCGCGGTGCCCCTGGAGCCGCTGCTGCCCCTGTTCCACCGGCTCGATCGGGAACACTTTGACGGCAGCCTTGCCGTAATTGGCACCCCCCTGCTGGCGCTGCGCTGGAGCGATGGCCGCATGCGCCGCACCGCGGGCATCTATCGCCGCGGGCGCGATGGCGCTGGTGGCGAATTTTGCGACATCGTGCTGTCGCGGCCGCTGCTGGAGGCCCTGCCGCGCCAGGCCACCTTGAGCACGCTCTGCCATGAAATGATCCACGCCTGGGTGGATCGAGTGCTGGGCCTACGGGAGGTGCACGGACCCCATTTCAGGTCCCGCATGGCGGCGATCAACTGCGCCCAGGCCGAATTCCAGGTGAGTGTGCGCCACCGATATCCCCTGCCCGCCGACAGCCTGGGGCCACCGCGCTGGATCGCCCGCTGTCCCAATTGCGGCATCAGCTCCCCCTACCGCCGCCGACTGCGCAACCTGGCCTGCCGGCTGTGCTGTGAACGGCTGCATGGCGGCCGCTGGGATGCCAGCTGCCTGCTCCAATTTGAACTGTTCGAATTCGAACGGCACCAATTCGAACGGCACCAATTTGATTTGGGCCAATTCGAGCTCCGCCAAGGCGGGGCGGCTGGCGGTGACCCGCCCACCCCTTAGGGTCGCGATCACAAATTCGGCATGGGCTGCGGTGGCGCTGGGCGTCTTTCTATGGAGCCTGGAATGGGCCGGCGTCTCCATCGCCCTGCTGGGCATGGGCCGGGAGCGTTGGCTGGCGGCCCGGCGTCGGTAGTTTTGGTTCATGAGCCGCTACGACTCCAACTACTCAGATCCCACCCCCCCCGGGTCCTCCCCCCGGGGGCCAGATCCAGCCAGGGGAAGGCGCACCGCACCGCGCCGGGGCGGCCCCGATCGCCTGGAGCAGGGCATCGATCGCCTGATGAGCGCCGGCCGGCAACTGGTGGATGGGGTGTCGGGAGCCCGGCCGGGATCGCGGCCCCCAGGCCGAGGGGAAGGCAGAACTGCCGGATCTCGGCCGCGCTTGGAGGGGCTGGGCCGCTGGGTGGAGAACAAGCTCGACTGGATCCTCGAAGACGAGGATGACTGGCGGGAACCCTGGCAGGAACCCGGGCCCGGGGCCCCCACGGAGGCCCGCCCTAACGGCCAGATGGAGCCAAGGCTGGAGGCGCGGCCGGTTTCCCTGCGGGATTTCGCCGCTGACAACCCCGCCGCTGGAGCCGCCACCACCACCACCGCCACCACCACCGCCCCATCTGAAGCCATGGAGCCCGCGGCTCGGCGGCGCAACCGCCGGCCCCTGGAGGCCGTCTCCCTTCGAGGCGCTGCGGCCGCCGATCAGGACTGGCCCGACGACGACAGCTTTCTGGTGCCCCGTTGGCAGCGATCGGAGCCTGCAGCTCAAACGCCTACGCGAATGCCAACGCCAACGCCAACGTCTACACCTGCCGCAGCCACGGCCTTGGGCCGGGCCCTGCCCCGCTCCAGCCGCCGTCGCCAGCTCGGATGACGCCATTCAGCCTGCCTACGGTTGAGCCAGTGGTGTGGCTGAGCGATGAGCACTCTGGTGGTGGTGGGCTTCACGACGGTGGAGGAGGCCGAGGAGGTGCGCCGGGAACTGGTGGACATCCAGAGAGAGCAGTTGCTATCCCTCGAAGACGCCGTGGTGGTGGAGCATGACGGGGATGGCCAAGTGCACCTGCGCCAATCATTGAATCTCACCGCTGCCGGGGCTCTGGGCGGTGGTTTCTGGGGCACGCTGGTGGGTCTGCTGTTCCTCAATCCCCTGCTGGGAGCTGCGATTGGGGCCGGGGTGGGGGCGGCATCGGGCTCCCTCTCCGATCTGGGCATCCATGACGGCTTCATGCGGGAGCTGGGCGAAACCCTGCCCCGCGGCACTGCCGCCCTGTGTTTGTTGGTACGCGAGGCCAGTCCAGATCGGGTGATCGAGCGGCTGAGGGCCCATGCCCCCCACGCCAAGTTGCTGCGCACCAACCTCACTCACCTGGACGAACAGCGCCTGCGCCACCTGCTGGAACAGGCCAGCAAACAAGCCGAGGCCCTGCGGCTGGTCTAGCCGCCCCGCAGCCAGGGATCCAGGCGGCTTGGTGGGCGCACCGGCGGACAGGGCTGGGTGGCGGGCCCCAGCCAGTGCTCCAGATCGGGCGAGAACACTTCGCGGATCACGGTGAAGGGCTCACCGCCACGAAAGAAGCGGTAATGGCGGGCCCAGAAGGGACCACTGCGCCCAAATCGCTGCTCCAGCCAAGGAGCGGCCACCAGCGCCAAACCATCCACTTCGCGAAACAACTCAGCCCGATTGCTGGTGAGGCTGAGCCAGATCGGCTGGTCGCGGTTGAGCAGATGTTGATCGGCCTGCTGTTGATTCCACCAGCTCTCGGCCCAGGCCAGGCTGCGGTTGCCGCAGCGCAGCCAAACCTGGCGTCGTAGCAGCGGTGGATCCAGCTCGGCGATTTCCGCTGGAGCCGCTCCACCGGGGGGGTCTGGCGGCTCCGGAGCCATGGCGATCAAATCGATCTCCACCGGCAGTCCACTGAGGGTCTGCAGATGGCGGGTGGGGCTGCCGTCCCCCAGCAGCAGCAGGCGCCAGGGACCACTGAGGGCCAAGCCGGGCCCGGGGCTACAGCGCCCTGCCAGCACATCCCTATGGGGAGCCTGCCAGAGCAGTTCCGGGGAGGCCAGCAGTGGCAAGGCAACCACCCCAGTTACAGGCCAAAGCCTAGGAGTCTGAGCTGAGACTGAGGTAACGCTGCTCCCCACCGCGTTCAACCACCACCCCATCACCGCTAGCCGAACGCAGCCGCCAGCCGGTATCGCCGATGCGCTCGCCGATGGAGGCGGTGCTGGAGCTGCTACCAACTTGGAAGATGGCCGCGGCGCTATGGCCTGGAGCCTGCACCAACCCCATCAATTGGGGGGTGGGGCCAGACCCAGGCCCGCCTCTAGGCGGAATCGGCGCGGCATAGGGCAGCACAGTCACAGCTGGAGCCGGTCTGGAGATCAGATTCGTGGCCCCAACGGTCGCTGGGGCCCTGGCCGGCAGCTGCGGCCCCTGGGCCGCTGGAAGCTGGCCGCCGGGAAGACTGGCCAGCTGCTGCATCCAGGGCTCATTAGGCGGCGGCGGCAGATCTGGGCCATTAGGAGAACCAGTCGACGGGGCAGCCCCCGGGCCCAGCTCAGCCTGGAGCGGCGCCGGCGCTGCACTGATGGGGGCCGATCCAGCCGGACCAAAGTTACGCAACCTGTCCAGCAACATCAGATTTTGTTCCTGGCGCAGGGTCTGCAGGCTCTGACTCCATAGGCCGAGGCCGATGCCGGCCACGAGCAGCCCCGCCATGCCCATGCCCGCCAAGCCCAACAAAAAGATGGGGCTCGTCTGCCATGAACCAGGTGGCGTGGTGACCCTTCCTACAGGCGGATCCAAAACCACCACTTCGATGGCCGGCTCGATAGCGCCGTCATAGCCAGTGGCGTAATTACCAACGCCGCAATTGCCAGCGCCGTTATTGACGCTGTCCTGGCTGGCGCTGGCCTGGTTAGCTATGGCCTGGCTGGCTGCCAACCGACTAGAGATGTCGTTGAAAACCTGATCGGCCTTGAGCTCCCAATAGACCCTGGAGCGGGGAATGCCTTGGCTGAGGCTCACGGTTAACTTCTGGCCGACAGCTCGCCCAAGTTACCAACCACATTCGTGGTTGAGGAGGCCCGACGACGGGCGTCCAATTCCAGCCAAAGCAGCAGGGCGTTGACATCGGCGGGGCTCACCCCCGGTACCCGCGCGGCCTGGCCGAGGCTGAGAGGCTGCACCGCAGCAAGCTTCTCGCGGGCCTCCTTGGACAAGGTGGCAATGGCGCCGTAGTCGAGCTGGGGGGGGATGGCACGCTGCTCCTGCTTTTTAACCTGGTCGATCTGCTGCTGCTGGCGGGCCAGATAGCCGCTGTATTTGATGTCAATCTCCGCGCCCTCGCGCACATCTAGGGGCAAATCGGCTGCGGCCAACCCATGGCGCACCAGATCTGCACTGTGGAAGCCGGGTCGCCGTAGCAGCTCGGCCAAGGTGATGGAGCCCTTGATGGGGGCCTGGGTGGCATCAATCACCCCCTGGGCAGCGGCATCGCTGGACTTCAGCCGAACAGTGCTTAAACGCTGCTTTTCTGCCTCAATTGCCCCCTGTTTGCGGCTGTAAATTTGCCAGCGTCGATCGTCAATCAAGCCCAGTTCGCGGCCCAGGGGCGTCAAGCGGCGGTCGGCGTTATCACCTCGCAACACCAGCCGGTACTCACTGCGGCTGGTGAGCACCCGATAGGGCTCGCGCAGATCCTTGGTGACCAGGTCGTCGATCATGGTGCCGATGTAGCTGTCCTGGCGCGGGAAGTGCACCGGAGTCTCGCCACGCACATGGCGTGCCGCGTTTAGTCCAGCCACCAGCCCCTGGGCGGCCGCCTCCTCGTAGCCGGTGGTGCCGTTGAGCTGGCCGGCGGTAAACAGGCCCGCGATCCGCTTGGTTTCCAACGAGTGCTTCAGTTGGGTGGCGGGCAAATAGTCGTAGTCCACGGCATAGGCGGGCCGCAGCATCACACACCGCTCCAATCCCGGCAGGGTGCGCAGCAATTCCAATTGCAGCCGCTCCGGCAGACCGGTGGAAAATCCCTGTACATAAATCTCAGGGGTATCACGGCCCTCCGGTTCTAGAAAAATTTGATGGCTCTCCTTATCGGCAAAGCGCACTATCTTATCTTCTATAGAGGGGCAATAGCGAGGCCCCTTGCTGTCGATGAAGCCGCCGTAGATGGGCGTGTGATGCAGGTTGTCGCGTATCAGCTGGTGGGTGGCGGCGGTGGTGCGGGTGAGGTAACAGCTCATTGGCTCACCACTAACCCAGGCCTCCGGATCAAAGGAAAAGAAGCGATCCGATGCATCGCTGGGCTGCTCCTCCAGCTGGTGCAGGGCAATACTGCGCCGGTCCACCCGGGCTGGCGTACCTGTCTTGAGCCGACCGGTGACGAACCCCAGCCCTTGTAGGGCCTCGGTGAGGCCCTGGGCGGCCTGCTCACCGGCGCGCCCAGCCGACATGGATTGGTTGCCCACCCAGATCTGGCCGCCGAGAAAGGTGCCGGTGGTGAGGATCACGGCCGGCGCGGCATAGACACTGCCGAAGTAAGTGCGCACGCCGGCGATCCTCAAATCGCCATGCTCCGCCGAGCCCTCGGTTACGAGGTCGCTCACCATCCCCTCCCGCAGGGCCAGGTTTGGCGTGTGCTGCAGCAACTGCAGCATCTGACGGGCGTACTGGCGCTTGTCGGTCTGGGCCCTGAGAGCCCACACCGCAGGACCGCGGCTGGCATTGAGCACCCGTTTTTGCAAGGCGGTGGCGTCAGCGAGGCGACCGATGACGCCGCCAAGGGCATCCACCTCATGCACCAGCTGGCTCTTGGCCGGACCACCCACCGCCGGATTGCAGGGCTGCCAGGCGATCCGATCCAGGTTGAGGCTGAACAGGGCCGTCCGCAACCCCAAGCGTGCCGCCGTAATGGCGGCCTCACAGCCGGCATGGCCGCCGCCCACCACGATCAGCTCAAAGGTTTCGGTGGGGGGCATGGAGCGGGTCATCCCATCACAGCTCATCAGATCAATTTATGGGCTGGGCGGGGACAGAATGGTGATTATAGGAAATCAACGGGTAAGTAGCACCAGTCGACAGATGGTTATGTGCCTCAAATAAGGACACCTCGAAAAATTGGATATCTCGCCGATCTCATGATGCGAGAGGCATTGCAGCGACTTGGGTGAGCCCGACTCGCGGCAGTCGAATGGACAATTTTTCGAGCCGCCCATAATGGGTAGCTCGAAAAATCCCAAATCTCACTGATCTATTGATAATAATAGTGCTACCATACTTGGCTTTTCCCTGGCTCGCAGGGGCAAGGTGGATATTTTTCGGGGTTGCCTAATGATTGCAAAAGAGTGGGCACCCTCAGTATCGGCAAATTTGTCCATCCATCCATCCATCCTGCCTGCCTGCCTGACCAACCAGACAGGAGGCAAGAATCTAGGTCATGTACCGCAAGTTCATTACAAAACTTGAATTGGCTTCGAACTGGTCCGCACTTACGGGTTCAGATTCTTGCTCACTGATGAGCAGCGGTAATTCACTCATTACCGCACAGCTCTCAGACGGAATTTATTGCGAACTTGTAGGAACACATACTAGGCAGCCAGAGATAACTTAGTCGCCATAGGTAATGGCCCCAGGGACGACGGCTGCCTCACGACAGCAGCTCCGGCGCTTGGAACTCTTGCGACGCCTAGGAAAGACAACTACCTATGAATAGCCCTCATATCGCGGGCAAAACCATCAAGGGGTTGCTGAAAAACACCGGCCAGCAAATCAGGAGCCTGGCGGTCGTGGATGCACGATGACGCCTCCCCCAGCTCCGAAGCGGTCAATAACCGGAAAAGCAGCAGACCCGGCTAGAACGTGATCCGATAGGCAGTCTTGATGATCAAGACCAGCTCCTGTGCTCAAGCATTGTACCAAATAGCTACAAGTTGAATATGCCGGCAAACGATGAAATAGATCAATCCGCCCAGTCCCTTAAACTGCCACTATTAAGGCAAGCGCTAAAAAAATCCAAGCTAATAATCTAGACAATCAATAAAAATAACGCAATCTGGACAACAGGAATGCGCCAAACACAGCCAAATTGACGACTTTTGCTTAAAGAATCAAGGGCTGTATAGCCCAATATGCTGGCATGGCAAATCCCTCAAAAGAGCTGGATAAATAGCTTAAAGAATACCAAGATCCATCGATTCCGTGGCGCAAGAAGCGTTGCTGTAACAGGCTTGTCCCTTGATTTGTCGGCAAAATGGGCAATTTAATGAGGCACCCATGAACCGACCACCGGGAATGTGCCAAATAAAAAAACAATATTGACGATTTTATTTCAATAGCCAATGGGCGCATATTCTAACATGCTGGCACGGCAAATCCTTGGAGAGAGCTTTATGGGCGCCACGACAATTATTGACATTTATCGAGCTAACGCCGCGAGGGGCGTTGCGGTAACTTGGTTGCCCCTAACCTGGTGAGCGCTATGGGCTATTTTCGAGGTGCCCTTACCTCAATGAACAAAAGATACGATCAGCTCGGAAGCGTGCTCTAGTCGCAGCATGAACTCCAGAGCCCCACAATTGAGGTGCAAAATACCACCAGGGCTCCCGCGACGCAAAACTTCAAGTCGAGCGCCTGGCTTTACCCCCATGGCTATCAGGCGATTGCGCAGTACTGGGTGACTGGGGAGCTGCTCCACCCGTACAGAACACCCATCTTGGACAGAGCTTAAAAGCACCAGCTCATCAAAATCTCAATGAAGCCATTCTAGAGCCTAACAAGGCATGCATTGGCAAGGGCCGCTGGCAGGATCTGTGCGGTTAGCCGCCAACACGTAACTTATTCATAAGAAAAGCAAAAACCGTGGTGCGGCGAGTAACTATATCAGCGCTTACTTCCATTCCAAGGCGTAGCTGACAGCCTCCCTGCCTGCCCTTCAAGCTAGTATATTTCGGCTCAACTATCACCTCGTAAGCCAATGGTCCCCTGGCCATGAGGGCGGACTGGGAAGCCATCGCAGATCCTGGCTGCACCTCCACTGGAACGGTATCAGCAGAGAGATTTCGCACGACGGCAGGCATCACGCCAAACTCAGCAGTGGGACATGCTGATATCTTTAATGTTGCTTGCTGACCTATCCGGATATTGCTAATTGAGTCAGCAGGCACCTGCAGCTTTGCTTGGTAACGTTGGCTAAGTGGAGCAATAACAGCCATCACTTCACCGGGTTGCAGGACTTGACCTGAATGGCGCAAATTAGTACTCACCACAGAGCCATGGATGGGAGATCTTACAGTCGCGAAGTCAATTGCACGTTGCACCTGCACTAGACGCGAACGACGTTGAGCCACTTGTTTGCTTAACTCATCTGCAGAGGAGCGAGCCTGGGATGCGCTTTGACGCAACCGAGCCAGTTCACTCAAGCCACGGGCACGCTGCTCGGACACACTTTGCATGGCCTTGAGAACTTCAGCCTGACCCATGATTTGGCGGGCTTGCTTCTCATCTACCAAGCTCCGGGGTACGGCACCACTTTCGAGAAGAGATCGATAACGCTGGAGTTCACTATTCTCAAAATTCAGTGACGCCTTGGCCTGATCGACGTTCCTGCGAGAGGACTCGGTTAGCGAGCTCGTGATGCCATTCAAGGCTGAAAACTGAGCGTCAAGAGAACTCTGCTCAGCCCGAGCTTGTAGCGCTTGACGCTCTAATGTGACTAATTCATCCCGCAGCTGCTGTCTTTCCGCCTCAAGTGAACGGCTGTCAAGCACAGCTAATAAGTCTCCTGGCTGCACAACCTGGTTAGGTTTCATTAATACCCGCTGCAATGTTCCACCCTGTTCACTCTGGATAACGTTGTTTTCCCCGATAGGACGCACCACGCCCAACGCCCTAACGGTTTCGCGCATGGGCCAAACAGCCATGGCACCGAAACCAAGCAGGAAAAGCAAAATCAGCTGACGCCCTAGTGCCGATGTCCAAGGGCCAGGAGCAGGTAGAAAGTCCTGCTCATCAACCGCCATCAAGGTTGGTGGTAGGGCAGCCACCAGTGCAGTGCTATTCGGATCAAGAGAGGGCTTAGCATCCCCATCTTCCGGTGATGAAGGAGTATGAGATGCCATGGCATTAAAATCTGGCATGGTCATTAGGCGGCCTTTAGATAAGGAGCAACTTGAACATGATCGCGTAAATCTTTAGGATGGCTTTGCTGCCTAACAGCTCCCTGCTCCATAAATACAATCCAGTCGGCACGCAGGATTACCGATGGCCGATGGCTTACGAGTATGGTGGTTTTGCCTCGGCGGTGAGCCAATAGCCGATCCATTACCCTAGCCTCCAATACAGGATCAAGGGCTGATGTTGATTCATCAAGCAATAACACTGCTGGATCACTTGCCAATGCCCGGGCAAGCGCCAGTCGTTGACGCTGTCCACCCGAAAGGTTGGCCCCGAACTCTCCAAGTATCGTGCTGTATCCATCGGGGAGATCACGAATAAAATCATCCGCCAAAGTCAATCTACATAGCTGAACCACGTCCTCGAAGCCGAGCCGAGGATAAGCAAAGACAAAATTATCGAAGATCGAACGATTCAAAAAAGTATCATCCTGGGGCAGCAATACCACCTGGCGCCTAAGACATTCAAGCTCCAAGTCTCTGCCGTTGAATGGCCCGTAATGAATTGCTCCCTTTTGCAAAGGATAAAGGCCAGCAATCAACTTGCTAAGCGTACTTTTGCCACAGCCAGACTCGCCAATTAATGCAGTAGTCAGTCCTCCTGGTATCCGCAAATTCAAGTGCTCAATGAGGGCACATCGACCAGCGTGATGGAATGATAAATCCGCACAGAGAATGTCTGAATTGGCAGCTATTACCGCTTTCTGGTTCCCTTTGCTGGCTGCAGTTTCAACCGGATGCTGCAAGGCATCGTCAAGTCTAGCCATCACCACACGCGAGGTAATTAGCTCCTGACTTAAGCCACCGATGGCGACCAAAAAAGCCAAGACATTGCCACTCATGCCGTTGAATGCCAGCAACTGGCCGATGCTAAGCTGCTGAGACAACACAAAGGTACTGCCATACCATAACAGCATTACTGTTGTAACGCTACCTAATAAATTAGTGGCGGTACTTACCTTAAGATCAAGTAGGCCAACACTCCAGGCCAGCCTTGCCAGGCGTCCTTGGTTTCGTTGAAACTCTTGCCAGGCCTGAGGACTAGCCTGAGTGGTCTTCAAAAGAGCCTGTCCACGAAACAGCTCCACCAAAAATCCTTGATTGTCGGCTGACTGGACCAAGAGCCCTTGGGTACGTCGATGCAAAGATGGCAACACAGCCAGCTGACAACCGATCACCAAGGCAAATCCCGTTAAAGCAGCCAAGGTGAGGGAACTATTGTACTGCCACATCCACATAATTGAGATTAAAGCTATACAAAGCTGACCAGGCAAGCCAAGTACTAAATTAGCAATCAATTCGTTCAACTTGGCAATATCTTCAAGGCGACTAACTACTTCACCACTGCGGCGACACTCAAAATAAGTGAGTGGCAGCCGAAGTAAATGCTGGCCATAATGAAGTATCATCTGCAGCTGCAACTTTTGGCCAAAGTGACCCACCAAAACGCCTTGCAGCAATCCAAGCATGCCTCGCAGTAGGAATAAGACCATTATGCCAATTACCAGGCTACGAAGCATCTCTCCATCGCCACGAACTAATACATCATCCGTTAGAATTTGCATGACTAAAGGCATTCCCAACGCTAGGATGCCGATGCCAAGATTTAACCCTAAAGCCTGGAGAAGTAAATGACGGAAAGGCAGGACATAGCGAGCAAACGCTCCCAACCCCTTTCCTGCCTGCCATCCTTCGCTCTGAGCATCAATAACTGGGAAGCGTTGTGGATCAGGTTCCAGCAACAACAACACACCATTACTCCAGCCCTTAACAAAAGTCTCTCGAGAAAGACGGCGTACACCCATGGCAGGATCTGCCACAAGCAACTCATCGCCTTTACGACCATGCAGCACAACCCAGTGACAGCCTTGCCAATGGCAAATGACTGGTAGGGGCAGAGAGTCAAGTTCATCAAGCAGCGAAGCCTCTGCCTTGGCTGCTCTGGCGTGAAAGCCAAGACTTTCCGCCCCTCGTTTAAGCCCCAGCAATGTGGTGCCTTGAGCAGAGGTACCTACGCTGTGGCGTACGAGAGGCAGGGGGATATGCTGACCATGGCTTTGGCAAACGGTGGCTAGGCAAGCAGCACCACAATCTTCTTCGTCATATTGACGAACACAGGAGAGTTGATGAAACCGTTTTCCTAAACCAGGTAGCTGTCTCAGCCAGTTCACAATTGACAAAGCATCCATACGACAGCGGATCAGAGAAAAGTGGCAGCATTCATACCATTAGCCTGGCTGCTAACAATTGACCCACCATTAACCACCAAATTAAACGAATAATTTATTTGGATTAAGGTGATGGCAATAGACGTGAAAAATCGCATGGCAGCTGGCCCAGCTCTACCAGCAGAGAAGCCGTGATTCCGCGCAGGTGCTCGAGACCCAGGATTGCGCCGACAAGCGCCAATGCATTGCGCAGCTTCAAGGTCAGAAAGAAAATACATTGCAGGAAAATAAACAAGAGAAAGGTGCCGTAGCCAAAGCTACGGCACCTCGGTCAACGATTAGACAAAGTTAAAGAACTTAATCCCATTCACCTGGCCAAGGCCAGCAATTCCCTTTCCGCCAAGCACCCCGACACCTACACTAGCACCGGCATTGGTTTGCAATAAACCATTAAGTGATGTAGTGATAGAAATTCTAGGGGCGATCACAATGCCTGAAGCACCATAAATGGCTTCAGCCTGTAAATCTGTCAACTCAATCATGGAAGAACCTCAAAAGGATACAAAAATGCCCATGAAATAAATGCCATGGGCACTCAAATGAGCCTTATGCTCTTATGGCTCAACCAATGATATTGGTAACGTCGGCGCTATTGCCCTGCATGCTGGAGGCCCTGCCAGAACCACCGAAGCCGAGGCCCACATTAGTGGCGCTATTGCTTTGGCCAATTACCACTTTATTGGAAATGGTCGTGGTATAGCAGCACTTGGGAGCCTTCCAAACAGGCTTTTTGCCGTAATAACCACCGGCAACCACTTCAGACTGAGAATCGGCCAGCAGATTGAACTTAGTCATGTGAAATCTCCGATAGAGATGAAAGGTAACGGGCTTGGGCCCAACAAACTTCTAAGCAGACGGATTGTCAGCAAGTGGCTTTCCAGCGATTGTACAGCAGTTCCGCTGCTACAACGCTCAGCACTCATGCGCACGCCTGCCCTCAGCTAGCAAGCTTCTAATAAATCGCACTAATCCAAGCAAGAATATACACATTAAAATGATCGGTCTAAACACATTTGTCCATCAAGCCAGCGCCAAAAGTTTCCCGAAAAAATCGCAAATCCAATTGTCCTGGCAGCAGGCAACATGTGCGGCCAGGAATATTTGCATTATTGTTGGCACAGCAAAAGCAATACTTGCACTTTAAAGTATCTGATAAGGAAGATCTGACGAGCCCGAGACATGGTCTATCTTGCCCTGATGCCGCAATTGTTCTCAGCTGGCTGGGCCAACGAAATGGAGGCTGCTCTGAGCCTCTCTAACTGTTTTTAATGACTTGAAAATCGATTCAGTACCTCGCCAAAGGCAAAGATAGGCTATAAAAATAGCCAACTAAGAAAACTTAATGCATCTGAGGCTCTTTTATATGCGGGTTTAGCTCGTCAGAGCTCAATTGCACAGCCTCCGCCACTTTAGTCCTTGGCATTGCCTAAATAGAGGGATTTTAGTGTGCCTGAAGAACGCGCTATTCCACGGTCATAGCGCTGTAAATAATTGATGTTGCCGCAGGTGGGCATTGGTAAGATCAGTAATTAATTGGACCTTGCAGCAGTTCTTAGTTATGCCCTGCGGCTGGATTTTCCGAAAGATCCACTGTTGTTTAATTCCTCGGAAAGGAAGTTATTGCCCAGTGGCTCCTGCCAAGCTCGGCCTACGGCCTCGTTAGGGCCTGGATGTGGCCTACTGCAAGCAGAAGTAGTTACGGCTATGACTGCCTCGATCAGACTCATGAGTCGTACATCTGGCGTATCGGGCAGGTCCTTATACTTACCAAGTTCCATTCCAGCGAGAAACTCTATCTCTTTGCTCGCCATCTCTGATCGCTTCTCGATTGCCTGGTAGCCAGGGGCAATGTAAACCACATCTTCACCCCCGTGCAGCAGATCTGCCACCACCATCTCTGCTAGGGACAGCTCCTTACCCTTGCGGTTCTAGGGACTGCGACAAGCTCGGCCTAGAGCCGAGGTAGGGCACTGGACTGTTCGTAGTCAGAAAAGCCGAGCTGCCGTTCACCGATCGATCCGAGCCTGATCCGACTTCGGACCCTCACTCTCGCGTGGACCGTGGAGCTTGCCCAGGGCTTCCCTGCTATCGCGCTTTAGCGCATGGCAGAAGGCTGCTAATATTACTTGTAGTTGGTTAATTGCAAAATTCAAATTGCCTTTGAGTCGAGCCGCCCAGCAGGATTTAGATTCCTGCTCGTTGTTTGCCGGCGGCATGGTGATTATTGCCACATGATCCTCTGATTGGATTTACAGCTAACCTGCAACACGCGCCACTAGGGAGGCTCTGGAAAGCCCCGGCCGCCGCCAAAGGAGTCATTGCGCCGCAATGGCTTTAAGGAGGCAGAAGCGCAGAAAGCTTGATTTTCCAGAGCTTCCCTGATTCGTAGGGGCGGAATGGACAATCTCGAGGTGTCCAGTAGAAGAAAACAGCAGGTCTACCAAGAAGAAAGCATGTTCGATGGCTCTTGTTTATCCGGCTATTATAAGCATGCCTCCCTGATAAACTAGTAAAGCCATAACCCAGGCTAGACTCAGGGACCAGCCGAGGGAGAGCAAGGCAAAACCTCTACTTTTGGACTCCTGTAGCTGGGCGGCAATAGTGCCCAAGCAGGGAGTGTAGATCAGCACAAAAGTCATAAAACTAAGGGACTGTAGCGGGGTAAGTGCAGCACTGATAGAGGCTCCTAGCATGGTTTCGCTGCTATTGTAAATTACTGCCATGGCCCCAAGTAGGATCTCCTTGGCGATAAAACCAAAGAATAATGATACGGTTAAGGCAGGATTCATGCCTATTGGAGCCAGTATTGGCTGAAAAAGTTGGCCAATTCCATCTGCAATCGTGTGGCCTGAACCTTGAGTAGCCCCGGGAGGCAAGTTGGTGAGCAGCCAAATTGCCATCGCTCCCAGCACGATGAACAACCGGGTAGTTACAAGAAAATTGGCCATTGAACTCCAGGCTCGTCGCAAGATTGTACGTAAACTTGGATTGCGATAGGGGGGAAGTTCCAACACAAATGCCTCGCGACTTGGGAAGACGCGCTTGAATACCAACCCGGTGATGATTGCCGCCATAAAACTCATCAGATAAAAGCCAAATACCACCAGGCCAGCTGCCCACCATGGGCGGGGAAAGAATACACCAGCCATAAAAACGAATACGGTTAGTCGCGCTTGACAAAGTGCGAAGGGAATTACCAGCATGGTGAGCAAGCGCTGGGCCGGGTCACGAATAACTCGAGTACCTAAAATTGAGGGAACATTGCAGCCAAATCCCATAACCTGGAGTACGAAGGATCTTCCGTCCATGCCAAGCCAGTTCATAAAGCCATCCATAAGGAATGCCGCCCTAGGTAGATAACCAGAATCTTCGATAATGGCAAGTACAAGATAGAAAAGGAAAATGACCGGCAAGAATGTAGTCACAGTGCCCACCCCCAGCCAGAGGCCATGGACCAAGAAATCCCGCACGAATTCCGGTGCGCTGATGGCTGCTAAACCTGGTTCCAACAAAGCCGTCTGAGCCAGTCGAGCCCAAAACCCAGCAGGTCCTGCAATGGTTTGGCCAGCGCATACAGCGACTGAAACAGCAGTAACACGATCGCCAGAAACAGCAGCACCCCAGCGAATGGATGCAGCAGCCAACGATCCAGACGGCGGGTACGCCAATTCACTAATTGGGCAGGCTGCTGAACGCATTGCGCCACCAACATCTCCAGACGTGACTCCAGGTCATCGCATGGCAACTCTGGCGGCGGCACCTGGGGCCTGGCTAAGCGATCCAGCAAATCACCGATGCCCTCATTGCGCTTGGCACTGATTGCCACCACCGGAATCCCCAGGCCCGATGCCAAGGCATTGGCATCGATCACCACTCCAAGGCGACGGGCTTCACCGCTCATGTTGAGGGCAAGCACCATTGGCAAACCCAGGGCCAAAACCTGTAAAACCAGCCGCAACTGGGCAGCAATCTGGCTGGCATTGATCACCACCAGCACCAAATCGGGAGAAGTCTGGTGCAGGAAATCCTTCACCACTGCCTCATCCGCACTATGGCCCTCCAGGTCGTGGATGCCAGGTAGATCCACCAGCTGACGGGACTCCCCGCCAGCGCCCGGAGGCAAAGGGCCGCGCATCAGCTCCACTGTGAGCCCTGGCCAGTTGGCAATCAGGGCATTGCCTCCTGTGAGCCGGTTGTAGAGAGTGGACTTGCCAGTATTCGGCATCCCCAATAGGGCCAGAGTCTGCTGGTTCCCTGGGGTGGAGTGGGTCGTACTGCCATGGCAGCTGTTACCGAGCGCCATCAACTGATTCCGCAGATGCCAGCGACAGCGCTGGTAAATTCACCCCTTTCTTGCACCAAAATCCTGATCTCCAGAAACTGCTGATCTTTGACGCAGCTGTCGCAGTTGTTGACTAGGACTGCCTGGGTCTCCAAACCAGCCTGGTCAAGATTCGAGCCTGTGCGACCATCCACTTTGATCGATCCACCTGGCAGCCAGCAGAATCAAAAGCTGCATGGCCTTGTATCAAATATCACCAGGTGGGGGCCTATCCCGGCGGCAGAATCAAAGCTCGATCGAGCCGCTGCCCCTTGTCGCTCCATGCCGTGATACTCAGACCATCTCGATGGGCCTCCAACTCGGCAAAACTGAAACTGCTGATCGCCTTGGCACTCTGATCTAAAGGCTGCACAGGCCGCAAACTAGCTCCGCCCCCGCCAACCACCAGGTAGGTGGTGCCATCAATGGGCTTGCTGCGCTCGTAGTGGTGCTCATGGCCATTGATGTAAAGAGCCACGCCGTAACGCTGGAACAGACGGGCAAAGCGTCGTTTAGCCACGGGGTCGTTGCCGTAAAAGCCCGAGGAATACACCGGGTGATGGCCCACCACTACTTTCCAAGTGGCGCTGCTGCGGGAAAGGGACTGGGTTAGCCAGGGCAACTGACGCGCCCAGTCGGCATTCATATTCGTATCGAGTAGAAAAAATTCTACCAACCCCTGGCGCACCGTATAAAAACGTCCTTTCATGCCAAATGGTCCATAGGCAAGCTGCCGCTCGCCATTGGCAGTGCGAATGTCATGGTTACCCAGCACCGCATGGAAGGGAACGCCAGCGGCAATTAACTCTCGATAGGGTTTCTCAAAGGTGACCTGCACCAAATCCATATCCCCCGATGGATATATGTTGTCGCCCCCAAGCAACACCAGATCAACTGGCCTCAGCCGATTAACGAGGGCCATTTGCTGGGCCACAGCCCGTTGATTGGCATCGCCACTACCTGTATCTGCCACCGCCAAAAAGCGGGTGGTGGCTCCAGCGCCTGCCAAAACGGAGCGTTGGGCTAGCCCGGCTGGAGCGCCCAGGCTGGCCAAGGCCAGCAGTTGCAGGAACCTTCGTCTATTGAGCGGCGGCAAACCCATGGGGATCACTCCTTTGGCACCATTATGGGTGTAATTGTAGGCGGAATCATGATTGGAACTGCAGGTGGAATTATGGGTGTAGTTGTCGAACAGATCGGTAGCAAAGCTCCGCAGCAGATGAATGCTTCAGAAGGCATAGAAGGAGATGCTGTCGCCGCTGTTGGTGGCGATAGTGTAGATGCCATTGGTGGCGATTTTGCCGATGACAGATCTAGATCATGCGGCCAGGGGAACGTTATCCATCAGGGCCGGGGCTAGGCGCAGCCCAGGCTCACTGCTGGGAGATTCCAATAGGCCCGCCTTGCGGATGCGGGTAATCAGCCGGGTTGTGGTTACTCGAGTAGTGCCGATCAACTCGCCAATGCGTTCATGGGTGAGGCGAAACGGCAGGTGGCACCAATCTCCACAACGACGACCCATGCGATGCACCAACAGGGCCAGCAGGGCATGCAAGCGCTGCTCAGCGTTGCCCAGATGGCGGATGCGAAGTAGTTGCAGGGTCCATTCATTCACCGCATCGGCCCCCTCCCCAGCGGTAGCTGGGGAGGTGCGGAAGGCCAGGGGGGTGAGCGCCTCTATGCAGACTCCTGCTGAGCAAAGTCGATCTGTGCGCAGTTGATCGCCCGACTGCAGGAAGGCAATGGTCATG
This sequence comes from Prochlorococcaceae cyanobacterium, assembly GCA_044356375.1. GTDB lineage: Bacteria > Cyanobacteriota > Cyanobacteriia > PCC-6307 > Cyanobiaceae > UBA5018. The sequence continues at coordinate 15,411 of JBIKWK010000020.1, read as the reverse complement.
CCTTCGCTGTCTTCACAGGGGCAATAGACCCGCGCCATACCCTCCAGTACCTGGACGCAGGTACCGCTGGGATGGAGGCTGGGATCGATCAGCACGGCCTGACCAGCCGGCATGTGAACGGCCGCCGGGGCGGGATCGGCTAGGGAAGGGAAGCTCATCGACGTCGGACCTGGTCAATTGATCAAGGCAACTCGACTCAAGCGAGTGGCAGTTCGGACTGAGGCGACCGCAGGGACTGAAGACCTAAGACGAGACCCCGAGAAGGGACCGCCCGGCTGCAGCAGAGCCACTGTTGCGAATCAATCTCAATTTAGCCCCCTTCCCGGCCCTGTTGCAAGCGATTCTCAATAGCATCCGATTTGTTGCGACTGGCCGCCCGCTGGCTCCCGAATCGATGCTGCCGCCTGCGAGCAGGGGATTGCCCGCCAGCCCCTTTGTTTCAACTCCCCTACGAGGGACCGTGATTCGCACGTTTAACCCCCGAAAATTGAACCAACAGACTCCTTTCCTTTGCGCGCCCGCAGCTACGTTTCGTTCCTGGTGCTGCTGGCATCCCCCAGCCTGCTTGGAGCCTGTCGCCAGCAGCCCAAGCCGAGGCCTCCCCTGCCGGTGACCACTGCTGTAGCCCAACCCATGCTGTTTGCGGAACAGGTGGGCAGCATCGGCAGCTTGGAGGCCGTGGAAAAAGTGCAGTTGGCCGCCCAGGCTGGCGGACGCATCGAGCAATTGCTAGTGCAACAGGGCGATCTGGTGCGAGCCGGCCAACTGCTGGTGGTGCTCGATCAGAGCCAGCTGCAGGCGGAGGTGGCCAGCCTGCGGGCGGCGCGTTCCAAGGACCGCCTCAACTATGAACGCTTTGAGTTTCTGGTGAATGCCGGCGCCGCCAGCGCCATCCAGCGGGACGAGATTCGCCAACGCCTGATCGAAACCAGCGCTGACCTCAAGGCCCGCGAAGCTGATCTGGCCTACAAAGACCTGCGCGCGCCGATTAAGGGAGAAATCGGCGACCTAAAGGTGAAGCAGGGCGATGTAATCAAGGCAGGCGATCCTTTGACGAGCTTGATCCTTAACCAACGGCTATTTGTGCGTATAGATGTGCCTGCAAAAGTGCGCAACAGGCTGCAACTGGGGCAAACCGTATTGCTGAGCGATCCGGATGCTAACCGGGAGCTGGCCCGCGCCAAGGTGACCTCGATCGATCCCAGCATCAAGGCCGGCGACCAGATGCTGCTGGTGAAGGCAGAGATCGCCAACCCTGGTGGCGAACTGCGCAATGGCCTGAGGCTGCGGAGCCGGGTGGTGCTCAATCAGCGATCCCAGCTGTCGGTACCGGTGGCTGCCATTATCCAGGGATCTGGCCAAAGCTATGTATTCAAGCTCGGCAAACTGGCGGATCTGCAACGTAACCCAGGCCAAATAAAACCGGATGCGTTGCGACAACTGCCCGAGGATCGTAGCTATGCTCTTCAAACTCGGGTGACACTTGGCCCCATAGCTAATAGCCGCTATCCGGTGCTTTCAGGATTGTCTCCGGGCGATGTGATCATCACTAGTCAGCTGCTAAACCTGCGCCACGGGGCAGCGGTTACGGCAGTATCAGGCGCGGCATCGGGCCAGGAAGGGCGTTGATTCATGTCTGCATCCAACAACTTTATTACCCGCCCCGTGCTGACCACGGTATGCAGCCTGCTAATCGTGATCGCCGGGCTGATTGCCCTGCCAATTCTGCCGATTGAAAGCCTCCCGGATATTGCGCCTCCCACGGTCAAAGTGAGTGCCCGCTATACGGGCGCCGACGCGGTAAGCGTGGAGCAAGGGGTCACCAATGTGCTGGAGCAACAGATCAATGGCGTAGAGAACATGGAGTTCATCACCTCCAACAGCGCGGCAGATGGCAGTAGTTCCATTACTGTTTCTTTTGCCAGTGGCACCAATGGCGATATCAATCAGGTAAATGTGCAAAATCGGGTAGCACTGGCCGAGCCTCAGCTGCCGGCCGAGGTGCGCCAAGCCGGAGTCACCGTCACCAAGGCATCCACATCGATTTTATTGGTATACAACGTAGGCAATACCGACGGGAAAAATCCCTTCAGTATTGAAACCATCAGCGGCCTGATGGATCAAGGCCTCACTGATGAATTAAAACGGGTAAAGGGGGTGGGGGATGTTGTCTATTTTGGTAATCGTAAGTTAGCTGTTCGCATCTGGCTGGATCCTGACAAGCTCAGCATGCATAATCTCAGTCCTGCGGATGTGCAGGCTGCTCTCAATAGTCAGAATCGCCTGGTGCCAGCCGGCCGCATCGGTGGCGCCCCAGCTCCTGCAGGTCAAAGCTATACCTTCACAATTCAATTGCAGGGGCGACTGACCACCAGTGAAGAATTTGAAAATCTGGTGCTCAAAAACAGCAGCGATGGCGCCTTGGTGCGCCTCAAGGATGTGGGCCGAGTCAGCCTTGGTGGCGAAACCTACGACGTGAGCGCCACCGACATGCAGGGAGTGCCCTCGGTGGCCCTGGCGATCTACCAGCTCAGCGGCAGCAATGCCCTGGATGTCTCCCAGGGGGTCAAGCAGGTGATCGAGCAGTTTCGCAGCGATCTGCCGCCGGGTATGAAGGTGGAGAAGATCTATGACATCACCGACTTTGTCCGCGCGTCAATCCAAGGGGTTTCCAACTCCTTGCGAGACGCCATTGTGCTCGTAGTGCTGATTCTGTTTTTATTTTTGCAAGACTGGAAGGCCACTCTTGTGCCGGCAATAGCGATTCCAGTGGCCCTGATAGGCACTTTTGCATTCGTTAAGCTTTTCGGCTTTTCGCTAAACCAGCTCACCTTGTTTGGCCTGGTATTGGCCACGGGTCTGGTGGTGGATGACGCCATCACGGTAATTGAAGACACCTCCACCAAGAAGGCCGAGGGTCTCACGGCCCTCCAGGCGGCCAAAGCCACTATGGATGAGCTATTTGCTGCGGTTCTGGCCACATCCCTGGTGCTATTCGCAGTATTTTTGCCTGTGCTCTTCTTCCCGGGCGCCACCGGGACGATCTACAAGCAATTTGCGGCCACAATTATTTTTGCTATAGCGATCTCAACGTTTAATGCCATCAGCTTCTCCCCGATGCTCTCGGCGCTGCTGCTGGCCCAGGAGGGCAAACCCCCCAGCAGGTACACCTATACCTGGGCGGGTCTAGCCCTGGGCTTTTGCTATGGCCTGTTGCTGGGCGGCGGTGGTGCCCTTGGCGCCCTGGCTGTGGTGGCCGTGGGTGGCCTGCTGGGGTATGGCCTCAGCCTGGCCAGCGGTCGATCCTTGCTGGGGCCCTTTCTGCTGGCTTCCGCCCTGGTGAGCATTGTCATCGCCAATTTGGAGTCGCCGGCAAAGGTGCTGCTATTCAGTGGTATTGGCAGCGCCATCGGTTGGTTCACCCCAGTTATCTTTAGCCGCTTTAATGTTTTTTATGCCCAATTGGAGGGACGCTATACAGCCGGCCTGGGCTGGGTATTAAGCCATCGCAGGCTGGTGATGTCAGGCCTGGCCATCGGGGTAGTGCTCACCGGGGTTGCCTTTGGATCGATTCCTTCCGGTTTTGTGCCTGTGGAGGACCAGGGCTACGCGATTGGCATCCTGCAGGCCCCCGATGGTGGCTCGGAGGAGGGCACCCGAGCCATCAACCGCCGAGTGGCGGAAGTGCTGCGCAATGAATCCTCGATTGAGGCCGCGGCGGTGTTCTCAGGGTTCAGCTTGGATGGCAATGCGCCTAATAGAGGTCTGTTCTTCTTTGGCACCAAGAACTGGCAAGACCGCAGTGGCGCCGGTCAGACTATGCAGGAAATTGTGAGGCGACTGAATAGCAAGCTTGCCTCCATTGATCAAGCCCGTGTATTTGTGGTCGAGCCCCCCTCGATTCCGGGTTATGGAGCCTCCGGGGGGTTTGAATTTCAATTGCTGGATCGCAGCGGCGGCAGCCTCAGCGTGCCAGATTTCTACGCTGCCGCTGGCAGGTTGATTGCCGATGCCAATGCCACAGGCCAGTTCACCAATGTGTTCACACAGTTTAGCCCTGAATCTCCACAGCTAAACATCAAGGTTGACCGCGATAGGCTGGCATCGCTGGGTATTGACTACGGCAAGGCCATGCAAACTCTTAGCATCAATTTTGGTGGCTCCTATGTGAATGACACCTTCCAAGAGGGCAAGGTGCGACGCATTTATCTCCAGGCCGATGACGGGCCCCGCTCCACTCCCCAGCGGCTGGATGAACTCTCTATTGCCGATGCTAGCGGAGCTCCAATACCCCTGTCAGAATTCATCAGCGTTGAACCGATCACAGGCCCCTCGGTGATCCCCCATTTCAACCTATACAGATCAATAAAGCTTGAGGGTTCCCCGGCTCCTGGCAGGAGCTCCGGGCAGGCAATAAAAGGAATGCAACAGGTATTTCAGCAGCTGAATCTCCAGGGCATCAACTTTGACTGGACGGGAATCTCTCGGGAAGAGATAAAGGCTGGTGCCCTGGCAATCGCGATTTTTGCAATGGGAATTATCGTGGTTTACCTGGTGCTTGCTGCCCAGTACGAAAGCTATACTGATCCGCTGATTATTTTGATGACGGTGCCCACCGCCATGCTCGGGGCCCTGCTGTTCCTAGCGGTTCGTGGCGAAGTGCTCAATATCTATGCCCAGGTGGGCTTGGTAATGCTGATCGGCCTGGCGGCCAAGAACGGCATCTTGATTGTCGATCTAGCCAATCAGCGCATGGACCAGGGCATGGAGCCCCTGGCGGCGGCCCAGCAGGCAGCCCAGTCCCGGCTGCGGCCCATTGTGATGACCGCCATCTCTTCTTTGTTTGGCTTCCTGCCACTTGTGTTGGCATCCGGTGCCGGAGCCCGCAGCCAGGCTTCTCTTGGCACGGTGGTCTTTGGCGGCCTGTTGGTGGCCACGCTGTTATCCCTGTTCGTGGTGCCAGTGTTTTACGTGGTGATGAAACAGTGGCTCCAGCCCGCAGAGGCCAGATGAGTCGTCCATTCGAGCCGAGGCGCGTCGTGGCGGCTGCCCTGATCGGCGGCATCGGCGGCTTGATCCTGGCGGGCCTGTTGCTGCTGGTGATTCAGAACACTCCGGTGCAATTGCCGCCAAATCGCATGTTCTGGCAACTGTTGCTACTGGGGGTGGGAGGCAGCTTGGCCGGCCTGGCGATCGAGGCAATCCGAGAACTACAGCAGGCCAGCCCCGAGAGCGAGTATCACCAACGCCAGAGGCTGGGCCGCCGCCGACCCAGCTCAGCGCCTCCCCCATCAGAGCGCCTGGATCCACCCAGACATCGCTGAGAGGCCCCCCAGGGCTCCAGTGCCCGATTCAGCGGACCACCAAAACAGGCAGGGGGCTACGGGTGAGCACCTTTTGGGTTTCACTGCCCAGCAACAGGGCGCTTAGGCCACGCCTGCCATGGCTGGCCATCACGATCAAATCGGCCGAACAGCGCTGCGCTGCCGCCAGGATCGCCTCATGGGGCAGCGGATTGATGCCAGTCTCAATGGCGGCAGCCACGCCGACGGCGGTCGCCTTGGCCAGCGCTTCATCCAAAATCTTGCTTCCCTGCCGATGGCTGGCGTTTACCAACAGCTCCACGGTGGAGGGATCCAGTTGCTCGCCAAACCCGGCCAGCACCCCAGGCAGGCCGGGATCGGCATGGAAGAAGGTGATCCGAGCGCCCAGGGTGCGGGCGAGATCTATGGCCCTCACAACCGCCTGACCAGATAGCTCGGAGCCATCAATGGCGACCAACATGTGGCTGAAGGTCATGGCTGTGGGCCGCTGTCAGAGCAATCTTGACAATTTTTGCTCAGCTTGGCCCCTGCCAGCCGGCCAGATGGGCAGCTGATCGGGAACGGGCCAAGGTGCGTGCCGCCGGCAAGGCCGGATCCAGGTGCTGAGAGCTGAACGGCGGCAAGGAGCGGCTGCGCAGCCAGGCCCCCCAGCGAAACTCGTGGAAGGGGATCAGGGGAGCGGCTGCGACCACCCCCTCCTTCTTGAGCTTCCAGACCAGGGAGCGAAAGGGATCGTCCTGCAATCCCAGCAGGGTGGGGGGCAGGGCAGCCGGGGACTTGGGCCCCACCCCTCGACCATCGTGCAAGTAAAGCCAACCCCGGTTGCGCAATTCCTCCAGCACCACTACGGGATCGTCGCTGGCTACATCCAAGACCACATAGCCGAAGGCCCTGGCGGCCGGTTCCAGCTCCAACAGAGCCCGTAAACGGTGATGGCGATCAATCATCCAAACTTCTCCCCTGGCACTGCGGGCCAGGGGTACGGGCTTACCTAGCAGATAGGAGCGGCGCTGCTGCGGGGATTCGCCGCCAAAATCACTCTGTCGACTGCGAACCTCCGCCATCCCGACGCATAGCTGGGTGGGATGCAGCTGGGCCAAAGGCAGCTCCAACAAGGGCTGGCTTGGATCTGGTGCCGGAAGGGGCTGAAAGGGAGGCAGCCGCAGAACCATGGAGCAATTGGAGGGACAGGGGCGAAGGGCAGGGGCCTACCAGGGCCATGCCCAACTTGCGGCCATCCTCGCCCGAGATCGAGCTGCAGGGATCAGAGCTGCAGGGATCAGCCCTGGCTCAGCAGGCTACCCAGGCCGATCTGATGCAATATCCCCTGCCCGGTAAGGGCTTCGGTGGCCAGGCCGATCACAAAGCCGAGCATGGCTGCGCGACCGTTACACAGCTCGGCGGTGCGCAGCTGTTCGGCCTGGATTTGAGCGGCAGCAGCGTTCTCAAACCAGCTGGCATCCGCCTGAGAGGAACGGGTCACGGCGAATTGATACAAACTACTAAGCCATTGCAACAAAGACTTTCAATGACTTGACCATCTCCCCTGCGGCGCCTCCGATTTGGCACCCATAAGCGCTCGCGGCCGCCCTCGGCCGGCCGGTGCGCGGGCCAGGGCTGGATTGCTGAAAGGGCTTGTTCAGTCGGGCCGCCGTGCTAATCAGCTGGGCATCGCTGGGCCACTGCGGCCTCCCCCATGGGAGCGGGAGGCCGCAGCCGACAGCCGTCGGGCGATTTTGCAGCGATAGGGTCCTTGTCAAGCGCACTTAGCCATGCATCCGGCTTCCAGCAATTCCGCCCCCCTTGCCCCCCTGGGTGAAACTGCCGATGGGCGCCTAGGCGTACTCATCTGCGGCCATGGCAGTCGCAATCGCCTGGCGGTGGCCGAGTTTGCCGATCTGGCTGGGGCCCTGCGCCAAAGGTTGCTGCCCCTGCCTTTGGAGTATGGCTATCTGGAATTTGCCCAGCCGATCCTGCGCGACGGCCTGGAAGCGCTCAGGGCCCAGGGAGTGCAGCACATTTTGGCGGTGCCGGCGATGTTGTTCGCCGCTGGCCATGCCAAAAACGATATCCCTTCGGTACTGAACACCTGGGCCGCCGAAACCGGCATCCGGGTCGATTACGGCCGTGAACTCGGGGTCGACCTCAAGATGATCCAGGCCGCCGGCCAGCGCCTGCGCGAGGCGATCGAGGCGGCCGATAAGCGGGACATGGCCTCAGGCCAAGAGCCAGTACCCCTCCACGAAAGCCTGCTGGTGGTGGTGGGCCGCGGTTCGTCGGATCCCGATGCCAACTCCAATGTGGCCAAGGTGACGCGGATGCTGGTGGAGGGTTTTGGCTTTGGCTGGGGGGAGACCGTCTACTCGGGAGTCACCTTCCCGCTCGTGGAGCCAGGCCTGCGCCACGCCGTCAAACTGGGCTTCCGGCGCCTGGTGGTATTCCCGTATTTCCTGTTTTCCGGAGTGCTGGTGAGTCGCATCCGCCAACATACGGAGCGGGTGGCGGCTGACCACCCCCAGCTCTCCTTCGTGCACGCCGGCTACCTGGCCCAGGCGCCTGGCGTGCTCGACACCTTCGTGGAGCGGGTGGAGGAGGTGATCCGCGGCGACACCAACATGAATTGCTCCCTGTGTAAGTACCGAGCCCAGGTGCTCGGCTTTGAACCCGAGGTGGGGGCCCCCCAGCACAGTCACCACCACCACGTGGAGGGCTTGCCAGAGAGTTGCAATCTCTGTGAACGGGAGTGCACCGGCGCCTGCCAGCCCGATGGCGTGCCGCTGCCCCTTGGAGCCGTGGCCCCAGATCCGGCTGGGGGTCTGGGCGATCATCATCATGATGGCGATCACCATCAAGACAGCCATCACGATCACAACAGCCATCACGATCACAACAGCCATCATCATCACCCTGTCTATCCCCACGCTGACCATCCCCTGGGACCCCGCACCCTGCGCAACGGCTGACAGACAGAATTTCGAGCAAACTGGGGTCAATGCGCCTGGTAGGGGTGACAGTGCCGCGTCAGGGGTCCCCGTCTCACTCCGATATAAATTTCAGAGCCATAAGCAAACAATTCATAGATAGGCAATATTTATCTATTTTGTTTTTCCCCGGTCGGCAGCAGATTTCCGCAACTACCGGATCGTTTTTCCCCAGCCGATCAACCCCGGTCCGCCACTGCAGCTGATTCCCTGGGGAATGATCCCACCGGGCCCCGATCCCCTTGACAGGAGCCAGCATTTGGATCAAGTCCCACCTCTTTCCTGGATCATCCGCTGTTCCGGCCAGTGGTGCCAACCTGTCTCAGTCCAGATCGCCGTGATTCCGACTTAACCAGCCAACTTTGACTTTTCCCACTCCGGTGTGGCGTAGTGAAGAGACTGGCAGCCAGTGGAGGCCCGCGGATGGCAATGGATCAACGTCGAGTCGATATGGAGCAGCTCCAGGTGGACATGGATCAACTTCAAGTAAATATGGATCAATTTAAAGTGGGCAATAATCAACCCAAAAAGGATGGGGTCAACTTTTTAGTTGGCAATGATCGAAGTCGCACAGCGATTGGCCGGCTGCCAGAGATCTCTTTAGAGACCGAATCCATTGCAAACAATTTCGGTCTGAAGAAAATCCAGCTGGAAAAAATCCAACTGGAGAAAAAACAACTGGATGAGATCAGTTTGGAGAAGATCAGCCTGGAGGCGGAGTTGCCAGAAGTGCTGTTTGAAGGGATGAAGGCCTTCATCGCCGCCAATCCAGGCTGGGATCAGTATTCCCTGATCACCTCGGCCCTGGCCTGCTTTCTATTTCAAAACGGCTGCTCAGATAAGTGTGTTACCCAGCACTATCTCGACGGCATGTTTAGATGCAATTGAAACCTCGGCAAAGTCTGAAACAAAAAAAGCGGAACTGCCAGTTCCGCTTTAGTTCTCCCTTGCCCGACCCTGTTAAAGGTCGCCCAATCAGTTTGCGGATTCAGCCTCAAGCAGATTGTGTCCATGGGCACCGTATGGCTGTTGTGGTGAGCCATTGCACACATCCAATCCCTTGGCAGCGGAGCAAACGTCTAGCGATCATCCCAACCGCTGGCGCTCAGCGGCCGCCTCGCAGGCCCGCCAGGTGATCGCCATCTCAGTGAGGGTGGGGCTCTGCCAGCCGGCACTGGGCCAACAGGCCCCGTCCACCACCAACAGGTTTGGCACCTGCCAGCACTGGTTGAACGGATTCACCACCCCCTGATCGGCCGCCGCCGCCATGCGGGCACCCCCCAGTTCATGGATGTAATAGCCCGGTGGCGGTGCGTCAGGACTCACCGCCAGGCTGGTCTTCAACCAGGGCTCCAGCAAGGGAAGTACGAACAGGTCTTCAATGGGGCGTATGCAGCCCCCGGCGGCCGCCACTACCGCCTGCATGCGCCGGTGCATGTGGGCCACCATCCGCCGCTCGTTCTCCCCCCAGCGCATCGAGATGTGAGGCACCGGCAGGCCCCAGGCGTCCACCTGGCCGGCAGCGAGGCTCAGTTGGTTGCTGGCCTGGGGCAGCACCTCGCCATGGGCGATCAGAAACCCCACCGCCTCTCCCCGGCGACGCTGCAGCAGCTGGGGTGGATCAAAGCGTTGCAGCGCTGTCCAGATGCCGTAGCCCCGCTGGAAGTCCACCGGGCCATCCGGCTGCGAGCCGCGGCCACCCCCATCGCCAAGATGCAGGGTGTTGGGGATGAAGCAACTGCCAGCGCCGGAGAGCTCGCTCGCTCCGGCCGCCGGCACATCTGGCAGAGAGAAGAAGCGGGCGGTGGAGATGTGATCCATCAGATAGCGGCCCAGGCAGCCGGAGCCATCCACCAGCCCGCCTGGCTGGTGGCTCTCGCTGGAATGCAACAAGATGCGCAGGCTCTCCAGGGTGGAGGCGCAGAGCACCACCAGCGGAGCGGTCAGCCGCTGTTGCAGCTTGCTGCGACCATCCACCACCACCAGGGCCTCGACGCGATCGCCGCTGGCATTTAGCTCCACATGGCTCACCACCGTCTCGGAGCGCAGCAGCACCCGACCGGTGGCCAGGGCCCGGGCCAGGGTGACGCCACAACTGCTGGACCTGGGCCAGCCGGGGCCGCGGTGCAGGCGGAAGCCGCGGGAATGGATCAAGGGCAGGCCGAGCTCCCGGGTCAGGCTGCGCTGGAGCAGCCGCTCGCCGGGGGTGAAGGGCAGGGGGGGCTGGAGTTGACCGTCCGGCAGCTGGTCCAGGCCATCCCTGCCGCCATGCACCCCCAGCAATTGCTCCAGGCGGCCGTAGTAGGGGGCCAGGTCGGCATGGCAAATCGGCCAGCTGGGCCCATGACCATCTCGCTCAGCGGCTTTGAACTCGTAATCGGACAGGCGCAGGGTGATCCCCCCCCAGCTCAGGCTCTTCCCCCCCACCTGGCGACCGCGGGTCCAGAGGAAGGGGGCATCTGCCGGGGTGGTGTAAGGGTTGGCCCGCTCATCTGCGAATAGCTCTGGATTCTGTTTCCAGTAGCCGGGGTGGTGTAGCTGGCGGGCGTGCTTGCCGCTGCTCAGATTCACTATCCGCCTGAGGCTGTTGAGCGGCTCCCAGCCCAGGGCCTGGCGGACGCTCAGCTCGGGCCCCGCCTCGAGCACCAAAACCTTGAGACCTCGCTCCGCCAAAACCATCGCGGCCACTCCACCGGTGGCCCCGGAGCCCACCACCACGGCATCGGGGCTAAAGCCCTCGGGCAGGCTGGCATCGGCTGGAAAACCCATAGGGCAGACAATAAAAAACCCCGGCAAAATTAATGCCGGGGCAAGAGAGTTAAACGCTGGTATTTGGTTGCGGGGGCGAGATTTGAACTCGCGACCTTCGGGTTATGAGCCCGACGAGCTACCAGACTGCTCTACCCCGCGGCACCTGTTAAACATACCAGAGCATTGACCACCCATCAGGGTCTGCCGGCTTCAGGAGCGCAGTTCTCCGGCCACCTCCAGCCGCAGATGGGGCGCCAGGTCCATGAAGCCAGCTCGCATCTCCTCGAGGGTCATCGGGGTGAGCCAGTCGAGCTGCTCCAACAGGTGCAGCGCCACGGCGTGCTTGGCCCGGCCGGAGCCGTCCTCCACCTTGATGGCCAGGCCCATGCCGGCGCCGAAACGACTGAGGCACTGGATGCCTTCGGCGCCGCCCTTGCTGAGCACTTGGCCCAGACCCCGCCGCATCAGTTCAGTGTCAAAGCGACCCTCCCCGGCCACAAGCTCTGGATGGGCCAGCATCGAGCGCCCCAGGCGCTCCAGGTCGGCCTGGTCGCCAGAACCGAGATGGGCGAAGAGCAGGGCCATCTGGGACAGCCGCAACTGCAGGGTGGGGGCGCCACAGTCATCGCGGGCGCTGAGCAGTTCGGCGGCGGGCAAACCGAGCTGCTCGGCCACCCGCTTGAACACCTCCTGCTGGAGGGGATGGTCCACTTGCAGGTAGCCCTCCATGGCCCAGCCCATGCGGCGACAGGTGGCCAAAAATGCGGCATGTTTACCTGAACAGTTGTGCTCCAAGGGGCTGGCGCCGCCCATGGGCACCGGACAGCGCAGCTGGTCGGGGTCGATCTCGGCGCTCCAGAGCAGCCGAAAGGCCTCGCGGGCATGGGCGGGAGAGCCTGCGTGGGAGGCGCAGGCAATGGCCAATCCCCGCTCGCAATGGTCGCCCTGATCGGCAGCTCCACTGCCCACGAAGATCGCTGCCTGGAAGGGCTTGAGAGCCGAGCGCACAAAACTCAGCGAATGGGGATCGCCAGCCTTGAGCAGCACCCGGCCCCGGCTATCGCATACGGCCGCGTGCACCCTATGGCGCGATTCGACAATTCCATCCCGCAGCAGGCGCACCTCTAGGGGCGGCGTGCCTACACGGCTGGACCCGCCGAAGCTGGATGACAGGGTCATGGCAAGGGTTGGCGCGAAGCGGTGACCCCAGGGGCCTGGTTCAAAGAGCCTGACAGAGCCCCGCACCGAGCAGCAGCGCCGTGACCGTCAAGCCAAGGCCCTGCCGCAATCTGACCAGCACGGGCCGCACCTGATGGGTGGCCACCAGCAGGTCCTGCTGCTGCCAGGCCAGGGGCTTCCGCCAGACATTGCCGTCGTGCCAACCCGATTCCTCGTAGTCGACCGCTTCGCTGAGCAGGCGTCTGTGTACGTAATTCCAGCCCAGCCACTGGCGAAACAGCAGCAGCGCAGGCAGGGCCATGGCAGACAGGGCCGCCAACAGCACCAGCCGGGCGGGATCTGAGCGCAGGGTCCAGCTGCCCGTAGCCACGAGCAGCGTTAAGGGCAAAAGCAACAGCCAACTGATGATCAGGGGTCGCAGCAGAGCCCCCAGATCTGTGCAGGGCCAGGCGAAGAACCAGGAATTACAGAGCTGCTGGTACTCCTGCAGGGGCCGTTGCTCGGGGGGAACCGGGCAACTCTCGGCAGTCACGAATCAAGGCCAATGGGGCTAAGGGGAGCTTAGGTAGAGCTCCTGCTGGCCGTGGCCCCAGAAGGCCTCCAGGTCGTAGTAGGCGCGCTCCGAAGGCGTGAGCACGTGCACGATCAGCTCGCCGTAGTCGAGCAGCACCCAGCTGCCCTCCCGCTGGCCCTCCCGGCGCAGGGGCAGGCGACCGATCTCCTGCTCCAGCTTCTCTTCCACAGATCGGGCGACGGCGCGCACCTGGACATCGGAGAGACCACTACAGATCACAAACCAGTCGGCCAGGGAACTCACTTCATCCACCCGAATCAGCCGGATGTCGACGGCCTTGCGGTCATCACAGGCTTCCGCCGCCAGGCGGGCCAGGGAATCGCTGTCTAGTACCCGGGCGGAGGGGGCTTCAGCCATAGACATTCTCACTGCTCACGGATTGGCGGGAACCCTGCTGCTGAGCCATCTCGGCACGGGCCTTGCCAGCACTCTTGCGCAGTGCCTCGAGGCGATCCTCGTAAAAGGTGCGCTTTTTCTTCTTGCGGGTCTGCTCCACCAGCTCCTTGAGTGCCCCCCCCAGGCTCTTGTAGGCGTTCGGCAAGCTGTAGCCAAACCTGCAGGCCAGATCGATGGCGCGCTCGTCGGCCTCGATTGAGTCGCGCAGCCGCTTCTCGGAGTTGTTCTTCACATAGAGGCGGTAGCCCGCGAAGCCAGATAGCCCCGTGGCCAATAACAAGAGCAGGCCGTCCTGCACCCACAGCTCGCCGATGGCACCGCCGATGCCTATGGCCAATGCCGCCATCTCCCAGCCATCGCGGGGCACCGAATCGTTCTGGATGCGGCCCACCTCGTGCCAGAACAGCAGATTGCGGTGATCGAGGGCCAGGGCATCCCATTTTTCCAGGTCCACCTGGATTTCCACCTCGTCGCGGCCGATCTCTTCGATCGTGATCAGCGGCGGCTCCACGGAGGCGGCGGCTTCCACGAAAACCCAGCTCTGCATTTCCGGGGGCAACAGCCCCTTCAGGCGCTGGAGTTCACTCATTACCTGGGGTCAAGCACCGATTCTGGACCCAGGTTAGCGATGTTCGCCGCAAGCTTGAAAAAGGGTGAACTGGCGGGATGGGAGCCGTGAGAGGCTAGGCAGGTTTGGCCGTCAGACCTAGCCCATGCCCCGTCGCACGGATCTCCGGCGCATCCTGTTGCTGGGGTCGGGCCCGATTGTTATCGGCCAGGCCTGTGAATTCGATTACTCCGGCACCCAGGCCTGCAAGGCGCTGCGGGCCGAGGGTTACGAGGTGGTGCTGGTGAATAGCAATCCGGCCTCGATCATGACCGATCCGGACATGGCGGATCGCACCTACATCGAGCCGCTCACCCCCGAGGTGGTGAGCCGGGTGATCGAGCTCGAGAAACCCGATGCCCTGCTGCCCACCATGGGGGGGCAGACCGCCCTCAACCTGGCGGTGACCCTGGCCGAAAACGGCACCTTGGCAGCCCATGGTGTGGAGTTGATCGGCGCCAACCTGGCGGCGATCCGCAAGGCCGAGGATCGACTGCTGTTCAAGCAGGCGATGGAGCGCATCGGCGTGGCGGTGTGCCCCTCCGGCATCGCCAACACCATGGAACAGGCGGAGGCGGTTGGGGAGGCCATCGGTGGCTTTCCCCGCATTATCAGGCCCGCCTTCACCATGGGCGGCAGTGGCGGCGGCATCGCCTACAACCCCGAGGAATATCAGGCGATCTGCAAGAGCGGCCTGGATGCCAGCCCCGTCAGCCAAATATTGATCGAGAAATCACTACTGGGCTGGAAAGAATTCGAGCTGGAGGTGATGCGCGATACCGCAGATAATGTGGTGATTGTGTGCTCGATTGAAAACCTTGACCCCATGGGGGTGCACACTGGCGACTCCATCACCGTCGCCCCCGCCCAGACCCTTACCGATCGCGAATACCAAAGGCTGCGCGACCAATCAATCGCCATCATCCGCGAAATAGGCGTAGATACTGGTGGCAGTAATATTCAGTTTGCTATCAATCCCGCCAACGGGGATGTGGTGGTGATTGAAATGAATCCCCGTGTCTCCAGGTCGTCGGCCCTGGCGTCAAAGGCCACTGGCTTCCCGATTGCAAAGATCGCCGCCCGCCTGGCAGTTGGCTACACTCTTGATGAAATAGTAAATGATATTACGGGGGTCACTCCGGCCTGTTTTGAGCCAACTATTGACTACGTAGTCACCAAGATTCCACGCTTTGCTTTTGAAAAATTTCAAAAAAGCCCGGCGGTGCTCACCACCTCAATGAAATCGGTGGGAGAAGCGATGGCGATCGGGCGATGCTTTGAGGAGTCGTTTCAGAAAGCGCTTCGCTCCCTGGAAACCGGCCATGCCGGCTGGGGTTGCGACCGGCCCGATCAGCCCGCCGAGCCCGCCGCGATCGATCGAGCCCTGCGGGTTCCCACGCCGGAGCGGATCTTTGCGGTGCGCACGGCGATGTTGGCCGGCCGCAGCGATGCGGACATCCATCGCCTCAGCTCCATCGATCCCTGGTTCCTGGCCAAATTGCGCCTGATTCTGGAAGCCGAGCAGCGCCTTTTGCGGGGCCGCAGCCTCGAACAGTTGTCGGCTGAGGCCCTGCTGGAACTCAAGCAACTGGGCTTCTC
>JBIKWK010000067.1:0-15579 GCA_044356375.1 Prochlorococcaceae cyanobacterium | reverse complement strand
GGTCTCACCGTGCTGCGCCAAGTGCACGCCCGCCATCCCCACACCCCTTGCCTCTATTTGGGCGATACCGCCAGGGTGCCCTATGGCCAGCGAACGGTGGAGGACATCCGCGCCATCGCCGCCGAAGTGGTGCACTGGCTGCGGCTGCAGGGGGTGGGGGTGCTGGTGATGGCCTGTAACACCTCCAATGCCCTGGCCCTGGATGTGGCCGTGGCGGAAGCGGGCGTACCGGTGTTGGGGCTGATCGACAGCGTGGCCGCCAGCCTGGTGAGTGAGCGGGTGGGGGTGCTGGCCACGGCGGCGACGGCCGCCAGCGGTGCCTACCGCCGGGCCATCCACGCCACCTTGCCCCACGCCTTGGTGGTGGAGGTGGGCTGTCCCGCCTTTGTGCCATTGATAGAAGCCGGCAACCTGCAGGCACCGGAGCTGCAACAGGCGGCCCGCCAATACCTGGCGCCGATGCTTGCCTCAGCTGTGGACACGGTGGTGCTGGGCTGCAGCCACTACCCCCTGCTGCGGCCTTTGCTCAGCTCCCTGCTGCCGCCGGAGGTGCAGCTGGTGGATCCAGCGGAGGCCACCGTGCGGCGCCTGGGGCCCCTGCTGGCCAGCCTGGGCGACGCCCCTGAGATCGAACTGGGGGATGCGCCGATCCTCTCCTCGATCCAGCGCACTCGCCTCTGTGTCACTGGCTGCCCCGACAGCTTTAGCCGCGCCGCTTCCGTGTGGCTGCCCGACTGTCCCCCCGTGGAGCGGGTGAACCTGCGTTTGGCCGTTGGTGCCTTCTAGTATTTGGCCATGACGGAGGTGGTGTGGCAACTGTTGCTGAGCTGCTTCAGCCCGTCGAGGACGACCTTGATGTCTTGCTGGCTGACCTGCGCACCCTGATTGGCGCCGGCCATCCAATTTTGCAGGCCGCAGCCGAACATCTATTCTCGGCCGGGGGCAAGCGGCTGCGACCGGGGATCGTGCTGCTGCTCAGCCGTGCCATCGATCCCGCCGGGGAGCTGGGGTCTCGGCACCGGCGGCTGGCGGAGATCACCGAAATGATCCATACCGCCTCCCTGGTGCACGACGACGTGGTGGATGAGGCCTCCACCCGCCGGGGCGTTGATACGGTGCACAGTCGCTTCAACCATCGGGTTGCGGTACTCGCCGGAGACTTTCTGTTTGCCCAAGCCAGTTGGCATCTGGCAAATCTGGATAACTTGGAGGTAGTTAAATTACTTAGCCGGGTGATTATGGACCTGGCCGATGGCGAGGTGCGCCAGAGCCTGTTTCGCTACGACACGGGCCAAACCTTTGAAACCTACCTGGAAAAGAGCTACTGCAAAACCGCCTCTTTAATTGCCAACAGTGCCCGGGCTGCGGGAGTGCTCAGCGACCTGCCCGCCCACCAGCTCGACGACCTCTATAGCTTCGGGCGTCAGTTGGGTCTGGCCTTTCAAGTGGTGGATGACATCCTTGATTTCACCGGCAGCGATCAGCAATTGGGCAAGCCCGCCGCCAGCGACCTGG
The DNA here is from genome assembly GCA_044356375.1 of Prochlorococcaceae cyanobacterium. GTDB lineage: Bacteria > Cyanobacteriota > Cyanobacteriia > PCC-6307 > Cyanobiaceae > UBA5018. The sequence continues at coordinate 14,064 of JBIKWK010000067.1, read as the reverse complement.
CCTCCGGCTACCTCACCGCTCCGGCCCTCTATGCCCTGGAGGAGCGGCCTGCCCTGGCGGTATTGATCGAGCGGGAGTTCAGTGAAGCCGGAGACTTGGAGCAGGCCCTGGAGCTGGTGCGGGGCTGTGAGGCGATTCCGCGCTCCCGCGCCCTGGCGGAACAGCTTTCCAGGGAGGCGAGCCAGGCCCTTGGCTGGCTGTCTGCCTCCGATCCCCGGGCTGCGCTGCGCAGCCTGCCGGATTTTGTACTCAGTCGTCTCTATTGAGTTTCAGGGAGTTGGCGATGGGGCCACAAGGGCCAAAATGGTTACCTAGCAGCACCACATCATGGGCAGTTGGCCAGTTCTCCCCCATACCAGCAAGCCAGCGGCCCTGGCCCTGGGGGTCCTGCTGCTCACCATGGCAGGTGCGGCGGGGGCTCAACAGCGACTGGCTGGCCAGTGTCCCTTGATTGTGCCCAAGGGTCAACAGATCCTCCAGCCCCGGCGCATCCCCCCCGGCCAGGTGGCCGGCAAAAATGCCATGGGCTGCCTGTCCGCCGCCGACGCCATCTACGGCAAAGATGGCTGTCCGATCAAGCTCTGCGGCGAGGGCAGCGGTGCATTCCAACTGCCACCCATGAATCACTAGCTGAATTATAGGCGAAACCCGCTGAATATTACTCTTCCAGCCGCTTAAATATCGCTCTAGAGCTCCTCCAGTTGAAATAGCTGGGCCGCCTGATTGAGGCGACGGTCGTAGCTGGCGAAGATGACTGTCTGTTCGGCGTTGACGTGCAGTTCATGGGCGGCGGCGAGCTGCACGCTGTCATAGCCCCGCAGGGCAAAGCCATCGGCAAAGCGCCCGGCCGTCTCCACCAATTGCTGGTTGAGCTCACTGGTGTCAGAGAAGAGGATCAAGAAAAATGGACGTTCCCAGCCCTTTGGGGCGGATCTCCCGCTAAATCGGTACGGCATGGCCGCCCTGGCGGTGATGGCCGTACGCCTTGGTTCGGCTGCTACGGCAGCCGTCGGCGAATCGGCTCCATACGGTTGTGCCATCTCGATACCACCCCACCAGGTGCCCCATGCATCCCACCGCTGAGCAGTTCACCGAAAAGGCCTGGGGCGCCGTGGTGGCCGCCCAGCAACTGGCGCAGCAGAAGCGCCAGCAACACATGGAGAGCGAGCATCTGTTTGCTGCCCTGCTGGGGCAACAGGGGCTGGCGGGGCGAATCCTGGTCAAGGCCGGCGTGAATCTGGCGGTCTTGAGCCAGAAGCTGGATGCCTTGATCGCCTCCCAGCCCAGCCTCAGCTCCCCCCCAGACAATGTCTACCTGGGTAAGGGGCTCAACGCTGTCTTTGACAGGGCCACCGACCAGAAGAGCGGCTATGGCGACAGCTATATCGCCATCGAGCACCTGCTATTGGCCCTGGCCGGCGACGATCGCTGCGGCAAGCTGTTGTTGTCCCAGGTGGGCAGCGATGCGGAAAAACTCAAGGCGGCGATCACGGCCATTCGCGGCAGTCAGACCGTGACCGATCAAAACCCAGAAGGCACCTACGAATCCCTGGAGAAGTACGGCCGCGATCTCACCGCCGCCGCCCGGGAGGGCAAGCTGGATCCGGTGATCGGCCGCGATGAGGAGATTCGGCGCACGATTCAAATCCTCAGCCGCCGCACCAAAAACAACCCCGTCTTGATTGGCGAACCGGGCGTGGGCAAAACGGCGATCGTGGAGGGGCTGGCCCAGAGGATCGTCAATGGCGACGTACCTCAGGCCCTGCAAAATCGTCAATTGATCGCCCTGGATATGGGCTCCCTGATCGCCGGGGCCAAGTACCGCGGTGAGTTTGAAGAACGGCTCAAGGCAGTGCTCAAGGAGGTCACCGCCTCTGAAGGGCAAATTGTGCTGTTCATCGACGAAATCCATACCGTGGTGGGGGCCGGCGCCAGCGGTGGGGCCATGGATGCCAGCAACCTGCTCAAGCCGATGCTGGCCCGCGGGGAACTGCGCTGCATCGGGGCCACCACCTTGGATGAACATCGCCAACACATCGAAAAAGATCCGGCCCTGGAACGTCGCTTCCAACAGGTGTTTGTCGATCAGCCCAACGTGGAAGACACGATCTCGATCCTCCGGGGCCTGAAGGAACGCTATGAAGTGCACCATGGCGTGCGCATCGCCGATAACGCCCTGGTGGCCGCTGCGATGCTCTCTAGCCGTTATATTTCCGATCGCTTCCTGCCAGATAAAGCAATAGATCTAGTTGACGAATCTGCCGCGCGCTTGAAGATGGAAATCACCTCCAAGCCGGAGGAAATTGATGAACTTGATCGTCGTATCCTGCAATTGGAGATGGAAAAACTCTCCCTGGCCAGGGAGTCTGACGCAGCTAGCCGCGACCGCTTGGAGCGGCTTGATAAGGAGTTGGCGGAGCTGCGGGAACAGCAGAGCGGCCTCAACGCCCAGTGGCAACAGGAGAAGGGCGCCATCGATGCCCTCAGTGCCCTGAAGGAGGAAATTGAGCAGGTGCAATTACAGGTAGAGCAGGCAAAACGTAGCTATGATTTAAATAAAGCCGCCGAGCTGGAATATGGCACCTTGGCGGATCTACACAAAAAACTGGCCAGCAAGGAGGCCGAACTATCCGCCGGCAGTGGCGATAAGTCGTTGCTGCGGGAAGAGGTCACCGAAGACGATATCGCCGAGGTGATCGCCAAGTGGACAGGTATTCCCGTGGCAAGGCTGGTGCAGAGCGAGATGGAAAAGCTGCTACACCTGGAGGATGATCTGCACCACCGTGTCATCGGCCAGGGCCAGGCAGTAACCGCCGTAGCCGATGCAATCCAGCGCTCCCGCGCCGGCCTCAGCGATCCAAATCGGCCCATCGCCTCCTTCCTGTTCCTGGGACCTACGGGCGTCGGCAAGACTGAACTTTCCAAAGCCCTGGCCAGTCAGTTATTTGATTCAGACGAGGCGATGGTGCGTATCGACATGAGCGAGTATATGGAGAAACACGCCGTAAGCCGGTTAATCGGTGCACCTCCAGGCTATGTAGGCTATGAGGAAGGTGGACAACTTACCGAATCCGTTCGCCGCCGCCCCTATGCGGTAATCCTATTCGACGAGGTGGAGAAAGCCCATCCCGATGTATTCAATGTGATGTTGCAGATTCTCGACGATGGACGAGTTACCGATGGCCAGGGGCGCACGGTAAGTTTTACCAATACAGTGCTGATTTTAACCAGCAATATTGGCAGTCAGTCGATTCTGGATCTGGCGGGCAATCCAGCTCGCCATGCCGAGATGGAGGCGCGCGTTAATGATGCCCTAAGGGGACACTTCCGGCCCGAATTCCTCAATCGCCTCGATGAAACGATCATCTTCCATAGCCTGAGACTGGATGAACTGCGCCAGATAGTTGAATTGCAGGTGCAGCGGCTTTGCCAGCGACTGGAAGATCGGAAAATAGGGCTGGAACTAAATTCCGCTGCCCTCGATTGGTTGGCTGGAGTTGGCTATGACCCCGTCTATGGGGCTCGCCCCTTGAAGCGGGCTGTTCAGCGGGAGCTGGAAACGCCAATTGCCAAGGGAATCCTGGCGGGCTCATTTAGCTCTGGTCACACCATATTCGTAGATGTCACAACAGATGCAGACCAGAGCAAACTGCGTTTTCAGCAACGCGAGCTCGTACCAGCAGCGGTTCTAGCCTAAGCACAAAGCTCCCGGAGATTTCCCTAACCTGCCGGGAGCTACACAATGAAACCAGCTACAAGATGCTGGCGGCAAAATACTTTAGCGGCTGGATCAGTAGCTGGATCAGCGGCTGGCAGTGAGGCCGTCGATGCGCTTGGCCATTTCAACGTCAAGGCTGGAGAGGCCGCTCAAGTCATGGGTGGTGAGCTCAATTACTACCCGATTCCACACATTGCTCCACTCCGGATGGTGGCCCATGGCTTCAGCCACCAGGGCCACCCTTGTCATAAAACCAAAGGCTGCATTAAAATCACCAAATACAAACTCGCGCTTTAGCTTGTTATTTGATAGCGTCCATTCCGGCAGCTCCGTAGCTAGGGCTATGGTCTGATCGGCGGTGAGTAGCTTGTTGGTCATGGGAGCAGGCCTATTAAATTGAGCAGGTGGGAGGACAGCTCAGATAGTATGCGATTGCCAGGGCGTTTTTACCTATCAGATGGCAATCGATCAAGGGTTGGCAGGATCTGTTTGTGAGGGCTAGCGGTCCGCCTGGTTAATCAGTTCACGGGGCTGGCCTGGGCATCGCAAGCTGTGGGGATAAGGTCGTTGAGCAGGGCCATTTTTCCAATCAAAATCGCCGCATGTTTGTTATAGGCTTTAGCGGCTTCCTCTTCTGAATTAAACGAGCCGAGGAAGTAGCGGCGCCCGCGCCAGTACACCTGGGCCACCCAAAGTCCCGTCTGTCGCCGCAGGCTCACGCCTCGATAACGGGAACTGGCATCGGCCCGCCGTGGCCGCCTTGCATAGGCCAGATAGCGCTGTTCGCGGAGGCCGGGATTGCCCTGGCCATTGGTTGGATCGGAGTCGAACTGTTCCTGGCTGGCCCAGGGCTGGCTGGCCCGATTGGGGCTGGCCTCGGTCATGGCGGCTTTGCGGCATTTCCCAACCTTCCTGCCGCTGTGGAACTCTGCGCTAGTCCCCGGTTGGGGTCAGAACTCCCCGACTGGTATCAGCGGTCACCGAATGGCGACAGGGGCCGCCGATTGTGACCAGGCTGGCCCGAGATAGCGATGGAGTAGCGGTGCTGGCAGCCCTGGTGATCCTGGTGGTGATGGCCGGCGTTGGCCTCGGCCTCAACCCCAGTCGGCGCGAATTTGCCTGGTTCCTGGGCCTGCGCCGACCGGCCTGGCTGAGCTTTGAGCAGCTGATTCCCTGGATCTGGATCGGCATCTACGCCTGCTTCTATGCCTCGGCGCTGCTGGCTTGGGCTGCCACCGGCAGCTGGGGCCTGATGCTCGGCTACCTGGTGTTGCTGCTGCTGGTGCAGAGCTACACCTGGCTGATCTGCCGCACCCGTCAACTGCGCTATGGCACCGCCGTGGGCTTTGCGGGCTGGCTGTGGGGGTTGCTGCTGGCCAATTGGGTGGCCCCCCATTCCCAGCCGGCCTTGCTGCTGCTGATTCCCTATCTGCTCTGGAGCCCGGTGGGAACGCTGGTCACCTGGCAGATGCAGCGCCTTAACCGCTGAACCAGCAGCACTGAACCACAACCGCTGAACCAGGAGCGCTCCCTGAGCCCTTGTCCCCGGGGAGCCCATCGGCGGGCTAGGAGGGCTCGCTTGGGAGGAGCAACCGCCACGGCTGGCTCGTAAGGTTCAAACCAGTGAGATCCACGCGTTGTGCGGAAAGACGAGACGAGTCGCTCCGACGAGCTGAAGACCCTGGGCTGGACCGCAGAAGAGGTGCGTCGCTATGAGGAGCTGTGGGAGTATCGCCACCGTTGGGGGGCCATCAACCTCGAACGGGATGACCGCATCTTCCTGCGCAAGGCAGAGGCGGCCCTGCCAAAGCAGATTTCCGGCAAGGCGGCCCTGCGCAAGACCCTGAAGGAAAAGACCCACTACCGCTGGCTCACCGCCTACCACCAGGCCATGGCGGGGGTGGAGGGCCTCCAGGCGGACGAGCTGGCCGCCTGGGCGATCGTGATCGAGGAGGAGTTGCGGGCCCTCGACTACTACCAGCCGGTGCTGGGCCTACCCGACACCCTCAAGGCCAAGGCCTTCACCCCCGTGCGGGAAAAGCTGGTGGCCGAGATCGCCGACCAGGGGCGCACTCTGAGCTTTGATTTCGCCGCTGCCCTCGAGGAGTTCCGCGCCCAGGGCAACAAGGGCTGGAAGTCGCTGCGCCAAGACGCCGCCGACAGCAGCTTTCCGGTGCTGCCCAAGGCCGTGGCCGATGGTTTTCGAGCCCAGGTGCGCAGCGAGTTGGTGGCCTTGACCCGCTCCACCTTTCCTTCCTTGGCCGACAGCGACAAGCCAGAACCTGCCAGCGACTGGGGCTGAGCTGAGCTCAGCCGCCGTAGTGAGGATCCAACCAGCAGGCTGGCAACTTTTCCCCAGAGGGAAAACTGAGCTCGGATTTCGCCAAATCAGTGGCATCTTGCAACTCCTCACCGGCATGCAGGCGGGCGCTGACGGTCTTGGCAAAGGGATCAAACAGTTGCTTGAGGTTGAGCACCTCCACCAGGCTGCTGTCGTCGCTGTCGTGGCGAATTTTGAGGAACACGGGTCTCTGCGGTGGCCGTCACCCCCCAGCTTGGGCATGATTTTTCTGACTGGCCGATACCCGGCCGACCAGATATATAGATGGCTAGTCAATAGACCCCGGCCAACAACCATGGGCCATAGCTCTGGCTTATAGACTTAGCCAATATAACTGGCCACTAGATCTGGATAGTAGACTCGGGCGATGGTCCTGGCTGATAGGCCCAGACAACAGACTTCGCGAATAGGCCTTGGCAATAAATCCCAGGCAAAGGGGTCAGGCAATAGGCCTGGCAATAGGTCTGGCAATAGGTCTGGCAATAGGTCTGGCAATAGGTCTGGCAAAACCTCTGGCAAGTCAATTTATAACTTGCATCATGAAATAGCTTGGTTCATGGGAAATTATTATTGATCCCAGGGGAGAAGATGCTCGAAAAGAGCGGTTTTCCTGAGTTTGCCCAGGGCCATAATGAAGCGCAATCGCTGCATTTCGGCTGTGGGGCTGGTTGATTCCGAGCGGCAGCAGGGCTCCGTGAGCCTGGGGGCCGCCAGCCGCTTCTGGCTGCAGCTGGGGCTGGTGAGCTTTGGAGGACCTGCGGGTCAGATTGCCTTGATGCATCGGGAGTTGGTGGAGCGGCGCCGCTGGCTCTCGGAGCGGCGCTATCTGCATGCCCTGAATTACTGCATGGTTTTGCCTGGCCCCGAGGCCATCCAGCTGGCCACCTATCTGGGCTGGCTGATGCATGGCATTCCGGGGGGGCTGATCGCCGGCGGCCTGTTTCTGGTGCCCTCGGTGCTGCTGCTGATCGCCCTCTCCAGCGTCTATGTGTTCTGGGGGGAACTGCCGCTGTTGATGGCTGTGTTCTGGGCCCTCAAGCCGGCGGTGCTGGCGATCGTGCTGCAGGCGGCCTGGCGCGTGGGCCGACGCACCTTGAACCATCCAGCCCTTTTGCTGGTGGCCTTGGCATCTTTCCTGGCCCTGGCGCTTTTTAAACTGCCCTATCCCCTGATCGTGGCGGGGGCTGCCCTGGTGGGCGGGATCGGCGGCCGCTGGCGGCCCCACTGGTTCCAGGCCCGCCCCGGCAAGGGCGACCCCCAAGGGCATGCCAAGCCCCCAGGGCATGCCGAGCCCCGGGAGCAGCCACAGCTCGACGCAGAGGGCCATGGCCAGTCGCGGCCGTCCCTGGCGTCGGCAGCTGAGACAACCAGCGGAGAAATAACCCACCCACAGATAACTCACCCGCAGATAATCAACTCGCAGATAATCCATGGCGACGAAACCCCCACTCCCCCCCATGCCCGCTTTTCGCGCCGGCGGCTGGCTCTGACCCTGCTTGTGTGGGGTCTGGCCACCCTGGTGCCGCTGCTACTGCTCAGCGGTCTGTTTGGGGAGGCCAGCATTCTACCCACCATGGCCCATTTCTTCAGCCGCGTGGCGCTGGTGAGCTTTGGCGGGGCCTATGCGGTGCTGCCCTATGTGAGCCAGGCCTCGGTGGAGCACTTTGGCTGGCTCAGTGCAGCTCAGGTGGTGGATGGTCTCGCCCTGGGGGAGACCACCCCGGGGCCGCTGATCATCGTGCTGGCTTTTGTGGGCTTCATGGGCGGCTGGAACCAGGGGGTGCTGGGGCCGCCGGGCCACTGGATCGGAGCGGTGCTGGCCTCCCTGGTGGTGGTGTGGTTCACCTTTTTGCCCAGCTTTGGCTTCATCCTCTGCGGTGGCCCCCTGGTGGAGGCCACCCGGGGCGATCTGCGGCTGGGGGCCCCTCTAACGGCAATTACGGCCGCCGTGGTGGGCGTGATTGTCAGCTTGGCCCTGTTTTTTGCCAGGCCGGTGCTCTGGCCTGCGGGCCAGCTGGATTGGCTGGCGTTACTGGGGGCCAGCTTGGCCTTTCTGGCCCTCAGCCGCTGGCGCTGGGGGGTGATGCGCATGATCGGCGTAACCGCACTGGTGGGCCTAGCAGTGGGCATGGCCAAACTGGTTCACAGCGGCTTGATTGGCGGCTAGGATTAATCGAGTACTAATCCGTTTGATCGGTGGCTAACCAGATCAATCGGTGGCTAACCAGATTAATTGGCGGCTGATCAGATGATTGTCTCCAAAAAACTAGCTGGATTCCTTTCGCTTTAGCGATCTACCTAGCAGGTGCGTTAGCGTCAGGGCTATCAGTGTGGTAATCAGCACCAGCCCTATTTTACCTGGTCTCATCGGCTCCGTTCCTAGAAATTTCCAATCCGGTGGTATTGCCAGTAGCAGCAACCACATCCCGAAGCCGATCGCCGCTCCCCTGGCTGTGAGCCAACTAGGGGGATCGCCGCTGATCCACACAAGCCCACCGCCCACCAGCAGCAGATAGGAAAACACCAAACTGCGGTGGGATTCTGTACTGATACCTGGCCAGAAGCTGAGGGCCAGGGCCCCCAGGTTCAGCAGGGTCCCCTGGCCCAGGGCCCGCTGCCAGGTGGCGGTGGCGAACAGGGGGGCCTGGGGCGGTCGGGGCGGTCGCCGCATCAATTCCGGTATGGCCGGCAGCGCTTCAAAGACCACCGTGGAAGCCGGATCGATCACCAAATGCAGCAGGGCTATGTGTACTGGCAGCAAGATCAGCGGCTGGCCAGGCAGGAGCAGGGGCAACAGGCTCAGACTGGCGATCGGCAGATGGATGGCGAGGGTGTAGCCAAGGGCCAGGTGCAGGTTGTCATCGATGCGGCGGCCGATCGCCAGGGCCTGCACCAGGGCCGAGAAGCTGTCCTCGAGTAGCACCAGATCGGCGGATTCCCGGGCCACCGCCGTGCCGCGCTTGCCCATCGCCACGCCGATGTCAGCGGCCTTGAGGGCCGGGGCGTCATTGACGCCGTCGCCGGTCATCGCCACCACCTCGCCGCTGGCCTGCAGGGCTCGCACCAATTGCAATTTCTGCTGGGGCATCACCCTGGCAAACACGCACACCTGCGGGCAGAGGGCCGCCAGCGCCTGGGCGGACAGGCCCTCCAGCTGGGCGCCAGAGACCACCGGGCCCGGCGGCAGGCCCGCCTGATCGGCAATCGAGCGGGCCGTAACCGGGCTGTCGCCAGTAACCATCACGATCCGCACCCCAGCCCCCCGGGCGGTGGCAATCGCCCCGTGCACCTCCGCCCTGAGCGGATCGGCCAGGCCAATCAACCCCAAGGGCTGGAAGACGTAGTCGTGGGGACCCGCCGCTGGCTCTGGCTGCAGAGAAGCCGGCTGGCCGTCGTGCAGCACCACCCCATCGATGCCGCTGGCTACAGCCAATACCCGCAGGCCCTCGGCCGCGAGTTGATCGGCGGCGGCGATAAGTTGGCCTGCGGCTTGGGGATCGAGATGGCAGAGATCGGCGATGGCTTCAGGGGCCCCCTTGGCCGCCAGCTGCCAATTGCCCCGGCCGTCGCCCCATAGCTGCGAAAACACCAACAAATTTGTTTGGAGGGGATACTCCCGCTCCAAGGGCCAATCGGGGTGCAGGTGCTCGCTGCCGCTGAGTTGATCGAGCGCCAGGCGTTGGATCGCCAGTTCCATCGCATCCACCGGATCGCCGCGGCTGGCCAGCACCGCCATCTCCAGCAGCTGATGAAATGGTTCCTCCAGGGCGCTGCCGGGCTGCCAGCTGAGCTGCTCGGGCCAGGTGATCAGCCGCTGCACCCCCATGCGGTTTTCGGTGAGTGTGCCGGTCTTATCGACCGCCAGCACCGTGGCGCTACCCAGGCTTTCCACCGCCGCCGGCCAGCGGGCCAACACGCCAATTCGCGCCAAGCGCAGGGCCCCCAGGGCCAGGAACAGGGCCAACACCACCGGGATTTCATTGGGCAGCAAGGCCAGGGCCAGGGCCAGGGCCGCCAGCAGCGCCTGGGGCCAGTTGCCGCCGATGCCGCCTTGGCCCACGGCCAGCAGAGCACATAGCCCCAGGGCCAGCAGCGTCAAGCGTAAGGTGAGCCGGCGGGTGTGGCGCTGTAGGCGGGTGGGAGGTGGTGTCACCGTGGCCAGGCTGCGGCCGATTTGCCCTAATTCGGTTGCTTCTGCCAGGGCCTTCACCTCGGCCCAGCCTCTGCCGCTGGCCACCAGCGAACCGGCCCGGATCCAATCGCCGCCCTGCTTGGCCACCGGTAGCGATTCACCGGTGAGCAGGGATTCATCCAGCCACAGGCCCACCGTTTCGGTGAGGCTGGCATCGGCCGCCACCCGATCCCCCTCCTCCAGCCGCAGCAAATCGCCCAACCGCAGCTGCTCGGCCGCAATTGCCAGGTCAACGCCATCACGGCGCACGTGGGCCAGGGGGGCGGACAGGCGGGCCAGCTCCGCCAGGGCCCGGTTGCTGCGCTGCTGCTGGATGGCATCCAGCAGGCTGATGCCAACCACAAAAGCCAATAAAATTGCCGCCTCCGCCGGCTCGCCGATCAGCCCGTAGATCAGGGCGCAACTGAGTAGCAGCAGATTGGTGGGCTCCAACAGCACGATGGCGGGCTTCATGGCCTATACCCAATCCAGATAATGTGCGCCGGTAGCTAGAGATATGCCATTGCACATCAATCTATAACCAGTCATGATTAGGCAAGTAGCCAGGATTGAGCAGATCTTTGCAAAGTTTTTTCATCGCATATCCAGGAATATTTTAGATTTTTCAAGGCATTCCAATGCTAGTGCCACCCCTTTCGTCGTCGGTAATTCGGGGGTAGAATTAGCAATAATATTGAGGCAGATTTGAGGCGAAATTATTGACTATTTTTCAAAGTGCTAGTTAGATGTCAATTGCTAGTCAGATGTCAAGTGCCCGCTAGATGTTAATTGCCTGTGGATGAGCCAGACTTTGCCTTGTTCTTATTTGGGACCGGAGTTTTGCTATTTGCAGGCGCCGCAGACTTGCTTGCCGGTACCACCGATTTATTGGTTGGTGCCGCAGACTTCTCCTGGTTGGCTTGGGGCGCAGGGTTTGGCTTGCTCTGGCTGGGCTGAGCGGTGGAGGCTGGCGCACCCGGTTGAATATTGGCGCAGAGACTGGCCACCATGCGATCTTCTCCACCGCTGCTTTTCGACTCGCTGGTGCCATAGGGAAGCCGCCAGGCAGACCAACTTGCCTCACCCTCTTGACGGGATACCTGTAAGGTTTCGCAATGCACCGCCACTTTGGCCTTGACGTTGTCTGGGCCGCATTCCACATCGGTGGTTCGCACGGCCCCATCCATCAATCGCCAGCTACTCCAGTCGTAACGGCAGAGGCCGTAGCTACGCCAGCGAGGCACCTTCAGTTGCCGAATTCGATCCAGTAACTGCTGCTCCTTACCGCTGATTTCGGGGCCGCTGACCCCAGCGCCGCTGGCCCCGGGAGCGCTGCCCCCGGCCTTGGCTGGTATGCCGTTGTCCGCACCAGTCGCCGCGCCGCCGGCGCTGCCAGGGGTGCCACCCTTAGCCCCCGGCCAGCCCGGGCCGGCACTGGGCTGGCTCGGAGCCGGCTGAGCTGTCGGGGTGCCAGTTTGGGCGGCTACGGCCCGAGGGGCCAGAGCGAGGGCGGGGCTCAGCAGCACCATGAGCCCAAGGGATGAAAGCCGATGACGCCAAGCTCCCATGAGAAAACCCGCAGCAACTTGCCATCTTTACCGCAACGCTGGCGCCAGGCCGGAGCACCTGGGGATATGTCGTAAGAAACCGTGCCTATCGCCCAGTGCCAGTAGTGGTGATCCTCGGGCTGATTCACGGGCTACCCGCCGCTCATGAGCGATATTGCGGCACTCGGGGCGTTGCTGGTGGGTTCGCGGGTATTGAGCTTTTCGATGCAGATGCCCTCGCTTCAGTATGGCCGATTACAGGATCGAATTGAACTATCTCCAGCCGGCATTAAGGCTCTATTCTGCCGAATTTCTCGATGCTACTCCAGTCACGTATCTAATTCAATTACAGCAAGTTTGTCTCGATTGCGGGTGTAACGTCGCAATAGTAGATCAAAGTTTATGAAGGTTTACTTAGGTATTTGTAAATTTTAGGGACAAGGTGCATTGGCATTTGACCAGGACCAGGACCAGGACCAGGACCAGGACCAGGACCAGGACAAGGACCAGGACCTGCTCTCCTTAACTTGCTTCATTTTACAAAAGCTTCATTAGCCCTAATTAAACTAACCTTTTGCTCCCCTTATTGGTAAGTATTTAAAATTTGTATTGGCTTTTATGGTTAATGGTTTAAGTTTAAAGGGTAGAATTTTAGTCGCGAGCATTCTTCACTGCGGTACACAAGACTCTAGCACTTTTGATATTTAGGAAAATGCCTTTATTATCTATTTAGCAAAGAAATGACAGATAATAAGTTGTATTACAAAATTATTGACATAAATAGCTTTCCGTGCAACCTCAAGGAGTAGTTGATACTGTAAATTTTTATTGCAAATTGCGTTTGCTAATCATCGGTGGCTGGAACTGTGCAAGTTGTGGTGGGCTTATATTTGTGATTCGATTGCTAACCTTCGTGTGCGTTTCCCCCTCCTCCATGGCTCTTGACTATCTATGGAAGCTCTGAAAAGCCCGACCCACTGCCAATTGACCCCTGATGCCGCAAAGGTTCGGTTTCTGGGTGGCAGGAGCTTCGAAATGGCTGTTTTTCAGAGTCTCCCTATGTGGGCAACGCAAAAATCTTTGATTTCGCTCGCTTCCTTACGCGGCTTAACAAGATACATCCCCATAGCCTTCCCCGCTGGAAAGCTGGTGAGATTTAAAACATATCAAAATGCTCCTGCAAGCAAGTATATCAACAACAAGCTTAATCGTTACATCTTCGCTATAGATAGCTTGGGGTTACGATGTTTATACATATTTAATTTGCACGCGTCGGTGAATTCGTCCTGAACTGGACCCACCACTGGTTATGAACACATCAATCATTCTGTTTTTGCACGTCAAGCTAAACAGCTAATTCACAAACCTGGACTAGCTCGCAGAACCTGAACGAGCAATTTTAGCTTCAAGTTAATGAATTTTACCCACTCTTCCACTTCTCATTAATCATGGCTTTCACCATTTTATTTGGAACAAGTCAAGCAAATACCTTCCAGGCAGATATAAATATTTCCTTTAGTGACGAGAGTCAAAATCAACAAGATCCAATCTATATTTTCCCTGACAATACAGTCACATTTGGTTCATACTTTCAGGGCCAGTCCGTCTCTGGGTATCAACTAATCGGTTCGCCCACTGCCGGATCTCTGACGCTGGTCCAGGACGGCAACACGTTCATCACTTGGGATGCCTCAAATCCAACTAGTCCTGTGCTATCTGGCGTTCCCACATTTACTGGTCCAATATCGTTTACCTTTGCCACTCCAGTGGCAGCGGTAGGCCTAGCAGCAGGCTATTTTAACAGCCTCGCATCGATGACATTCGAAGCATTTGGAAGCAACGGACAATCACTTGCTACGTGGACCAATAATAATTATGGGATTGAGTACTACGGATTGATAGATGATAGCGCTCTCCCAACAATTGCCGGAATTTCAATTTATGCATCAAGTGATGAGCCAGCTGGCTATGCTATTGATAACATTACTTTTGGTAATATCACCACCAGTGACCCCACTGCTTCTTATGATATTTATGCCGAGTTTGCCTTTCAAAATGAAGGAACTGGCTCAAATTCATATCACACATTTGGGGTGTATCGCAGTGGCTACACTGGTAACTATTCAACTGTAGACTATTCCGTTGCCGGCGCTGGTTGGACGCCAGCTGATAGCAACGATTTCGCTGGCTACTGGAGCCCCAGTGGGACCGTTTACTTCGATCCCTGGGAAACCTATAAGCAAATCACCATTCAGGTCAATGGTGACTATGACTACGAAAACGACGA
>JBIKWK010000019.1:0-51831 GCA_044356375.1 Prochlorococcaceae cyanobacterium | reverse complement strand
ACTGATCAGATCGAGATCGGTTGCAGCAGAGTCGGTTTCGAGCACAGAGATGGAGCAATCCCACTCAGTCAACCCAACACCGGCAACTCAAGCCTGCGCGTTTGTGACACACTTTGAATCAACCCTGCCCTAAGAAGGGCTGGGAATCTATTGATTCTCCCTGAAGGTCGGAGAATTTATTAATTCTTCCCGCAGATCAGAGAATCTGTTGATTCTTTTTAAAGGCTAAGACTAAAACTTGAGCAAGCTGTTGGTTTTGCCGTCCTGGTCTGGCTTCTTGTTGTTGGCCGGGCTGCTGATTCGCTCCCGGCAGAGTGGCATCAGTTCGCTGGCCACCTTGTTGAGCCGTTCGCGACGGGTGTAGCTATTGCTGGCTGCCACCACCGCCTGGTCACGAATGGTCCAGAGGGTGTCCTTGCAGTTGGCGGGCAGTTGGGGGTGATCCAGCAGCGGGTCGGCCGTGGTGCGGGCCAGATCACAGCTGGGGGACGTGTTTTCCCGGCCGCAGGCCAGCACGGTGAGCTGTAGCTGGCGCCATTGATCCGTACTGGGATAGGGCGGTTCTTTAGGAGCAGCTGGGGCAGCCCCCAGGGCGGCCGGCAGAGCCAGGCCCCCAGCGAGCAGGCCGCCAGTGAGCAGGCCCCCGCAACAGAGGCTGGAGATGAAGTGGAGCCTACCCATGGCCACAGCCAGTGCATGGAGCCCCATCATGGCGGTGCCGTCAGGCGGTTGATCCCGCGCCGCAGCGGCTGCTGCTGCCGCCACCAGCGCCGGCTGATCAGCCCCCCCAGCAGTGGAGCCGCCACCGCCAGCAGCCAGCGCAGGGCTGGGGTCTGGCGTAGCAGCTCGCCGCGATTGGTCTCCTCCGCCTGCAGGGCCTGCAGCTGGCTCACCTCCGGCCGGCGCTCGGCCTCGATGGCGGCCAGCCTGGCGTCGATCGCTGCCGGCGCTGGGGTTGCGGCCACGCCTGGGGGTTGTTGTGCCAGGCAGATCAGCTGCCGAGCCGCCACGGCGGCATCGCGCAGGGCCGCATTGATCCCCTGGGCCCGCACCGGACTCATCGGGTGGGCCGCATCGCCCAGCAGCAGCAGTCCGGGTTGCCACCAGCGCTCGGCCATGCCCACCTGCACGCTCAGCCGCACCGGCTCGATTAAGTGGTCTGCATTTTCCAGCAGCCAGCTGGCCAGGGGAGGCGGGGCCAGGCTCGCCAGCCGGGCGCTCCAGTCGGCGGCGCTGCGCAAGGGGGTGGGGGCGCGATGGTCGATCACCCAGCCCAGCTGGACCTGATCTGTAGCGCCGCAAAACAGACTGGTGATTCCCTGATCACCCACCAGGGTGATGAACCGGCCGGCCAGGGGGGGCGGTGTCGCCGTCACCCCATAGCGAAACCAGAGCACATCGATGGGGCTGTCCTCGCCGATCAGGGCCAGGCCTGCCTGGCGCCGCATCAGGGAAGCGCGACCATCGCAGGCCACCACCAGATCGGCCTGGAGCTGGCGGCCATCGGCCAGGCTCACCCCCGCAATGCGGCCTGGGTTGCCCTCGTCGCGCAACAGCTGCTTAACCGGCTGGCCAGTGATCAGATTGAGGGCCCCGGGCCTGGCGGCGGGGCTCAGCAGCTGCTCCAGCCAGGCGGCCTGGTGGACCAGGGTGCAGGCCGGTTGGTCGCCGGGCCCTAGGGGTTCATCCAGTTGGAACAGCAGCCGCCCCTGCACCGCCACGGTCCAGCCGGCCAGCCGCCGCTGGGGCACGGCAGGGGGAATTGGCGCCAAACCCAGGGCCGCCAGGGCCTCCAGACCGGAGGGCATCAGCGCCTCCCCTCGCAACTCCCGATCGAAGTTGGTGGCCGCTTCCACCAGCGTGGTGGCGATGCCGGCCCGACTCAAGGCCAGGGCCAGGGCTGCGCCGGCCGGCCCGGCACCCACGACCAGCACGTGCATGGCGGCTCAATAAAGCATGGGGTTGGTCTAAAGGTGTTGGCTCAGGTACGGAGCTGGCTCAGACAAAAGAGTTGTAGTTCCGCTTGGGGGCGCTGCCCGAGGCTTCCTGGCCCATCAGGTTGCTCTTTTTGGTGAGTAGGTAATCCACCAGTTCCTGCTGCACTTCCAACAGCTCCCGGGTACAGCCCCGGAAGGCGGCCTTGTGGCGGATCTCCTCATGGCGGGTATGCAGATCGCGCAGCATCAGCTGGATGGCGTCCAGGGTGGGTGCATGGTGGTTGGATGTGGGCTGGGACTCCATGGCTCGAGCTTGGTCTTGAGCTGATCGTAGGCTCTCAGGATCGATACCGGATCCGCTATCGGGCCTGGCCGCAAAGCCACCTAACCCACCTGAATTGGCTTGAATTGTCCTTAAGCCGGCAGTTGCTTAACCGCAGCTTGAATGGAAGGGCAATTTGAATGTGGCAGAATTTACATGGCGCAGTATTTGCTTGGGACGGCAGTTTGTGCGGGAAAACAATATGCGGGAAATTAATTTGATCGGGACGGAAATCCGAATGCGACAACCATTTGCTAATTATGTAGCGAGTTTGCCCTGGATTGCGCTGAGAGCAGTGATCGATTTTCCTTCAGGGTCTCAGGTCTAGCGCCTCCTCGAGGCCAGCTAGCACCACGTCGGCAACTAGCTTCACCCGGTAGCGGCAGGCCTGGGTTTCGGTGGAGTTAAAGCTGCCATTCTCCCAGTATTTATTGCTGCCAGCGCCACCACCGCATAGGCCGAAGTAGTCACAGCTTTGGCGACAGCTGGCTACGCCAGCGGCCATATCGCGCTGAATGTGCTGGAATTTTTCTGTGGCAATAACGGCTTCCAGGCTGTCTGTTTGCACGTTGCCGAGCACGAAATCACCATATTCTTCCGTATGTACAGCTAGCAATTCCGGGTCAAAGGTGGAAAAGTTGCCCTGGTGATCCACGCTCACGATCACGAATGGTTTGTTCATGTCGGTTTGCTTGAGCCGAGCATCGGCGTAGGCCAGCGAGTAGACGCTCTCGAACTCCCGCAGCACGAACTGCCCTCCAGTGGCCCGAGTCAGTTCCCAAAAGCGTTGCATGAAGGCGCTGAATCGCCTCTCGCAAACAAGCCCCTGCAGGCTGGAGGCGCGATGGATGCCTTCTGTCTCTTCCATGTTGAAGCCCACGTCATGGATGCCATGTTCCAGGAAGAACTGGAAAATGGTGTCGGCATGATCGAGGCCCAGCTCCCCCAACACGCTGATCACATGGAAGGGCAGTCCGTAGCGGCGCAGCCAGCCGATGCCCCGCATGGCGGCGGCATGACTGCCCAGGCCGGTGCGGGTGCGGCGATGGGCATCGTGGATGAATGCCGGTCCGTCCAGGCTCACCCCCACGCTGATCTGGTGGCGCTGGAAGCACTCACACCAGCGTTGATCGATCAGCGTGCCATTGGTCTGGATCGACTGGTGGATGGCGATATCCCGGTGGGGATGACGCTCCAGTGCCGCCTGGATGCGGCGGCTGGCCTCGTCATAGAAGCTCACTGGCATTGCCAATGGCTCCCCCGCATGCCAGAGCAGGGTGAAGTCGCCGCCGATGAAGGGGCTGCTGAGCACCCGATCCAGGATCGGATCGAGTAGGTCCAGCTGCAGGCGGGCGCGGTTGTCGCGATCCGGCAGGTAGCAGTAGTCGCAGTCGAGGTTGCAGTAGGGGGTGGCTTGTACCACCAGCAGGCTGATCGGCCCGTAGTTGGGCTCGCCGCTGGCGTGGATCTGCCCCATGGTGCGCTCCTCTGCCGGCTCTACCAATTCACAAATCCGCCATTGCGAAAGCCACCGCCATTGCGAAAACCGCCGCCATTGAGGAAGCCGCCATTGCGGAAACCGCCGTTGCCATTGAGGAAGCCCGCTCCACCGCCGTAATAGGGATGGGCATTGCCAAAGCCGCCATAGCGGCTGTTACCCCAGCCGCCACGGCCACCATTGACGAAGCCGGCGGCCAGGCGCAGGTCTGCCCCGGGGGCAGTGGCGTCCATATCGCCCTGCAGGCCCTGTTCCCGCAGGGCGGCCGAGATGCGCTGCAGGCGCGCCTCGATCGAACCGGCGGTGGCTGGGTTGCCAGGGGCCTCGGCGCCGGCGCCAGCACTGGCCTGGCCGGCAGGGATCTGCAGGGTGGCCAGCACCATCAGGAAGGCGAACAGGCCGGAGCGGGTATTGATCGACATGGATCTACTGCTATTTGGCGGAGGAGGGAGAGGCAACCTGGATCTGCTCATAGTTGAGCATTACGGCTGCGAAATAGGCCTTGATCATCGGGGTGGGCAGCTCGAGCATCCCCTGGGGGCCGAACCAGCGATTGACGATGGCCACGGCGGCCGGATCGTCGTTGAGGTAACTCTGCAGCAGCCGAGCAATGGCTATATTTACCAGATTGCGGAAGGTGGAATTATTTTCCGGCATGATGCATCCCACTGCATAGCGGGCCAGGGGCTGTTCGGGCCGTAGCTCCAGGCCCTTGCTGCCCTTTAGCTTGCGGATTGCCATCAACAGCAGTGAATCGCCGGCCACGGCGTCCACCTTGCCTGCCCGCAGGGCCTCCACCGCTTCGTTAAGGCCAGAGAAGGGTTGGCGCAGGGCCTTGGGCTGCAGGTCGGCGATGGTGGTGTCGCCGAGGCCGCCAGCCAGCACGCCAATACGCTTGCCGACCAGGCTTTGGGGCGAGCCATCAATGCGCCCATCTCGACTCAGCACCCGAATGCCGGAGAGGCTGTAGGGCAGCGAGAAATCAACGAACATCTCCCGCTCCCAGGTGAACTGGGCGCCGCAGGACAGATCGGTTTCACCACGGCTCACCTGGCGGAACAGGGTGGCGGGGTCGTTCACCACCTGGAACTCCAGCTTCACCGGCTTGCCCAGGTAGGCGGTTGCCTCCGCCTCGATCAGCCGGGCCACATCAATCGAGAAACCCGTGACCGCTTTGTTGCCATCGAGAAAGGAGAAGGGGGGCAGATCGGTGCGGCCTCCCATGGTGATCACGCCGGTGCGGGCCGCCCGCTCCAGCACCGTTTCGGCCGCGGCTGCCAGGGGGGTCAACAGCCCTGGGGCCAGTAGGGCTAAGGCCAGCGCCAGGCCGCTCAGGCGCCGCCCTGAGGGGGAAAAATGATCGGGCATCGCGACGCCGCCTGAAGCCAGCGGCACGGAGGTTGACCCTCACTGTGCTCAACCTGGCAACGGTTTGGAGGGCAGAAAATCAAGCCGATGATTTTCTTAACCTAATTGCCCCGTTCCGCAGCTCATTATCGCCAATTAGCAGCTCCATTTGGCTGCCTTTTGATTGTTTTTAGCCATTGGCTGGGCCGGGGGAGCATGTTTTTGAGGGCATCTCAAAAAAATTGACCATTCCATTCGTGTGGCCCAGGACCACAGTCACCGTGATGATTCCGTTATGGCGATGATAGTTAGCTATTGGATTGCTCGACGTGTACTGTTGCTCTCTATGCTCGTGTATTTACTTCAGCTCTGGGCTTCGCTGCTGGCCGCGGCCGCATTGTTGTTGCAGCCGTAGCTGTTTGCGAGCCAGCCGCGGCGAAATCCCCAGTGCCGCCGTCTTCCAGAGTTGGTCCACCTCGGCCTTGAAGTGGCGGGCGAGCAGGGGTGAATCGATCACCAGCAGGGTCTCGTCATTCTGGAAAGCGGCGCTGGGGCTCCAGTTGAAGGAGCCCGTGATTATCCGCTCGTCATCGATTATGGCCAGCTTGTGATGCAACTTGTCGCCGCTGGGCAGCCGCGGTGTGCCTACTCCAGCGAGGGGTTGCTGCCAGGGTTTGTTGCCCGCCTCCAGCATGCAGCGGTGATCGGGCAGGCGGGTGCCGAGGAGGTCAAGCACTTCGCTGAAGGAGCGATTGGCAAAACCTGGATCGGCCAAGAGGCGAATGGTTACCCCGCGCTGTGGTAGGGCTGCCATTGTGTTGGCCAAGCGCTGTTCGGACAGTACAAACAGGGCTAAATCCAGGCTCCTGTGGGTTTTGGCCAGTAAGTTGTCGATTAACGCCAGTCCGTTGTTGGCATCACGGCGGCGATGGGGCGCAAACAGTACCCCCACCGAAGTGGCGCCAATCTGCACCACCTGCGGCGATCCTTCTTGCTTGGCCACCCCAAAGTGACTATCGGCTGCACCACCTGGGCCATCGCCCCACATGCGGTTGAATTCAGTAGCAAAAATTTCCGCCAGGGCTGGGCTCTGGAAGCGCAGCAGATGGTTCACGTTGCCAAGAGTGCGCGGATCATCCGGGTCCCCATGCACGCAGGACGGCGTGAAGTTAGTAGAACCGGTAATTACTTCCTGGCGATCAATAACCATAAATTTATGGTGCATTAATCCACTGCCTTTGCTGCCATCGGCGGTATCATCAAGCATCGGTACATGGGCCTGTCGCAGAATTGCCACTGCATCTCCCCAGCCCAGTTGTTGCAGCTGGGCGTGGCGCAGGCGCTGGTGGGGGCTGAGATCGGCGAGCTGCTCTTGACTCCAGGGGCTGCTGTAGGTGTTTTCCAGGATTACCCGCACTCTTACACCTTCGCTCTGACGGCGTACCAGGGCCTCTGCCACCTTGGGTAGCGATAACTCCTGCACCGCCACCAGGATTTCTCGCTGGGCGCCATTGATGCCCCGCAGGATGAAAGCTTCCAGGTCGTCGCCAGCTCGCCATTTACCGCTGATGGGACTGCGGTAATGATTTAGCGGGTTGTGGTTGAACACCACTTCGATGCCGGCGGGCATCGGGCCCGGCGTGGGGGGTTTGCCCACCAGCTGGGCCGTTGCCTGACAGCCCCCCAGGGGCAATAGCAGCAGAGCGGCGCAGAGGCGAAGCAACGATGCTTTGCCGCCGATCGCTGGCCTGTGATGCCAAACCTGGAGCACTAGTTTTGAGCAGCTGGTTTTAGTGTTGCCACGCTGGTTTGATGACTCGGCGAGGATGCCGGGGTTCCCAAATTAAAAGACGCGAATTCAATATTGCGCTTGGACACCTCAAAAATTGTCCCCCTCCCTGCGAGCCCGGGAAAAGCCAAGCATGCTAATGATTTTAATGCCAACAGACCAAGGACATTTGGATTTTTCGAGATGCCCGCTTGCTATTTTTGGCCTTTTATTGATCAATGCACTACTTGATTGCCCGGATCACTCCGTGGAGAGCCGCAAATATTCCTGGGATAGAGCGGAGCAGCTTGTAAAGCCAAGGGATTTGGGTAGGCCCTTCCTGAGTCGCGGAGCTTGATGGGTAATCAAGGTACACTATTATGGATATTATATCATGTTTTACTTTTTTGTAGATTGATTTCCGATCTTAATGCCTGGTCTTGTTGATTTGGTATCGGCTATTTGAGTTGGTTATGCCACTTTGTTAAGTCTGAAATTAATGGCTGGGCATCTCGGAGGTGCGCAGCATGGCCACAAACCACAGGGAGCCCAGCACCATAGCGGTGAGCACTGCGGCCGGAATGCCCAGATTTTTCATCACTAGGGGCACTGCCAAGGGGAAGCTGACGGCCCCCACCAGAGGTGTGAAGGCCACCAGGGCGCGTTTGGCATCCATAATCAAAACCACTCCGAGACGGCTTCATCTGCTGGATTGCTGTGGTCTTGCGGTGTGGATCGTTGGAATTCCATAGTGATCGCCCGCTTTTGTACCCCATCAACAGCTATCGCTTCAATTGGATATAGCTGTTCGCCATCGCGGAATGGCACTTGGATGCGGAAGGTGCCCTCATTGGAGAGGGGCACTTCTTCGCCGCCAATCAATAAACGAGCTGCGGGATCGGTGGCGCCATATACCACCAGTTCGGCATCGGCCACCAACCAGAAAGAACGTTGCCTAGAGGGTACTCCTCCAGCTCCGGATTCACTGCGGCCACTGGCCCACAGACCAGCTCCTGAGGCATGGTGGGGGGAGGGGGAATCGAAATTGGCATTTTCCAGATCAAGCTCATGGAAGGCCTCCGAGCCCCGGCCCAGGCTGCGCCACCGGGAGGTGGCGGTTTGATACAGCCGCTCATGCAGGCCGCTGTCGCCAGTCTCCAAAAGGGCTGGCGCCCCATGGAAGCTCGGGGCTGCAGCTGGGCTGGTGGTGGGCACACTTTCCAGCGAAAAAGGAACGAATTGGTCCAGGATCTGCTCGGTGGGGTGCACCGCTGGCACCCGCGCCACGGAGGAGAAGGCCAGGGAGATCCAGCCGCCGCTTTGGGAGGTGCGGAAACCCAGCTCCACTCGATAGTCCCGGTCGCTGAGGGGAACGGGTAGGTACCACTCGGTGGAATAGCTATCCACCACCACCTCCTGCATCGTGTGGGGATGCGCGGCACCGCCAGCCAGGCCAGTCACATCGGCTACCCGCAGGCAGAGCTGGAAGGCACCTGCAACCTCGGCCTGTTGCCGGTCATCAGGGGCAATCTCCCAGAACACGTAGGCCCATTGGGGGTCCCTGGGCAAGAAAACCACATTGGTAAAGCCCTCGGGGCGAGGCGCCGGATTCATCTCGGCTTCGATTGCCATCAGGCTGAGTTCGTTGCCATCCTTGTGGGCGCTGATCTCAGCTACCAGCTCTTCCTTGGATTTGCGGCTATACAGCGAAACGCCCAGGTCGCTGGCGACCTTGCGCAGCTGTCGCAGGGTCATGCGGGCCAACAAGGAGAGCGTTTGGGTCACAGCTGCAACTACTTTTTGTTTTTACTGTGATCGATTTTGTAGCCCCCAGGCCCGATCGCGGACCTGGGTCAGTAGATGCTGACGCGAGTCCCGCCAGTGAGTCCCGGCGATGACCAACAAAAAAGCGGCCAGGAAGGCCGCTGGAGGGAACTGGCTTGGCTACTGGCTTGCTTGCTGGCGTAGCCACTCGTTTACTTACTGGCGTAGCTGGGGAGCGCTTAGCGCCAGTCGCATCGGTTCAGGGCCTTGACTCCCAAACCAAAGTCAGCGGCCGATGCTGCGGTAGGGCACCTTGGAGAGGTAATCCATGCCAGCGCTGCCGGAGGCGGCTGCAGTGGCCCGCGGGGCGGGAAGGGCGCGAACCCAATCCAGGTAATCTTCGGGGTAGCCGCCGCGGCGCTGTTTGGCACGGGCGGGGTAGCTCTTGACCACACCGGTGTAGATCAGCTGCGGGAAGCCCAGGATGCCGCGGTAGTAGGCGTCGTAGCGGGGGCTGGTGATGTTGAAAGGAGTTTCCCCCAGGTCCCGGCTCCCCACCACCCGGTTGCGGTGAAAGGGGACGGTGTCATAGCCAAAGTTGTCGAGATACTCTTGGCTGTTGAGGATGTCATCAACTGCCCCCTTGATTCCTCGGGTCATGATCACCGCAGACCAGGCAATCTCTTCGGATCTGCCATAGGTGCTGCGCCCTAGCAGTTTCTCTACAAGGTGGCGAGCCACCTTGTAGTTGTTGTTGAGGTTGTAGAAACTGCGGTTGAAAGTGTCCGAAAGACAGAGCGAGCGAATGAAATCGCGCACAGTGATCTGACCGTCACGCAACTGGCTTTCCAGGGTGCGATCGCGATCGACCTTGAAGGCGTGGAAGAAGATCTGGCGATAGGCCGATTCAATCACGAAGTTTTGATCTTCGCGATCGATGGCTTTGTCAAGGGAAACGGCCTTGGGATCCTCATCCGAACCCACCCGCAGAGGGTTCACGCGGGAGTTCTGAGTGGTGGGCGCGTATTGCAGGAGGGGCAGGGCCACGCGACTACGGCATTCTGTCGTCAGTGATCGTAGAAGTGCGTCAGGACAGCTTTTGCAGGGGCAGGGATAGGCCTCACAGTCCGTAACGTTCGTCACCGCCGCCGCCAGGCCAAATCCTGTCCCCGCTTGGCTGAGGTTCACCAACCAAGCGGGGACAGGCCAGCGCCGCCCTGGGCCCCGGGGGCGGCGCTGGCCGCTGGGGGTGGCGTATCGAGTATCCGGGTCTCTACGCAGAAGGACGCGGTGTTGGAAAGTCCCTCCACCGTGCTGGTGCGCAGCCGCACGTTGGGGCCGGAGAATGAGAATCGCTCTAAGCTGTTCATCGTCTCGTAGCCGGTGCTGAGCACCAGCTCGTCGCGGTCATCCATGACGAAGTGGCCCGCCACCGGGGCTGTTTCCGCATAGCCCCGATCCCGCAGCAGCAGCCCTTGGCGGCCCCGCTCGTCGATGGGGATCAGGCCAAAGACGCTCCTGCCCTCATGGGCTTCGCCGGCCCTGTCCCAGGCCATCGAGGCGTTCCAGGTGACGCGGCAGCCGCCCACCAGCTTGCCGGGATCCTGGCCATGCAGCTCGGCGATGGCGATCAGCTGTGGGTCGCGGGCCTCCAGTTCCACCACTTCGATGAAGGAGCTGCCGGCTTCAGCGCGGCGGTGCAGCAGGTGGTGACTGCTGCGCTGGGAGCGCCAGCGACCGCAGCTGAGGCGGAAAAAACTGATGGCGTCGGCGATGCTTTGGCTCACGGCGGCCGGCCTGCGGGGATTGCGGCGATGATCGCAAGGCGCTGCCCCGGGCGTGGTTTGAGCGTTGAACTGACGGCGCTGAACTGGGGCACTGGACTGGGTGCGCTGAACTGAGGGCGCTGAACTGAGGGCGGGGAACCGTGGGCGTTGATGGGCTTTGAACCGTGGGCGGTGACCTGTTGAGGCTGAACTGTGGGTTGTGCACTGGGGGCGGTGAATGGAAGGGGTGAACGGTGACCAGTGAGTTGATCGGCGTGGTGGCCGCCCTGGCGGCGGCTCTGTGCTGGACCCTCGCCAGCGGCCTCTGGCGGCGATTGCCCACATCCCTGGGACCTGGCCAACTCAACCTGCTCAAGAACCTGGTGGCCCTGGCCCTGCAGCTACCGCTGCTGCTGGTGCTGGTGGGTGTCGGGGCGGCAGGGTCTGGGGGAGCCGGCCCGGTGCTCCTGCTGCTGCTCAGCGGCGTGGTGGGCATAGCCCTCGGCGACAGCTTTTACCTGGCGGCCCTGCGCCGGCTGGGCACCCGCAGGGCTCTCACCTTCGATGCGGCCGGCCCGGCCCTCAGCGCCATCTTTGCCGCCCTGCTACTGGCGGAAGTGCCGGCCCCCAGGCAGTGGCTGGGGATCGCCCTGATCAGCCTGGCCGTGTTGCTGGTGGCCACTCAACCACCCCTGCAGAGCCCAACAACTGCCCCTGCCCTTGCCAGTGCCCCTGCCCCCACTGGCTTGCCTGGCGCAACTTGCTTGCATGACGCAACTGGCGCCACTGGCACCGAGGACTCGCGTCTGCATGGCCAGCGGGGATTGGGGATTGCACTGGCGCTGGCGGCCGTGGGCTGTGGTGTCGCCGCTGCGCTGCTGTCCCGGGCGGCCCTGCGGCAGGGGCAGTTCTCGCCGCTGCTGTCGGCCACCCTGCGTCTCGGGGCGGCCGCCCTGGTGATGTTGCCGATGGTTTGGCGGCTGCCGGCCCCAGCCAGGCGGCCGTTGCCACCCCGACGGCGCTGGCCCCTGCTACTGCTCGCCACCCTGTTGGGCACCTGTGCTGGCCTGGTGTTGCAGCAGGCGGCCCTGGCCCAGCTCAAGGGAGGCTTGGCGGTGGCCTTGCTGTCCACAGGACCGGTGCTGGCCGTGCCCCTGGCGCCCCTGGAGGGAGACCGGCCAGGTCCGCTGGGCCTGACGGCGGCGCTGCTGGCGGTGGTGGGCGTCGCCCTGGTGGCGATCTGAACCGGCTTGCCCTAGGCCTGTGGCGCCTGGCTCTGTCGCTGGACGGAGTGGATCAGCTCACTGAGTTCCAGGGCCAGGGCGCCGCCGGGGCGATCGCCGGCCAAGTCGCTGAGCTGCTGGCCCACCAGCTGCAGCTGGTGGGCGAAGACGCCGATAAAGCTGTCGTCGTCACCGATGCTGGGCTGTTGGCGGGCCCAGGCCTCAATGGCGGCCAGGGGCGGCGGCGGTCCTTCGCCCCGTCCAGCGATTTGCTGCAGAGTGCGCAGGCCGTGGGCCAGCAGCCGCAGCTGATGGCGTTCCCGGCTGGGCAGCGATGGGGCTTCCAGTTCGGCCAGTTCGGCTGGATTCAAGGGCCCCCCCGGGGTGGAACTGGCGTCTGCGGGGTTGGGGTCAGGGCTCAAGGGCGGCCGAGGCAGGGGCTGGTTGGGATTGGCCGGGATGAGGTTGGCCGGAATGGGGTTGGCCGGAGTTGAGGGGGCTGAGGCGGAAGCCGCAGGAGTGACCCTTGTCCAGGCGCCAGTGCACCCGTTCCACGGCGCAGTCTGGGAAGGTGTGGCGGATCAGTTGAAGCTCCTGGTCACAGACGCAGGGGAACTGCTCTGCGATGCGCATCACTGAGCAGTGGTATTCGCTGATGATCCAGGCTTTGCCGTCGCTGGCGCCGTCGGGTTCACACTCGGCCACATAGCCCTCGCCGCGGCGCAGCTGCACCAGTTGTCCCAGGCGCCGCTGCAGGGGGCCGTCGCCGATCAGGCGGCGGTAGTCCAGGGCCTTCTGCTGGGCTTGGTGCTCCAGCAGGGCCCGCACCGCCGCAGGCGGCAGGCTGCCGGCCAGGGACTGCATCAGGCCCAGGGCAAAGTGCTCGCTGCCATCGGGAAACAGGGCCTGGCCCTTGTCGGTGAGCCGCCAGCGGTTGCTGGGCCTGCCGGGACCCTCGGCGCTCAAATTGGCCTCCACCAGGCCTTCCTCCTCCAGGCTGCGCAGGTGGCGCCGCATCACCTGCACCGACACGCTCAAGCGTTGGGCCAGTTCGGTTGCCGTGCCAGCCCCATGGCGCATCAACAGGGCCAGGGCGGCCTCTCGAGTGGGAACCCCCGGGGACTGGGGGCCAGCTGGCTGCCCCTCGCCGGTGGTGTCTGAATACTTTTTAGCTGAGACCCTGGCAGGCTGGGGCTTGGTCGGCAGGGTTTTTGCGCCCAAAGTGTTGGCGCCCAAAGTGTTGGCGCCCAAAGCGGTGGCGCCCATGCTGGTAGCGCTCATCGACTGGTGGCCAAGCGGGAGGGCATATGTCTCACCATGCCACGCCAATCGGTCATTTGCGAGCTTTGGTTGCGGCAACTACGGACGAACAACCCGGCCGGGCACAATGGCTTTTGACGCAGTCGGCCCAAGCCTTGCCCTAGGCTCGGTCGTAAGGAAACCAATGGGTTTCGTAACCCTCTTGCCGTCGCCGCCTTAGTGCCTCGCCGCTTTGAGGGTCTAGTCGCCCCAAGGCATGCCTGCCTAAAGCTGTCTCAGCTCGAGGTTTTGTTTCCCAGCGTTTCGTTTTTTCTGCGTTTCGTGACTGATTGTTTTCTGGCCAATGGTTGCGGTGACCAAGTGTTCCGTGGCCGCAGGTTTTGTAAACATCGGTTGCGGCTCCAGGAGACAGGTCCGCCATGGCACCCGCTAACGGCTTCGTCCCTAACGGTTTTTTCCCCCTAGAGGTTTTGTCCCTGAAGGTTTTTCCTGAAGGTTTTCTGCCTAGGGATATTTTCTATTAGGTTTTTCCCTTGGCTGGCTGCCCCGACAGGTTCTGCTTCCGCTTCTGATTCAAAATTTCTGTCTCAGCTTCCCTGCATCCAAAGTCCTCGCTTCACACTCTTCCTATTTCATGGCTGATATGGCTGACACCGGCGCCTCCCAACCAGTCGCACCCAGCGCAAAAACCACGTCTGAGAGTTTGGAGGTGATTCGCCGCTTCGCCGAGACCTACGCCCAGCGCACCGGCACTTATTTTTGCGTCGACCCCTCGGTGACAGCTGTGGTGTTGCAGGGATTGGCCAAGCACAAGGACGAACTCGGCGGCGCCCTCTGTCCCTGCCGCCACTATGAGGACAAGCAGGCCGAGGTGGCCCAGGCCTTTTGGAATTGCCCCTGTGTGCCGATGCGGGAGCGCAAGGAGTGTCACTGCATGCTGTTCCTTACGGAAGAAAATCCCTTCCGCGGTGATCAGCAGACCATTTCCATCGATGAGATCAACGAAGTAACCGCCAGTTGAGGTGTTTTCATGACTAGCACTGCCACCGTTGGAGATCTGGTGGCGCAGCCGTATAAGTACGGTTTCGTCACTGATATCGAAACTGAAAAGATTGCCAAGGGTCTTAGCGAAGATGTGGTGCGGTTGATTTCTGCCAAGAAGCAAGAGCCGACTTTTCTGCTCGATTTCCGGTTGCGGGCCTACCGCAATTGGCTACAAATGCAAGAGCCAGACTGGGCGGCCCTGGGATATCCGAAGATTGATTATCAAAATATTATTTATTATGCGGCGCCTAAGCAGCAGGAGAAAAAGACCAGCCTCGACGAGGTGGATCCTAAATTATTGGAAACCTTTGAAAAGCTGGGTATACCTTTAAGTGAGCAGAAGCGGCTTTCAAATGTTGCTGTTGATGCGGTATTTGATAGCGTTTCAATCGCCACCACCTATCGGGAGAAGCTGG
This sequence comes from Prochlorococcaceae cyanobacterium, assembly GCA_044356375.1. Classification (GTDB taxonomy): domain Bacteria; phylum Cyanobacteriota; class Cyanobacteriia; order PCC-6307; family Cyanobiaceae; genus UBA5018. The sequence continues at coordinate 37,486 of JBIKWK010000019.1, read as the reverse complement.
CGGAGCATGGTGTGATCTTCTGCTCCATCAGCGAGGCGGTGAAGGATCATCCCGAGCTGGTGGAAAAATATCTAGGCACGGTAGTGCCCGCCAACGATAACTACTTCGCCGCTCTTAATTCAGCGGTTTTTAGCGATGGCTCTTTTGTGTTCATTCCCAAGGGCGTCGAGTGCCCGATGGAATTGTCCACCTATTTCCGCATCAACTCCGGCGATACCGGTCAGTTCGAGCGCACATTGATAGTGGCGGAAGAGGGGGCTTCGGTTAGTTACTTGGAGGGTTGCACGGCGCCGATGTTCGACACCAACCAGCTGCATGCGGCCGTGGTGGAACTGGTGACCCTGGATGATGCCTCGATCAAGTATTCCACCGTGCAGAACTGGTATGCCGGCGATGAGAACGGCGTCGGCGGCATTTATAACTTCGTTACCAAGCGCGGCCAGTGCCGCGGCGACCGCAGCCGCATCAGTTGGACCCAGGTGGAAACCGGCTCGGCGATCACCTGGAAGTACCCCGGCTGTGTGTTGCAGGGGGCCGATTCGGTGGGGGAATTTTATTCCGTAGCTCTCACCAATAACCGTCAGCAGGCGGATACCGGCAGCAAGATGGTGCATCTGGGGGCCCGCAGCCGATCCACGATCGTGAGCAAGGGCATCTGCGCCGGCCATTCAGCCAATAGCTATCGGGGCCTGGTGCAGATTGGCCCCAAGGCTGTGGGAGCCAAGAATTACAGCCAGTGTGATTCGATGCTGATTGGCGATCAGGCCGCCGCCAACACCTATCCCTACATCCGTTGCCAGCAGCCCGATGCGGCCGTGGAGCACGAAGCCAGCACCTCTCGTATTTCCGCGGATCAGCTCTTCTATTTGCAGAGCCGAGGTATAGGCCTGGAGGAGGCCGTGTCGATGATGGTGAGTGGCTTCTGTCGCGACGTGTTCAACCAGTTGCCGATGGAATTCGCCGCCGAGGCGGACAAACTGCTGGCCCTGAAGCTCGAGGGTTCGGTGGGATAGTGGAACCAGCCCTGGCCAAGCCCCCCGATCTAGGCAACCGTGAACATTTTGCGGATCAACTGAGTGCGCCTTGAACTGTGGGGCAGTGAGCTGGTAACTCTTCCCAGCTAGCAACTTCCGCGAGCTGGCCCTCCTGGGAGCTCAGCCTCAGCCCCTACCCCTTCTCCAGTCACTGCCTCTTCCCCTTTCCCAGCCCCTATCTCCCGCCTCAGCCACTTCCCCAATGCCTGGCGGCCTGGCCGCTAGTTATGTCCCGCTTCATTCCCGCCTTTCCATCCGCACGCCCTCTGCTGTGATTCGCCCCGACGCACCGGTTCTACTTGAGATTCGCGACCTGCATGCCAGCGTTGGCGACCAGCCCATCCTGCATGGGGTGAACCTCACCCTGCGGGAAGGGGAGATCCATGCGGTGATGGGTCGCAATGGCAGTGGCAAGAGCACCTTGTCCAAGGTGTTGGCTGGCCATCCCGCCTATCAGGTGACCGGTGGTTCGGTTACCTATCGCGGTGAAAACCTGCTGGAGCTGGATCCGGAAATCAGAGCCCGCAGTGGCCTGTTTCTCGGTTTTCAATATCCGGTGGAGATTCCCGGAGTGAGCAATCTGGAGTTTCTGCGGGTGGCCACCAATGCCCGCCGCGGCCAGCGGGGCGAGGAGGAGCTGGACACTTTTGCCTTTGAGGATCTGGTGCGCGAGCGGATGCAGCTGGTGCAAATGGATCCGGCCTTCCTGGATCGCTCGGTGAACGAGGGCTTCAGTGGTGGCGAGAAGAAGCGCAACGAGATTTTGCAGATGGCCCTGCTGGAACCGCTGGTGTCGATTCTCGACGAGACCGATTCCGGCCTGGATATCGACGCCCTGCGCATCGTGGCCAGCGGTGTGAACCAGCTGGCCGGTGAGGCCAATGCCACCTTGTTGATTACCCATTACCAACGCCTGTTGGATTTGATTACGCCGGATTACGTACACGTGATGGCGGCGGGCCGCATCCTGCGCACCGGCGGCGCGGAATTGGCCCTGGAGCTGGAGCGAATTGGCTACGACTGGGTGGACGAGGCCCTGGCCAAGCTGGAGGCCAACCCAGTGCAGCCGACACCAGTGGAGGTGGCCTGATGGCCAGGGCAACCGCCACCGCAACGGCGCCGGCAACCGCACCGGCGGCCCCCTGGCTGGCCGAATTGGCCGGCTCGCCCCTGCCGACGCGGCGTCAGGAGGACTGGCGCTTCACGGCCTTGGACCCGCTTACGGCCATCGCTCCCCGGCTGGCCCCTCGCAAGGGGGGTAACGCCTGGGATGATCCGGAGTTGCCGGTTGGCGTGGAGCGGCTGGAGGGGGCGGCCGCCGAAGAGCAGTGGCTGCGGCTGCTGCAGGCCAGCGGTGGCGGCGACCACTGGCCTGTAGGCCTGAATAGGGCCGCGGCCCAGCGGGCGGCTGAGCCCCTGCTGGCCCTGAGGGTGAGGGGGGCGGTGGCCGAGCCGCTGCTGTTGAGCTTGGCGGCCAGTGCCGCCGGTGGCCTGCGGCCCGCCCAGCTGCTGCTGGTGCTGGAACCCGGCGCCAGTTTGGAGCTGTTGCAGGTGATCACCGATGACCAGAAGCAACCTGGCCTGGAGCAACCTGGCCTGGAGCAGCCGGGTCTGGAACCGGCGGCCCTGAGTGTGGTGACGGCGGTGCAGCTGGGGGGCGGTGCCCGCCTCAACGCCGGTTTTTTGGCCCTGGGGGAAGTTCAGGCCTGTCTGCTGGCCCATTGGGCGGTGCTGCAGGAGCCCGCCAGTGAGCTGCAGCTGACCAGTGCCATGGGGGGCTGGGGTTTGGCGCGGTTTGAGCCCCGGATAGTGCAGAGCCAGGGGGCTGCCAGCACCAGGCTGCGGGGCCTGCAGGTGTGCGATGGCCGTCAAATTGCCGACACCCACAGCGCCGTGCGTTTTGATGGGCCCGATGGCCAGCTGGACCAACTGCACAAGGTGTTGGCCGATGGCCAGGGTCGCAGTGTGTTCAACGGGGCGGTGAAGGTGCCCCGGCTGGCGCAGCGCACCAATGCCGCCCAGCTGAGCCGCAGCCTGCTGCTTTCGGATCGGGCCAGGGTGGATACCAAGCCCGAGCTGGAAATCGTGGCCGATGACGTGAAGTGCGCCCATGGCGCCACCGTGAGCCGGCTGCGCCAGGAAGAGCTGTTTTATTTGCAGAGCCGGGGCATCGCCGCCAGCCAGGCGGCCACCCTGCTGAAACGGGCCTTCTGCGAGGAGGTGCTGCGCGAATTGCCAGCGGCCGCGGCAGGCTGGAATCCCCTAGAGCGCCTGCTGGCCGAGGCCTGACCCGATGAGCGCTTCCCCCGCCACAGCAGCAGTCGCTGACTCTTCCCCAGCCTCTGTCCCACCAGTCGCATCTGTCCCAGCCTCAGCCGTGAGCGCCTCCCCCACCCCGATCAACTCTGCCGTTGCCGCCGGCGATAAGGCCCAGTTGATCGGCCTGCCAGGTGCGGTGTCAGACAACTTGGTGCCGCCGGAAAACCTGGCGGCCCTCACCAGGCCCGATTTCCCGCTGCTGGCCCAAACCGCCTGCCTGGGCGAACCGCTGATCTACCTGGACTATGCGGCCACCAGCCAGAAGCCCCGCCAGGTGTTGCAGGCGTTGCAGCACTACTACAGCCACGACAACGCCAACGTTCATCGCGGCGCCCACCAGTTGAGTGCGAGGGCCACCGAGGGTTTTGAGGCGGCGCGGCAGAAGACGGCTCAGTTTGTGGGGGCGGCTTCCGCCCAGGAGATCGTGTTCACCCGCAATGCCAGCGAGGCTATAAACCTGGTGGCGCGCAGCTGGGGGGAGGCCAATCTCAAGCCCGGCGATGAAATGCTGCTGTCGGTGATGGAGCACCACAGCAATCTGGTGCCCTGGCAGTTGCTGGCGGCCCGCACCGGCTGCCGGTTGCGCCATGTGGGCTTGACGCAAAGCGGTGAGCTGGATCTAGAGGATATGAAGGCCCAGCTGAACGAACGCACCCGGCTAGTGAGCCTGGTGCAGGTGAGCAATACCCTCGGCTGCCTCAATCCCATCGCTGAGATTGCCCAATTAGCCCATCGAGTTGGTGCCTTGTTGCTGGTGGATGCCTGCCAGAGCCTGCCGCATCTGCCCATCGATGTGGCCCAGCTGGATTGCGACTTCCTGGTGGGTAGTTCCCATAAATTGTGTGGTCCCACCGGCATGGGTTTCCTCTGGGCGCGGGAGGCGCTGCTGGAGGCGATGCCCCCCTTCCTGGGCGGCGGTGAAATGATCCAAGACGTTTATCTGGATCACAGCAGCTGGGCGGATTTGCCGCACAAATTTGAGGCCGGCACACCGGCGATCGGCGAGGCGATTGGCATGGGAGCCGCCCTCGATTATCTAAATGGGATCGGCTTGGCTCGCATCCAGGCCTGGGAGCAGCGGCTGATTCGCCAGTTGTTTGATCGCCTGCAGGCGATCGAGGGGCTGCGCATCCTTGGCCCCACGCCTGAGCAGCAACCGCATCGCGGCGCCCTGGCAGCCTTCACGGTGGAGGGTCTGCATGCCAATGACATCGCGGCGCTGTTGGATTCGGCCGGCATATGCATCCGCAGTGGCCACCACTGCACCCAGCCCCTGCACCGTCATTACGGCCTCAGTGGCACCGCCCGGGCCAGCCTCAGCTTCACCACCACCCCGGAGGAGATTGATCGCTTTGCCGAGGAATTACAGGGCACGATTGCCTTTTTACGGGAGCACAGCTAAGGGGCTAGGAGGCTAATCTACTGGCCAGCGGTAGCGCCTGGGGCGAGAGATCCAGCCCCAGGTATCAGCTCAGCGGCAGTTGGTGCAACAGGGGAGGCAGGGCCGGGAACGGCGGCCAGTCCCGTTTCCTGCCGCCAGCGACGCACCACTTGTTCCGGAGTTTGTCGTTGCTGATCCACCGCTGCGTTGAGCTTTTGCATGGTGGCGGCCGATAGGCGACCCGTCAGTTGCTCAACAATTGCGATCAGTTCTGGATGACGCCGCAGGCTGGCCTCCTGGAACACCGGCACGGCGTCGTAGGGGGGGAAGTAGCCGAGATCGTCTTCCAGTTGTTGTAGCTGGAGCACGGCAATCAGGCCGTTGGTGCTGTCACCGGCGATCAGATCAACGCGGCCATCGGCCAGGGCCCGGTAGGTGAGGCCCAGATCCATGGCGCTGGGCGGCTTGGCGAAACTCAGCCCGTAACGCCGGGCCAGGCCGGAGAAGCCATCGGCGCGGTTGAGGAACTCGTAGCCAAAGGCGGCCGTCCATTGACGAGCCGGCGCCACGGCGTCACTGATTTTACGCAGCCCCAGCCGTTGGCCATCGGCGCGCCGGATCAAGATCGCGAAGGTATTTTCAAAGCCAAGCGAGGGGAACAGGCGCAAACCGTAGCGTTCGCTATAGAGCTGGCGCGCGTTTTGCCACACTTTCGCCCTCTGCTCCGTCTGCTGTTCAGCTCGCTGCTGCTGCGGCAGGGGCGGCAGGGGTGGTTGGCGCAGGATCGCCGTCCAGGCGGTGCCGGTGTACTCCACGTAGCCGTCGATGCGACCCCGCCGCAGGGCTTCATGCACCAGGAAAGTGCTGCCAAGGCTGAACTCCCGCTTCACTCGCAAAGGCGTTTTTGCTTCTATCTCCTGGGCTAATAGCTCCCCCAGGATCAGCTGTTCGGTGTAACCCTTGGCCCCGATCACCACAGTGGCGGCCGTGTTGGCTCCCGGCCCACCCCAGCGCCAGGCCAGGGGGATCGCCAGCAGCAGCACCACCAGCAGAGCTGCCGCCCACCGCGCCTGCCAGTCCATCGGCCAGCCAATCGGCCAGCGCCATTGGCGGAGGCGATTTGGGGATTGGTAACTGAGGCGCTTCTCCAGAGCCCCCAGGGCGGCATCGGCGGCCAGGGCGATCGCCGCCGACGGCAGGGCACCGGCCAGCAACAGAGTGTTGTTCACCGTGGCGATGCCGCGAAAAATAAACACCCCCAAGCCACCGGCGCCGATGGCTGCGGCGATGGTGGCCACCCCCACCGAGATCACGGTGGCCACCCGCAAGGCGGCCATCAGGCTGGGAATGGCCAGGGGAAATTGCAGATGCAGCAACACCTGCCGGCGATTGAGACCCAGGGCCCGGCCGGCTTCATTGATCCCTGGCGGCACCAAACTCAGGCCGCTCACCAGGCCCCGCAGCAGCGGCAACAGGGCGTAGAGGGTGAGGGCCACCACGGCGGGAGTGGGGCCGATGCCCCCCAGCAAGGGCACGCTCAGCAGCAGACCAAAGATCGCCAGGCTGGGGATGGTTTGCACCACACTGGCGGTACCCAGCACCAGCCGGGCCAGCCTGGGCCGTTCCTGGATCAGCACCCCCAACGGCAGGGCGATTGCCAGGGCCAGAGCTACCGCCAGGGCCACCAGCAGTAGATGTTCGCCACTGCGCTGCAAGATTTCGCGGAGCAGCTCAGACGACATCGCTTCACCAAACGCTAAATCGGATTGCCTTCATGATCGGCCAGGCGGTGCCCATAGGGAGGGCTTGAGCTGAGGGCGGGGGCTGGTGATAGGGATCTGGCGCTGGTGGGTGGTTCTGCTCCTAGTGGGTGGCTCTGGCCCGTGGAAGAACGCAGCTCCCCAAGCCAGCGCAATTGTCCGCAAGCCACGGCAATTGCCCTTGCGAGTTATTTTCTGTTTGCATAGTATTGACCAGCTGCTGTTGGGATTTAGGCTATGTCTAGGGCTGGCGGTGCCAGGGGTCAGCGGCTTGGTGAACCCCTTCAAATTCTGCGCTGGCGCATCCGCAGCCAGGCCTTTGTGGAGCGGATCGATGGGCTGGAGCTCACGATGCTGAAGATTCCAGCCGGCAGCTTTTTGATGGGTTCGCCGGAGGGGGAGGAGGGGCGGAGTGATGCCGAAGGCCCCCAACATCGGGTGGAGATTGGGGAGTTCTTGATGGGCCAAACGCCGATCACCCAGGCCCAGTGGCGGGTGGTGGCTGGTTGGCAGCCGCCGGATGGGGAAAGCTGGGCGAGGGAGTTGAAGCTAAATCCCTCTTACTTTCAGGGTGGCTATGAACAAAAAGACGTCAATGCTCGTTTGTTAGCTGGTGAGTTGAACACTGATCAGAGGCCGGTGGAGCAGGTGAGCTGGGAGGATGCGATCGAATTCTGCAAACGCTTAAGTAAGCGTACGGGCCAAAACTACAGCTTACCCCGCGAGGCTCAGTGGGAATATGCCTGCCGGGCGGGCAGTGTCACATCGTTTAATTTTGGGGAAACGATCAGCCCGGAGCTTGCTAATTATAATGCTAATCATGCTTATGGCGACGGCACAAAAGGCAAATACCGGAAGCAAACCACCCCGGTTGGGATGTTCCCAGCCAATGCTTGGGGCTTGAAGGATATGCATGGCAATGTCTGGGAGTGGTGCCTGGATCAATGGCACCCCAGCTATGAGGGAGCACCGATGGATGCCAGCGTCTGGGTGGACGCGGATATCAAGCGGGCTGATGTTAATAAAGATGACAGATTTATTTCAAGGCTGCTGCGCGGCGGCTCCTGGGACAACCACCCCTGGGTCTGCCGCTCGGCCTCCCGCCCCCATCACCGGCCCGGCAACGTCTACAGCCACGTCGGTTTGCGTGTGGTCTGCCTCCCCCAGGGTTGTTCTTCTTATCACTCAAACTCTTAATCCCTTAGCCATTGGATTTTCTTAACCCTTGGCTGTTGGATTCAGGATTGCTGGCTTTAAGGTTGTTGGTATGTTGCGGAAGGCGCCGTAGGCGCCTCGATTGTTGTGGTTCTTTCTGGCCAACGCCCGCGCCTGGATGCGAAGCGAGCCGCCCCGCTGGCGTCGAGCGATTCTTATGCCTGAAGAGGGCTGGCTCGGGTTGGTGAGCTTGGGCTTGCCCAGCGCCAGCTGCGGCGTCGCTGCGGAGATTTTTTTGCTGAGCAGGAGTTCCGCATCCTTGCAACGCTGTCGGTTCATTAATGTTGAATTTATAATATCTTTTCTATCTGATTTAGAGTTTACAGCTTGCTAGCTTGAGGGCTAATTGGCATGCTAGCTATCAGTTCCTCAAGGCCAACGAATCGGTAGCCACGTCGCCGCAATTCTGGAATCACAGAGCGCAGGGTGGCCAGGGTGGCGGCGATCGTATCGGGCCGGTCGTGCATCACCAGGATGGCGCCGGGATGGACATTGCGAAGCACAAACCAGCGCAGGAAGGCCTGGGGCGGATGGAAGGTGTCCCAGGGGAACACGGAGCCCAGCACCAGCCGGTAGCCCCGTTGAGTTAGGGCCTGCAGCATCGCCGGATGGAACCAGCCGCCGCCAGGGCGGCACCAGCGCAGGGGCAAAGGCAGGGGGGCTGCTGCCTGGCACAGGGCCCGCTCGGTGCTTTCCAACTGCTCAATGAAACGTATGAGGGGCAGTCGGGCCGACACGCCATCTTCCGCCAGATGGTTGCCGATCCCATGGCCTGCGGCCAAGGCTCGGCGTACGAAATCGGGCCCAGCAAATTTCAGGTGGTTGCCGATCAAAAAGAAGCTGGCCGGCACCTGCAGCTCGTTCAGCAACTCCAGCAGCTGCCCACTGCCGGGGCCGCTGGGGCCATCGTCGATGGTGATCGCCAGCTGTAGCGCCCGGCCCGATCCGCAGAACAGCACCTGGGGGAACAGGGGTCGCAGCAGCCAGCGGATTGGCCAGGAGGGCAGCAGCACCAGTAGGGCTGCCAGTGCCGTGAGCGCCGCAATGGCGAAAGCCCAGGCACTCACCTTGGTGGGCTGGCGGGGGGTTCCACTTCTTCCCTGCTGGAGCCGTTGGCTGTTGTTGGCGGCGGCCCCTGGCGGTCGCCGAGCCCGTCCACTTCCACTTGGCCGATCATGGTTTCGGCTTTGGAATAGGTGTCAATCAGCTGTTCGGCTGTGATCGCACCGATCTGGTAGCGCATCAGCTCAGTGGTGAGCAGTCGAAAGGCACTGCGCAGGTCTGCGGCCTTGGAGCGAAGCCGAAAGCCGGTGTAAATCGCCGTGCAGACGGCGGAAAGAAAAGCCAGCAGTTTGAGCTGCCCGGCCCCAATGGCGCCCTTTCCCTCGTAACCGGTATAGGCGGCCACCAACAAAGACAGCACGATCGCGCCCATGGCGATCAGCACGGTGAGCAACTGCAGTAACGAGGCCCCCCAGTTCAAACGCCCTCTGAATTTCTCGAGCTGGTGCACCAGCGCCTTCTCCGCAGCTGAGCGCTCCACTGGGACAGGTTTTTCCAGCGGGGACATCACTGCTCCAGGGATGGGAGTCTCCATAGGGCTAGCAGGGGTTTTGCGACTGGTAGCCATCCCTGTCTAATGGTTGCGGTGGGAGCGCTGAGCAATATCACTGCCTCCTGATGGCGTTGTGCTTGCCCCATCAGCTGCGGGATCTGGAAATCGGCACAGCAGCTCAGGGGGGCCAGATTGGTGGCGGGTGCGTTGTTTGGGGTGATCGCTGTTTGGAGCGGGTGAGCTGGGATCAAGCGATGGGGTTTGTGGCTTGTCTGGATTGGGGCATCCATAGGGCTTTCGCCTGGCCGAGGCGGGTAGGATGGAAGTATGTTTCACTATGCTAGTTTTTTGCTAACGGCTTGACCACCAGTGTTTAATGCCCATAATCCGCCTTGCCGCAGCGGCTTAGGCTCAAAATCTTTTTTCCTTTGATAGAAGACCCCTATCAGCTGGCTGCAACGCATTCACTTTGACTATGGCTGAGCTCATTCCCATTGGTGACACTAAAAAACGGCAGAATCGATTAATTGATGTAATATTTGTGCATGGGCTTCATGGGGATCCATTGAAAAGTTGGGGTCCATTGCGTCCAGACAATGGAGGTGATAGAGACTCGATGTTGCATTGGTTAATTGATGAGCCTGAAATGCGTGATATTGGAGTATGGACTTTGAGTCACGAATCCTCTAGGATTCGTAATTCTAATTGTCAGAGTCTTTTGCGTGAAGAGTTGTCAGAAAATATGCTAGAGCTTTTTAAGCGCACATTTGGCGGTAATAGCCTTTGCTTGCTTGGGTGTCGGATTGCTTGGATTGGGCATAGCGAGGGGGGTAATGTGATCAAAAGCTTTCTTCGTTTTTGTCAACAAAGGAAAGATATAGATTTAACTGCGTCCAATATTATAGCCGCTTCTCATCATATATATTTTATAGATACCCCGCATTTGGGCTCTTGGGTGACTCCATTAGTTGCCGGAATTCCCATGATGGCTCCAAGATTATGGCAGCTGAAGCCAGCCAGCCCTGAAATTAGAGAACTCCACACTTGGTATTATAAACACCATAAAGCATCATTAGATGTTAAAACTTTTTCCTTCATTCAGTCTGCAAGCTTATTCAAAGTAGTAGGAGATGGTTCGGCTAGATTTGATCACGAAGACGCAACAACTGAATATATCGATAGGAATCACATTGATATCGCTAAACCGCCCACCCCGCAACACCTTCCCTATGCACAAATCAAACATCAGTTATATAATGTCTACAAAGTTAATCATGATTTGCTAGATAAAGTTTCATCATTGCCTGCCGCTTTAAGCCGTAATAATAGCCAGGTAGATGCTGTTAGATTTGAACACAGCTTTGCGCGATTGATAATTTTTGTCTTTCCCGTTCCTGAGTCGTATAAGCCTAATCAGTATAATTTTAAAATTCAAACATGGCTATTCTCGTCAAATGGATTAGAGTATAGCCCGCAATGTGAGGTATATATCTCGGATAGTCGAAATCTAGATGATAAAATTGATCTAGATAATGTAGCTTTTAGCCGGCTGCACGAGCTAATAGAACGGATCTATTCATCTTGCCTTGACACTCGGGTTGGCCATGAATTAAATCAATCCAAAAAGCTTCTTGTTCATTTGTACTTACCTCATACTGTTCTGGAAAGCGATTCGCTTCATGACTGCATAAAAAAACTGCAATTGCTAATGGAGGCCCAAGAAGCATTCGGAATTCCTGTCTTTCTGGGTTGCTCTTCACGCTATCCACAGACTCATGGTGGAGAGTTTAATTACTCTAGGCGTGAGCAAAGGCGCCTGTCAGAGGAAATTTATGATATAGCTATTAAATCAAATGAGCCACTAAAAAAATTAAATTGGGCTAATATAGACCTGGGGAGCGAAAGCATGGCTGATCAAATGGGTAATCAATTAACCACCACTGATTTTGTTGATTATGGCCAAATTGCCTGGCCATATCTAGATAAATCTAATGAGGATGGGGGCGAGCGGGACGGGGTTGATCCCTTGTACGGCAACCATGGAATTTTTCTGATCTGGAATTCGAAGATAGCCACCGAACAGCCTGAACAGTATAAGCAACGCATGCGTAAGCTTTTAAAAAAAGGTTTTCCTCTCATCTGGAAACAAGGCGCTGCCGAAGGATTTGATTCTAATGAGAACCCCGGAGAGATTATGCTGGGTTGGCGATACAGTGAGTTTTTAGAGCGATTCCACGACTACAAGGTTACCCCTTTAACACCTGCCACTCAAGACCAAGCCAAAATCCGTCGCTACATTCGCAATGGAATTCTCTTCTGGGAAGACCATCGCTTCCTACCTCCGAAAGTACTGCCTTTCCGGTCTCCCCTCCGCTAGCTCAATTTTCCCTAATCCATCCCTCCATCTCCATCTCCATCTCCATCCCCATGACCTGGCAACGCTTCGCTATCACGCGTGAATCCTGCAACCACTTTTCCATTGCCACTGATGGGTTAGCGGCCAAAGCCGAGGAAGCTTATGTAGAGGTTAAAGCTAGCGGTGAAAACCATATCGATCAGCCAGACCAGCTAGATCAGCCGGATCAGGCCAAGCAACCTGATCAGCCTGAACACTCCATTGCTGATCCGGCGCCACCTTGGCGCCAGTTCATGGACTGGGATGAATTTAATAAATCCCACGCAACAGCGGCGTGGAATCGATGGAAAAAACTGCAAGAGAATGAAAAAAATAGCCCTAATCCCCGCGCCGTAGAGCGGGCACAGAGTTTTGTGCTACCGGAAACCGATCCTTGCCGCGAGCTGGTGCTCGCGGTGAACGCCGCCCTGGCTTTGCGGCGTCCACTGCTGATCACCGGCTTGCCTGGTTCAGGTAAGACAACCCTCGCTTACGCCGTGGCCGCCTGGTTGAAACTGGGGCCTGTATTGGAATGGGCGGTATCCCCTGGTTCAAATCTGGCGGATGCGCTGGCCACCTACAACCCGCTGGCGCGGCTCCAGGATCTGCAATTCGAGAAGCAAAGCAATCCTGAGAAGCCGAGCAATTCGGATCTACCGCAGGTGGAGAATTACATCCGGCTCGGGCCAGTGGGTACGGCTTTTTTGCCGGCCCACCTGCCGCGGGTGCTATTGATCGATGAGATTGATAAGGGCGATCTGAACCTGGCTAATGAGCTGCTGAATCTCTTCGAAGAAGGCCGCTTTCCAATTCCGGAATTGCAACGGGCGGAAACAGCCGCAGGCAGCGATGTCAGCCAGAATTCTGCTCGTGAGGTGGCCACCTGGGATGAAGATGCAGCGGGTAAACCGATTACCGCCTCCATCAAAGGCGGAGTTGTGCAATGCCACGAGTTTCCCCTGGTGGTGATGAGTAGCAATGGCGAAAGAGATTTTCCAGCGGCTTTCAATCGCCGCTGCTTGCGGATATCGATGCCTGATTTCAGCCGTGATCGCGCCACCTTGGAACGCATCGTGCGCCGCCATCTGGTCAAGAATAAACAGCAGCAGGACCAGCAGGACCAGCTGCAGCAAGTGGAGACAGCCTTGAATTCATTTGAAGAGGCCGCCAGAAAAGCGCGGGGGCGCGAGGATAACTTGGCTATGGATCAGCTACTAAACTTCGCTTTTTTGCTGGAGTCCAGCGCCAAGGGTGAAGGTAATGTTGGGCGAAGCGTTGACGGCATTATTACGGGTTTAGAAAATGTATTATTGCAACCTCTCAACACTGATCAAGAAGGTAGTGCGGATCAGTGATGCCAGAGAAAGAGTGCCCAAGAGAGCCTTGGCTGAGGGTGCTGGATTACCTCGGTAAACGCCACTGGAGTGCCCAGGAGATTGCCGAGTTGTTGTGGATGGCGCAACGAATCGCAGCCGATGCCCCGGAGCCCGATCCCAGCCTCGATTCACCTCAGTACCTACTAGACAAATCAGCCCAGCTAGGGCCTGTTGATCTTGGTCAGCAGGAGGCCCAGCAGCTGACGGGTTCTCGGAGCCCCTCGGCTCTGCTCAACTCCGCGATTGAAGATCATCCCAGCCCACCGAAACCCACCCCCGAGAGGGAGGTGCCGTTGGTGCCAGCGTTTGGCCCGGAGCCACCGTCGCGGGATTCTCTCTCCGTGGGCGTGGCCGATCCGGGTCTGCTCAACCGTGCAAGCAGCTTTCGCCGCGCTCTTTCCCCGTTGAACCGATGGGTGCAACAGGGTCCCCGGTGTCAATTGGATGTGGCCGCCACGGTGGAGCAGATCGCTCGGGCTCGCATCGAAAACCGCCCCTGGCAGCCGGTGCTGACGGCCCGGAGGCAGGCCTGGTTATCTCTTGATTTGCTGTTTGACAGCACGCCATCGATGGCGCTGTGGCGGCGATTGCAACGGGAACTGCCCCGTCGGCTGGGCAAGGATGTGCGTTGGCGTGATCTGCGCTGCTGGCAGTTGGGGCTGGATTCCAGTGGCAAGCCGCTACTGAAAACGATCAAGGGACGCTCCTGTTCCCCGCAGTTGTTGCGCCAGCGCACGGAACGATCTCTGTTGCTACTGGTGAGCGATGGCGTGCACGAGATCTGGTACGACGGCTCCTTGGCCAAGTTGTTGCAAAACTGGGCAGCCGCGCAGCCGCTGGCTCTGCTGCAGGTGTTGCCCCAGCGGATGTGGCTGCGGACTGTCCTGGCTCAGCGGCAGGCTGGCTGGGTTAGGGCTCGGCGCTCCGTTCAGCCAAACCCCCAGCTTGGTTGGATCCCTGTTGATAACTGGGAGATCGCGACGGCGCAGCAGCGAGCCGCCCAGGCGAAAGGCTGCCTCACCTTGCCGTTGATGGAACTGGAGCCCACCGCCCTGGGCGCCTGGGCGAGTTTGATCTGCGGGGCGCGGGGTGGCAGTGCCCTGGCCTATCGCTTTCCCCTGCCAACAAAAGAGGTCAATGGCATTGCACCTCCCCCTCCAGAGAGCGACGGCCCTGCGGCTATTGCGGAAGCCCCTGGGCCTGATGAGGTGGAGGATCTGCTGGCTGTGTTTTTATTTACTGCCAGCCGTAAGGCTCGGCGCCTGCTGGCGCTGCTCACTTTTGCCCCGGTGATCACCCTGCCGGTGGTGCGTTTGCTTCAGCACTTGTTGGTGCCTGGCAGCGGCTCGGCCGAGCAGGCGGAGGTGTTGCTCAGTGGTTTGTTCAAAAATTTATCCATTCCCCAGCAGCCTGCGGCGGCAAATGCCAAGCAGCAGCAGACCTTGGTGCCTATCGATCGGCAGTTGCTGCAACTCGTGGATGAGGACCTCAGGCTGCGGTTGCGGGATGGCTTGAGGGTATGGGAGGCCCGCCAGGTGTTTGATGCCGTGATGGAGCAGGTGGCCAAAAGCCTGAATCGCAGTACTGATCAATTCGAAGTGCTGCTGTGCAATCCTCGCGACAGTAAAGGCGAGAATCTCGAAGCGCTGCTGGCTGCTTTCGCCACGGTGGCTCCAAGTTGTTTGCGGGGATTGGGCCAGGAATATGAAAAATTGGCGAATGATATCGAAGCGGGTTGGAGTAGTGCTGGAACCCAGGAAGATTTCTATGAGCCTTGGCCGAAGGAACACTTTACCTTTAAAGATCTGCCGTACGAAACCGCCAAGTTATTGCCAATACCCGCACCGGATCTGATCAGCTTTAGCACCGCCCGCTATCAGGAGATCGAGCTGTTGCCGATCAGCTTTGAAACGGCCAAGCTAACGATCACTTCTAAGCCGGATGATCGCACCAAGAAAAAATCCAGCCAGCAGCCAGTTGTTGAGATCCATCGCTCTAGAGGTAGTGCCCAGGCTTTTTATGAGCCGCTGCAGCGCGAAAATCTTCCCCCAGGTGCCATTGCGGAAGCGGCCGATCCGCTGACACTCACGCTGGTGGAGATCCCGAAGGGGGAATTCCTGATGGGCTCTCCCCCTGAGGAGCCTGAGCGTTTTAACGATGAAGGCCCCCAGCATTTGGTGAAGTTGGAGAGTTTTTTCATGGCCCAAACGCCGATCACCCAGGCCCAGTGGCGAGAGGTGGCCGGTTGGCAGCCTCGGGATGGGGAAAGCTGGGGCAGGGAGTTGAAGCCAAATCCTTCCCATTTCCGGGGTGGCGATAATCAAAAGGGCGGAAAGGCTCGCCTTTTTGATGGAGAAGCAAACACCGATCAGCGGCCGGTGGAGCAGGTGAGTTGGGAGGATGCGATCGAATTTTGTAATCGCCTGTGCCAGCGCACTGGCCGCCATTATAGTTTACCTAGCGAAGCCCAGTGGGAATATGCCTGCCGGGCTGGCAGCACCACGCCGTTTCACTTTGGCGAAACTCTCAGCTCGGAGCTGGCTAATTACCATGGTAGGCGCATCTATAGCGATGGCCCCAGCGGGGAGTATCGGGGGCAGACCAGGCCGGTGGGCATGTTTTCAGCCAATGCTTCAGACGTGAAACCTTTCCCTGCCAATGCTTGGGGCCTGTATGATATGCACGGCAATGTGTGGGAGTGGTGCCTGGATCAATGGCATTCAAATTATGATCACGATAGAGTACCTAAAGATGGCAGCGCCTGGGTGGATGTGGATGTCAATCAGACAAATATTAAGAAAGATGAAGAATCCCGTTTCAAGTTGCTGCGCGGCGGCTCCTGGGGCGACCTCCCCGGGTGCTGCCGCTCTGCCTTCCGCCCCCATCTCCAGCCCGACTTCGTCTACTACGGCGTCGGTTTGCGTGTGGTCTGCCTCCCCCAGGGCTGTTCTTCTTAGCTTTTAAACTCTTAATCCCTTAACACTTGGATTTTCTTAACCCTTGGCTGTTGGATTTAAGGCTGTTGGATTATTGTGCATGGCGCCGTAGGCGCCTCGATTTTTTGTAACCATCTCCCCATGGCCAATGCCACCCCCGGCTTCCAAGGCGAACCCAGCATTCCTGCCGCCCCAGCGTTCAAGCCCAGTGTTGCTGAGTTACCGATTCTTGAGGCCACCTTGGAGTTGATTCGTTGGTTCATTCCCATCCTGCATTGTTTACCTCGCCAGCACCGCTTTGGCCTGGGGGATCGGCTGATTGCCAATCTCTATGAGCTGATGGAGCAGCTGGCCCTGGCCCGCTTCCAGCGCGAGCGGCTGCCGATTCTCGAACCCCTCGCCGGCCGCCTGCACCTGATCCAGCTGCAAACCCGCTTGCTGCATGAATTCAACTTGATCGATCTGCGCCGTTACGAACACGCCAGCCGCCTGATCGCCGCCACCGGCCGTCAACTCAGTGGCTGGCTTTCCCAGCAACGCCAAGTCGCCCCCGCCCCCGGTTCACCAGCGTGAAACCCCTGCGGCGGCTGTTCTTCCGTATCACCAGCTTCGCCAATCTGCTCGCCGCCGCCCGCCGCGCCCAGCGCGGTAAGCGCTACCGGCCGGATGTGCTGGCTTTCCATGCCAATCTGAAAGCCGAATTGCTGCTGTTGCAGCAACAATTGCGCAGCTTTTCTTACCAGCCCGGCCCCTACCGCCGCTTCACAATTCGCGATCCCAAACCGCGCTTGATCAGCGCCGCCCCATATCGAGATCGGGTGGTGCACCATGCCCTCTGTGCCGTGATCGTGCCGCCGATCGAGCGGGGTTTCCACCCCGGCAGTTTCGCCAATCGGCGCGGTTTCGGCAGCCATCGCGCCCTGCGCCAGTTCATCGCCGCCGCCGCCCGCCACCGCTGGGTGTTCAGCGCCGACATTCGCCTCTACTTCCCCAGCCTCGATCTCACCCTGCTGCGCGCCCAGCTGCGGGAGCGCATCAGCTGCCCCAGCACCCTTTGGCTGCTGGATCAGATCCTGGCCAATGGCGCTTGCATAGGCCCCGCTCTCGATGCCTTCCCCGGCGACAGCCTGCTCACCCCCCTGGAGCGTGCCCGTGGCCTGCCGATCGGCAACCTCACCAGTCAGTTCCTCGCCAACTTTCACCTCAACCAACTCGATCACACCCTCAGCGCCCTGCCTGGCATTAGCGCCTACCTGCGCTACGTGGATGATTTCGCCCTCTTTGCCGACAGCCCCGAGCCGTTGCGGCAAGCCAGATGCCTGGTGGAGGCGGAGCTGGCCGCCCTGCGCCTGAGGCTGCATCCGATCAAAAGCCAAATCCGCCGCTGCGGCGATGGCGCCAGTTTTGTGGGGTTTTTTTGTGATGCCTGGCCTGGTGCGGGTGCGCAATCACAACCTGCGCAAAGGTCGCCGCCGACTGCGCTTGCAAGCTGCGGCGTTAGCGGCTGGCCAGCTGCCCGCCGCCACCGCCAGGGCCAGCTTGCGGAGCTGGAATGCCCACCTGGCCCACGGCCACACCTGGCGCCTGCGCCGCCGCTTGTTTCGCAATCTGCCCTACGGCGAAGGCTTGCTGGGCTGAACGCGGATCGATGATTTTGCTGATCGCGAATCAGGGTTTTCACTTAACTTATGGTCGGGCGGGTCGCGCAGCTGCTGCGCGGCGGTTCCTGGAACAACCACCCTGGGAACTGCCGCTCTGCCTACTGCAACCATCACCAGCCCGACAACGTCAACAACAACGTCGGTTTGCGTGTGGTCTGCCTCCCCCAGCACCCTTCACCGTCAGAACTGTTGCCAGAAATGCCAACGGGTGTACAAGAAGGGTCCAGACCCGTTCCAGTGATCGGCCAGCTTGGCTCGCTGATCCGCACAGCGCCAGGGGGTGCCCCAGGGGCTCCTCACCTCGGCCTCGGCTTCCGCCAGGGCCCCGCGCCCGCCGCCGCTGGATTCGCGCCTCCCTTTTCGCCGCCATGACCCAAACCCCCCATCGGCAGCGTTTTTTGTTGCGCTACCTCGCTCAAACCCAGGGGTTCCGAGAGCTGTTGGCGCCATCGCCGCTTCCCAGTGGTAAGCCAGGTAGTGATAAGCCAGCCAGTGGCAAGACAGTTGGCCGCAAGGCAGCCAGTGGCAATGCCGCTAGCCGCAAGGCAGACAGTGGTAAGGCAGTAAGTACTGAGGCATTGGCAAAGCAATCTTCAGCTGGGCAAGGCCCCCAGCAAGGTTTGCTGGAAAATGCCCCCGCCCTCACCATGCTCTGGATCCCGCCCGGTCGGTTTTGGATGGGTTCCCCAGCTCAAGAGCCAGGTCGAGATGACGACGAAGGCCCTCTGCATCTGGTGCAATTGGAGGGTTTTTTTATGGGCCAAACGCCAATCACCCAGGCCCAGTGGCGAGAAGTGGCGGGTTGGCAGCCCCAGGATGGGGAGAGCTGGGGTAGGGAGTTGTCGCTAAATCCTTCCCGTTTTCAGGCTGGCTATGGTGAAAAGGGCGGAAGTGCTCGTCTGTTGGCTGGTGAGTTAAACACCGATCAGCGGCCTGTGGAGTGTGTGAGCTGGGAGGATGCCATCGAATTTTGCAATCGTTTGAGCCAGCGTACGGGTCGTCATTACAGTTTACCCAGCGAAGCTCAGTGGGAATATGCCTGTCGGGCGGGCAGCAGCACACCTTTTCACTTTGACGAAACGATCAGCCCAGGGCTTGCCAATTTCAAGGGAGATTACACATATGGCGATGGCCCAAAGGGCGAGTATCGGCAGCAAACTACACCGGTGGGCATGTTTCCTGCTAATGCTTGGGGTCTGCGGGATATGCACGGCAATGTGTGGGAGTGGTGCCTGGATCAATGGCATGCCAACTATGAGGGAGCACCGCTAGATGGGAGCGCTTGGGTTGACGCGGATGCAATTAATGTCGATGTCAAGAGAGATGACGATTATGCCGATAGGCTGCTGCGCGGCGGCTCCTGGGACATCCACCCCGGGTACTGCCGCTCTGCCTGCCGCGACCGTCTCCAGCCCGACTTCGTCAGCGACTTCGTCGGTTTGCGTGTGGTCTGCCTCCCCCAGGGCTGTTTTTCTTAACTCTTAAACGCTTAATCCCTTAACACTTGGATTTTCTTAACCCTTGGCTGTTGGATTTAAGGCTGTTGGTTTGTTGCGGAAGGCGCCGTAGGCGCCTCGATTTAACAGGGAAGCTCTGGAACGCACTACCCAAGGCTAATGGAGCACTTAAGTGGCGTGGGTTTTCGGGCGAAAGGGTCGCCGAAATGGTGATTTTCCAGAGTCTTCTTCGCTTTCCAGAGTCTGCTTAGCTTCAGTATTGTTTGGTGTGGATCCGGTGGTTTGAAAATCACAGCAGTCGCCGCCAGGTTGGCCAGAGCCTTGGCCTCAGCCCTCAGCCCTGCTGCAGCTCCAGCCAGCGCAGCAGGTCTGCCGCGCCGCTGAAGTCCAGCAACTCCTCTGCCAGGGTCTCCAGCTGTGCCAGCTCCAGCGCCTCGATGGCGGCCCTGGTGGCGGGGAGAAGGGGCCCGCAGCGGCGTTCGAGTAGCCGCAGGGTGAGGGCGGCGGCCTCCTGGCGTTGGCCTTCCTGTCGGCCCTCGCTGAGGATTTCCTGGAAGGCGCGGGTGTGGCGCAGGTCGTCTAGGGGGATGCCGGTGATCACCATGATCTGCTCGGTGCTCAGCTCAGCGAATCTTTCCACAAGCATAGGCAAAATCAACTCCAGCAGTTCTGGTCGCAACGCCAGGATTTCCTGGCAGCAACTGCTCAGCTCTGGCTCCGGCCGCAGGGGGATGGTGAGCAGCGCCAGCAGGGGATCTGTGCTTTGCTGGCGGCAAAGTGCCTCTAGATCCACCCAGGCCACGTCTTCTGTGAGGAAGCGCCCGAGGGCGGCGGGTTGCATTGGCCCCAGGTTCAGCCGGCCATGGGCCAGGAGCACCACCACCCGCAGGTGGCGCACCTGGGGCTGCTGCTGGAGAAAGCGGAAGGTTTCGGCCGCTAAACGGTGGTGAAAGACCGGATTGGGGTGCATCTGCACCTCGAGGATCACCACCGGCAGAGCCTCGGAGCCAGATGCTGAATCCCTGGGCCAGAGCAGGCCATCAAGGCGGTGGCTAAGGGCTTTTAGCTCTGGCGCCGAAAAGCGATAAAGACTGTCCTCTCCCGCTTCCAGCATTCCCTGGCCCGCTGCCGCCAGGCCCTGGTCAGCAAAGCCGGAGCCAGAATCAGCATCGTTAGCCGGCAGCCAGCGGATTAGATCGGGCAACGCCTGGAACACCCGGTAGAACCAGTGGTCGCTCTTCAATGGGGGTTTGAGGCTGGGCTGGAAACTACGGCGGCGGGAAATAGGTGATGCCGGTGATCACCAAGATCTGCTCTGTGCTCAGCGGCCCAGCAGGGCCCGGCTGGTGCGGCTGAGGCCCTCGATGGTTTGGGGCAGGTAGGGCCCCTTGGTGAGCAGGCCGCCGAGCCGCAGGCTGGCGCCAGCCACCGTCAAATCCAGGGCCGCCACCGCCAGCAGCGCCTGGCCGAGGTTCCAGCCCTGGCCCTGCACCAGCCACACCACCAGGGCCGCTTGCAGCGCCACCAGGGCCAGCAGCATCAACACTCCCCCCAGGATCAAAAACAGGCCGCCGCCAATCAGCCGCCGCTTCTCCCGGTCCATTTCCTGCAGGGCGATGCGCACGTGCAGATCCATCACCGAGGCGGCCAGGGCCGTCACCCGTCCAGCCATCCCGGGGCCGCGACCCTGGCCCTGGCTCGGGCGCTGGCCCTGGGGCTGCGACTCAGTCATGCCTGGCGCCGTCTGGAGGAGAGCAGCATGCCAACCAGCAGGCCCACGCCGGCGGCCAGGCCCACGGCCAACAGGGGCCGCTGACGCACCGGCGCCTCCAGCCGGGGCCGCAGGGTGGCGTCGAGTTCGTCTAGCAGGCGCTGCAGCTGCTGCTCCAGCGGTTCGAGGCCATCGGCCAGGCGGGCGGTCTGCTCGCCTGCCACCTGCAGCAGTTCCAGCAGCTGCTCCTGCACCACCGTGGCGGTGCGGCCCGTTTGGGCTGCAATCACCGCCGCCACCTCCTCCAGGCTGCCGCGGCTGGCCTCCAGGCTGTGGCGGGCCACGCTGGGCCACTGCTCCTGGATGCGGGGCAGCAGCGCCTCGAAGCGCTCGCGGAAGCTGTTCACCAGCGGCAGGGGCGCCGCCCCCCCTCCCCGGGGCTTGGCGGCCTGGAATTCGGGGTTGATCGCTGCGGGGCTGGTAACCGTGGGGTTGGTCGCCGTGGGGTTGGTCACTGCGGGGCTGGTTGCCGTGGGGTTGAGGGGATCGGGCCTGAAATGGTTGGGGCTGAGGTGATTGGGGCTGAGCAGATCGGGAGTCAGGGGATCCAGGCCCAGCCCCGTATTGGGATCAAGTCTCGTCTGGGGATCTGGGCATGGCTCGGGATTCAGCCCCGCTTCTGGAGACGGCCCTGGCGTGGGATCCAGCTCGCTAACGGCATCCAGCGTCCTATCGGTATCCGGCCTTGTATTGGCATCCAGCCTCTTGTTGGCATCCAGCTTTGTATCGGGATCCAGCGTCCTATCGGTATCCGGCCTGGTATTGGGATCCATTCAGCCTCGGGCGCGGTCCTCAGCCCAAGTTAGGAACTCCCTTGAGCTCCGGCCAGCTTCCGCTACATTTCCGCTGACTGGCGAATGGGCCTGTTGGTCCACATCAATCAGGTCGAGCTCACCCACTTCAAGTCGTTTGGCGGCTCGATCTCGATCCCGCTGGAGACCGGTTTCACGGTGGTTACAGGCCCCAATGGCTCGGGCAAGAGCAACATCCTCGATGCGGTGCTGTTCTGTCTGGGCCTGGCCACCAGCCGCGGCATGCGCGCCGAACGGCTGCCCGATCTGATCAACAGCGCCATGCTCCGCCAGGGCCGCGCCGCCGAAACCCTGGTCAGCGTGCGCTTTGACCTGGCCGACTGGCAGCCCGATCCATCCGAATTGGGCCTGGAGCAGGTGGAGCAGGGTCCCTGGATCCAGCCCGGCCAGAGCAGCTGGACCGTCAGCCGGCGGCTGCGGGTGGCGCCGGGGGGCACCTACAGCAGCAGCTTCAACGCCGACGGTGTGCCCTGCAATTTGCAGCAGCTGCAGGGCCAACTGCGCCGCCTGCGGGTGGATCCAGAGGGCAGCAACGTGGTCATGCAGGGCGATGTCACCCGCATCGTCTCGATGAGCTCCCGCGATCGCCGCGGCATCATCGATGAACTGGCAGGGGTGGCCCTGTTCGACACCCGCATCGAGCAGAGCCGCGGCAAGCTCGCCGAGGTGCAGGAAAGCCAGGAGCGCTGCGACATCGTGCGCCAGGAGCTGCTGGTGTCGCGCCAAAAACTGGAGCGCGACTGCGCCAAGGCCCGCAGCTATCAGGAGCTGCGCCAGCGCCTCCAGACAGGCCGCCTGCAGGAACAGCTGTTGGCCTGGGAGGCCGCCACCCTGGCCCTGGGGCAGCTAGACCAGCGCCAGCAGGCCCTCGAGCAGCAGCAGCAGCAGGGCCAGGCGGAGCTGCTGGTGAAAGAGGGCGAAATCACCGCCGCCGCCGCCCTGCTCGAACAGCTGCAAGCCGAGGTGAAGGCCCTCGGAGAAGATCAGCTGCTGGCCGTGCAGGCCGAACTGGCCGGTTTGGAGGCCAGGGCCCGCGAATTGGCCCGCCAAGCGGAAAAGCACCAATTGGATGCCGAGGCCCTGCAGCGCCAGCGCCAGCAGCTGGCCGGCCAGCAGGCCGAGCTGCGCCAGCAGCTGCAGCTGCTCCAGGCCAACGACGACGAACAGCCCCTGCAAGCCGCCGAGGCCGCCTGCCGCGATGCAGAAGCGGCTGTCGATTTCTCCCGCCGACGCCTGGGGGAGGTGGCCGACCGCAGCGGCAGCTGGCTGGAGCAGCAGCGCCAGCGCAGCCAGCAGCGCCAGCAGCTCAGCGAGGGCCTGGCGCCGCTGCAGGCTGAATTGCAGCAACTGCTGGAACGGCTGCGCCAGAACCGCCAGCGCCAACTGGAACTCAGCGCCGAACAGGCCGGAGAAGCCGATGCTGGCCGCAGCGCCGCCGAGCAGTCGCAGCTGGCCGAACGGGAATGGCAGCAGCTGGAAGTAGACCTGGCCCAGGAGCAGGCCGGGCTCCAGGAGCTAGCTGCCGCCCTGGCCCTGCAGCAGCGCACCCGCAGCCGCCTGGAGCAGGAGCAGGCCCAGCTGGAGCGGGAGATCGCCCGCCTCGATAGCCGCCGCGAAACCCTCCAGGAGAGCCGTGGCACCGGCGCCCTGCGCATGCTGCTGGAGGCCGGCCTGGAGGGCATCCATGGCCCCGTCGCCCAGCTGGGGGAGGTGCAGGAGCAGCACCGCTTGGCCCTGGAGGTGGCGGCCGGCGCCCGCCTCGGCCAGGTGGTTGTGGACGACGACCGCATCGCCGCCCGCGCCATCGAGCTGCTCAAGAGCCGCCGCGCCGGTCGGCTCACCTTTCTGCCGCTGAACAAGATCCGCGGCAGCGGTTACGGCGCCGGCTCCAGCAGCCCCGGCTCCAGCAATGCCGGCTCCAGCAATTCCGCCGCCCTGCGGCGGGGGGAAGCGCCCGGTTCTGGTTTGGGCCCTGGTGCCAATGCCTATGGTGCCAATGCCGCTGGCGGGGGCCTGGTGGGGCGGGCCGTGGACCTGGTGCGCCACGAGCCGGTCTACGCCGAGGTATTTCGCTACGTGTTCGGCGACACCCTGGTGTTTGGCGATCTCAGCAGCGCCCGCCGCGAACTGGGCCGCTGCCGGGCGGTGACCCTCGATGGGGAGCTGCTGGAGAAGAGCGGCGCCATGACCGGCGGCAGCCTGCAGCAGCGCAGCGGCCAGCTCAGCTTTGGCAGCAGCCCCGAGGGCGACGAGGCCGAACCGCTGCGCCGGCGGCTGCTGGAGCTGGGCGAGAGCCTGGTGGCCTGTCGGCGGCGGGAGGCGGAGCTGGCCCAGCAGCTGGAGGCCCTGCGCCCGGCGCTGCTGCAGCGCCAGCAGCGCCGGGCCGCCCTGGAGGCGGAGTACAGAGCAGCCGCCAGGGCCCTGGCCCCCCAGCAGCAGCGCCAGCAACAGCTGGCCGATCGCCTCGCCGCCCTGGCGGCGGCGATCGGCGTCGATGGCCCGCGCCAGCAGCAGTTGGAGGCCCAGATCGCTCCCCTCCTCAGCCAGTTGACAGAATTGGAGGCGGCGGAAGCCCAGGCCGCCGCCTCGGGTGATGTGGCCCGCTGGCAGGGGCTGCAAAGGGAGCTGGAGGGCGCCGATGCCGCCCTTTCCGCCGCCCGCCAGCAGCGGGATGGCCTGCTGGCCGCCCGGCGGGAGCGGAGCCTGGCGCTGGAGCGGTGCACCACGGGCTTGCAGGCCCTCGACGGCGATGAGCGGCGCCTGGTGGCGGCGGTGCAGGCGCTGGTGGCTGAACGGGAGCAGTGGAAACAGCGGCAGCAGCAGGACCAGCAGCAACGCACCGCCCTGGAGGGCCGCCAACAGGAGCTGCAAGCCCGGTTTGGCGAGCGGCGGCGCGCTCGGGATATCGCCGAAGCCCAGCTGGCCGACCGGCGTCTACAGCTGCAACAGCAACAGTGGCAACTGCAGCGGCTGGCCCAGGAACTGCTGGGGCTGCAGGAGGAGAGGCGCAGCGGCCAGCAGCGGCTGGAGCAGCTCCAGCGCCAGCTGCCCGATCCACCCCCCGCCATTCCCGAGCCGGTGCGGGCCGCTGGCCTGGAGGCCCTGCAGCGGGAACTGCAGCTGCTTCAGCAGCGGATGGAGGCCCTGGAACCGGTGAACATGCTGGCCTTAGAGGAGCTGGAGCAGCTGGAACAGCGGCTGGCGGAGCTGGATGAACGCCTCGAAGTGCTCAACAAGGAGCGGCAGGAGCTGCTGCTGCGGATCGAAACCGTGGCCACCCTGCGCCAGGAGGCGTTCATGGAAGCATTTGTGGCCGTGGATGGCCACTTTCGCGAGATCTTCGCGGGGCTATCGGAGGGGGAGGGGCAGCTGCAACTGGACAACCCCGAGGCGCCCCTGGAGGGGGGTCTCACCCTGGTGGCCCATCCCAAGGGCAAGGCCGTGCGGCGGCTGGCGGCGATGAGCGGCGGCGAGAAGTCGCTCACCGCCCTCAGCTTTCTGTTCGCCCTGCAGCGCTTTCGCCCCTCCCCCTTCTATGCCCTGGACGAGGTGGACAGCTTCCTCGATGGGGTGAACGTGGAACGGCTGGCGGGGCTGATCGCCGCCCAGGCCGATGCCGCCCAGTTCCTGGTGGTCAGCCACCGGCGGCCGATGATCGCCGCCGCCAACCGCACCATCGGCGTCACCCAGGCCCGCGGTGCCCACACCCAGGTGGTGGGCATGCCCCCGGCCGCTTGACCGCGCCCCCTTGATCGCGACCGCTCGATCTTGAAGGGCTGATCGCGACAGCCTGCGCCACAATGGATCGACTGGGCCCTGCTCCTCTCCCTAGACCCGTCCAGGATCTGCCGACTTGACCTCCTCCATCCCCCCTGCTGCGGATCCCGGTTCAGCCACCCCCAGCGATCGGCTCTGGCTGCGCTCGGAGCTGATGGGAACCCAGGTGATCACCCGCGATACGGGCCGCCGCCTGGGGGTGGTGGGGGAGGTGGTGGTGGACATCGATCGGCGGGAGGTGGTGGCCCTCGGCCTGCGGGACAACCCGCTCACCCGCTTTCTGCCGGGCCTGCCCCGCTGGATGCCCCTGGATCGGATCCGCCAGGTGGGCGATGTGATTTTGGTGGATTCGGCCGATTCCCTGGTGGAGGCCTTCAATCCTGAGCGCTATAGCAAGGTGATCAATTGCCAGGTGATCACCGAGGCTGGCAATGTATTGGGCCGGGTTCTTGGCTTTAGTTTTGATATTGAAACTGGCGAACTGGCCAGCCTGGTGATTGGTGCCCTCGGCGTGCCTCTGCTGGGAGAAGGGGTGTTGAGCACCTGGGAGCTGCCGGTGGCGGAACTGGTGAGCAGCGGCCCAGATCGGATCATTGTCTATGAGGGGGCCGATGAAAAGCTCAAGCAATTGAGCAGTGGTCTGCTGGAAAAACTTGGCATCGGTGGCTCCAGCTGGGAGCAGGAGGAGCGCGATCGCTTCCGCACCAGCATGGTGCCGGTGGAAAACCAGTTGGCCGCCGGCCAGGCCGCCACCAGCGAGCAGCGACGCATCCAGCCCGCCACCAGTCGGGCCGTGGTGCCGGAGGAGCAGCTGGAGTACGTGGAGGTGGAGGAGCGGCGCGAGCGCGAGCCCCTGCGCCAAAGGCGCTACCTGGATGAAGACGAGCCCGAGTTCAGATCAGAGGACCGCGATCCCAGGGGGCTAGATAGCCCCCCCCGCCGCCAGCTCGACCGCCAGGATCTCGATCGCGGTGAGCGGGAAGATCGAGATCGGGATCAGCTGGGGCGCGACCGCTTCGATCTCGATCAAGATGATTCCTATCGCCGGGATCTGGATCGTCGCGATTTAGATCGTCAGGACTTTGATCGCCGAGATTTGGATAGGGGCGAGCGAGCGAGGCCAGATTTAGACAGGCGCGACCCAGATAGGAGAGAATCAGATAGGCGAGGACTGGACAGGAGTGACCTAGGCAGTGGCGATCCATACGACCAGGATCGTTATGATCGCGATCCAAGCCGTTTCGATACTGCAGCCGATGACTCCCGTGGCCGCGATGCTTATAGTCGAGATGCATATAGTCGAGATACTTCTGGACGTGATGCCTATGGGCGTGATCTAGATGGTGGTGATGCTTTTGTTCGTGATCACGACAATCGAGATCTAGGTCGCCAAGATTTCGATCTGCCAAATCGCGAGCCCCAGCTACAAAACCGCTGGGATCAGGATCCCCGTGAGCTGGATAGACCAGCCAGCCGCAGCCTTGATCCGATCAAGGATCGCCAGCTCGATCGAGGTGAAAGATCCCCATCGCAGCCCAGTGCTCCCGCCGGCCGCAGCCTGGAGGCCCGCCCCGCCCCGCGCCGCCACGACAGTGGTCCACTGGATGTGGAGGTGGAACCCCTGCCCGAGGCCGGGCGCCAGGATCCAACTACCCGACAGGATCCAGCCCCCCGTCAGCGAGATGATCGCGATACGGGCTTTGAAGATCCCTGGTAAAATTAGCCCTTTGATTTATACTCGTCTTCCCTTGTCCGGGGGAGAGATGCCTAGTAATCAGACCAATTGATCTCAAAACAATTAAGCCCTTGGCACTAGGCGGCCGCGAAGTTACCGGATGTTAAAGGGCATAAGGGTGTCTATTTTGCGCTTTGCCCATCCCGCCGCAGCGATGGGATCAGTTTGGCTGGAAGTTTAGCGAGGCTGAATTCACGCAATAGCGCAGCCCCGTCGGTGCCGGACCATCGTTGAATACGTGGCCCAGGTGGGCATCGCAGCGGCTGCAGCGTATTTCCGAGCGCACCATGCCATGGCTGCGATCGTCGTGGCGGCTGATGGCGCCGGGTTTGGCACCATCCCAGAAGCTGGGCCAGCCGGTGCCCGATTCAAACTTGGTATCGGAGCTGAACAGCTCGTTGTCGCAGCAGACGCAGCGGTACATGCCGCTGGCCTTGTTATCCCAGTAGATGCCGGTGAAGGCCCGTTCGGTGCCCCCCTTGCGGGCTACCGCGTATTGCTCGGGCGTGAGGGTTTTGCGCCATTGCTCATCGCTCTGCTGGGGGCTCGGCCCGCTGCAGTGGGGCTCGTTGGCCTGGAGCTGGGTGGGGTCGGTCATGGCGAGCAGCTGGAGGGACCCAGGCGAAGGGGGCAGTAACTGGATACTAGGCAGTGGCGCTTAGGCAGTAGCGCTTAGGCAGTGGCACCTACGCAATAGCGCCTAAGCAGTAGCGCTAAAGCCGTAGCGCTAAAGCAGTAGCTATTGGGGGCAGATCTCGCCCCACGGCTGCTGACTTTTATCATTTTCGCCGCTAGGGCTGGTTATCGCCCTGCTGGCAGGGCCGGTTATCGTTAGGGGTTTGGCGGCCATTCTCGCTGCGGTTTAGCTAATAAGCGGTTTAGTTAATAAGTGGTTTGGTTAATAAGCGATTTAGTTCATATGCGGTTTAGTTCATAAATCCAGCTGCCGCCCGGGCGATGGTGCTGCTGGGTCACCTGCTGGGGCACCCGCTGGGGCGGCGGGCAAATTCGGCAGCAGCAGCTCCACCTGCGCGGCCAGGGCCGCCACAGCACCGGGGCGACCCCGCAGGCTTTGGAGGTCGGCCCGCATGCCGGCGAGGCGCTCGGGATTGGCCAGCCAATCGGCTGCCTCGGCGGCGATCTGGGCGGGGGTGATCGCCCCCACCCGCTCCGGCACCACCGCCCGGCCAGCGGCGATGTTGGGCCAGGCCAGGAAGCCGCGGTGGCGCATGCGCCAGGCCGTGAGCGCCACCCCCAGCAGACGGCGCAGCAGCGGCAGGCGAGCCAGTAGCCCCAGCCAGCCATCCCAGGCCTGCATCAGCTGCAGATGCTGGGTGGGAACCAATACCACCATCGGCACCCCCAGGGCGCCGAGTTCGGCGGTGTTGGCCCCCACGGTGGTCAGGGCCAGATTGCACTGGGCCAGCGCCCCGTGGGGGGGATGGACCACCAGCAGCTCGATGGTGGTGCCTGCGGGGGTGCGCAGGGCCTCTCCGCCAGGCAAGCTGCCCGCCACCAGTAGGGGTTGGCCGGAGCTGTAAAAGCGGAACAGGGGATTGCCGGGGGCGGCGTAACCACACAATTCGGCCACCGAGGTGGTGGGGGCCACCGGCAGCAGGAATTTGCAGCCGGGGCGCAACGCCGCCAGCCGATCCGCCACCTCCAGCAGGAACGGCATGCCCACCAACAATTTGGCCCGCTTGGAGCCGGGCAGCAGCGCCAGCCACTCCCCGGCCGGCAGGGGCGTCTGGCTGCGAGCATCGGCGGAGAGATCGGCCATCAGGTCGCCCACCACCGTGCAGCGGTCGCGCCAGCGGGGTGCCAGGCGCTCGGCGGCCCTGGGCCCCATGGCGGCGATGCGGTCGTTCCAACGGGGCCAGCGGGCCACCCATTCGGCATAGGTGAGGTGGCGATAGCCCAACCGCGCCGAGAGCAGCACGCTCCAAAATTGGTCGCCGCCCAGGAACACCACCACCCCCTGGGCTGGCCAGGGGCCGTAGCGCCGCGGCCGCAGCAGCAGCGACCAGAAATTGCGGGCCTTGGTGATCTGTTCAAACAGTCCCCAGCTCTCGGCCAGCAGGTGCTCCTTGCCGGTGGCGTTGGGACAGGGCACCAACACCAGCCGCAGGCCGATCGGAGCGGCGGCGACCAGGGGACGCAGCGGTTGGTCGCGATGCAGGCGCAGGGCCAGGGGATGCACCCAGGTGGCCATCTCGCCCGGGCCATTGCTCATCAGCACCAGGGCCCCTGGGGCTGGAGTGGTTGTCTTCTGCGTCAACTGGGCGGCGGCAGTGGATTTGGGCGGCGGTAGCGGATTGGGGGCAGCCAGGCGGATTGGCCCTGCCACCCGCCAGCTGGGCCCGCATTGGAGGAACTACAGGGCGGGAGGGCCGAGCCGGCAATGACTGTGCCGACTTTGCCAACTGTGCCGGCAAAAATGACTGTGCCGGTCAAATGGTTTCGGCAGAATAATTCCGAAAGACCGTGCAGCCAGACCGTTCCGACGGGCCAGTCAGCAAGGCCTGCCAGACGGGCCAGTCAGCTAGGCCATTCAGGCAGGCAGGTATCGCCAGAGCACTTTGCCTAAACGGCGCCGGTTGATCGGAGCCAGCGGGCCCACTCAGCCCGTGGGGCTCTGGCTCAGCGGTGCCAGGGAACAAACGCCGACCAGATCGAGCGCAGCATCAGTGTTTACGGGTAGGGGCTCAAATTTTTGGGGATTTTCCCGACCGCACAAAACCCATTACAAAAAACCATTGCAAAAATGGGTTTATCGCTGACTCTCAGGGGGGGTGAGGGGAAATTTTTGAAATATCTTTACCTCAGCTTGGCTAAACTGCCAAATCGGCTGAAACTGGCATATTGGCTGAACAAGCCAGGTTGGCTTAACGATTTGGTTGATCAGCTAGGGAAGCTCTGGAAAACCACGGTTTTTGAGCTGCTGCGTCCTAAAAACTTTTGCGCTGCTTTGCCTCTTGAAAACCCTTGCGGCGCTGTAACTGGCTTGGCCGTAGCCGCGGTTTTCCAGAGTCTCTTCAGTTGCGTTTTGGTTTAGCAAAACAGTGCGGATGGCGAGACTTGAACTCGCAAGGCCGAAGCCACACGCCCCTCAAACGTGCGTGTCTACCAATTCCACCACATCCGCATGTGATGCGAAGACACCTGGCCTTCGTCCGGCACTGTAGCGAATCGGCTGGACCAGGGCGACCGGATGAGCGCTGATAAAGTCCGGCCATGTCAATCCGCAAGCTCCTGATCGCCAACCGCGGCGAGATCGCGCTCAGGATCCTGCGCAGCTGCAGGGAGCTCGGCATCCCCACCGTGGCGGTGTACAGCACCGTTGATCGCAATGCCCTGCATGTGCAGCTGGCCGATGAGTCGGTGTGCGTGGGAGAGGCCCCCAGCAGCAAGAGCTACTTAAATATTCCCAACATTCTGGCGGCAGCCACCTCCCGTGGGGCCGACGCCATCCATCCGGGCTACGGCTTTCTGGCTGAAAACGACCGTTTCGCCGAGATGTGCGGCGATCACGGCATCACCTTCGTGGGCCCCTCTCCCGAGGCGATCCGCTCCATGGGGGACAAGTCCACCGCCAAGGCCACCATGCAGGGGGTGGGGGTGCCCACCATCCCCGGCAGCGAAGGGCTGCTGGAGCACGCCCGTCAAGCGGCCGAACTTGCGGAGGCGATGGGTTATCCGGTGATGATCAAGGCCACCGCTGGCGGGGGTGGCCGCGGCATGCGCCTGGTGCCCGGCCCAGACCAGCTCGAAAGCCTGTTCAAGGCTGCCCAGGGGGAAGCGGAGGCCGCCTTTGGCAACCCTGGCCTCTACATGGAGAAATTCATCGATCGGCCCCGGCACGTGGAGGTGCAGGTGCTGGCCGATCGCCACGGCAACGTAGTGCACTTGGGGGAGCGCGACTGCTCGATTCAGCGGCGCCACCAAAAGTTGCTGGAAGAGGCCCCCAGCGTGGCCATCAATGCCGAACTACGCCGGCAGATGGGCGATGCGGCGGTGGCGGCGGCCCGCACGATCAGCTACGAGGGCGCCGGCACGGTGGAGTTCCTGGTGGATAGATCGGGCAAGTTTTATTTCATGGAGATGAACACCCGCATTCAGGTGGAGCACCCGGTCACTGAGATGGTTACCGGTATCGACCTGATCGCCGAGCAACTGCGCATCGCTGGCGGTTTGCCGATCTCGGTTACTCAGGATCAAATTCGGCTCCAGGGCCATGCGATTGAGGTGCGCATCAACGCGGAAGATCCCCGGCAAAATTTTCGGCCCGCGCCGGGCC
Organism: Prochlorococcaceae cyanobacterium; assembly: GCA_044356375.1. Classification (GTDB taxonomy): domain Bacteria; phylum Cyanobacteriota; class Cyanobacteriia; order PCC-6307; family Cyanobiaceae; genus UBA5018. The sequence continues at coordinate 6,005 of JBIKWK010000019.1, read as the reverse complement.
GCATCACAGGCTGGCTGCCTCCGGGAGGCCCCGGGGTGCGCATCGACAGCCATGTCTATACCGGCTATGAGATTCCCCCCTTCTACGATTCCCTGATTGGCAAGCTGATTGTGTGGGGAGTGGACCGGGACCACGCCCTGAGGCGCCTGCGTCGCGCCCTCTCCGAATGTGCAGTTACCGGTATTCCCACCACCATAGATTTTCATTTGCAGTTGTTGGATCGGCCCGAGTTCATAGCCGGCGATATACACACTAAATTTGTCGAGCAGGATATGTTCCCTCCTGGGGGGAAATAAGCTTCGCCGCCTAGCCCAGCAGGGCCAGCTGACTGTGTTGCAACAGCTGGCTGAGCAGGCCCTGCTGGCCCACCAACAGTTCGCGCCCCAGGCTGATCAGGCCCACCCACACCACCGGCGTCACGTCGACGCCACCGATCGGCTGGATCAAGCGGCGGGTGGCGGCCAGCAGAGGTTCCGTCGGCGCTCCGATCAGCCGCATCGGCCCCTTGCTCAGATCCACCTGGGGATACCAGGTGAGCACGATGCGAAACAGAAACAGCAGGGTCCAGGCTGACAGCAGGGCGCTGAGCAGCAGATGGACGATACCCAGGGCGCCTCCGGTGAACAGGCCCGTCACAAAGCTCTAAGTAGAGGCCCCTGAAGCCTAGGCAGCGACGGTGACTGCCTAGGATCACAGCAACGCCTCCAGATCGAGACGCGAGCACGATGACCCCTTCCCTCTCCAACTTCCTGAGCAGCCTCGCCTGGGGCTCCGTGATCGTGGTGGTGCCGATCACCCTGGCCCTGATCCTGATCAGCCAGAACGACCGGGTGGACCGTCGCTCCTGAGTCTCCGGGGCCTTCGCTCAAGGTGGGGGCGGCCCAGGGCCGGGCCCCTGTCTAGGCAGACCCTGCTATAGACGGCTGTTTGCTGGCCAGACGGCTGTTGGCTGGCCAGACGGCTGTTGGCTCGTCAGACGGCTGTTGACTCGTCAGACGGCTGTTGGCTGGAGGGAAAGCTGTTGGCTGGCCAGAAAGCTGTTGACTCGTCAGTCGGCTGTGACTCGTCAGCTAGCTGTCATCTGCCAGCGTTTCGGCGATCTGTTTGGCAGCACTCTCTACAGTGGTCATTACGCAGCCTGACGGGTGAGACGCCCGGGTGAGACGTCCATGGTCAATGCCAGCCTCAATTGGGCAAGCATCGTCGGCATCGTGCTGGCCGTAGGCGGCGCCCTGCTCTATTTCATGCGCAGCTTCAAGCCTGCGCTGGCCCGCGATTACGACGTGTTCTTCGCGGCCGTCGGCCTGCTCTGCGGCGGCATCCTCTTCTTCCAGGGCTGGCGTCTCGATCCCATCCTCCAGTTCGGTCAATTTCTGCTGGCGGGCACCACCGTTTTCTTTGCCTATGAGAGCGTGCGGCTGCGGGGGGTAACCACCGAGCAGGCCAAGCGCTCCTCCTACTTCGACGACGAGGAGCCCGGGCCCGAACCGGTGCGGCCGCGCGTGGGTGGTGGCGGCTGGGCCGATGACCGCGATCGCTTCGACGAGCCCCAGCCCCTGCGCCGCCGCATTCGCTCCAGACCGGAAGATCAAGAGCCGGACGATTTTTATCGGCCCAGCCGGCCCCCAAGCCGCGCCGCCATTCCCGAGCGGGCCGCCAGCCGCCGGGATCCCCAAGACCTGGATCGCGGCCTCGATCGCGGTGGCTGGCGCGACAGTGCAGCCGTGGAAGACCAGCAGGTAGATGGCCCGGATCGGGCCATGGCAGGTCGCGATGCCAGTGCCCGCACCTATAGCGCCGGCTCCAATCGCAATGCCAGCGCCGACTTCGGTAGCCGTCGCCGCGAGCGCGAGGCCACGGCCGACAGTCGTCGCGGTAGCCGTGCCAGCGCCGCAGCCGAGCCCATGCCGCGCTCCTCCCGCCGAGCCGCCCCCACCAGCGCTGAGAGTTCCTTCGCCGGCGCCCCTCGCCCCGCGGCAACCACGCCAGCTCGCCCTGGCGAGCCCCGCAACGGCGAACCCCGCCCCAGCGCCCCCGGGGTGCCCCTGGGTACTCCGATCTCAGGTGCTCCCCGTGCGGCCTCCCGTGGGGCAGCTGGCATCAGCGATGCGGATTTTTCTCCCCTGGCCACCGGCAGCCGCCCTGGCGCCGCTGCCCATGGCTCGGCTCCGGCAGGGCGAGGCGGCGCCGCTGGTCTCGATCGCTCGGGTGAGTCGCGCCCGCGCGATAACAGCTCCCGCTTCGACGACTGATCCCCACCCCGCTGCCACCTGGCCCTGGTTGCCCCGGGGGAGACCCCAGCGGGAGCCGCAAATCTTGGCGCTGGTGCGGGATTCAGCTGGCGGTTTTGGCACTGCCGTTGTTTTTGAGCGGTTGCGATGGTTCGCCTGGCTGGTGGGGCCGGCGCCGGGCCCCCGCCGTGGAGCTCGGCAGTGTTGGCAATCGCCAGGAGCCGGCCCTCAGTGGCAATGGCCAGTTCTTGGCAACGATCGGGGAGCGCCAGGGGCGCCCCAGCTTGTTGCTGCAGCATCTGCCGGATGGCCAGCTGTTGCCCCTGCCCCAACTGCGGGGTCACGAACCCCACAGCTCCCCCGCCCTGAGCTGGAATGGTCGCTATGTGGCAGCCCTGGTGCAGCGCGGTGATCAGCGCCTGCCCGAGATTGTTGACAGGGTTACCGGCAGGTTGCATCAGCTGCCCTTGCCGGGCAATCCAATGCCGTTGCGCTTGAGCCTGGCGCCCAATGGCCAGCGGTTGGCAATCCAGCTGGTGCAAAACGGCGGGCAGCGGGTGCAGCTGTTCGATCTCAGCTCGCTGTTGGAGGCGGATCCACCGGCCGGCCTGGCCCTGCGGGGCCCGGGCCAGGGATCTCAACCGCGATTGGGGGCCCTGGAACCACGATGAAAATCCCAGGAGCCGTGCCCGTGCCGGGCGTCTTGGTGGGCTTGGGCCTGCTGTTGGCGGGCTGTGGGGCCGGCATGCCCATGCCGCTGCCGGCCCTCAACCGCCAATTGCAGCAGGCCGGCAGCAGCCGGGAGCCGGCCCTCTCGGATCAATGGCTGGCCCTGATCGTGGGCCGCGGTGGTCGGGAGCAGGTGGTGCTGGTGGACCTGCAACGCCAGGCGCCCGTGCCCCTGCCCAATCTCAACCGCGCCGACAGCCAGCCCCTGAGCGTGGCCGTGGACGCCAGCGGCGAGCGGCTGGTCCTGGTAAGGCAGCTGGAGGGGCGCACCGAACTGGTGCTCTACCGCCGCTCCCTGGCCAGCCTGCAGTTGATTCCGATGCTGCCCCCCGGGGTGCCGCAGCAGGTGAGCCTGCGGGCCGATGGCCGCGAATTGGCCGTACAGGTGGGCCGTAACGGGCTCTGGCAGGTGGATTTGATCCCCCTGCCCTAGCTAGGAGGAATGGCACTAAGCGCAAATCACCAAGCTCAGGGCACCAAGTTCAGGGCACCAGGCCTGCCCAGTGGAGGAAGTTGTCGCCGCTGAGGGCTTCAATCAGCAGTACGGCTCCAAATCCCAGCATCGCGAAGCGACCGTTGATTCTCTCGGCGTAGGCGCTCCAGCCAAAGGCCGGCGAATCATTGGTGGTGGCGCTGGTGGTCGCTGGTTTCAGTTGGCCATCGGGCTGTTGCTCGGCATTCGGCTGTTGCTCGGGATTTGCCTGTTGCTCGGCAATGGGCTGTGGCTCGGCATTGGCCTGGGGCTCGGGATTGGCCCGGGGCTCGGGATTGGCCCGGGGCTCGGCATTGGCCTGGGGCTGGGGGTCTGGGTTTGGCATGGTTTCAGGCGCCGCGGCCCACTTCATAGCCGGCCGCGGGGAGCAGTCGCCAACCGCCGTTGCCGTCTAGTTCCAGCACCAGCTCATGGAAGGAGGTGAGGGTGGGCCGGTGACCCACGCTCACCAGGGCCATCTCTCGCTCGGCCAGCAGGTTGTACAAGTGTCGCTCGGTGCTTACATCCAGGGCGCTGGTGGCCTCATCCAGCACCACAAATCGTGGGGAGCTCAGCAGTAGCCGTGCAAAAGCCAGGCGCTGCTGTTCCCCCAGGGAGAGCAGCCGCGGCCAGTCCTGCTTGATGTCCAGGTTTGGATAGCGCTGCACCAGTTCCGCCAGCATCACCTGCTCCAGTACATGGCGCAATTGCTCATCGCTGAAGCGATCCGGCGCCAGGGGGTAGCAGAGCTGCTCCCGCAGGCTGCCCAGCAGCATGTAGGGCTTTTGGGGAATAAATAACAGATCTCCCTCCGCTGGCCGTTCCACATAGCCCGAGGTGGGTGGCCAAAGACCACTCACCGTGCGCAGGAAGGAGGTCTTGCCGCAACCGCTGGGGCCCACCACCAACAGGCGCTCGCCGGCATTGACCGCCAGGCTGAGATCTCGCACCAGCAGGCGGGAGCTGCCGGGGGGCATCAGGTCCACGTGGCTCACCAAGATGCCAGAACCGGTAATCGCCGCTGGGCCCTCGGCAGCGCTGGCACTGCCGCCGCCATTGCCGCTGCCATTGCCGCTGCCACTGCCGCCTACTTCCAGCAGCCCGGCCGCGCTGCTGATCTCGTCCACCTTGGCCTGGAAGCCCTCTAGACGGCTGATGGAGGCGGAAAAGGAGGCCAGTTGATCGATGTTGTTGACGATATAGCTAACCGAGAACAGCACCTGGGAGAAGGCGATGCTGGCCTGGCCAAATACACCAAAATCCACCTGCTTGGCGAAGTAGATTGGCGCGATGACCAGCCAGGGCAGGAAGCGGGAGAAGTAGTCGTAGGAGCGTTGAATCACGCTGATCAGAGCCTGCCAGATGATCAGGCGATCGAAGTTGCGAATGGCACCGCCCAGTCGTCTATCAGCTTCTCCAAATTCCTGGCGCTCGCCGCGATAAAAGGCGATCGATTCGGCGTTGTCGCGAATGTGTACCAGCCCGTAGCGGAAATCGGCCTCCAGCTTGAGCTGTAAATAGTTTAGTATAACTAGCTTTCTACTGGCAAATATCACCACCGCAGTGCCCAGCACAGAATAAACTAGCAGCCAGATTGCCAGCTGAGAGCTGATGCTCCAGAGCACAATGATAAAGCTAAAAAAGGTGAGTAGCGCCGCGAATACCTCCACGGCAACGGATAGGCTCGTTGCGGTAAAGCTGGCGATGTCCTGGGATATACGTTGATCTGGGTTGTCGATCTCTTCGCTGGATTCATCGTTGGGATTAAGAATATAATATGCTCGATTTGTGAGGTAGCGACTTAAAAGCCGACCGCTCAGCCACTCCCGCCACAGCAGGCCAAGCTTGGGAATTAAATAGCTTTGCAGCGCTCTTATGGGCAGGGCAAGAACCAGGCAAAATGCATAGATTGCCACCGTCTTCCAGAAGTCATCTGCCTTGTAGGCCACCAATGTGTTGTCAACATTGCGGGCGACAAAGCTGATGCCCACGTTGATGCCATTTATCACCAGGATCAGCAGTACGATCACCCCCAGCAGCAGCCAGGGCAGCCAGCGCCCTTGGCGCAACTTGTTGCGAAAGGCTGCAAAGCAGCCCAGTCCAGCTGCGGTGAGGGCCATTACCACCGCCCCGATCGGTCCCCCCCAGATGCCGGCCAGCTGTTCGGGCACTCCGGGCAGGAAGCGTCCGCGCAATTCCGGCACCAGCGCTCCAGACAGCTGCACCGCCCCGGTGAGCAGTAGCAGGGTGGTGCCCACCACCACCGCCAGCATGGCCAGCAGCAGCAGCGGGAACTGCCAGGCGCTGGTGTCCTCAAGGGGCAGGAAGTAGGGCTGGGCGAGGCGCTGCAGCTTGCCCAGCTGGCTGCGGAGGGCCTTGAAGAGAGTCATGGAGCAAAGCGCATCGAACCATTGTTGCTGCTCTTTGGCTCCATTGATGTGCGGGCCCTAGGAGCGTGTCGCACATTTTCGTAGGCACAGCCCCTCTTGTCCCGCTCCTTGTGGGGAGTTCTGAGCGCTGCTCTCAGTCCCGGGCCTGAGCGGGCCTGGGCGGTGGCCGCTCCCTCAGGCGGT
>JBIKWK010000066.1:0-15737 GCA_044356375.1 Prochlorococcaceae cyanobacterium | reverse complement strand
CCTCCAAAGTTGTCATCGGCCATGGCTTGATGCCACAAGCTCCATTTTGTCAGAGGAATCGAAGCTTGGCAGTGTGTTTCGGCCGCGAGGGCGTACAGAGCTGATCTGGTTCGTTTCCTGACGCGGGGGGGATGCAATCGCCATACGACCCCGAGCTGCGGGCTTAGATCCGCCAGCGGATCTAAGCCCCCATAGACGAAGTTGGCCGGAGGCATAGTGGAGAAAGCTTGGCTGAAATCTCCCGTTCCCCGGGGGTGAACGCCCAGACCCTTTACAGCTGGCGCCATCGCTGCAAGCAGGAAGGCCAGCTGGTGCCGGCCAGCAGCAAGGCACCTGAGCTATGGAGCGCTTGCCGACAAGCTGGCCGCCGTGATCGAGGCTGCGGGCTTGAGCGTCGCTGATCTGGGTGCTAATTGCCGTGAGCGGGGTCTGTTTCCCAAACAGCTTGCCCGTTGGCGCCAGGTGGCAGAGGATGCCAACAGCATGAGCGTACCGAGCATGAGCGATCAGAATGAGTTACATCGCCAAAACCAGGAATTGATTCGTCAAAATTAACGCCTGGAACGTGAACTATAGAAAAAGGAGAAGGCTCTTGCCGTTTACGCGGCGTAGCCAAGTCGGCCGGAGGCCGTAGCAGCAACGCTGATGTAGCGGAACGCTTCCGCGAAGCGGCTGTTCACAAAAAAGCGCGATCTACTCTGGCCACAAAACGATGAGGCCTAATTGTGATGGAGTACCGCAATAAAGCGATAGATCTCCTCAATGAAGGTGCAGAAGCTGGACTGCTAATGAAGGCAATAGCCGATCTTCTTGGTATTTGCGATCGAACGCTGCGGTGCTGGCGGATGGATATCAGCGGTCAGGGATTCAGTCTCGATCGCCGTAAGGGAGCTCCGAGGCAAGTGGTCCACAAGTTCACTCCAGAAGTGCGCCAGAAAGTGATTGACACCATCAATGATCCTCGTTTTACCGATCTGCCCCCTGGCCTGATTGTGGCGATCCTGGCCGAGGAACAGCAGTACGTTGGATCCGAGATGACGATCTATCGAATCATGCGAGAACCAGGACTGCTAAATCATCGAGGCAGAGCCAGTCAACCACGCAAGCCCAGGCCCTTTCCAGTGCTGGAGGCAAGTGGCATAAATCAAGTACAGGCCTGGGATATTACCCTGGTGCCAGGCCCCGTCAATGGACAACATTACTACCTTTATATGGTGATGGATGTGTGGAGCAGGCGCATCTTAGGAGTGGAGGTGCATGAGCAGGAATGCAGCCTGTTGGCCCGTGATTTATTTGATCGTATTTGCCGTGATGAAGGCATTGGATCAGCAACATCCACGGTGCTGCATTCGGATAACGGTGCGCCGTAGCCGCAGGCTTCTCGAAGAGTTGAGATCCTATAAGCTGGCGACGAAAATGAGAGAGATTGGCATCTCGCTTTCTTTCTCCAGGCCACGGGTGAGCAATGACAACGCCTATGCCGAGTCACTGTTTAGAACAATGTAGACACAGTCCCGCTGAGCGGTTATTATCACGAGAGCTACCCCCTGCGCCGATTTCGCAGCCTGGATGCCGTGCGGTGCTGGGTTGCTGGCTTTGTGGAGTGGTACAACGGCGAGCATCGCCACAGCGGCATCAAATACGTAACACCCAACCAGCGGCACTTTGGAGAAGCCAATGAGATCTGCGCCGTTCGGCAGCAGACCTACGACAAGGCTTACCAAGAGAATCCACGTCGCTGGAGCCGCCTATCACGCTGCTGGAAGCAACCAGAAGTCGTCAAGATTAACCATCCCCGGCCTGAAAAATAACGATCACTTCAAGCTCAGAGATTTAGGCCCCCGTGGCTGTCCGATGACGCCCCCCATGGGGAGACATCGGACAGCCACGACCAGGGGCCGGCGCAACCACCAACAAATGGGTACTGGAATGCAACGCTTTTTCTTGACTCGTGGCCCATGAACAACATATCGCAGTACACTGCGTTTAGGTGCTCAACCCAGGCACCTCGAGCGGACAACAACGCTGATAGGCACCGTTCTGAGCTGGAACTCCGCCTTGGCATCACTGCTGCGCAGCTTGTGGCAGCAGACCGCCCCTAGCCGCTCGTTGTTGTCGCAGCGCTTTAGCGGGTCCCGCTCGGGATCAAACGGCTGGCCGTCCTCATTGACGAACTTCGGCCTGTGGCGGGTCCGCAGTTCCGCCAGCCGCTGTTCACCATTCGCTCCGCCGAGCTGATAGCGATCCACCCAGGCTGCGGGCAGGGGCACCGCCGCCCGGAAGCCCGTCTTGGTCACCTTGATGTGGCGGGCCGCCACGCCGATCGTGAACAGGCCATTCCCATCGGGCAGGCCATCGATGTGCCACACATCAAGGCTCGCCGGCCGATCCTGGGGTAGCAGGCGGAAGTAGCCCTGGCACTTGAACGGCCCCACCAAGTTCATGTTCACCCCCTGGCCCCGCTGGAAGGTCACCACCGCCTGGCAGATCTCGGGCCAGCAGGGTGAGCCGCTGCAGGGGCGGCTGCCGCTGGGCGCTGGTTCAACCACCGCTTCCAGGGAGAGACCTTGCCTGGAGGCGGTGAGCAGGAGATCGCAGAGTCGCTCCAGAGCCGCGGTGTCGGCGGCTGGGTAGCCCCGCAGCGAGCGCTCCCTGGTGCAGCGCCCAGGCAGGATCTCGTAGACGCTGATCCACTGGCTGCGGCGATGCTGCCGGAGCCTGAAAGGGGCCTCGAAAGCCTGCAGCACAGCGTTGCAACGCTCCAGGGGACTGGAAGGTTTCGGCATTGTCAGGGATCCGCTGTTAGAGGGTTCCCAAGCCACCTGCTGGATTTGTTCTAACTCTCACCTAGGAATTTGTTGTTTGGGACTACGTCCCAAACAAATGAGCCAACTGGGGTTTTCAGCGGCCTGCCGCGGTCTCACTCCAGATCGGAGCGGAGCCAGGTGAATCACTGAAAACGCTTGCGACACAGCTCGTCTGCCAGTCGTCGCAAGCTGAGAAGTGCCATGGGTCGCCTGAGATTCGAACTCAGGACCAATCGGTTAAAAGCCGAGTGCTCTACCGCTGAGCTAGCGACCCGCACCCATTGCCGGGCACCGAGCGACCGTATCACCTGGAGGGGTCCGGTTCCAAGCGCCCCGGGCGATCGGCCGCCGCCAGCGGGGCAGAAAGCTTTGATGGCAATGCTTTTACACTGCTGGCCCCTAGGCGTGGCCCAGGGGCCTGTGGCGCAGGGAGCTGTGGCCGAGCCACCATTTGCGCAGGTCGTCGGCCAGCATGATCAGCAGCGGTGCCAGGGCCATCCAGGGCAGGTAGGCCAGGGGGAAGGGGGCCATGTTGAAGCTCTGCCCCAGGCCGGGCAGCAGCAGCAGCGCTGAGAGCAGGGTCAGTTCGCTGAGGATCCCGAGCCAGAGCAGCGGGTTGGGTTCGCCGATCATTCGCCACACGGAGCGGCGCTCGCTGCGGCAGGCCAGCAACACCCCCACCTGGGAAAACACGATCGTGGCGAAGGCGGCGCTGGAAGCCTGCACCTGCAGGGCCTGGATGGCGGCCGGCGCGGTGTGGGCCATGATCTGGGGGGCTAATTGCTGCAGCTGCGCTAGTCCCACCCCGGCGTGGCGCCACACCAGCCCATAGGTGAGCATGGCCAGAGTGGCCTCAATCACCCCAAGAAAGAGATAGGAGCGGCGCATCACCGCCCGATCCATCAAGGGGGCCTGCCGGGGCCGCGGTGGCTGGGCCATCAGGCCCGCCTCTGGCAGTTCGGCCCCCAGCCCCAGGGCGGGTAATAGGTCGGTGCCCAGATCCACCGCCAAAATTTGCATCACGGTGAGGGCCGCCGGAATTCTCAAGGCCACCATGGCCAAAAAGGGAACGGCCTCCGCCAAATTCGCCACAAGGATGTAGGTGATGAATTTGCGGATATTGCTCACCACACCTCGCCCGTAACGCACGGCGGCCACGATCGTGGCGAAGTTGTCATCCAACAAAACTATATCTGCGGCTTCTCGGGCCACATCGGTGCCATTGCGACCCATCGCGAAGCCCACATCGGCGGCCCTGAGGGCCGGGGCGTCGTTGACCCCATCGCCGGTGACGGCCACCACTTCGCCCAGATCGCGATAGGCCTGCACCAGGCGCAACTTCTGCTCCGGGGTCATGCGGGCAAATACCAACCGGGTGCGGTATTTGATTAGGCGACGCAGGTGCACATCGCTGATCAAGCTGAGATCTGAACCCTCGATCACCCGCACCGGATCGGCCCCGGGATGGTTGCTCTGGGCCTCCCCGGCGGCCGTTTCCGTCGGATCCAGCAGCCCGATCTGACGGGCGATGGCCTCGGCGGTGAGGCCGTAATCGCCGGTGACCATCGTCACCTTGATGCCGGCTTGGCGGCAGAGCCTGATCGCCTCCGGCACCTCTGGTCGCGGCGGGTCGTACAGGGCCACCAGCCCAAGCAACACCAGCTCCGCCTCCAGCGATTCGGCCCCGAGGCTGAGCAGAGTGGCGTCGCCATAGCGCAGAGCCACCGCCAGCACGCGGAAACCAGCGGCGGCGAGGCCATCGTTGGCGGCCAACACCTGCAGCCGAGCCGCTGCATCCAGGGGCATGGGGCCGGTGGCGGTTTGCCAGGCCGTGCAGAGCTCCAGCACCTGCAGCGGCGCCCCCTTGGTGATCGCCAGGTGGCTGCCGGCGGCCAGGGGCAGGGGCTGCAAGGGCTTATCCAGCTGGAGCACCACGGTCATGCGACGGCGGATGGAGTCGAAGGGGAGCTCCATACAGCGGGGAAAGCAACGCTGTTCTTCTCCATGGATCAAGCCCTCGGCTGCGGCGGCCAGCAGCAGGGCGGTCTCGGTGGGATCGCCACTGGCCCGCCAGGGTTCCGGGCCGAGGCTGTCCTGTTCCAGCCGGGCATTGGAGCAGAGGCTGGCAGCGCGCAGCACCAGGCGCCGCAAACTCTCATCTGGCTGGGGCAGCCAGATTTCTTCCACGGTCATGCGATTGCAGGTGATCGTGCCGGTCTTGTCGGTGCAGATCACACTCACCGATCCGAGCGTTTCCACCGCCGAGAGGCGCCGCACCAGGGCCTGACGCCGGGCCATACGTTGCACATTTAAAGCTAGGGTGAGAGATATCTGGGGCAGCAATCCCTCCGGCACAAAGCCCACGATGATGCCTACGGCATAAACCAAACACTCTTGAGGTGTCTTCTGCTGGATCAGCACGCCCATGGCAAATATCAGCAGGCCAACGCTGAGGGCGATAATTGTAATCGTGTGCACAATTCTCTGAACTTGCACCTCTAGAGTGCTGGTATTGCGCTCGGTATTTGTGGTTAGGTGGGCGATCTGACCAAATTCAGTCTCGCTGCCAGTGGCATATACCAATCCCTCGCCCCTGCCGGAGGCCACTGTGGAGCCGGCCAGCAACAGATTGCCGCAATCTCTACAGGAAACAGCCTGAGAGGCCAGGGGCTGCGCATCCCTCAGCACCGGCAGGGATTCGCCGGTGAGCACCGAGATGTCCAGGTAAAGCTGGTGAGCTTCAATTACGCGACAGTCTGCAGGCACCTGATCGCCCTCCTCCAGCACCAACCGGTCCCCGGGCACCAGTTGATCGGCGGTGATCTCCTGCAGCCGACCATCGCGCCACACCCGGGCCTTGGGGGGCAGGTTGCCTGCCAGGGCCTGCAGCGTGCGCTCAGCCTTGTACTCCTGCCAAAAAGAAAACAGGGCATTGATCCAGATCACTGCCCATATCGCCCAGCCCAACTGGGGGGCTTTGGCGATGAAGGCCAGGCCGCCGGCCACCCACAGCAGCAGGGCCATGAAGTGAAATAGCTGGTCGGTGAAGCGCAGTAGCAGCGGCCGCCGCCGCACGGGCGGCAACCTATTGGCCCCGTAACGCTGCAGACGATCTAGAGCTTCCGCATTGGTGAGTCCGCTGCCATCACTGCGCAGGGCCTTGAAGGCCTCTGCTATCGGCAGCGACCAGATCGGTTGAACGGCGGTGAGCAGCACCGGCAGTCTTCAGGAGATGCTCCCATGCTGGGCAGATCTCAGCGGACGTCCGGCCAGCGTTGGCAGCTGGCGCTGGCCGCAAACAGCTGGCTAGCACGGGACCAATTAGTTACAGGGAAGTAGTTACGGGGAAGTAAGCAGTCTGGTACACAGGATACCTTCTAGGCCACACCCAAAAAATTCCGAATATCACTGGACACACAATGCGAGATGCATTGCGAAGAGTGGCTCGACTCTTACTTACAGGGGCGGAATGGGCGATTTTGTGAGGTATCCACCAGATCGCGTCCAGATTAAGACAGCATTGAAATTTGGATTTTTCAGCCGACATGTAACCACTCCGCATCATTCCCTCCGTCTGCTACCGATCTTGCTTCATTTCATTTCATTTAACGCCATTTAACTTTCATCAGCTTCACTTCACGCCACTTAACTTTACTTCAGTGCATTTCAGGCCGCACAACTTAAATCCGCTTTGTTTCAATCCATTTTACTTCGCCTAACGCCACTCCACATCACTTCAAGCCAGACTACCTCACTTCACTTCACTTCACTTAATCCCGCTCCACATCACTTCAAGCCACACTATCTCAATCCACTTCGCTTCACCTCACTTGACTTAACCCTGCTTCATTTCATTTCAATTGATTTCATGTCACCGATCTTAACTTCACTCCGCTTTGATTTATTTGCCATAGCTATTATGGTTATAGAAATATTGTAGCTCTGCTGGCTCAAGTTGGCTCCCCAGGCTCTGCTGGCTCAAGCTGGATAGTGCTATGGGCGATGCCAATTGCCGCCAGGCACATTTTTGCTTGGTGGAGCAACTCCAGATCATCGATTACACCAATGCGGCGTACTACGTGGGCGGTGAGGGCATTTTGTGAAGTGCTCAGGGCCCAAACATGCAAGTGATGAACATCGGCCACACCAGGCAGTTTTAACAGCAAATTCTCCACTTCAGCCAGCTCAATACCCTGGGGCACTGCGTCTAGGGCTATGCGTAGGGCATCTCTCAACAGTTTTAGGCCACTCCAGCCAACGGCGATTCCCACCCCGATCGCGGTGATTGCATCTAACTTATTCCAGCCGGTGGCCCTCACCAGCAAGGCACTAACGAGAACGGCGGCGGATACGGCGGCGTCGGTAAGTAGGTGCAGCGCCGCCGCCTTGCGGTTTAGGTCGTGGGTATGGTCGGCATCAAATAGCTTGGCTGAAAAAAAGTTAACGGCAATACCCAAGGCGGCAGCCCAGAGCACCGGCCCCGTGACCACCTCCACCGGCCTAAACATCCGCTGACAAGACTCCACCACCACCACCGCCGCCGCCATCAGGATCAAAATTCCATTGGCCAGGGAAGCCAGTTGGGTACTGCGGCCAAAGCCGTAGGTGAAGTAGGCGGAAGGGGGGCGGCTACTCAGCCGTTCGGCCCCCCAGCCCAGTAGCAATCCCGCCACGTCGCCCAGGTTGTGCACCGCGTCGCCCACCAGGGCCAGGGATCCAAAGGCCAGGCCAATCACTAGCTGCAGCCCCGATAGGGCACTGTTCAAAATCACGCTCCAGCGGAAGGCAGCTGCGGAACCGCTCCTATGGCGGTGCTGCTCAGGATGGGGCTGACGCTGGATCGCGACGGCCGGATGCTCGTTCTGCTGGGGCATGGGTGATCGGCTGACGAGGGTCGCGGCTCTGCAGCAGGACCTTAGGGATTGTTGTCATCATCGGCAGCCACCGGCAACACAGCCAGTTGGCGACCAGCCAGCTAGCGGTGATGGGGGAGGGGGATCAAACGGCGAGCCCGGCAAGGACGCAAAATGTGGCGACATTCGGGGAGTGGGCCATGGCCATGGGCGGCAGTCCTGAAGCCCTGCTGGTGGCCATCGGGGCGGTGCCCGGGGCCTGGCTGCGCTATTTGGCGGTGAACCACTGGGAGCCAGTGTTGCCGCGTAAGCATTGGGGCACCTTTGGGGTTAATTTGATTGCCTGCTTTGCCCTGGGCCTGATTGTTGCCCTTGAGCAGGGCTGCGCCGAAGCTGCCCGCAGGGCCTTGCTGTTGATTGGCACCGGTTTCTTGGGCAGTTTCAGCACCTTTTCCAGTTTTATCGCCGAGTTGAGGGCCGTGTTGGCGGCAGGCCATCGGCGAGAAGCGGCCCTTTTGGTTTGCGGTTCGTTGAGCGGCGGGCTGCTGGCGATGGCAGCCGGCATCAGTTTGGGGGTCAAGCCGTGAATTCAGGGTTGCAACGAGAACTGAAAACCTTTGCCCTGGTTGCTTTTGGCGCTATTCCCGGGGCTTTGCTGCGCTGGCAATTCGAGGGAATTGGCCGTGCCGCCATCGGCGGGTTGCGGGGTTTGGTAATTGCAGATTTTGCTGCCAACATGCTCGGCTGCCTGGTGCTGGGAGTAGTGGTGGCCCAGCCCCCCAGGCGCCTGGGGCTGACGCTGTGGTTGGGCATCGGCTTCTGCGGTTCCCTCACCACTTTTTCTGCCTGGATACTGCAGTTGTATATGGCAATCCACAGTGGCAGTATTATCAAGGCCCTGGCAGTGCTGCTGGCGAGCTTGGCGGGTGGTTTGGTGCTGGTATGGTGCGGCTATGGCATTGGCCGTCTATGGCATAGCCGCAGAGCCACCTGAAGCCAGTCAGGTAAACAGCGTTTCAGCAGCAGCAACAGCCGCCCCCGTCGCCTCGATAGCCACAGGCAGCTCTCCAATTGCTGCACCCTGAGTTGCAGGCGGCGCTGGCGCTCGCGGCGCAAAATCAGGCCGAATTCCAGCAGGCGGCAAGAGGGGGGGCCTTGGGCTGTGGTTAAAGACAACTGCAGCAGATCATCATCGCTCAGCTGGCGCAGTAGCTTGGCGAGATCGCGCGGCAGGATTTGGCTGAACGCCATCACACCGGAGCGAGGGTCAAGTCGATTTAATTGTGGTGATGAATCTGCCCTCCAGACGCGGCCAGAGCCCTGTCGCTGGAATGGGCCATCTCCCGGATCAGCCGGCGGACAAGCAGGTTCAGCGCAGCTGGGGCAGCTCATGTGGGCCGCTGGGCCCGGCCGCCTGGCCATCTGGGGAGGCAGCACTTTGCGGCGAGAATGCCTGAAATACATGCCAGTTCCGTATCTCTGACTACCATCTCCCCAGGGTCTCTCGGCCTAATGTTGCCCTGCGGAAATGATTCCTAGGGTTCCGATTATTTGGTGAGCATGTTCGCCAAATAATGCCTGGTCCGAGAGGAATCAGCCGGCTTTGCCGGTGACACGGAGGGATAAAAACCCGGGAGGCCGCTCCACCTAATCTCCCAATTTCCGCTACACCAATGACTTCCTCATCAGAAGCGTTTGAGCGTCAGCATCCCAGTGAGGGAATGCGGGCTCTGGAGAAGGAAAGCAGCCTGCCTCTCACTGGCTGGCAGCAGGAGGTGGACCAGGGGAAACGCTATGGCCTGGAGGCTGCGGACAGCATCGTAGATCGACGAATATCCACCTTTTCCCGCGGGGAACTACCCCACTATGCGGGCATTAATACCTTCATGAAAGCCCCCTACATAGAAGATGTTAATCGCGTGGGTGAATTCGATGTAGCTATTATTGGAGTTCCCCATGACAGCGGCACAACCTATCGCCCTGGCACCAGATTTGGACCCCAAGGTATACGCCGTATTTCAGCTCTCTACACGCCATACAACTACGAAATGGGCGTCGATTTGCGCGAGTCAATTAAGCTCTGTGATGTAGGGGATATTTTTACTATTCCAGCCAATAATGAGAAGAGTTTTGATCAGATCTCCAAGGGCGTTGCCCATGTGTTCAGCAGTGGAGCCTTCCCAATCATTCTGGGCGGTGATCACTCAATTGGCTTCCCGACTGTCCGGGGAATTTGCCGGCATCTAGGTGATAAAAAAATTGGAATCATTCATTTTGATCGTCATGTGGATACCCAGGAAATTGATCTAGATGAACGCATGCATACCTGCCCCTGGTTCCATGCCACCAACATGGCCAATGCCCCGGCTAAGAACCTGGTGCAGTTGGGAATTGGTGGCTGGCAGGTGCCCCGCGAGGGCGTAAAAGTATGTCGTGAACGGGCCACCAATGTGCTCACGGTTACAGATATCTGTGAAATGGGCTTGGAGGCAGCAGCCAAATTTGCCATAGATCGGGCCACAGATGGCACTGATTGTGTTTATATCTCCTTCGATATTGACTGTATTGACGCTGGGTTTGTTCCGGGAACTGGCTGGCCGGAGCCCGGCGGCCTAATGCCCCGTGAAGCGCTAAAACTATTAGAACTTATCATCCGAAATGTGCCGGTTTGTGGCCTGGAAATTGTAGAAGTATCTCCCCCCTATGACATCAGCGACATTACTTCACTGATGGCCACTCGGGTGATCTGTGACAGCATGGCGCACCTGGTGTTGAGCGGCCAATTGCCGCGGCGCTCCCCCCCGGCCTGGATCACCCCCGAGTGCAACATGAATGTGGATCAGGCCTGGAGATAAATCATGCATGAAGTAGATATGACCAAGGCACTGATTCTATCAATGAATAATTGGAAACAGCGCTATGAGCCGGCAATTCCATTAGTTCAAGCAGTGCATTTGCAAGTGGGCCACTTTACCTGCGTGGAGCCAGAGCAGCTTCTGTTCACCTGGAAGGCCGCGGTGCAAGATAGCTGGCTGGCTGGGGCAGAGTTAGCCATAGAAAGCATCCCCCTAATCGGGCGCTGTTTGGCTTGCAATAACACCTACTCGCCAGCCCCACAATTGGCCTACCGCTCTCCATGCTGCGATCATCCCATGGAGGAAATTGTAAGCGGTCGTGAGCTGAAAATATGCTCCGTGGATTATTTTGTCAATTCTGATACAACTACTTAGTTATATGCTTGTTAACCACGGCGACGAAATAGCAGTTTTTCAGATTCTTCCCAGGGCTTTCCTGGCCCCGCACTCAGGCTTCTTGCCAGCTCTACCAACCTTTTCTACCACGCATTAGCCGCCATGCACATGCCCCTAATTGACAATCTAGGCATTAATTTACTGGCAGCCAATCAACACCAAGCCGCACACAATCGTATTCATTTTGATGGCTGGAAATTACTATGTCTCAATGTAATGAGCAGCCCAGGTGCCGGCAAGACCTCCCTATTGGAGCGCACCCTCTCTGGCCTGGCTTCTGAGTATTCCATGGCCGTATTAGAAGGAGATATGACTACCCAGCTCGATGCAGATCGGCTGGCTGCCCTCGGCGTGCCCGTGGTGCCGATCACCACCGGTCGCTCCTGCCATCTCGATGCCGCCATGGTGGAAAGCGGCCTAAGAATATTGCAGCAACGGTTGGATCCAGCGCAGCTGGATCTATTGTGGGTAGAGAATGTGGGAAATTTAGTATGTCCTGCCGAATTTGAAATAGGAGAACATCTTAAGGTGGCGCTCTTGAGTGTCACTGAAGGTGACGACAAACCTCTGAAATATCCCGTGATGTTCCGGGAGGCAGATTGCGTATTAATCACTAAAACAGATTTACTGCCATACTTGCCTGTTGATATATCCTGCATGGAAGATCACATTCACCGGGTGAATCCTCGCTGTGGGGTAATCCGCGTCTCCGCCACCACTGGAGAGGGCCTCGAGGACTGGCATGCCTGGCTCAGGCAGCAAAAAGCGATCATTTTGGCTGGACAGCAGTCAAGCCAATGCGAGCACAGCAACCTGCGGCTTGCCTCTGATTCTGATGAACCCGCCACTGCGTCAGCTCATCTACATGGGCAAGTTGATTAGTTCTACACACTCTCTCCCGCAATTTACCCAATGAAATCTCCCCTGCGCATCCATCAATTTTTTTTGCTGTTGTTGCTTGGCTTGAGCCTCGGTGGCCTGGCTGGCTGCGGCCGTACAGGATCCAATACTCCGGTGAGGGTTGGCTACAGCGCCTGGCCGGGCTGGTTCCCCTGGAAGTTAAGCGAGGCTAAGGGGTTGTTTAACCGCAATGGCTTACCGGTTACTTTGCAGTGGTTTGACGGTTATCTCGACTCAATCAATGCGCTCAATGCCGGCCAGCTTGATTGTAATAGCCAAACCCTTGGTGATACGATCAGCTCCATGGCAGGTGGTGCCCAATTGCAGGTAGTTCTCACCAATGACTATTCCACCGGTAACGACCAGATCATCGTCGCCCCTGGCATTAGCTCGATATCGGATCTGAAGGGAAAGCGAGTAGCGGCAGAGGAGGGAACGGTGGATCACTATCTATTACTACTGGGCCTTAAACAAGCCGGCCTGAGTGGCCGTGACATCACCTTTGTGCCCTTGGAAACCGGCGCCGCCGCCGCCGCGTTCATGGCAAAGAAGGTGGATGCAGTGGGAGTTTTCGCCCCGTTTACCACCCAGGCCCTCAAGCGCCCTGGCAGTAAAACCCTATTCAGTTCGCGCGACTTCCCTGGAGCGATTAGCGATCACCTGGTGTGTCGCAGCCAGTTTGTGGCGCAGCATCCCGAGGCGGTGCAGAAGCTGGTGCAGACCTGGTTCGATACCCTCCAGCAGATGCGAGCTGATCCCCAGCCATCCCTGGCCATCCTGGCTGAGCGGGCCGGAGTTAGCGAGGCGGAATACAAGGCCTACGACGCGGGCACCACAATTTTGAACTTGGCCGAGAACAAGCAAGCATTCAGACCAGGTAGCAGCATGAAATCCCTACCATACGCCGCTGCTCAGATTAGTGTCTTCCTGGAGCGGCAGGGGTTGGCCAAGACTCCCCCCAAGCTCGATACTCTGCTACAGCCCCAGTTTGTGGATGGGGTGAAATGAGCTATCGCTCCTGGCTGAATCATCCCTGGCTGCTGGGCCTGGCGGGCCTGCTGCTGGTGTTTGCCGGCTGGGGCGCCCTTAGTGCCAGTGGCTGGGTGGATCCGCTGTTTCTGCCTAGCCCGGGGGCCGTAGTTGCCGCCGGTGAGGCGCAAATTGAACAGGGGCTGCTGTGGCGCGATCTGGTCGCCAGTGGCGGGCGGGTATTGGCGGGATTTGGCCTCTCGGCGCTCGTGGCCCTGCCACTGGGGATCGCCATGGGCAGCAGCCTGGTGATTTGCCGACTGCTGGAGCCGCTGATGGGATTGATTCGCTACATGCCCGCTCCGGCCTTCATACCCCTGCTAATTATCTATTTTGGCCTGGGGGAATTGCCCAAGATACTGTTAATATTCATCGGCACACTTTTCTTCAACACGCTGATGGTGATGGATGCGGTTAAGTTTGTGCCCGCAGAACTGATCGAAACGGCTCTCACCCTTGGTGGTCGCCGCTCACAGCTGCTGATCAGGGTGATTGCTCCCTGCATCGCTCCCCAGGTGATCGATGCTTTTCGCATCAATATGGCGGCAGCTTGGAATCTAGTAATTGTGGCCGAATTGGTTGCAGCCAACGAAGGACTGGGCAAGCGTATTTCCCTGGCCCAGCGTTTTCTGAGGACGGATGAAATTTTTCTTGGTCTGCTGGTAATTGGTTGCATTGGCCTACTGATTGATCTGGGCTTCAGGCAGGTAATGCGGCGCACGTGCGCCTGGGCTAACTAGGGAAAGATATGCATCTACAGATAGATAACGTTTGCAAGTGCTTTGGCCGTGGCCGCCAGGCCAAGCTGGTGCTGGAGGGAATTAATTTCTCGATCCAAACCGGTGAGTTTGTTGCCCTAGTGGGCAGCTCTGGTTGTGGAAAGTCCACCATGATGCGACTGGTGGCTGGCTTGGAACTGCCCAGCAGCGGCTCAATCAGGGTGGACGGCCTCGCCGTTACCGCTCCCGGTTCTGAGCGGGGCATGGTGTTTCAGAAGTACAGCCTCTATCCCTGGTTAACCGCTGCCCAGAATGTGGCCTTTGGCATGGAGCTACAGGGGCGCTCCAAGCAGGAAATCCGCGAACGTACAGCCTATTTTCTAGAAGTAGTTGGCCTGGCCGATTGGGCCCGAAAGCTACCCCGGGAACTCTCAGGCGGCATGCAGCAGCGCATCGCTATCGCCCGTGCCCTGGCGGCGGAGCCGCAGATATTATTGCTTGATGAACCATTTGGAGCATTAGATTTACAGATTCGCGAATCTATGCAGGAATTTCTACACGATCTCTGGGAGCGCACCGGACTCACGGCCCTGCTGATCACCCACGATCTGGAGGAGGCCCTGCTGATGGCCCAGCGCATTCACGTTATGGCGCCAAGACCCGGCCGCATCGTGCGCAGCCTGGAAACAAAGCTGCATCGCTCAAGCCTGCGCCAACTGCGGCTCAGCCAGCCTTTTCTGGCCCTGCGCCAGGAGCTGGCCGATGACCTGCGCCGCCTTGATTCAAGCCCCAATTTAGCCAGCTAAGTAGTTGTATGATCTTTAGATTGCAACATGCATGTCGTACCCACGCCTGGGGGTTCTAAAGAAGCGACAAAAGGGCTCTGATCATGGTCGGGAGCCTCACGATTCAGCTTACCTAATCGTCGCCAAACAGGGGTTAAAGCTGTCTGGTACGTCAAGGCGGTGCTAGCTGATCAGTGGCTGTTCTGGGATACAAACCCCTTCCTTTAGGACAGCTTTTCCTGAGCCTCCACATACTCCCTGCGCCGTTCAATCGGCGTACCGCCAGCGGAAGCGGCGAAGTAGCTGGGCGTCCAGAGGTGTGCGCCACGGGCTGCCAGCTCAGGGAAATCCTTGCGCAGCATCCGAGTGCTGACGCCCTTGAGGTAGTTCACCAGCGTCGAGACCGAGATCGTCGGCGGGTACTCGATCAGCAGCTGCCCGTCCCCCACCACCAGCCAAGTTGTCCGCCTCGCCGGTCAGCTCCATCAACTGGAAGCCCATCTTTTCGACAACGCCCAGACAGACCCCGTGCATCCGCTCCAGTGCAGCGTCGCCTAAGCTTTTTGCGGCATTTAGAAACAAAGATCAAGGGAATAATCGGCCTCGAAATGCTGTATCTACTTCGTCTGAGTGGTGGTTGCGCGATTGCACCGCAACTTTGGCATGATGGTTGATGTGCAGCAACGCTACCGCTACCGCCTCTACCCGCACCCCCATCAACAGGTGGCGCTGGCAAAGGCGTTCGGCTGTGCGCGGGTGGTTTGGAACGACGCCCTGGCCAAGAGCCGTGAGCTTTATGCCGCAGGCGAGAAGAGCAGCTACCCCGTGCTGGCGAAACTCTGCATCACCCAGGCCAAGCAAACCCCTGAAAGATCCTGGCTGTCAGGCCCCAGCAATGTGGTGCTGCAGCAGTCCGTGCGCGACCTGGATCAGGCGTTCCGCAACTGGTGGGCCAGCTTGAAAGGCAAGCGCAAAGGACCGAAGGTGCGTCCGCCTCGCTTCAAGAAGCGGAGATGTGCTCAGTCGATCCGCTTCATGTCCCATGTGTTCCGCACGGGAGAGCGGTCGCTGACGCTCAGCAAGATCGGCACTGTGCCGATTGAGTGGAGCCGGGCCCTGCCATCAGATCCCAGCAGCGTCACGGTTATCCGCGATGCCAGCGGGCGCTACTTCGCCTCCTTCGTGGTGGAGGTGGAGCCAACGCCGCTGCCTGCCAACGGCAAGGCGGTAGGCATCGACCTGGGCTTGGCATCCCTCGCCGTCACATCAGCCGGTGAAAAGATCGCCCCGCCAAAGTTTCTGCGCTCTGCGCTGAAGCGTCTCCGGCGGCTGCAGCGGCACCTCAAGCACAAGCAAAAGGGTTCCAATCGCTTAGCGGCTGCCAGGCGGCAGG
>JBIKWK010000133.1:0-52943 GCA_044356375.1 Prochlorococcaceae cyanobacterium | reverse complement strand
CTGGATGGCAGCGGTGCCTCTCAGTCGAACCAATACGGCGCTTGGCGCATTCCAGCGACGATTGGCAGCAAGGATTGGTAAAAGCAAAGCATTGATTGCGACTGCACGAAAGATTGCTATTCTCTACAATAAGACCTTGCGATATGGCATGTCCTTTCAAGATCCAGGTGCAAGCTCTTATCAACAAGCCACTCGTGAAAGGCAACTCCAGGGGCTTCAACGCCGAGCAAAAGCTATGGGTTACCAGCTTGTGGCTACAAGCTGAGCCCTCCAGATCCCTTGCCCCCGTTTGTGTTTCTTAGGAAGATGTCACCCCTTTCATTCGTTCATCCGGGGTGACTCGACAGCCAGGGGAGCCCCCTTCCAGCAGGGTCCCCCGCCTCAGCTATTAAATATGGGCCCTGTCATGAAAAAACCAAACCACCTCAACACAAGTTCGTGCAGCCCAATGGGTCTGGCTTTCAGGAATCCCTACTTAATGCACGATTTGAACGACGCATAAATATTCAAGTTGGAGCCGCTAGCGGCTAGTGCATTTCCGTGGCTGGAGCGCTGGGTTGCCGCGACCAGCGCCCGATCGCTTCGGCCAATTGCTCGACGGCCCGCTGACGGCTGGGGTCATCGGCCCAGTCCCCCAGCAATTGGCGCCGCAGGCCGGCGCTGGCCGGGGTGAGGTGATCGCCGGGCAATTCCAGCAAGGCACTGTGATCGTGGGGACGCTGGCGCAGCACTCCCAGCAGGTTGGGGCTCTGGTCGAGTTCGTCGCGGTTGAAGCGCACCAGTAAGTTGCGCGGCTGGCCATAGCTGCGAGCCACCAGATCCAAGGTCTGCTCCGGCGATGGACTGAATTCGCTGCGAAACTGGAATTGTTGACCCAGTTCGGCCAGGAGTGGCACAGAGCGCTCGGCGGAAAAATTGTTGAAGCTCAGGGCCACCAGCCCATCGCAGGCTCGCCCCCCATCGGGAGCCAGCAGGTGCAGCTTGCAGCCCAGGCTGTGGCCCAGGCGCAGCATGGGGCCAGGGGTGGCCTGGCGCTGCTGGCGAAACTGGCGCCAGGCGGCGTTGGCCTGGGCCTGGTGGTCGAAACCGGGCACGTAACTCCAGGCCAGGATGCGCCACTGGCGCTTGGCCAGCGACTCCAGCAGGCGCCGATAGCTCAGCTGGGGGGTGGCCGCCAGGTAGCTGCCACCGATGAACTGCAGCGTGCCGCTACAGGCCCCGATCGGCTCCAGTAACCAGAGATCCCCCAATTGGCGCCAGCGAGCCATGTTTTCAGCGGGCCTGCAGCCGCCGCAGGGCCTCGATCGCCTCACGGCGATGGGCCGGGCCGTCGAGCAGGTTGTTGAACATGTGCCTGATTACGCCACCGGAGTCGATCACGTAGGTGACCCGGCCCGGCAGCAGGCCCAGCACGCTCGGCACCTGGAAGGCCCGGCGCAGGTTGTTGCCCCGGTCCACCAGCAACGGGAAAGGCAAGTTGTGGCGCTCCGAGAAGCGCCGATGGCTGGAGGCGTCGTCGCCGCTCACGCCCCACACCTCCGCCCCAAGGGCCTGGAGGTCGGCGTAACTGTCGCGGAAGGCGCATACCTCGTTGGTGCAGCCCGGCGTGTCGTCCTTGGGATAGAAGAACAGCACCAGGGCCTTGCCCTGCAGTTGGTCGCTGCGGCGCTCGACGCCGCCCTGGTCGGCCAGCGCGATAAGGGGAGCGGGGTCGCCGACGGCCAGGGTCATCGAGATGGGGTGGATTCCGGTCGCACCCTAGACAGAGCGTTGGCCGCAGCGCCTGAGACCATGAATCCGCCCGCCGTTGCCGCCATGGTCGACCAGCCCAGTCTCTGGCAACAGCAGGACCTGCTGGGTCTGCTGGCTGGCAATCCACAGCCCGAAACTGGGCCCCGACCCGAAACTGGGCCCCGGCCCGAAACTGGGCCAGGGCCAGAGTTTTCCGGCGGCCCCGCAGCTCCGCCATTGCCCGGGCCGCCCCCTGCGCCCGCCCCCCAGTCGCCGCTGGCCGATCAGCCGCTGGCTGGCGACCACCCCCAGGGCCAGGATCTGTCCCAGGGCAAGCCGTCGCTCCAGGCGCTCCACACATTGGCGGCAGCGGGCGGCGCTGAATCTAATCTTGGGTTCACTGGCGAATCAATTTATAATTCTGTTGGGGAGCCAATTGCCGAGTCAATTACTGAGTCAATTACCGAGCCAACTGCCGAGTTAATTACCGAGCCGATTACCGAGCTAACTGCCGAGTCAATTACCAAGTCGATCGCCATATCCGGTACCGATTTGATCGATACCGAGATAATCGCTTCCGAACCAGAGCTAACTGATTCCGAGCCAATCAACCCCGATCCAATTGGCTCTACGCCAATCATTCTAGATCCAGCCATCCCCGAGCTAGCCGCTCCCGAAGTAATTAGCTCTGCGCCAATCAGCTCTACGCTAATCACCTTCGAGCCCATCAATTCCGAGCTGATCGCGGAACCTGCGGCGGCTGCCCCGGTCTGTCCGGTGCGGCTACTGATCGTCGACACCGAAACCTCCGGCCTCGACCCCGCCACCGGTAAATGCCTTGAGGTGGGGGTCGTGCTGTTTGACGTGCCCCATCGGGCGGTATTGAGCCAGCTGTCCTTCCTGTTGCCGGCCAGTAGCAATCCCGCACAACACGTCAATGGGATCGATCCGGCCGTCACCCGCTTGGAGCAGCCCTGGCGGCAGTCGCTGCAGATGCTGGATGCCATGGTGGCCGGCGCCGATGCGGTGCTGGCCCACAACGCCGCCTTCGATCGTCAATGGTTTGGCATCGAGCCGCTGCCGGCCCTGGATCGCCCCTGGATCTGCTCGATGGACGACATCCATTGGCCCGCCGATCGCCATTTGAAGCCTCGCCCCTCGTTGCAAGCCCTTGCCCTGGCCTACGGCGTGCCGGTATGGGCCGCCCATCGCGCCCTGACGGACTGCATCTACCTGGTGCAGGTGCTGGAGCGCTGCGCCGACCTCGAACAGCTGTTGGTGGAGGCCCAGGAACCCCGCCAGTTGTTTCGCGCCCAGTTGTCCTATGCCGAGCGCTTCCGAGCCAAGCAGGCGGGTTTCCGCTGGAATGATCCGGTGGCCGGGGCCTGGAGCCGTCGGCTCAGCGAGCGGGAAGCCCGCTCCCTGCCCTTCCCCGTACAACCGGTGTGCGCCTAGGCCTGGCCTCTTCTTGGGCGGCAGTGCTGAACAGTTGGCTACTGGAGCCTGCGGTTCATCGGGCTGCTGGCACCACCACCGGCGGCGGCAGGTTGAGCTGGCGGATGCGCCGGGCAAAACCTCGATCATCGAAGGAGGCGATCACCTCGCAGTCGCGACAACTGGCGTGATGCAGAGCGTCGGCGAAATCGAGACCAGAGCGCAACCCCGCCAGCGCCTGCTCCAGGTCCGGCCGGTCTTCGACGCTGAGACAGGGATGATTCAGGAGCTGCTCGAAAACCACCAGCACCGATTCCACCGCGAAGCCGTAATAGCCGCGCAACACCCACTCCAGCTCCAGGGCCACAGTCTTGGGCAGAAACGGCTCCTGGCCGGATTCGATCAACTGTCGCGCCGCCTGACGCTGGGTTTCGGTGGCGCTGTCGGCAGCGGCTTCCTCCACGAAGTAGCGGGCCAGCACATTGGTATCGAGCCCGATCACGGGCGCAACAAGCTGGCGGCATCGAAGTCGACCGGCACAGGCGGGCGCTGGCTCTTGAGCAGCCCGAAGCCACTGGCGGGCAGGGGCTGCTGCGTGCGCCAGGGCCGCACCTCGATGTGGTCACCCACCAACTGGAAGCTGACGCGACTGCCCCGGGCCAGGCTGATCTGCTGGCGCAGGGCCTTGGGGATGGTGACCTGCCCCTTGCTGGTCATCGAGCCGGTGCTGGAGGCATCCACGGCCGAACACAAGCGGGTATTACCTGGTAATACTAGCGGGGCTGGCTGGCGGCCAGCGGCGAGCAGGGGGACATCCCCATGGGCATCGACAACCACCAAGGCCTCGGCAGCCGCATCCACGATCTCTTCGCCGCGGACGGCGGGGCGGAGCTGCACCCGGGCGCAGAATTTGGGTGCGCCGAGCCACTCAGCCTTGCGGGCTCAGCTCTAGATCCCCGAGGATCTCCTCCATTTGCTCCAGGGCGCTGCGCAGGTCACCTGCGATCTCGGCGGCGATTACATCGGGGTGAGGGAGAGCGTCGGAATCGAGCAGGCTTTCGTCCTTTAGCCAGAACAGATCGAGGCTGATCTTGTCGCGGGCCAGCAGGTCTTCCAGCTCATAGCAACGCCAGCGGCCATCGGGGGACTCCTCACTCCAGGTGGGCTGGCGCTGATCGATGGCAGCGGGCTTATAGAGGCCCACGAACTCATCGAGATCGGAGCGCTGCAGCGGGTTGGTCTTGAGGGTGAAGTGCTTGTTGGTGCGCAGGTCGTAGACCCAGAGCCGCTTGGTGCTGGCCTGGGCACTGCCGGCCCGGCGATCAAAGAAGAGCACGTTCGCCTTCACCCCCTGGGCGTAGAAGATGCCGGTGGGAAGACGCAACAGGGTGTGCACGTCGCACTCGTGGAGGAGCTTGAGGCGGATCACCTCACCGGCGCCGCCTTCGAAGAGCACGTTGTCGGGAATCACCACGGCGGCACGGCCGTTGATCTTGAGCAGCGATTTGATGTGCTGTAAGAAGTTGAGCTGCTTGTTGGAG
The DNA here is from genome assembly GCA_044356375.1 of Prochlorococcaceae cyanobacterium. GTDB lineage: Bacteria > Cyanobacteriota > Cyanobacteriia > PCC-6307 > Cyanobiaceae > UBA5018. The sequence goes on along the minus strand of JBIKWK010000133.1, from coordinate 48,237 downwards.
GTGGTGGCCCAGAAGTCGTCCCGTTCGTAGGTGATCGCTTCGCTGCCCGCGGCGCCCTCCTCACCGATCACCTTGATCGACGACTTGCGCCCGAAGGGTGGATTGGTGGCCACGATGTTGTAGCGCCTGGATCCCAGCTGCCGCAGAGCATCGTCCGTGCGCACCGGCAGCAGGGCATCGAGTTGCTCGTCCACCTGATCAGGCGGCACCCCTTTGCTCAGAAGTTGGCGCCGCACCTCGTCGATCTGTACCGCCGTGGGCCCCACGTTGTGGAGCAGCAGGTTCATGGCACAGAGCCGGATCACCGACTGCACGATGTCGGTGCCGTGCAGGGCCTGGTGGCGCAGGTGATCCCGTTGCTCCCGGGTCATCTCGCGGAAATGCGCCACGATGTAGAGGAACATGGCGATCAGGAAGCCGCCGGTGCCGCAGGCGGGGTCGATCATCGTTTCCCCTGGCTGGGGGGCGAGGCATTCGATGATTCCGTCGATCAGGGGCCTGGGGGTGAAGTATTGCCCCGCTCCGCTCTTGGTGTCGCGGGCATTGCGCTCCAGCAGGCCTTCGTAGGCATCGCCCTTGATGTCGGCGCTGAGGATCATCCAGCGCTCCTTATCGAGCAGATCCGAGATCAGGCGTTTGAGCTTGGCGGGATCCTGGATCTTGTTCTGGGCCTTGCGGAACACCAGCCCGAGCAGGCCGTGCTGTTTGCTTAGGTGCTCCAGGACGCGGCGGTACTGGCTTTCCAGCTCCACGCCGTCTTTTCCCACCAGGGTGCTCCAGTCGTAGCCCTCTGGCACGGGAGACCCTTGGTTCCAGGGCGGCTGGGTCTGCTCATGGGCGAGTTTGAGGAACAGCAGCACGCTGAGCTGTTCGAGGTAGTCGCCATAGGAGAGCCCGTCGTCGCGGAGGACGGTGCAGTAGCTCCAGAGTTTCTGAACGATGCGGTTGGCTTCGGCGCTCATAGGGTGGTGTTTGTCATTAATGCGCCGGTGGGCTAGGCAGCCCAAGGTACTCACAGCACTCGCGGGCGAAGACAGGCGCTTGGGTTGTGAGCCCTTTGCAGTGGAGTATTTCTTCGACAGTTTGGGGATAGCGGGTATTTCTGGATTCAATTTGCCTTAAACAATCGACCATCTGAGGTCGATCGAGATGATAGAGATCAAGAAGGAATGCGCCAGGACTTGCCGTTCTAATTCCAAAAGGCTCTGTAGACGACTTAGGGAAGTCTTTGGTGTTTTGGGTGGCGATGACTTTGCATCCCCCGACGATCGCTGCTGCAAGCACATGCCTATCTTTGGGGTCGCAAGTCAAACACTGTTCGAATCCCAGCGGAACATCAACCATGGCTTCAGGGAAGGAGTTTCGTAGCGCCTCTCCTAAATGGTTGATTCGTCTTTCATCCCAGCCTTTTCGCCTCAGATTTCTTTCCAATTCCGCCAAAATTCCGTTCGACCAGTGAGGACGATACATCCCGTTCCAACCAGCCTCAAGCAGGACATCCCGCAAGAGGGGCCCGAAGAGTGCGCATGTGTCTAGTAAGACTGGGAAAACTCCCGAAGCCCCAATGACGCTGGCAAACAGTGAATGCGTCACTCGCGCGTTGTTTCCCCATAATCGTCGCCATAATCATCACATTCCTCATTGAGTGCAGCAATGGCATTAAGGGCTTTCCTGCTCTCGTTACGACGACGCTCACGAAGCGCTTCAACGTCAGCCAGGCGTAACTTGCGGTGAGTGCCTACTTGAATGAAGGGGATTTCATTCGCATCTAGCAATCTGTAGAGATAAGGCCTAGAGATGTTGAGAATCTCCGCTGCTTGCTGTGTGGTGAGAAGGGTATCATCAGGAATCAAAGAGATCGCCTGACCATCCTTAAGGTGCTGAAAGACCTCCCGCAGTACCGCGTAGATCTCTAAAGGGATATCTTCAGCAACGCCATCAGGCCCAACTAGCTGAAGATGCTTGGCTGGCTCAGCGTTAACAAAGAATCTGCGGAATACATCGCTGACATGCTCGGCTCTTTCTGGAGTTGGCTCAAGTCTGCGCACAGAACTGCGCACAGAAGGGGAAATACTCCCCTCTCGTGGAGGATTCTGAGTGGCCATGATGATCAACCCCAAAGCGGGGCACCAGAGGGAGAGAGAGCGGGGCTGGGGCCCGGGCGCACTGACGAGGGCGTCGCGCAACTGAAATAACAGTAACGCACGGGTTCTGGCACGGGCGCGATGGTGTGCATTCCGTTGCAGCTTGCCGAGAAGCCACTCACCGCAGGGATTCTCGATAATCAGGCGGCCAGGGCGGCTGGGTCTGCTCATGGGCGAGTTTTAGGAACAGCAGCACACTGAGCTGCTCCAGGTAGTCGCCATAGGAGAGCTCGTCGTCGCGCACCACGGTGCAGTAGCTCCAAAGCTTATGAGCGATGCGGTTGGCTTCTGTCGACATTCACGCAATAAATAAAGTGCTCACATGTTATCGTAAAATGGAGATATTAGCTTGGCAAGTGCAGAGCTTTGAGAGAGAATGTTTTCGAATTTATTTTGTGCAGCCCTAATTTCGGTAGCCCTTCTCTCGTCATTAGAGGGAAGAAACCTGGCGACTTGAAGTTCTTTGTAAGCAACGGCAAGCTGTCGAAAATTTTCCTCCAATTCATTCTCAAGCCTTTCCAGTTCAGTAATTGGGCTCATGTTGCCGAAAGCATATATCTATCATATATTAGCACAGCTTTTTCTTCGTATTCAGAAGAAGCCGCATTTCACAAGCTCACCTCAGCGGCTGGCATAGGCAGGCAAGGCACTGATGCAGGCTTTGTGTACTCTCCATGATTGAAAGGCTTCTAAGTCCTACGCGACATAGCCCCATTCACGCAGCTGGCACGAGCTGACCCTCAAAGGCCCGTTTAAGGATTGCCTGCCGCAACTTGCCGCAGCGGGTGAGACTAGCTGCGACGGTGGCTTCGACTTGATCAAGGACGGAGAAGCGGCGATCGACTTCGGCCACAATCCTTTCTTGCTGCTCTGGCGGTGGGATCCTGATGATATGGGCTGACAGTGTATTGGCACTGAGATGATGAATGCCAACACCTTTAGATGATCTTGAAAAACGACCCGACTTCGCATCAGCCAAGAAGTGAAGTAAAATCCACCTTTGCAGAGATAGAATTGTTCTTACTCGTAGTAGGGTATTTTGAAAGCAGCAGTCGGGTATCTCTCCTCGCCATATGGCCGGCTTCCCGACTTCTGAAGCGCTGCCACTTGCTTCGTTGAGGAGAATGTCGCCGACCTTGAGTGCGAATCTCTCTCTTTCAGATGGATCAAAGTTCATGCTGTTGACGTCGACCAGTGCGAAGCCATCCCATGTGATGTTTGCTGCTCTCAGATAGGGCATCATCCAGGGCCCATTGTGATCCTTGGGAGAGCGTTGCCTACCAAGCTGAACATTCGCAATTTCCGAGACAGTTGCTTGAATCCAGCCTTTTTCGTCGGCGCAAGATTGCAAGTCTTTGTTCTGCTTCTTTCTTGCGCTCCGGTTGCTTGTTCTGTTTTTATCTTTTATTTCGTTAATCTCTTGTTGCCATTTATTTATATGGTTGCTGGCTGCTGGGCTGCCTGGGATCGCATTTTCGTGCATACCCAACCTCCCCTCCACCGCCGCCTTCAGGATGCTGGCGCGGGCCTGCTTGAGTTTGGCTTGGATGATACCGAAGATTTCAACCGAAGCTTGCAGGCGGCTGAGCTGCTGATCCAGGTAGGCAATGACGCGATCTCGTTCCTCTGCTGGCGCTAAAGGCAGTTGGATCTGGCGGATGCTTTTCTGGCTGATGTTGCGCATCGACTCCTGATTGCCTGTGCACAGGGCTTCAATCTGGCTCCTGCCTTCCCGGCTTTTGAGATATTGCAACACCCAGGGCTTGAGCGATTGATCTGTGAACTGAATCCGGAGGGTCTTGTCGCTGAGCATCACTTGTTTGGTGACCCGCTCGGCAATCACACAAGCCCCCACGAGCTGCACAGTGTTTGCGCGGCTGACCAGGAAATCACCTTTCTGGATCAGCAGGCTTGGATCAATACGGCTGGCATTGAGGCAAGTTTTGCTCTCGTTTTCGTCATAGTGGCCCCAGCTCACAGCACTCACCTTGGCGACGCCCACCTCATCGGCCTCGGGAGGTGTTTCACGGCAGCGGAAGCTGGCGCCGGCTTCGATCGATGCGATCAGCTCACCCAGCGAGACGATCGGCCAAGGCCCCTCACTCACGCCGCCACCACCTCATTCAGCTCCTGCACAATCGCACCCAGCTCCTCGCCAAACAACTCATACACCATCCCCAGCCCGCCCTGCTGCGCAAACGGCGGCTCATCCAGATCCTCCATCCTCACCTCCAGGTCCACCACGATCTGATCGCGGATCAGCTCCAGCCAGCTCAGCTGCTCCGCGCTGAAGGTACGCCCCCGGTTGGCCTGCTGCGCCAGCCAGCCCGTGAAGCGTTCGGCGGCCTGGTCTTGGAAGCTCACCAGCTGCTCTTCAACACCCAGGGCATGACGGGCCAGGCAGATCAGATCCGTGAGGTGCTTGCCCTTGCTGGCGCCCTTCACTCGGTTGGCCTCCACCTGCTCGTAGGCCTGCCACAGGGCTTCGGTGGTCCACTGGCGCGGTGGCCGCTGGATCGCCTGGGCCAGCTCCATCAGCTTGGCCCGTGTGATTCGCTGCCGGTAGGGCTTGGCATACAGCACGCTCAGGGCATCGAGTTGATCGCGGTTTTCACGGCAGTAGGCCTCAAACTCGCTGGTGAGGTGCCCGGCGGCGGTCTCGTAGTTGAGGTTCTGATCCGGTCGCGCTCCGGCGAAGGTCAGCTTGTCGGCGGTGAGCACATCCACGGTGATCTCCTGGGCCTGGCGGATCCTTAGCAGCGCTTCGCAAAGCGGGGGGTTGCTGGCCAGGGGCTCGGCCGCTTCATCGAGCAGCTGCTTCCGGGCCTGATGACGCTGCTCCTCAGTGGGGGCATCAGTGGCGGGCACAGCGAACAGCTCGCGGGCCTGCTGTTCCTCAAGGTCAGGATTCAGCTGGTCAAGCATGTGGACCACCAGATTCCGAAGCAGCGGTGCCTCCGGGACGGCGGCCAGCTCGGCATGTTGCTCAGGGGTGAGGCGCCGCTCCATCCGATCCAACCGGCTGGCCAGGGCTGAAAGAACGTCTTCGTCGCGGTTGCCCATCCGCACCAGCTCCAACAATTTGCGGAACGGCACCGAGGGTTCGCCATCCAGGGGCGGATCGGCCTTCACCACCTCCATCACCCCCACACAATCGATCACCACAAACTCGGTCTTGCTGCCGCCATCGGGGCTGATCGCCTGGAAATCGGCGTCCGCCATCACCCGCACACCGCGGCCCTTCATCTGCTCGAACAGGGCCTTGGAGCGCACCATCCGCAGGAACACCACACCCTCCAGGGGCTTGATATCGATGCCGGTGGCGATCATGTCCACCGTCACCGCCACCCGGGGGTTGTAGGCGTTGGCGAAGTCGCGAATTAGCTGCTCCGGCCGTCGCGAGGGCGCCGTGGGCCCATTGCCGTCCACCTCGGCCTTGTAGGTGATCTTCACCGCCTGCTCATTGCTCAGGCTCCACTCCTGGCGCAGGATCCGCAGGATGTCTTCGGCATGGCTGTCGTTCTTGGCGAAGAACAGCAGCTTGGGAATCTCGCTGCGGCCCGGGAAGATTTCGGTGAACAGTTTCTGGCGGATCGTGCGCAGCACGGTGCGGATCTGATCCGGTGCCACCACGCTGCGATCCAGGGCGGTTTGCGAGTAGGTGAGGTCGTCTTCCAGGGCTTCCCAGCGCTCCTCCCTGGTGAGCCGGTTGCGCTTGATCACGCCCAGGCCAGGGCTCGCCTTCACAGTGGCGCCCCGCTCGCCCACCTCCGTGCGGATCTGATACACCCAGAACGGCACGTTCACCTTGTCGCGCACCGCTTCTTCATGGCGGTACTCGCTCACCACGTTCTGGTGGAAGTAGGCATAGGTGTGGCCCCCCGGCGTGGCGGTAAGGCCGAGGATCGAGGCATCAAAATAATCGATCACCTGGCTCCAGAGGCTGTAGATCGAGCGGTGGCACTCATCCACCACGATCACATCAAAGAACTCCGGCGGAATCTGGGCGTTGTAAACCACCGGCTGAGGACCACGCACGAGGGCGGCGCCGTGCCCGTCAAACGCCGATTCATCCTCCAGGGCCGCATCGAACTCGGGTTCGCCCTTGAGGATCGAATAGAGGCGCTGGATGGTGGTGATCACCACCTTGTTCACCGGATCGATTCGGTTGTTGCTCAGGTGGACAACGTTGTAAAGCTCGTGGAACTTGCGGCCGTCATCGGGCGCGGAGTACGCCTGGAACTCCTTGAGCGCTTGACGGCCCAGATTGCTGCGATCCACCAGGAACAGCACCCGCCGGGCACCCCCCTGGGTGATCAACCGATAGCCCGCCGAGATGGCAGTGAAGGTTTTGCCGCCGCCGGTGGCCATCTGGATCAGGGCCCGGAGGCGGCCATCCCGGATGCTGGCCTCCAGGTTTTCCACGGCCCGGATCTGGGCCGGCCACATGCCGGCGCGGTTGAGCTGCTGGGCCAGCCGCATCCGGCCCTTGAGGGTTGGCGCCGTAGGGGCGTCCCCTTTGGCCGAACGGCGCCGCACCTCCGCGGCCAGCCAGGCACCGAGGGTTTCGGGCCGATGAAAGCTGAACACCCGCCGTGCGGTGGGATCGGGGTCGAGCCCGTTGGTGAAGAACGTTTCCACCCCCGTGCTCTCGTAGCGAAAGGGAAGCGGCTGGATAGGCACCTGCAGCCCAGGCAAGGTTTCGCTTGCGTAGGCAAGGGTCTGGGCCTCCACCCCGCCCAGGGTGTCCCCCACCTTCTTGGCCTCCACCACCCCCACCAGCTCATTGCCAAGAAACAGGCCGTAATCGGCCTCACCGCTGGCGGTGGGGAGTTCACGCAAAGCCACACCGGTGCCTGCACTGAGATTCACGGCGCTGCGGTCCTGCACCGTCCAGCCGGACGCTTCCAGCAGGGCGTCGATCCGTCGACGGGCCTGGGCTTCGGGTTTGGAAGCAGCGTTAGGCATTCGCCAGGGCGTGATGGAGTGGCGGCCGATTGATTGTGAAGGATGTGGCCTGGTTCTTGTAGACCTTCCACATAAAGTTTGCCATCAGGCTTGTCCAGCTCTTGCTGCCACAACCCCTCCAAGCCACCCCGACCACGGCTTTGAGCAGCAGGTGATGCTGGTGATCGATCCAGGCATGGAGACTGCGGCTTGATGTCGCCCACACCAAAACTACGGGCCAGTGCCTTATACGATTACATCTCCAGTGCCTGACGGTTGCGGACTGAGTCGCTCTTGGCCACGCCAAAAGCCCGCCCGGCCAGCAGCTACCCAGCCAGCACCAGCCCCGCCGTCACCCGCTTCGCTTACCTTCCCCCAGCTCTGGCAACCTGGCCAAATACCCGGCGCCGCTCCATGCAGGTAATTCCCGCCATCGATTTGCTCGACGGTCAATGTGTGCGGTTGCACCAGGGCGATTACGACCAGGTGACGCGCTTCTCCGACGACCCTGTGGTCCAGGCCCTCAGCTGGCAGGAGCAGGGGGCCCAGCGCCTGCACCTGGTGGATCTGGACGGCGCCCGCACCGGCCAGCCCGTCAATGACCCGGTGGTCAAGGCGATCACCGCCGCCCTGAATATCCCTGTGCAACTGGGGGGAGGGGTGCGCAGCGCCGCCCGGGCCAAGGACCTGCTGGCCTGCGGTCTGGATCGGGTGATCCTGGGCACGGTGGCCCTGGAGCTGCCGGAGCTGGTGGATCAATTGGCGGCCGATCATCCGGGTCAGATCGTGGTGGGCATCGATGCCAGGGATGGCAAGGTGGCCACCCGCGGCTGGCTGGAGGCGAGCAGCACCGAGGCGACGGCCCTGGCCCAGCGGTTTGGCGCCAGTGGCATCGCCGCGATCATCAGCACCGACATCGCCACCGATGGCACCCTGGCCGGTCCGAATTTGGCTGCCCTGCGGGCGATGGCCATGGCCAGCAGCGTGCCGGTGATCGCCTCAGGGGGCATCGGCAACCTGGAACACCTGCTCTCCCTGTTGGCCCTGGAACCCCTGGGGGTGGAGGGGGTGATCGTGGGCCGAGCCCTCTACGACGGCCGCGTCGATCTGGCAGAAGCGCTGCAGGCCATTGGCTCTGCTCGCCTACAGGACCCGCCAGTGGGAAACAGTGCCTTTGCCTGACTGAACCAATGGCCCCTTCTGAACCAGTGACGAACAGCTGTCGGGTTCAGCTAGAAAGGATTGATGCAGGGATCAAATTTAACCTCCCCGATTCCAGGGCCACCGGACAGGGTCCAGCCGGCTGGCGAGCCGCCCATGGCGGGCAGGCACCAGTTCGGCATCGCCAGACAGGAACCCGGTGAAAGCCAATTAAATACTAAATCCATGACAGCTAAAAAATTAATACCGCAAAAACCAAACTTAATTCAATCATCCTCCGTAAGTAGCGCTACCGGCGACAACCCCGCCGCGCCAGTTGCCGCTCAAAATATAGCTCTCAACCTGGCTTCGCCCCGCAGCAATAAGTTATACGATCAGGCGGCAAGAGGCAAAATCTATGGCGACAAATGCCTTAATGATAAAAGTTTTGATGATAGCAGCTCGGCTAATGGCGATTTTGACGCCAATACATCTCAACAAGATTTCCAAATTTGTAACGATAAAGACCCCGGTCCACAGGCACACGTAGAACCGGCAGATGTAGACGATGTATATAGACACTGTCGCAATTTAGGTATGCGACTCAGCAGGCAGCGTCGCATGGTGCTGGATTTGCTCTGGGTTGAGAAAAGTCATCTCAGCGCCAGGGATATTTTTGAACGCCTCAACAATCTAGGCCGCAACATTGGCCACACATCCGTATACCAAAACCTAGAAGCCCTCCAGTCAGCCGGGGTGATCGAGTGCCTGGACCGAGCCAACGGTCGCCTTTATGGCTACCGCAGCGACCCCCACAGCCACCTAACTTGCACTAAAACCGGCAACATTCAAGACCTGGACGTGGAGTTACCAGCAGAGCTACTGCGCCAAATTGAGGCACATACAGGCTACGCCATCGAGAGTTACACCATGCAGTTCACAGGCCACCCCCTTTAGCATCACTGGGCAATCAGATCTGCTCGCCCGCGACCATTTCAGTGCAGCCAGCTCGCAATCATTTTAGATCAGCCAGCTCGCGATCATTTTAAAGCAGCCAGCTCGAGGCAATTGAGACTCAGCGATGAACAACCCAAGTTGCAGCCCTCAGCAGCTGGCATAACTGCAGTGCCTTGACAAGGTGGCTTGAAAAAGCGCCTTGACAAACTGCCTTGGCAAACTGGCTTGACAAAAGGCTCTGCTGTGCAAACGATTAAATAAATGTCAGACTGTCCGGCATCGATATGCCCTAAGGCAAACCCGGAGCCCAGCCGTGACAATTCAGCTGCTGCTCTTCGCCGACTCCCTCGCAGCTGCGGGGCTCCAGGCGCTGCTGGAGGCGGAACTGCCCAACTGCCGCGTCAGTAGAGGTCCAGATCCAGAGGCGCCGCCGCCCCAGCTGGTGATCTGGCAACCCGACACCTGCATCGATCCGCTATCCCTGGCCCTGGAATGCCAGGGCTTGCAGGAGCGATGGCAGCCTGCCCCGCTTTTGCTGCTGTTGTCCCCTGGCCATCGGCTCAGCCGCAGCCAACTATTGGCCCTGCCGGCCACCGGCCTGCTGGAAGCTGCCAATCGCCAGCAATTGCTCCAGGCGGTGCAGACCCTGATCGAGGGCGGTCGGGTGCTGGAGCTAATGGAGCCGAACGCCGGGCCTTTGCCTGCGCCGGGCCCTTTGCCTGCGCCATCAACCCGGGCCTTGGGGCTCGGCTCCTGGCTGCTGCTTTCGGGTCTGGAACAGATCGACGCCGAGATCGCCCTCTGCCGCCAACTGCTGCAGCCACCACCGCAGCCGCTGGCGCGCATGGTGCTGCGCGGTCGCCTGCGGGAGCTGGCTGCCGCCCGCCGCCTGCTGCTCTGGCTGTGGGGACCGATCCAGTTGGCCTGGAGCCATGGCCAGGCCCATGGGGCCAAAGCCCAGGGAGGTGCCAGCGATGGCCGCGATGCCAAGGGCGACGCCGGGCCGGGCCTCCTGGCCGTCAACCAAGCCGGAGCCGCTGCTCTCTCGCTGCAGGGGCGCAGTGCTGAAGCAATTTGGCAGGCCATCCATGGCCGCCTCAGGCAGGCCGCCGAGGCGGGGATTGGCAATGGCAGCTCCCAGCTATTGGCGATTGAGGGTCTGGCCCAGGCCCGCCGGGTGGATCTGCTGCTGGCCCTCCTAGAGCAACTGGCGCTGCTGCGCCGTCGCCTGGCGGAAGATGCCAGCCAGGCCAATGTCGGCGATCCGAGCGCCCTCAGCCAACGCTGGCAACAGTGGCAGGCACAACTGCGCCAGCAGGCCGTGCGCGCCATGGCCAGTTCCTATGTGCAATTGCCCTACGAAGGCGTACTGCAGCCCGTGGCGGACACCCTGGTGCGCAGCAGCAGCCTGGAGGCCGATGACCCCGAATTTCCAGACCCCCAGCCGATGCTGGCCAGCCTGGTGCTCGGGCGGCCCCTGGTGGTGGCAGGCCAGCTGCTGGCGCCTGACGAACCTCAGGCGGTGCTCTATCTGGAGATGCTGGTGACCAATTGGCTATTGCGCACCGCTGAACTGATCGCCCTGGAGGTATTGAGCTGCAGCAGCGGTTGGCCCGAGCTGCGGCGCTATCTGCTGCGGCCTGACCTGCTGCCCACCCGCAACCTGGAGCGGATGCGCAACCAACTGATTGCCCAGCAGCGCTGGACCCTGTGGTTTGAGCGACCCGTGGCCCTGTATGAGAGTCGCCGCCCGCTGCTGAGCCTGAGCGGCGGCCAAATTCAAATCAACAGCCTCACCGAGCCCCGGGATGCCGAACTGCGCCAGCTGGGCTGGCTCCAGCAGTTGGTGACCCTGATGCTGGAAACCCGCGACGCCCTTGGCCCCCAGTTGCGGCGTCTGATCAAGTCCCTCGGTGATCTGGTGGGCATGCTGCTCACCCGGGTGATCGGCCAGGCGATCGGCCTGGTGGGCCGCGGCATCCTGCAGGGGATGGGCCGCAGTCTTGGCAAGGGCTAGGGGTGGGGTTGAGGGCTCACAATGGCCCCATCCGCGCCCCTTCCGTTGCCCCTCGCCCAGCAGCTGCCTCCCCCCTTGCCCCTGGAGCCCAGCCTGGTGGCGATGCCCTGGCGGCCAGGCGCCTTTACAGGAGTGGTGAGCAGGCTGACGCCCATGGTGGCGGCCCAGCTGGCGCGCCTGACGGCGCCCATGGCGGCAGGATCTCGGGCTGCGTCTAGGGCGGCCTCTCTGGCGCTGAAGGTGCCGGGGATGCTGTTGGTGCTGCTGTTGATATGGGGGCTGGGACTGCCAGCTAAGCCAGTCCAGGCTGCGCTCACCACCAATAGCTACGACGGCAATATCTATGCTCTCTACGCCGGTAATGGCTCCCTGGTGCCACCGCGCAATAGCCTCGCCCAAACCCTGGCGGCCCACCGCCCGGCGGCGTTGATTTTTTATCTCGACGACGACGCGGCCAGCAAGCAGTTCGCTCCGGTGGTATCTGAACTGCAACGCCTATGGGGAAACAACATCGAGTTGATCCCCCTGGTGAGCGATCCGCTGCAAAATCGCCCGGACGGCGGCAGTGACGATCCGGCCCACTACTGGAAGGGTCTGGTGCCCCAGGTGGTGGTGTTGGGCAAGGCCGGAGAGGTGCTGCTCGATGCCAGCGGCCAGGTGCCGCTTGAGAAAATAAATGAGGCCATCAGTGGGGCCACAGGCATTCCCCTGCCCGAGGGATTACTCAAGAGCAGCACCCTCAGCTTCAACGAACTCAACTCCGAAGTCGTCAGCCGATGAGCACCGGGGCCATGCGCACCGAACAAGACAGCATGGGTTCGCTGCAGGTGCCCGCCGCGCATTACTGGGGCGCCCAGACCCAGCGTTCCCTGCTCTACTTCCCCTACGGCCAGCTGATGCCCCTGCAGGTGGTGCATGCCTTTGGCCAGCTCAAGGCCGCCTGCGCTGAGGTGAATCGCGACCTGGGCAAGCTCAGTCCAGCTGTCGCGGAGCTGATCGTGGCCGCGGCCGAGGAGGTGGCCAGCGGTGCCCTGGATGCTGAATTCCCCCTCAAGGTGTGGCAGACGGGATCGGGCACCCAGACGAATATGAATGTGAATGAGGTGATCGCCAACCGGGCGATTGAGGCCTCAGGAGGGGCGCTTGGCAGCAAGAATCCAGTCCATCCCAACGACCACGTCAACCTCAGCCAATCCAGCAACGACACCTTTCCAGCGGCTCTGCATGTGGCGGTGGCCATCGAGCTGGAACGGGCCCTGGTGCCATCGCTGCAGGCGTTGATTGCCTGCCTCCAGGCCAAGGCCTTGGCCTTTGCGGGCATCGTCAAAATTGGCCGCACCCATCTCCAAGATGCGGTGCCGCTGAGCTTGGGCCAGGAATTCAGTGGTTACGGCGCCCAACTGGAGCTGGGGCTGCAGACCCTGCGGGCCGCCTTGCCCCAGGTGCTGCAATTGGCGATCGGGGGAACGGCGGTGGGTACAGGTTTGAATGCGCCGCCAGGTTTCGGCGAGGCGGTGGCCGCGCGGCTGGCGGAGCGCATCGGCCTGCCGTTCAGCAGCGCCAGCAACAAATTCCAGGCCCTGGCGGGCCATGAACCCCTGGCTGCCACCCATGGCGCCCTCACGGTGCTGGCCGGTTCCCTGCTCAAATTGGCCAACGACATTCGCTGGCTGGCCAGCGGGCCCCGCTGCGGCCTGGGGGAACTGTTGATCCCTGAAAACGAGCCCGGTTCGTCGATCATGCCGGGCAAGGTGAATCCCACCCAGTGCGAGAGCCTCACCATGGTGGCGGTGCAGGTGATGGGCAATAACACCGCGGTGCAAATGGCCGCCAGCCAGGGGAATTTCGAATTGAATGTGTTCAAGCCGCTGATTGCCCACAACGTGCTGGAGAGCATCGCCCTGTTGACAGGGGCCTGCGACGGCTTTCGCCAGTTCTGCCTGGAGGGCCTCCAGGCCAACGAAAGCCGCATTCAACAGCTGCTGGAGCAGAGCTTGATGCTGGTTACAGCACTGACTCCAGCCATCGGCTACGACCAGGCCTGCGCCATCGCCAAGCATGCCCACAATCAGCAACTCAGCCTCAAACAGGCGGCCCTGGATCTGGGCGCCATCAGCGCCGAGGAGTTTGACCGCTGGGTGAAACCGGAGCTGATGATTTGAGTGACGAAGCCACCCCCCCTTTGCGCATCTGGGTGGTGGACGACGATCCCGACCTCAGGCAACTCCTGGCTGAAGTGCTCGGCCGCCAGGGCTATGAGGTGCGCTGTCTGAACGATGGTGGGCAGCTGCTGGCCTGGTTACAGCGCCAACGACCCGACTTGGTGGTGCTGGATTTGATGCTGCCTGGCGACGATGGCCTCAAGCTGCTGCGCCAATTGCGGGACGCCGGCGACGACCTGCCGGTGCTGATGCTCACCGCCAGAGCCGATGGGGTGGATCGAATCATTGGCCTGGAGCAGGGGGCCGATGACTATCTGGCCAAACCATTTCTGCCCCGAGAATTGATCGCCAGGATCGAAGCAATAATGCGCCGGCGGCGGCTGTTGCCCGCCGGCGCCCCGCGTCAGGACGTCGAGCCGATCCACTTCGGGGCCTTTTGCCTCGATCCCGCCAGTCGCCGCCTGCGGCGCGATGGTGTCGATATGCCAATCACCAGTGGTGAATTCAGCCTGCTGCTAGCCCTGGCCGAGCGGCCCCATCGCCCCCTATCCCGCCAACAGCTGATCGAACTGGCCCGCGGACCCCTCAGTGACACCGATAGCCGCAGCATGGACGTGCAGGTGTCCCGGTTACGCCGCCTGCTGGAAGACGATCCGAGCAGACCGCGCTGGATCCAGACGGTATGGGGTCATGGTTATGTGTTTGTGCCCGATGGAAAATCCCGCCGCTGAGTTGTGAAACCCAACCAATTGAGTTTGGCAGGACGGATTGCGACAACTTTGCCCATTGGGATCCCGATGCTGATTCAGCGACTGCTCGTCTATGGCGGCGCTGGCCTGCTCAGCGCTGGCCTGACCCTGGTGGGACTGCAATCGCTGTTGGCCGATCGACTAGAGCGTGCCGCCCTGGCCAACCAAGTCAGCGCCACCAGCTTTAATTTGCGCCTGGTGGCATTGGCCCTGGAGCGATTTCCCCGGGAGGCGGTGGCGGAAATCAGTGGGCTCACCCTGGCGGCTACACCGCCACCGGAAGCAAGCGGGATAGATCCCTTGTTAAGCGGGATAGATCCCTTGTTAAAAAGACAAAGTGACGGTCTCCAGGCGGAACTATGCCGACAATTGGCCAGCTGCCTACCAGTGCAGCCAAGCCACTCGCCGAGCCGGGGGGTATGGGTGGCCCTGCCTTCCAGCCTCGATAGCAGCTGGCTGTTCGCGCCGCTGCCGCGAACCCATCCCTGGCCGCCGCCGCCGGAGCTGCTGAGCCTGGCGGTGCTGGCGGGATGCCTGGTGAGCACCACCTTGTATCTAGCTCTGGAGGTGCGGCGGCCCCTGGGGCAACTGCGCCGCAGGCTCAATGCGGTGGATCTCGATGCCAGCTCGGCCCCATTGCCCGAGCGCGGTACGGCGGCGGTGCGCCAGCTCACCGGACGCTTTAACGCCATGCTGCTGCGGCTGGAGGAGGGGCGCCGCGAGCGCGACACGATGCTGGCGGGCATCGCCCACGACCTGCGCAGTCCCCTGACGCGGTTGCGGCTGCGGTTGAGCCTGGCGGAACAGAGGCCCCTGGCCAGGGAAGAACAGCGGCGCTGCAGGGTGGATCTCGATGCCTTGGAGCGGATCACCGACCAGTTCATTGCCTTTGCCGCTGGCGCCGATTCAGAACCGGCGGTGCTGGTGCCCCTCGACCAATTGGTGGGCGAGGCGCTGGCGGCGGTGACGGCCCCCCTGGAGCTGCAGCTCGAGCCCCTGCAGCGTAGGGTGCGGCCCATCGGCCTCACCCGGGCCATTGCCAATCTGGCTGACAATGCCATCAGCCATGGCCGCCCCCCATTGCGAATAGAACTGAAAGCCATCGGCGATCAGGGCTTCTTGATCCATGTGGCCGACTGCGGCGAAGGCATAGCGCCGGGCCTTTGGACCCAGGCGATCGAACCCTTTCAGCGACTAGATCCAGCCCGGGGCAACAACGGCCATTGTGGTCTGGGGCTGGCGATTGTCGAGCGGCTGGCCCGGGCCCATGGCGGCCGACTGAGCTGCCGCAGCCTGGTGCCGAATCCTGGACAACCGCAGCGCTTTGCCGTGGAGTTAACCGGCTGGTCACAGCCTGTCACATCTACAGCTGTAGCGGTCATACCCCAGTCACATAAAAGCTCCAGGCTGTATTTGTCCCCAGAGAGCCAGGCTCGATGATCCAACAAGCAACTGAATTTGTCCTCCGAGAGCCAGGGGCGACCAGTCCTGGCTTGGCCAAGCCCCAGGCGATGGTCCTGGGACCTGTGAGATCCAGCGATGGCGGCTGGCGAACTGGTGCCACCATGGCGGCCCTGGTGGTGGGCATGGGCGGCCTACTGAGCTGCGGCCTGCTGGGCATCGGCCTGCTGAGCTTGAGTGGCGGCAGCGCCTACGCCAAGCCAAGCCTGGGGGAGGCAGGCAGCCGCCGGCTGCAGGCCATGCCCAAGCTCACCCCGGAACAGCAAAAGAAGCTGTTTCCTGGCCGCAAGGAGCTGGTGCTGAAAGAGCATCAGGAGCGGATCGCCCTGCTCCAGAAGAGCCAGAGCTGTGTGGGCGCAGCCACCAATAGCGATGCCCTGAAGGCATGTTTGATGGAAGATCGCAAGGCCAACATCGAGCTGCGCCGCCGGATGCACGACCAGATCAGAATATTTTACGAACGCAATGGCATCAAACTGCCTCCCATGGGCCCACCGCCCGAGCGCCGCAGCGAGACCTAGTGGCAGGGGAGCAGCTCTGGAGCCCTAGGAGCCTGTTGCGCATAGCCCCCTGCCCCGTCTCTCCACAGACGCCGATGAATCTGCCCAGATCCCAGTGACAGCAATGGATCTGCCTGGGAGAATGAGTGAGGATCTGCCGGCCCTGCTCAGCGCAGCCGCCTGAGAGGTGCAACCCCCAGACCCCAGGTGATCGTGGACGCAGCGCCGTAACAGCGCGCAGCGGTCTCGAACAGCGCCCGGGGCTGGGGCTTTATCCCCTGGGCAGCACAAACCACTGTCGCCAACAACACAGCCGCGATCGGACGAGAAACTTGACAAGTCAATCGTCCCGATTCATTATGGATATAAGAGATGCATCTGCGCCCCCCGGATGACAGCCCGTCATTCCAGCCTGTTCACCCTCGAATCAGAGCATTCGAGCCTCGGATTTTGCACCACGGAAAGGGACACGGCCAGCGATTCACACAAACCTGTGATGACAAGCTAGCTTTGACGGCCTCCACTTTATCGCTTGAGGAAACACAAAGCATCAAATAAAAAGTCAAGAGTTCGTTACAATTAATTTGGCGGCAACTGAGTGCAAAGATTTGCCGACCGCCTAAGACGTTCTTAAAAAATCCTATCACCGCAATAATGAAGCTATCAACCTGTCATTGGGAGCAGGCAGGATCCCATCTAAAACTTGAGCAAAATCAGATTCACATCTGGAAGCTTGATCTCATTCAGCAGGCGGGCATTATTGATAAATTAGCCACTTATTTGGCTCATGACGAGCTATGCCGTGCTCGACATTATCACTTTGAACGAGACAAAAGAAACTTTATCCTTGGAAGGGGATATCTTAGGCAGTTGTTGGGTTTTTACTTGGGAATGAACCCTTCAGAAATCACTTTTGGCTATGAGCCACAAGGCAAACCCTATCTTTTAAACAATGGTGTATTACCTATTAGTTTTAATATTTCCCATTCTCATGAAATGGCAATTTTTGTATTTAACTTAAAGCATTGCCTAGGTGTAGATATTGAATACTTGCGTCCCCTCTCTAACATACTTTATATAGCCGAACAAAATTTTACAGCTAGAGAATTTGCCTATATACGACAAAAACCTCCTAAAATGTATAATGAAGTTTTCTTTCAACTATGGACAGCAAAAGAAGCTTTTTTAAAAACTACGGGCGAAGGCCTTGCGGGATTGCCCAATATTGAAATTGATATTACCACGGATTCGCCTTCCATTCTACGTAAGACAGACAATCATAAAAATCAACACATTAAATTAAAACAGTGGATACCTAAAGAGAATTTTATGGCTACGCTGGCTTTTAATAATCACGGACAAGAGCTACATTTTTTCCAAGACTTAGTGTCGCTTGCATAATCAAGGGACTAAAAAGCTGGAAAATTACAAAGATAGAGGCAAATCTGCACAGCTTATTTACAAATCTTTGCATGGCTTAGCAAAAATACATCTTCGATACCAATAATTTCTGTCCGGTGACAATGAAGTTGGCCGGTTGGCGCCAAGCTCGTTGGCCGGTTGGGTGAGCACTGGAGTCCCTGGCGCCCAAGCGCAGGGCCCTGGGGATGCCCGCATCACTGACGAGTCAACAACACAACCTGTTCATGGCGAAACAGAGCAGCGGCAGCAGCGAATGCCCGCGCTGACGCCGATCACGCTGCTGGAGCACCTGCAGCGCCAAAAGCCAGACGTGGACTGGATTACGTTGCAGCGGAGCCTGCAAAGGCAGGTGCGGGAATGAAAGGCGCTGCACGGTCCGGATCCTCAGGTGATCTTCCCGTGAGCTATGGGCCCGGTGAAATCGCCTTCTGTGACTTCACCCAGCTCAAGGGGTTGGAGGTAACGATCACCGGCCAGATTTTCCCCCATATGCTGATCCACTCCCGCCTGGCCTGGAGCGGTTGGAGCTACGCCCAAGTGGTGCAGGGGGAAAGGGTTTCGTCGCCCTCTCAGAAGGCCTGCAGAACGCTCTTGCCGCCTGCGGTGGGGTGCCGGCGGAACCGAGGACCAAGGCGCTGCGGCCATTGCCGCCGTTTCGCTTTGCCGACTACGACATCGAGCAACTCACGGTGCGGTGCACCAGCGCGATAGCGGAGAGGGGCGCCACGGGCCGGCGTGGAGCATCGATACCGCTACCAGAGGAAGCTGCTCCCCGATGAGCGCTGGTGGCAGCTGCGCATCGGCGGTGATCGTGACACCGCGGCTCGCCTGTGTACGAAGCGCAGGGGAGTGGGCCGGAGGCCCTTGGTCGAGGCGCTGCATGTGGTCTGCCGATTGGCGGGCTATAGGCCGGAGCCGATGCTGGCTTGGCTCCAGAAGACCCACCAACGGAAGGGGGCTGTCGCTGGCGGCGCTGCAACAACGCTTTCGGCTGCCGCCCCATCGACCCCTGCCAGCCCACGGATCCGCTCTCACTGGCAGAGCCTCGCCTCGCAGGCTGAGGCCGAGCTCTGGAGTCACAGTCAGTTCCTGTATGCCCTCTGCGAGCAGGAGGTGGAGTACAGCCAGCAGGGCCGCCAGCAACGGCTGCTGCGAGCGGCCCATCTGCACTGGAGCAAGGCGCTCGTGTACTACGACCATGGCGGGCGGATCGGGGCCGGCCGCTGGCAGGAGCTGGAGACACTGAGTCGCCAGAGAGAGTGGCTGCAGCGGGGCGAGAACGTGCTGCTGCTTGGTCCAGCGGTGTGGGCAAGACCCATCTGGCTATCGGAATCGCCCTGGCGCAGATCGGCCTGGATCAGTACTGCCGCTGCTATCCCGCTACGACGCTGGTGCAGAAACTGCAAAAGGCCCGCGCCGACTACAGCCTGCCGCAAGCGCTGGAGCAGTTGGATCGCTATCAGCAGCTGCTGAACGACGACAACCGCTTCGCGGAAGCCACCTGTTATGGCGCGGCTACGCCTAGGTCTACCTGGATACCACCTACCTCAAGGGCCGGCTGGGCAAGGCCCTGCAGGTCAGCTAGAGGACAACGGTAGTGGCCATGGGCGTCCATAGCGACACCCACGTGGGCCTCACCAAGGCGATCTGCCGCCAGCTGCAGGGTTGTGTGTGGCCGCGTCGCACCGAAAGGTGCGCTCGCTAATGCCCCTGGGTCCATCACCGCTTCGCGGAAGGCTTCGCCTACGTTCGCAACCTGCTGTAGTGCTTCCCAAAGGCTCACCAGAACAGGGACGCGGCCACCCTGTGCTCGGTGTTCGCCTAGGAGTTTGCTGAAAAACTCCTGCACAACCAGCGCTGCCTGCATGTGGTGTGATTCGAACGCAGCTGGTGACTGGGCTGTTCGCGGTTGCAGATAACGCTGATCAGTGCGTCACCGGGTTTTTCAGCGAACTCCTAGGAGAGCGCCGGTGAGATCCTCAGCCGCTGGGATGCCTGGCCGCCTCGCTGGTGGGGCGCTTCCCCAAGGCTGCTGAGCTGATCAACGAGGCTCGGAAGAACGTGCTGGCGTTCCGTTGGAGCAGCACGAGCACTGGCAGCTGGACGATCTGCCGCCCTGCTCAGCGCAGCCGCCTGAGAGGTGCAACCCCCAGGCCCCAGGTGATCGTGGACGCAGTGCCACCAGAGCGCGTAGCGGTCTCAAACAGCTCCTGGGGGCTGAGGCTATATCCCCTGGGCAGCACAGACCACTGTCGCCATCAACACAGCCTCGATCGGACGAGAAACTTGACAAGTCAATCGTCCCGATTCATTGTGGACATGAGAGATGCCTCTGCGCCTCCCGGATGAAAGCCCGTCATTCAACCCTGTTCACCCTCGAATCAGGGCATTCGGGCCTCGGGTTTTACACCACGCAGAGGGACGCGGCCGGCTAGCTGACCAATTGATTGGAGAACTGCATGCTCAGTGAATGTCCTCCCAACCCGGTGAATGAATACTCGACCCTGGTTGAGTTACTTCGTTATCGGGCGACCCATCAAGCTGAGCGTCTGGCCTACACCTTTTTAACGGACGGGGAAGTAGAGGGGGACTTCTTCACTTATGGGAGCTTAGACCGCAAGGCACGAACCATTGCTGCTCAGCTCCAAGCCTTGGGTGTTGTTGGGGGACGAGCACTATTGCTATTTCATCCCAGCCTGGATTTCGTTGCAGCCTACTTCGGTTGTCTCTATGCAGGTGTGGTCGCTGTTCCTGCCTATCCGCCGCGTCCTAATCGCCCTATGTCCCGTATCCAAGGGATTGTAGCCGATGCTGAAGCGAGTGTGGCACTTACCACAGCCCAGACACTTACTAATATTGAGCAACAACTTGAACAGACTCCTGACCTCAAGATCTTGCACTGGGTGGCGACAGATAGCCTGGATGAAGCTTTGGCTAGCCAGTGGGTCGATCCAGAAGTGCAAGAGAATTCCCTAGCCTTTTTGCAATACACTTCTGGCTCCACTTCCACCCCAAAAGGCGTGATGGTCACGCACCAAAACTTATTGGTGACTTTGGCTGATTTGGATGTGGGCTGGAATCATACACCTGATAGTATAATTGTGACTTGGTTGCCCACATTCCATGACTTGGGCCTAATTTATGGGGTGCTCCAACCGCTGCGCTATGGTTTTAGATGCTACATGATGCCGCCAGCCTCATTCTTGCAACGTCCGGTGCGTTGGCTTGAAGCTATTTCGCGGTATCGTGGAACCCATACAGGGGCTCCCAATTTTGCTTACGACTTATGTATCCGCAAAATTACTCCTGAACAACGGGCGACACTTGATTTATCGAGCTGGGTGATGGGTCTCAATGCGGCGGAACCTATTTCGCCGGACACATTACAACTTTTTAACGAAACATTCGCCCCATGTGGCTTACATCCCAATACCGTTACGCCAGGCTACGGACTGGCTGAAACTACACTTAAAGTTTCAACAGTTCCAAATCATCAGTCGTACAATCTCTATAGCCTGAGTAGCAGCGAGCTAGAAGAAAATCGTATTGCTGATGCCCCTGAAACAGCAACAGACCGTCAGCTATGGGTAGGCTGTGGCTATGTGGCCTTAGATACGAAAGTGGTGATTGCGCACCCAGAGCAATTAACGCGTTGTGCCCATGATCAAGTGGGTGAAATTTGGGTTTCAGGCTCCTGTGTGGCACAGGGGTATTGGCGTAGACCCGAAGAGACAGAAAAAACATTTCGCGCCTATCTCGTTGATACTGGCGAGGGTCCCTTTTTGCGGACGGGTGATTTGGGTTTTATCAAGAACTCCGAAGTTTGTGTCACAGGTCGTCTTAAAGATTTGATTATTATCGGCGGCAAAAATCATTATCCCCAAGATATCGAAAGGACAGTCGAAGAAATTCACCCAGCGGTCAAAGCAGGAGCAGCGGCTGCGTTTACCGTGCTGATTGGGGGAGAAGAGCGCTTAGTAGTCGCCATCGAAATCGAACGCACTTATTTACGCAATCTGTCTGTGGAAGAGGCAATCGGGGCTATTCAGGCAGCTGTTTCGACAGAACATGACCTTCAGCTCTATGCTTTAGCGCTACTTAAACCAGGGAGTATTCCTAAAACCTCCAGCGGTAAAATTCAGCGCCGAGCCTGTCGAGCGGGCTTTTTGGATGGGAGTTTGAGCTTGGTGCATCAATGGTCCCTGGCAGATGGGGCAGCGGAAACTGAAAAGGTAACGGCAGAAATAGATAGCGCTCTCACTTCGGGTCATAGTCTTGCCAGCATTCAACAGTGGCTGATTACCCACATCAGCGAATTATTGGGCGTAGCTGCTCGTGCTCTGGATGTACAAGCACCATTTGCCCGTTACGGCATGAACTCACTGTTATCGGTAAGTTTGACAGGCGATATTCAGGACTGGCTAGGGCGCAAACTCTCTCCCACGCTCACCTACGACTACCCCACCATTGCCAGCCTTGCTCGCCATTTAGCTGGAGAAGCAGATACCTCGGAGTTACCCCAGGCTAAAGAGCAATTTAGTGACCAGCATAACGATGAACACATTGCCATTATTGGTATCGGGTGCCGCTTCCCCGGTGGTGCCCACGACCCAATGAGCTATTGGAAATTACTCTGTGAAGGTGTCGATGCCGTAAAAACAGTGCCGATAGAGCGCTGGGATGCCGAGGCTTTTTACGATGCAGATTTCAACACGCCAGGGAAAATTGTCAACAGGGTCGGAGGATTTCTTGACCAAATTGATCAATTTGACCCCTATTTCTGGGGGTTATCTGCCCAGGAAGCAACGAGTATGGATCCTCAGCAACGCTTGATGCTGGAGGTGACTAAGGAAGCGCTAGATGACGGCGGGCAACCCATGGAGCAGTTGGCAGGTAGCCAGACAGGTGTTTTCATTGGGCTAACGGAGAGTGAATACACTTGGCTGAGTGTAGCCGACCACGAGAAAGCGAACTGCTACACGGCTACGGGTAACTTTGGCGCGATAACAGCCAATCGCATTTCTTATCTGTTGGATTTGCAAGGTCCCAGTTTTACCGTTGATGCAGTTTGTTCATCTTCGCTTTTAGCTGTACATCTGGCGTGTCAGAGTTTGATAAGCGGGGAGTGTAATCTTGCTTTGGCGGGCGGTTCAGTACTTTTAGTTAAACCCGATACTACCCTTTGGTTCTCCAAACTGGGCGTGCTTTCACCCGATGGACAGTGTCGTGCCTTTGACCATCGCGCCAGTGGCATCGCGCTGGGGGAAGGGGTAGCCACGGTCGTGCTCAAGCGCCTCAGTGAAGCTCAGCGGGATAACGACCCCATCTACGGTGTAATTCGGGGGAGTGCGGTGGCGCAAGACGGGCGCACCAATGGCTTGACTGCTCCTAGTCGTCTAGCTCAAGAGCAAGTATTGCGCGAAGCCTATCGCAAAGCGGGGCTGCAACCGAACCAAGTGCATTATGTCGAAGGTCATGGAACAGGGACAAAAATTGGTGATCCCATTGAGGCACAAGCCTTAGGAACTGTCGTTGGGCAAGGACGCACCCCAGAAAATCCTTGCTATATCGGCTCTGTCAAAACGAATCTAGGTCATCTTTCGATGGTCGGAGGTCTGGCGAGCTTGATTAAAGTTGCATTATCAGTCAAGCATCGGCTCCTGCCTCCCAGTCTACATTTTGAAGCGCCTAATCCCTTAATTCCAATGGCTGAGCTGGGGTTAAAAGTAGCCCAGACCCTGATACCTTGGCCCTCACCCGAACGGGCGATAGCAGGCGTGACAGCGTTGAGCTTTGGCGGGACAAATGTCCATTTGGTTGTGGAAGAACCACCAACTCCAACCCCAGTACCAGAAGTTAAGCGAACAGCCTATATACTACCCCTCTCGACCCACAGTCCAGAAGCACTCCAGGACTTAGTTCGTACCTATCAAATCTTGTTGAAAGATATTGAAGCTACATCTCTATATGACCTTTGCTATACAGCAAGTGCTCGCCGTTCCCACTACGATTACCGACTGAGTGCGGTATTCCGGTCCCTACCCGAACTTTCCGAACAACTGACTGCCTTTTTGCAACAAGAATCTCAGGCGGGTTTGACAGTGGAAACCAAACCCTCCGGTCAGCCGCGGAGGGTAGTATTTGTATTTTCTGGTCATGGCTCCCAGTGGTTGGGTATGGGACGTGATTTAATGGTCTCAGAGCCGATTTTTCGGGCTACATTGGAACGCTGTGACCAAGAGCTTCAGCCCTACTTAGGCTGGTCTATTATAGAAACCTTACAGGCACCCGAAGGGCGTCTTGATGCTATCGAAGTGGTACAACCTTTACTTTTTGCCATTCAAATTGCCTTGGCACACCTATGGCGAGAACGGGGCATTCAACCCGATGCCGTAGTGGGTCACAGTATGGGCGAAGTGGCAGCAGCCCATATAGCAGGGGTCTTATCCCTGTCAGAAGCGGCGCGACTCATGGCCATGCGCAGCCAACTTTTGCAGCGCCTCAGTGGTCTAGGCGGCAGTGCGCTGGTAGAACTTGACCTTGAAGCCTGTCGTACATTCTTAGCACCCTACGCCGGATTGTTGACCGTAGCTGTCAGTAATAGTCCGCGTGCTACGGTAATTTCTGGAGAGCCTAAGGCGCTAACTCAAGCGCTACAAAGTTTGGAAGCTCAGGATATTTTCTGCCGCCGCATCAAAGTAGATGTGGCACTGCATAGCCCTCAGACAGCTCCTTTGGCAGTTGAGCTTAAGGCGCAATTAGCTTTACTCCAGCCGCAACTAGAAGCGGTTCCCATTTATTCAACGGTGACAGGAAAGCAAGTAAGTGGCTTGGCGTTAGATGGAGACTATTGGGGACGGAATCTGCGTGAGACGGTGCTTTTTACACAAGCAGTGCAGCAGCTGGTGAGCGATGGCTACACGACCTTCCTCGAAATCAGTCCCCATCCGGTTTTAGTACCTGCTATCGAGCAAACTCTGCGCCAACTGGGTCAAGAAGGGGTGGCGATTGCCTCCTTGCGCCGAGATGTCAACGGTGAACAGTCTTTCCTTAATGCTCTCAGTAGACTTTGGGCATTGGGCTGTACGGTGCAATGGAAGGCGCTCTATCCCTTAGGAGGTCAGACTGTCCGCCTACCGCTTTATCCTTGGCAGCGCGAACGCTTTTGGCTAGATGAACCTAGGGGTGCATTACCTATCAAAGCGGGTCATCCCCTCCTGGGTGAGCATCTGGAACTGGCACTGCAACCGGGTGTTCACCTCTGGAATCTCAGTTTTGACGCGCCATTCTTGCAAGACCACGGCGTACAAGGTCAGGTTGTGTTACCTGCGGCAGCCTATGTGGAACTTGTATTGGCGGCAACTCAGGAAGCTTTTGGGGCGCAAACACCTGTACTGGAGGCAGTGAACTTCATCCAGATGTTGCCCTTACCTGCGCATGAGCTCCCTAAAGCCCAACTCATACTCACGCACGAACATACAGGGAAAGTCAATTTCCAATGCCTCAGTCAGCAAGAAGAAGGTGCTTGGAAGGTACACGCAACTGGAATCGTTCGGCTTAACGAAACCCTAGCTCCCTCCCCGATAGTTCCTTTAGCTGCTGTGCGTAACCGCTGCCTTGAGGAGATTACAGCCGCTGACCACTATCAGCGCATGGCTTTACGTGGCGCGGAGTATGGATCTGCTTTTCAGGGGGTGAGCCATATTTTACGGCGGGATGGGGAAGCACTAGGACAGCTTGAGCTTGGCCAGGCACTTCGTTCTGAATCAGGTCGTTTTCAACTACATCCCGCCCTATTAGATGCCTGCATTCAAGTAGCTTTTAGCACTCAAGAAGATGCAAAAACTTATCTCCCCGTAGGCTTTGAACACCTTTACCGCCACACTTTTGAGATACTTCCCACAACCGGATACTGTCATATCACCGCTAGACCTCCTAAGGATGACCGCTTTTTTACCGTGGATTTACTCCTAAGCGATGAGTCGGGGGCGGCTTTACTCGAAATCCAAGGGTTATGTTTTCAAAATCTTCAAAATGCTGCGAGGAGTTGGACTGAACATCTATTTGACTTAGATTGGCAGCTTCAACCATTACCCCCAACATCGCAATCACAAATACATCATTGGCTTTTATTCGTTCCCCATGCTTCCCTTGAACTATCCACAAGACTCACCCAAGCAGGTGCAATTTGTACGTTAGTATTTCCAGGGGAATCGTTTAAGCAAAGGGAGGATGACACCTATGAAATCAATCCAAGTCAACCTGAAGATTTTCAGCGTCTACTGCAGGTGGCAGGCCCCTGTCATCATGTAGTACATCTATGGGGGCTAGGGGAACAAGCAGCTCTATCGCCTGAAATGCTGGTGACACAGCGGACACTGGGTGCTGTAGCCGTATTGCATCTGGTACAGGCTTTGGTGCAGATGGACTGGTCTGAGACTCCCCGGCTTTGGTTGGTGACTCAATACGCCCAAGGTCTGGTTGGAACGCTGGTCAATCCAAGCCAGACCATGCTCTGGGGTCTAGCCCGGACGATTGCTCAGGAACACCCAGAATTACAGTGCACTTGTCTTGATGTAGACGATCCCATTCCCCAGGCAACCTTAGTGCAAGAGTTGCTGACGGGGAGTTCTGAAGACCAAGTAGCGCTTCGGGGGGAAGAACGTTATGTGGCTCGCCTCATAGAGAGTTCTCTTCCTGCTAGCATGCCTTTGATGCAAGCTGGCACACAAAGATTCCGTCTTGAATTGGCAAAGCCAGGGATACTTGACCAGCTTACGCTTCAGGCTGTGGCCCGACGTGATTTAGCTCCCCATGAAGTCGAAATCGAAGTGGTTGCTGCCGGACTCAATTTCCTAGATGTAGTGCGTGGGCTAGGTCTTGTGCCTGGTCTGCTGCTGGATGAAGATCCGGTGCAGTTTGGCATGGAATGCTCGGGTCGAATCAGTGCCTTGGGGACTGCGGTTACAGGCTTGGCGGTAGGTGATGCGGTGATAGCAGTGGTAAGTGAACCCGCCTGTTTTAGCACTCATGTGTATACGCCACAGCATTTGGTGGTGCAGAGACCTGAAACTCTAACATTTGAAGCGGCTGCGGCCTTACCGATAGTCTTTGTAACCGCCTATTATGCACTCCATATTTTAGGTAGGATGCGCCAAGGAGAGCGGGTCTTAATTCACGCTGCCGCTGGTGGGGTGGGTCTAGCGGCAGTTCAACTTGGGCAACAGGTAGGGGCCGAAATCTTTGCTACAGCAGGTTCACCTGAGAAGCGGGAATTCCTCAAAAACCTGGGAGTCCAGCACGTTATGGATTCGCGCTCCCTGGATTTTGCAGAAACGATTATGACGCTGACGGACGGAGAAGGCGTAGATATTGTCCTAAATTCCTTATCTGGGGAGGCGTTGACGAAAAGTTTAGAGGTTCTTGCGCCCTTTGGACGTTTCTTAGAAATCGGCAAACGAGATATCTACGATAATCGTGCTTTGGGGCTGTGGCCGTTTCAAAAAAATCTTTCCTACAGCGCTCTTGACCTAGTTCGTATTTTCCGTGACTGCCCTGAGCTTAGTCGTGAACTATTGCAAGCAATGATAACCCAACTGAGCACTGGTAAATTTGTCCCACTGCCCACGCAAGTTTTCCCCATCACCGCAGTCCAGGAGGCGTTTCGCCACATGTCTCAGGCGCGGCACATCGGTAAAGTAGTAGTCTCTCTCCAAGAAAGCGCCAAAGCGTGGATCAGCCCATCTACAGCCCTTCGTGCTGATGCAACTTATCTCGTTACCGGCGGGTTAGGGGGCTTAGGACTGACTGTTGCCCAGTGGTTAGTGGCAAAAGGCGCACGCTATGTGGTGCTCGCTGGACGCAAGGCACCCTCTACAAAGGCAGGAGAAGCAGTAGCGGCTTTACGCAATCAGGGCGCTGAAATATATATTGCTATAGGCGATATCAGCAAGGAAGTTGATGCCCAAAGGATTTTAACTGAAATCCGTACCCAGTTTCCACCGTTACATGGTGTTTTTCACTGTGCTGGAGTTTTGAATGACGGTATTCTTCTTCAACAAAATGAGCAACGTTTCGCGCAGGTCATGGCACCCAAGGTAGATGGTAGTTGGCATCTACACCACTTGACATTAGACCAGCCTTTGGATTATTTTGTCCTCTTTTCTTCGACCGCAGCGCTGCTTGGAGCCGCAGGTCAAGGTAACTACGCCACAGCCAATGCCTTCCTCGATGGTTTGGCTTATCATCGCCGTGCCCTGGGGTTGCCTGCCGTGAGCATCAACTGGGGGCCGTGGGCGACAGTAGGTGGTGTAGTTGAACTGGGTGTGGCTCAAACCATGGAACGTAACGGCTTAGCGAGTCTTGAGCCGGAAACTGGTATAGCAACACTGGCTCAATTACTGATACAAAGTCATGCTCAAGTGATGGTAGCTAACTTTGATGCCCAACGCTGGGCGCTAGCGCACCCTGGCTCGGCTCAAACTCTTCTTGCAAATTTGGGGACCGGGAACTTAGCACCCACAAGCCACCGAGAAAACACCTTGCGCCAAGCCCTAATCTCAATAGCCCCCGGTCTAGAGCGCCGTGCCCTGCTAGAAGAGCACCTGCGCAACCAAGCCGCACAAGTTTTGGGCATGGCGGCGGAGCGGATTGACGTAGGCACCACTTCTTTTGGAAGTTTGGGCTTCGATTCACTGCGTGCATTGGAACTGCGTAACCGCCTAGAGAACAGTCTTGACCTCACGCTTCCTGCCACCCTAGTTTGGAATTTCCCAACATTTTCCACCTTGGCGGACTATCTGGCAAGCAAATTAGCCATTCCTTTGGAGGAGTCCGTGACTGAAGCACAAGTGGAAACGGAGCAAGCATCTACAGAAAAAATGGCGCGTCTATTAAGTGACAAACTGGCTACCCTGCGGGGGAAGAACTGATGACAGACTACCGTGCTCTCCTAGAACAAGCCTTTCTAACCATCGAAGCGCTACAAGCCGAACTAGCACAGCGTCCACCCATGGCATCTGAACCGATTGCTGTGGTGGGTCTGGGCTGTCGCTTTCCTGGTGGTGCCAACTCCCCGCAAACTCTCTGGCAGAATCTGGTGGGCGGCGTGGATGCAATCAGTGAAGTTCCCGGCTCTCGTTGGGATGTGGATACATTTTACGACCCCGACTTATCAAGTACCGATAAGATGAGCACCCGCTGGGGAGGCTTTATTCAGGGAATTGAAGACTTCGACCCGAATTTCTTTGGCATCTCCCGCCGCGAAGTGATGGCGATGGATCCGCAGCAACGCTTGGTTTTAGAAGTCGCTTGGGAAGCCTTGGAACATGCGGGGATTAATCCTGAACAAGTGGCAGGAACAGCAACAGGAGTATTCATTGCTGTCTGCAGTTGTGATTTTTATAAGCTTTTACTCAATGCCCCGACCCGCAGTGGCACAGGCATTTTGACCAGTATTATTGCTAATCGCTTGTCATATTTCTTAGATCTCAAGGGCCCGAGCATGGTGGTGGATACAGCATGTTCCTCGTCCTTGGTCGCCGTAGACCTCGCTTGTCAAAATCTCCACAATGGCACTTGTAATGTGGCTCTGGCAGGTGGGGTGAATGTTTTACTGACCCCCGATCTGGTTGTCACATCCTCGCAGGCAGGGCTCATGGCCGCAGATGGACGCTGCAAAACCTTTGACCACCGAGCTGATGGCTATGTGCGTGGGGAGGGTTGTGGGGTGGTAGTGCTCAAACGCTTGCGTGATGCTCAGCGGGATGGGGATACAGTGATGGGTTTAATTCGGGGATCAGCGATTAACCAAGATGGACGCTCGACTGGACTGACCGCTCCCAATAGTTTTGCCCAACGGGATTTGATTCGTCAGGCGCTCAGCCGTAGTGGAGTGCAAGCAGATGCAGTGGACTATATTGAGGTACATGGAACAGGCACCAGTTTGGGCGATCCGATAGAAGTTGAGGCGCTAACCCAGGTGTACGGTCAGCCACGCCCCCAGCAGCAACCTTGTTATCTTGGCTCGATTAAAACCAACATTGGTCATCTAGAAGCGGCAGCGGGAATTGCCGGACTTATTAAAGTCGTCCTTTCCCTGCACCATGAGCACATTCCGCCGCACCTACATTTTACCCAGCTCAATTCCAATATCAATTTTGCCCATACGCCTTTTGCCATTCCCATCACGCCCCGACCTTGGTCAAGAAACGCCACGCCTCGCTATGCGGCTGTCAGCTCCTTTGGGGTAGGCGGAACCAATGCCCATGTCATTCTTGAAGAAGCCCCACAGATACCCATAAGACCAGGCCAACTAGAACGCCCCCGGCACTTGCTCATGCTCTCGGCCCAGACTGAAACGGCGCTTATGGCACTCGCCAAGCGTTTTCAGCAACATATTAGTACACAGCAAGATCAATCTTTAGCTAATATTTGCTATACCGCTAATATTGGTCGTGCCCGCTTGCCCCACCAGCTCCTAGTCAGTGCTGCCACACCCACCGAACTTCAGGAAAACCTCCAAAAGTTTTACCAGGGGGAATCCTTTAGCGGTCAAGTGCGAAGACGCAGTACAGAGAGACTGCAGATTGCTTTTTTGTTCACTGGACAAAGCTCACAGTATGCGGACATGGGACGAGTCCTCTATCAAACGCAGCCCAGTTTTCGCCAAAATGTTGACCACTGTGCAGCCCTACTGGATAAGTACTTAGAGCAGCCCCTGCTCACCGTGCTTTTTCCAGCAACAGGAACCAGTTCACCCATTGATGAAACTGCCTATGCTCAACCTGCACTCTTCACCCTAGAGTATGCTCTAGCACAACTCTGGCGGTCTTGGGGAGTAGTCCCAGCAGCTGTTCTTGGGCACAGTGTCGGTGAGTATGTGGCGGCATGTGTGGCGGAGGTCTTTAGTCTAGAAGACGGAATCAAACTTATCGCAAGCCGTGCACGTCTGATGCAACAACTCCCTCAACAGGGGACGATGGCACTAATTCAAGCAGATGAAACCTATGTTCAGCAAGCTCTAGCCGGCTATCACAATCGCGTTACCATCGCAGCCATCAATGGCCCCCATAGCACAGTCATTGCTGGGGAAACCAACGCCGTTGAAGAAGTGCTAAATCGCTGTGAGGAAGATTTCCTCTTTACAAAATTACTCAAGGTTTCCAATGCTTTCCACTCACCCTTGATGACACCGATGCTGGAGGAGTATGGAAAGGTACTGCAAACGGTTAACTTTAAACCACCCACTTTGCCTTTGGTTTCCAATGTAAGTGGACAAATTTTCGCTCAGGGGCAAATTCCTGATGCCCACTACTGGCTCAAACATGTTCGCGAGCCTGTCCACTTTCAAGCACAAATGCTAACATTGGCTCGGCTTGGTTTCGATACCTTTTTAGAGATTGGACCTCATTCCGTTTTAACAAAACAGGGGCAGCAATGTCTACCAAAAAGAACAGCAACATGGTTGCACTCCTTGAATCGTGAGCAGGATAACTGGTTCACGCTTATACAGGCATTTACTGGACTTTGGGAGCGCGGGCTAGAGTTAAATGGACGCGCTTTTGACCAAGACTATCCCCGGCGTAAAGTGCATTTACCAACCTATCCTTTTGAACGACTGCGGTGCTGGCTTGAGCCGAGCGAGATCCGCTCCTACCCTCAGGAGGTTGAACGGCCATGTCTGTAGGTATTGAGAAAATAAGTTTTTATACCGGGCGTTGTTACCTGAACATCGCCGATCTCACCCATGCTAGAGGCGAAGACACTGCTTATATCAAG
Source organism: Prochlorococcaceae cyanobacterium (assembly GCA_044356375.1). Taxonomy (GTDB): domain Bacteria; phylum Cyanobacteriota; class Cyanobacteriia; order PCC-6307; family Cyanobiaceae; genus UBA5018. The sequence continues at coordinate 16,959 of JBIKWK010000133.1, read as the reverse complement.
ACCCGCTTAATGTGTGAGGCGCGATCGGTGATCCCGGTTTGGGAAGATACAGTTACGCTAGCGGTCAATGCAGCACTACGTCTTTTGAGTCATGAAGACCGCGAGACTATTGAGTTACTCATAGTTGGGACAGAATCAGCAGTGGACTTTGGTAAACCTATTTCCACTTGGGTGCATCGCTTCTGTAATCTAAGTCCTAACTGCCGCAGTTTTGAAATCAAACACGCCTGCTACAGCGGAACTGGCGCATTAAAGATGGCTGCTCACTGGGTTGCTTCCATGCCTCCTGGCAAAAAAGCTCTTGTCATCAACAGTGACTATAGTCGTCCCCATAACGCTAAAAATCTGGAAGCCCAAGAATCCGGTCATTCCCATGAGTTCATACTTGGGGGCTGTGCGGTAGCGATGTTGGTCAGCGCTGACCCGCAAGTATTAAGTCTTGACCTTGCTAAAGCTGGGTACTGGACCCAGGAGATTCCTGACAGCTTTCGACCGACGGCGCAAGACGAAATGGGCAACCAACAGGTTAGCCTCTATGCTTACCTGGATGCTCTAGAAGGCGCTTACGAGCATTTTGAAGCGCGGGTTGGCACAATTAACTATGACCAATATTTTAAAAAGCATATTTACCACGCCCCTTTTCCAGGGATGACTCTCCAGGCACACCGTACACTGCTTAACCGCTTTGGCGTTACAAACAAAACTGAAATTCAAGATAGTTTCCACCAAAAGGTGGCTGAGAGTCTTTATTTTGCAAGGCGCATAGGGACTTCCTATGGTGCGTCTAATTTTGTTTCCCTCTTGGGTCTGGTGCAGTCTGCACCCGATGTAGAGCCTGGGGATGCGATCTCTTTCTATTCCTATGGTTCAGGCTGTCAAGGCGAGTTTTATAGCGCCACGCTCGGTAGTGGGGCGAAAGCCTGGGTCCAGGGGCTTAATTTGGATGAACAGCTCAAAACGCGGTTTCATTTGGAAGTTGCTGACTATGAAGCGAATGAACAAGAGCGAACGGCTACCATGGCCCAACGCACTTACATACCCAACCGCACAGGACTGAATGGTGCCTATGCCCACGCATATCAGGGTCAGGGGCTACTTGTTCTTCTCAATGTGGAGAACTTTTACCGGGAGTATATATGGAGCTGATGACCGAACGCGTCCGCTATGAGTTAGCGCAAGGAGTAGCTCGCATCACCCTCTGTGATGTTAGTCGCGGGAATAGCTTAAACCGTGTGCTCCTATCGGAGTTGCAACAGGCCTTGATTTGGGCAAGCAACGACACCGACTGTCGCGTTATTACACTTTGGGCAGAAGGGTCTACTTTTTGTAAAGGCATGGATTTTGAAGAGGCTTTTGGCAATGATGCTAGACCAGATCCCGCTTTTTGTCGCCAATTGCTCGATATGCTGTTTACGATTCGCGAAGCCTCGCAGCCAGTAATTGCCTGTGTCGAAACGGAAGTAGTAGGGGGTGGCGTGGGTTTAGTCGCCGCATGTGATTTTGTCCTGGCAATCGACAGTGCAACTTTCATGCTACCTGAGGTAGTGGTGGGGATGATTCCAGCAATCATTACGCCTTTTTTATTAGAGCGCATAAGTCCAGCCAGAGTGCGATACTTATCTTTAAGTACATGTAAACTATCTGCCAGTGAAGCGCAACAGTGGGGCTTGGTGGATGAAACCACGCCTAATGAAATTAGGGCATTACTTAATCATCAACTGCGCCGCTTATTGCGCTCTTCGCCCCAGGCACTTGCTCGGATCAAATGGTTCAATGATGAGCTTAGTCATAATCAGTTGCGCCGTCGCACGGAGTTGGCACTAAAAGAACTAGTCTCTTGGCTGAAAGAGGAGAGTGTAGTTGAAGGTATACGTTCTTTTGCGGAGGGCTTTTCCCCACCGTGGTTTCAAAAATATCGAGAGTCAGACAAACCATGATTACCATCACTCACGACGAACCTGGTATTTTCCAACTCCACATGGACGATACTCACACCGAAAACCGCATGAGCGAAGCATTTATCACTGAATTTCTGCATCACTTGGAGCAGCTAAGCCACAATCCTAATTTGCGAGTTTTAGTGCTCTCTGGTCGCCAGGACGTATTTTGCGCAGGAGCAACCCTAGAGGCACTACAAGAGATAGCCAGTGGTAATTTTCAGGCCCGTGACTTACTGTTACTCAAGCAGTTGCTTAATTTTCCTATGCCCACTATTGGTGCTTTAGAGGGGCATGCAGTAGGGGGCGGACTGATTTTGGCGCTGTGTTGTGACATCAGTGTGGCTGCTGAATCCAGCCGCTATGGAGCAAATTTTACCGCCATGGGATTCACGCCAGGAGGGGGAATCACCAATCTTTTGCCTACTTTAGTAGGCTACAACTTTGCCATGGAGATGATGCTTACGGCACGGTTTTATAAGGGGCGAGACTTGGCGCAGCGGGGGCTTTTTAACTATGTCCTGCCCAAGGATGAAGTTCTGCCCCAAGCGCTCACGCTAGCGCGCGCCATCGCCGATAAACCCGCCCATGTCCTTGAAATGCTGAAAGATACGCTGTCGCTCCCCCGTCGCCAAGCCCTCTTGGAAGCCCAAGGTCGAGAGCATCTGCTGCACAAAATCTGTTTCTCACAAAAACAGACCCAATCCCACCTCGAACAAGCCTACCTCGCCTGATAAGGAGAACCATGGAACGCAACCACGTGCTAAATGTCGTCATCAAACACATCAAACTCAACATTGACAACCTAGACAAAGTGGAGATTGATCCCACTCGCTCTATGGCCTCCTACGGCTCCAGCAGTCTGGACACCGTAGAAATTGTCTCTGGTGTCATGCGCGAACTAAAAATTCGGGTACCGCGCACCAAACTTGCCAACCTCGGCAATATCAACGAACTGGTCGATCTCTTTTTGCAAACAGCCAACAGTTCTGTGGCCTAAACGAGCAATCCCATGACAGCATACCATCCCACAAACCCCAACCCTATCGCTATTATCGGTCTTGGGTGTCGTTTCCCCGGCGCAGCAAGCCCTGAAGAGTTTTGGGATTTGCTTAGGGATGGAGTGGATGCCATCACCGAAATTCCCGCTGAGCGCTGGGATATCGAACAATTCTATGACCCGGACTTAATTGAACCGGGAAAAATGAGTACGCGCTGGGGTGGTTTTATACCAGGACTGGATAGCTTGGATGCGGATTTTTTTGGACTCTCCTCCAAAGAAGCCCAAAACCTTGACCCCCAACAACGTCTGCTCCTCGAAGTAACCTGGGAAACGCTAGAAAGAGCGGGGATCGCACCGCAGCAACTAGCGGGTAGTCAAACGGGTGTTTTCGTTGGGATTGGCAGCAATGACTTTATGAATGAGTGCTTTGCGGACTTGTCCCAAATTAGCGCTTACTCGCTGGGTAACCCGTTGTGTATTGCGGTCAACCGTATTTCTCATTTACTCGATCTCAAGGGGCCAAGTTTGGGAGTCGACACGGGATGTTCCTCATCCTTGGTCAGTATCCATCTTGCGTGTCAGAGTCTGGCAACAGGGGAATCCGACCTTGCCATAGCTGGGGGCGTGAACTACATGCTTTCGCCAAAAACCACCGTCGGGCTCTCTCAAGCCTGGATGATGGCTCTTGACGGACGATGTAAAAGTTTTGATGAAAGTGCTGATGGCTTTGTGCGGGCAGAGGGCTGTGGCATGGTGCTGCTGAAGCGCCTGGAAGATGCCCAGCACGCTGGGGATCAGATCCTTGCCGTTATTCCTGGGAGTGCGGTCAACCACAATGGTTGGGGGGAAAGCCTGACAGCTCCCTGTGCGCAAGCCCAGCAGTTGGTGGTAGAAAAAGCCTTACACCGAGCTGGATTAAGCCCCCAACAGATAAGTTTTATTGAAGCTCATGGGGTCGGCTCACAACTGACAGACACTTCAGAGGCGCAAGCACTACATGCAGTTTTTGGTGGGGAGCGTCAAACTCCTTGGTGGGTTGGTTCAGTCAAAACCAACATCGGGCATTTAGAATTAGCCGCAGGTATAGCTGGACTTATCAAACTTGTCCTAGCTCTCCAGCACCAAACTATTCCACCAAATCTCCACGTAAAAAAGCTTAATCCTGTTGCACAATCTCTGCATATTCCTACCGAAGCTCAACCTTGGCCACGTGGTTTCCAGCCACGTTGGGCAGGGGTAAACTCCTTCGGTCTCGGTGGCACCAATGCCCATGTCTTAGTCGGGGATGCACCGCTGATAGTTACAGCTCCAAATACTAGCGACCAATTAGTACATTGTTTTACGCTTTCTGCTAAAAGCGAAGCCGCATTTCAAGCCTTATGCGCTCGCTATCGCGAGCATTTTTTGACGCAACCCAATCTTGCTCTTACCGATGTCTGCCACACAGTTCACGTTGGGCGTGCCCATTTTCCGGTGCGTACCGCGGTCGTATGTACTTCGCTGACGCAGTTGACTGCAACTTTAGAGACAATTACACCAAGCATTACTAAATCACCTCCTAATATTGCATTTCTTTTTTCAGGACAAGGACAACTCTATCCAGGGATAGGGCGCGAACTCTATGAAGCTCAACCCATTTTCCGAGACGCTCTAGCGCAATGCGACGCTTTACTCCGTCCTCGATTGTCACTGCTCGCCGCACTTTATGGCGATAATGCTGGTCTTCTTAGCGAACCCCGCTATGCCCAGCCAGCGCTTTTTGCCTTGGAGTATGCTCTTGCTCAGTTGTGGTGCGCTTGGGGCGTGCGCCCAGCAGCCGTAATGGGATATAGCTTAGGTGAATATGTTGCTGCCTGTGTGGCGGGGGTACTTAGGCTAGAAGAAGCGCTGGATTTGGTCGCAGTTCGCGGACAGTTGGTGCAAGACCGGGCACCAGCAGGTACGGTGGTACTCATCTTAGCAAACAGAGAAGAGATTGATTTGATTTTGGCGAATCATTCGGGTGTATATCTCGCTGCTGTTCACAGCTTGGGGGAATTCATTGTAGCCGGGACTCCCGAAGCGATGGCACCACTAGTGGAGGCGCTTAAAGCCACAAGAATGCGCTGGATACCCTTCAACTTCAAGCAACCTTTTCATACGCCCCTACTCGCTGAAGCCGCCGAGGGTTTAGTCTCCTATCTTGAACAGGTGCAGTTTAGGTGTGCCCAAGTGCCTATAGTGTCTGGGGTTACAGGGACATGGGTAACAGCCGAAGAACTCGCTATCCCCGCATATTGGCAAAGTCACCTCTGTGAACCCGTACAGTTTCAGCAAACTCTAAACACTTTCAAGCAAGCAGATTATCAATATTTTGTTGAAATCGGACCGACAGCACAGTTAGCCACCTTAGGGCGGGCAACCTTGCCCGAGGCGACGTGGCTTGCTTCCTTACTGCTCGGACAGAGCGATTGGGCTCAGATGCTTACTTCCTTAAGCCAACTCTATGAAAAGGGTGTGGTAGTGAATTGGTCAAAGGTTGATCAGGGATGCACCTCACGCTTGACCCTGCCCACCTATCCTTTTCAGCGCAAACGATATTGGCCAGATTTCCGCAAACCGCATGCTGAACCTCAAGTACTCCCAACACAGTCAGTACTGCTTGCACACTTAGGAAAATTTCCTGCCTACCAGCGCCGTGAACAGTTGCTCGTTGCCTTAACCGCACAGGTGATGGAAGCTTTGGGCTGGTCTGACCATGTACCCATCCCGTCAGAAGTAGGCTTTAAAGATTTAGGCTTTACTTCCCTGATGGCTGTGGAATTTAAGAATCAGCTCCAGGCATGCTTAGGGCAGTCAGTAGTACTACCTGCCACTGTAATTTTTGACCATTCCAATCTAGCGACTTTAACCGATTATATAGCGAACTTACTGTGGGGTCTGGGCAGAGAAGCTGTCTCTTTAGCCGGCCCCTCCGCATATCTACCTGATGAATCCATTGCAGTAATTGGCTTAGGCTGTCGCTTTCCGGGTGAGGTAGGTACAGCAGAAGAATTTTGGCAGTTTCTTGAACAAGGTCAGGATGCTAGCGGTGAAATTCCTCTTGACCGCTGGGATATGTATGAAAATTATGATGCTGACCCGGAAGCACCGGGTCGTTCGTACATTCGTCATGGCGCTTTTCTTCAAGAGATTGACCAGTTTGACCCACAGTTTTTTGGAATTTCACCCCGCGAAGCGGCGGGCATGGATCCCCAACAGCGGCTTATGTTGGAAGTGAGTTGGGAGGCATTAGAACACGCAGGGCAAGCCCCAGAGCAACTGGCGGGCAGTAAAACGGGCGTGTTTGTTGGGCTTATCAATCACGATTACGGACAACTTGCGGTAAAGGGTGGCAACCTGACGCAACTGGATGCCTATTGGGGGACAGGGAGTTTAGCAAGTGTCAGTGCGGGACGTTTAGCCTATACGTTGGGACTCCAGGGTCCGGCGCTGGTCGTGGATACCGCTTGCTCCTCTTCGTTGGTCGCCTTTCATCTCGCGTGTCAGAGTTTACGTTCGGGGGAATGCCGGATAGCACTTGCCGGAGGGGTCAACATTATCCTCTCGCAAGAAACAAATATTGCCCTATCGCGGATGCAGGCTGTTGCCCCCGATGGGCGCTGTAAAACTTTTGACGCAAAGGCTGATGGCTATGCGCGGGGTGAGGGCTGTGGGATGGTTGTGCTCAAACGCTTGCGTGATGCTCAAGCCGATAACGATACAATCCTAGCAGTGGTGCGTGGCTCAGCGGTCAATCATGACGGGCGTAGCAGTGGCCTCACTGTCCCCAATGGCTGTGCTCAACAAGCCCTGCTCCAAGAAATACTCGCCTCTGCTCAGGTTCAACCTGCAGCGATAAGCTACATTGAAGCTCATGGCACAGGTACAAAACTAGGAGACCCTATTGAAGTTAATGCCTTAGCTCAGGTGCTCAGTGCCGAACGCACACAACCCTTGTACATTGGCTCGGTCAAAACCAATATTGGGCATCTAGAAGCAGCTGCAGGCATCGCAGGGATTATCAAAGTTGTCCTGGCACTCCAACACGAAGCTATTCCACCGCACTTACACTTCCAAGAACCAAATCCCCTGATTGATTGGGAACATATCCCGATTAATGTTCCCACCGTGTTGACTCCTTGGCCGCGTCAACAGGGAGTACCGCGCATCGCGGGTATCAGCTCTTTTGGGATGAGCGGTTCCAATGCCCATGTGCTCTTAGAAGAAGCTCCGGTAATTATTCAGGAACAAGAGGTGGCGACTGAAGATACTCGCCCTCACCTGTTAACCCTATCTGCTCGCACTCAACCTGCTCTCGAACAGCTCGCCCAACGCTTTATTGACTTCCTACACCTCAATACTCACTGCCCTATTGCTGATATTTGTTACACCGCGCTTTCTGGACGCTCCCACTTCCCCTTCCGCCTTGCCACAACTACTGCTTCTACTACCCAACTCATTGCCTCACTCACTGCCTTCACCCAAGGTACATCCTTACCCAATCTGAGTACAGGACTGGCTACTACGTCACCTAAAGTTGCTTATCTATTTTCCGGACAAGGTTCGCAATATATCGGCATGGGCCTGGAACTCTATCACACTCAACCCGTTTTCCAAAGAGCCCTTGACCAATGTAATCAATTCTTAGAACCACATTTAGGTCTCTCGCTACTCCATTTGCTTACATCGCCGCTGCTTGATGAAACCCGCTTCACCCAACCTGCTTTATTTGCATTGCAATATGCCCTAACGCAAATGTGGCATGCCTGGGGAGTCCAACCTAGTGCTGTAATTGGACACAGTGTGGGTGAATATGCTGCCGCTTGTATCGCGGGAGTATTTTCTCTAGAGGATGGTCTTAAACTAATTACCGCTCGTGCCCGTTTGATGCATGCCCTACCGCAAATTGGGGGCATGGTAGCGGTGTTGGCTTCAGAAACCCAAGTTGCTGCAGTATTAGTCAACTATCCAACGATTACCATCGCAGCTATCAATGGTCCAACCAGTGTAGTGCTCTCTGGGGAGAAAACGGCATTAACTACAGTAGTCAACCAGTTAGCGATGCAGGGGTACAAAGTAAAACCGTTAGTCGTTTCCCATGCCTTCCACTCGGCATTGATGGAGCCGATGCTGGCTGAGTTTACCCAGCTAGCGCGCACAGTGATCTACCAAGAACCCCAACTCAGCCTTATTTCTAATGTAACAGGAGCTCTTGTTACTGACGGTCAAGTAAGTTGTGCTGAATATTGGGTGCGTCATGCCCGTGCGGCAGTGCGTTTTGAGCAGGGGATGCAGACGCTATGGCAAGCGGGATATGAAGTTTATCTGGAGTTAGGACCAGCACCCGTGTTATTGGGGATGGGTAAGTGCTGTGTGCCAGAAGCGCAGCAGGTCTGGTTACCGAGTTTGCGTAAGGGACGACCAGAAGTAGAGCAAGCATTAGAGAGCTTGGGTGCGCTGTATGCTAAAGGTGTAAAAATCCTGTGGGCGGAAGCCAAGAAAGTCCACAAAGTTTCTTTACCTACTTATCCCTTCCAACGCAAACGCTACTGGCTAGAAGCCCCTAGCATTTCAGCACCGGCGCTCCCGCCAACCCACCAACCTTTACTCGGCAAGCGTCTACGCTCTGCCCTGCATCAAATGCAGTTTGAATCCATCATAAAGAGTCCTGAGTTACCTTTTTTAGCAGACCACCGGCTCTATGGGGTTCCTGTCTTGCCGGCAGCTATCTACCTTGAAATGGTACTTGAAGCGGCACACCAAGTATTCCCAGGTCTTGGGGCTGTAGTTATAGAGAATTTTTTTATTCAAGAAGCGCTGGTTATTCCCGAAGGGACAACGCAACTCTTGCAACTTGTCCTGAATCCCACCAAAGAAACCCAAGCTTCCTTTGAAATTTATAGTCAAAGTGCAAAGGCTGATAATTCTTGGACGCTTTACGCCACAGGCATTGTTGGTCGTGTCCTAGGTGAGCCGCCTCTAAGCTCACCCGCTCCCACCAGTAGCCAGCCAGAATATCTTGCCGCCCAACTCTATACCCAACGTGCCGAACAAGGATTGATACTTGGGTCAAGTATGGGCTGGATTGAACGGTACTGGCTGAGTGATGGTGGGGCTATCGGTCACATGCGTCCTACCCAAGCCGATGACTGTACCGCTCTTTACCGTATTCATCCTGGTTTACTGGACTCCACCCTACAAATGTTAGGTGTGGCTCTGTCGAGTACAGCCGAAAACACCACAAAAATTCATGTACCGCTTGGTCTCAAGCGGTTGACATTCTATACCCAGCCCAAAGAGGCTGCCCTATGGTGTGAGGCTTGCCTACAGCCTGAAATCGAACCCGGAGATTTTATAGGTTCCGTTCGCTTAGCGACAGCTACAGGTCACATACTGCTGGATGTAGAAGGGTTACGTGTTCGGGAAGTTCACCCTGAAGCACTCCAGCGCCTAACCCAAACGCCTGATTGGCTTTATGAACTGACATGGCAGACCCAAGCAGCCCTTCCCGTGCGTGAATCATCACTTGCAGGAAGTTGGTTAATTTTCTGTGATCGTCAGGGCGTTGGGGCAAAACTTGCTGAACTTTTGACAGCTCAGGGGGGTCGATGTGCGTTAGTTTTCCCACTCGGTGAAACCGTAGAACCGATTCACTGCTTGGTTGATCCCACGTGTCCCGAAGCCATACACAACTTGCTTCAAGAATCTATCCACGCTCTGGGAGCACCGTTTCAAGGTATTATTTATCTATGGGGTCTAGATAACCCATCCGCACAAACAGTCTGTCAAAGTGTACTTTACCTTACCCAGGTACTGACAACACAATCCCATCAGACCCAACTCTGGTTGGCAACCCAAGGCGTACACTCCCTTGACCATAACTTGGTGTCCCTCAATGCTGCTCCGCTCTGGGGGTTGGGACGTGTAATTGTCCGTGAACATCCTGAAATATGGGGAGGATTACTTGATTTTGACCCTGCCTCCCTAGCAGAAGCTGCTCAACAGCTTTACACGGAATTGAGAACTAAACCAGCGGAAGCCTATCTTGCATTTCGAGGTATAGAGCGCTTCGTCGCACGTCTTCAGCCCAGTATTACTCCTGATCAACCGCTAGCTTCGCTAAACGCTGACCGCACCTATCTCATCACCGGGGGGTTAGGGGGATTGGGGGTACTGGTCGCGCAATGGCTGGTGGCAAAAGGCGCCCGTCATCTCCTTTTGGTAGGTCGTAGCGCCCCACACCCAGAAACCCAAACCTGCTTAGCTGCCTTGGAACGGGCTGGGGCTAAGCTGTGCATTGCCCAGGTGGATATCACCAGCGCCGCCGCTGTTGGTCGCCTTTTAAAGGACAGCGCACGGGAACAACCTCCCCTTGCTGGCATCTTCCATGCTGCTGGGATAGTGGATGATGGCGGATTGCTCCAACAAACCTGGGAGCGCTTTACCCAGGTCTTAGCACCTAAAATAAGCGGAGCTTGGAACCTGCATGCCCTAACGCGGCACCTATCCCTAGATTACTTCGTCCTTTTTTCTTCGGCAGCTTCGCTTTTGGGCACGGCGGGACAGGCCAGTTATGCATCAGGAAATGCCTTTATGGATTCCTTGGCGCACCATCGCCGAGCATTGGGCTTGCCGGGTCTAAGTATCAACTGGGGGGCTTGGGAAACAACGGGTATGGCAGCAGCGTTAGACCAACGGTCGCAAGACCGCTGGCAACGCCAAGGTGTGGGAGTTATTCCGTCAGAGACAGGCTTAGCACTATTGGGTCGCCTACTCACAGCTCCTCATGCCCAAGTCGCTGTCCTACCCATTGCCTGGAAAACTTTTCTTGCGCAGCTGCCCCAAGGTCGGGAGCAATCTCTTTATAGCTTGCTAGTTCCTCTCCCATCTACTATGCCAACCCCTATTCCAGTATTGCGTCAACAATTGGCCGCCACCACGCCTGAACAGCACTATCCACTACTACTCCAACATTTACAACAGCTTACCGCTCGTGTGTTGCACTTAGAAGTGCCACACACTCTTGATCCACAGCAAAAGTTATTTGAGGCAGGTTTGGACTCTCTAATGGCGGTCGAATTAAAAAATCAAATTCAAGTCAGCCTAGATTTCCCCCTTCCGGCAACATTGGTTTTTGATTATCCGACCATTGCTGCTCTTGCTCAATATATCTTACAAGCTCTACTTCCAACCCAACTACCCCCTATACCCTTAGCGACGGTAGCAAAAGTTGAAGAACTCGATGGCTTGAGTACTGCTGAAGTGGAAGCACTCATGGCAGCAGAACTTGCTGACTTTGATGACTTAATGAAAACATTATGAACCGGATACCCGTGATGTCTACTGACGACCAACTCTCCCAACTAAAGCGCGCCTTGCTGGCCCTCAAGGAAATGCGGCTAAAACTCAATGAGGTTGAGCAGCGCCGCAGTGAGCCCATTGCCATTATTGGGATGGGCTGTCGCTTTCCAGGCGGTGTAGATAACCCTGAACGTTTCTGGGAACTGTTGCACATGGGTGTGGACGCAATTACAGAGATTCCCTTAGCCCGTGCAGATTTGCGTGAATTTTATGACCCCAACCCGGAAATACCAGGCAAAATGTACTTCCGTCATGGAGGATTTTTACCCACCGTAGATGGGTTTGACCCGGAGTTTTTTGGAATTTCACCGCGTGAAGCAACGGGCATGGATCCACAGCAACGCCTCTTGCTGGAAGTCGCCTGGGAAGCACTAGAACGAGCAGGACAAAACCCAGAAATGCTGGTGGGCAGTTTAACTGGTGTCTTCATCGGAATCATGAATCTGGACTATATGCGTCTACAAACGATGTCCACTGACTTTACGGGCATCGATCCATACTTTGGGACAGGCAATGGCACGAGTTTCTTGTCAGGGCGCTTATCCTATATCCTGGGGTTACAAGGACCAAGTTTGGCATTAGACACAGCATGTTCCTCTTCTTTGATAGCGTTACATCTGGCGTGCCAAAGCCTACGTTTAGGCGAATGTGCCCAAGCCTTGGTTGGTGGGGTAAATCTAGTTTTAGCTCCAGATACTAATATTTCTTTATCCAAAATTCGGGCTGTTGCCGCCGACGGACGCTGCAAAACCTTTGCTGCTCAAGCAGATGGCTATGCGCGGGGTGAGGGCTGCGGGGTGCTGGTGCTTAAGCGATTAAGTGATGCTCAGGCCGATGGCGACACTATCATGGCAGTGGTGCGCGGTTCCGCCGTCAATCACGATGGACCAAGTGGGGGGCTGACGGTACCTAGTGGACCCGCGCAACAGGCATTGATTCGTCAAGCATTGGCTCAGGCGCGGGTAGAACCTGCAGCGATAAGCTATATCGAAGCCCATGGCACAGGCACAAAACTAGGAGACCCTATCGAAGTTAATGCCTTAGCTCAGGTGCTCAGTCCCGGACGCACGCAACCCTTGTATATTGGCTCAGTCAAAACCAATATCGGGCATCTAGAAGCAGCTGCAGGCATCGCGGGGATTATCAAAGTTGTCCTGGCACTCCAACACGAAGCTATTCCACCGCACTTACACTTCCAAGAACCAAATCCCCTGATTGATTGGGAACATATCCCGATTAATGTTCCCACCGTGTTGACTCCTTGGCCGCGTCAACAGGGAGTACCGCGCATCGCGGGTATCAGCTCTTTTGGGATGAGCGGTTCCAATGCCCATGTGCTCTTAGAAGAAGCTCCGGTAATTATTCAGGAACAAGAGGTGGCGACTGAAGATACTCGCCCTCACCTGTTAACCCTATCTGCTCGCACTCAACCTGCTCTCGAACAGCTCGCCCAACGCTTTATTGACTTCCTACACCTCAATACTCACTGCCCTATTGCTGATATTTGTTACACCGCGCTTTCTGGACGCTCCCACTTCCCCTTCCGCCTTGCCACAACTACTGCTTCTACTACCCAACTCATTGCCTCACTCACTGCCTTCACCCAAGGTACATCCTTACCCAATCTGAGTACAGGACTGGCTACTACGTCACCTAAAGTTGCTTATCTATTTTCCGGACAAGGTTCGCAATATATCGGCATGGGCCTGGAACTCTATCACACTCAACCCGTTTTCCAAAGAGCCCTTGACCAATGTAATCAATTCTTAGAACCACATTTAGGTCTCTCGCTACTCCATTTGCTTACATCGCCGCTGCTTGATGAAACCCGCTTCACCCAACCTGCTTTATTTGCATTGCAATATGCCCTAACGCAAATGTGGCATGCCTGGGGAGTCCAACCTAGTGCTGTAATTGGACACAGTGTGGGTGAATATGCTGCCGCTTGTATCGCGGGAGTATTTTCTCTAGAGGATGGTCTTAAACTAATTACCGCTCGTGCCCGTTTGATGCATGCCCTACCGCAAATTGGGGGCATGGTAGCGGTGTTGGCTTCAGAAACCCAAGTTGCTGCAGTATTAGTCAACTATCCAACGATTACCATCGCAGCTATCAATGGTCCAACCAGTGTAGTGCTCTCTGGGGAGAAAACGGCATTAACTACAGTAGTCAACCAGTTAGCGATGCAGGGGTACAAAGTAAAACCGTTAGTCGTTTCCCATGCCTTCCACTCGGCATTGATGGAGCCGATGCTGGCTGAGTTTACCCAGCTAGCGCGCACAGTGATCTACCAAGAACCCCAACTCAGCCTTATTTCTAATGTAACAGGAGCTCTTGTTACTGACGGTCAAGTAAGTTGTGCTGAATATTGGGTGCGTCATGCCCGTGCGGCAGTGCGTTTTGAGCAGGGGATGCAGACGCTATGGCAAGCGGGATATGAAGTTTATCTGGAGTTAGGACCAGCACCCGTGTTATTGGGGATGGGTAAGTGCTGTGTGCCAGAAGCGCAGCAGGTCTGGTTACCGAGTTTGCGTAAGGGACGACCAGAAGCAGAGCAAGCATTAGAGAGTTTGGGTGCGCTGTATACCACAGGCGTAAAAATCCTGTGGACAGAAGCTACAAAAGTCCACAAAGTACCCCTGCCTACCTATCCTTTCCAACGGGAACCTTATTGGGCGGAAACTGCTCAGCTCAGTTATCACCGCAAAGCTGCGCCAATTCAGCTACAATCGCTCCCTTTACCCGGCAAGCCTCTCTACTCGCCCGTACTTAAAGCTACCGTATATGAAAGCCAATTCGATCCTCAACACTTGCCTTTCTTGCAAGATCACCGTGTTTATGGCATGGTGCTTGTACCTGGAGCTTCGCATATTGCACTGGTACTTGCTACACTTGCTCCAGGTCTAACGGGCACGATTACCAATTTGACTTTTCTCCAGGCATTAGTGCTGTTGGAGGGTGAAACTCGGGCTGTGCAACTTGTACTTGAACCTCCCGTTGCTAACCTACGGTCTTTTCGAATTTTCAGTGCTGATGCACAGGACAAGAGTACCTGGACTCTTTATGCTGAAGGCCAACTTTGTTCAGGAATTTTACCCACCCCTGGATTTCAGGAAGACCATAGCACGCTTCAGAGCCGTTGTAATGAAGTCCAAACCCAGGAAGAACTATATCAGGTGCTAGCCGAGCGGGGTCTACAGTTAGGACCGAGCTTCCGCTGGGTGGAGCGGGTTTGGCGGCGGGAAGGTGAAGCCCTTGGTCAACTCCGGGAGCCTCCGACAGTACAACAGCACGGCGTCTTTCCCCTCCATCCTGGTTTAATTGATGCGTGTATTCATGTTTTGGGGGCAGCACTACCAAAAGAAAGTAGCGATTTTAATGTCTATTTGCCTATTGGGCTGGACAATTTTTACTTCTATCGTCCAGCAGAAGGTCAGCTCTGGTGCCATGCCCACCTGCGTCCTCAGACCAGTCTTAATGGTGACACCATTCAAGGTGACCTCCACCTGCACACGCAAAACGGGGAACTGGTAGCAGTTATGGCGGGGCTATCGCTTAAACGCGCTAGTCGTCAAGCACTCACGCGGATAAATACCGAACAGGACGCACTGTATCAGCTCCGGTGGCAACCGGCTCCGCCCCCCATTCCTGTAATGGCACAAACGGGGTTTTGGTTGGTTTTCCAAGACCGTCAAGGGCTGGGTCAAGCTATCTGCGAGCAGTTGCATTCCCAAGGTAAAGCCGTGGTAACAGTACTACGTGATTCAGCATACCAATCCCTAGGGGAGGGCAGTTTCTGCATCAATCCCGACCATCCTGAGGATTTTAGTCGCTTACTCCAAGCAGTACTAGAGCAAGCCACACCTTGCCAAGGCTTATTATATCTATGGAGCTTGGATGCATCTTTGCTGGAGGATGATCCCCAGGCTCCTGAACGGGAAATACAAAGACTTTTAGCTCTTATTCAGGCATTAATTACGCACCAACTGCCTCGATTGTGGGTAGTAACAGCTGATGCCCAAGCAGTGAATTCCAATCCCATCGCCCTCAGTCAAGCAGGTCTATGGGGGCTGGGTCGGGTTATTGCCCAAGAGCACCCAGCGTTGTGGGGCGGTCAGATCGATGTGGATGCGTCTAGCCCAGAAATGCAGGCAATGCAGGTACTTACTGAAGCTCAGAGCGGCTCTGGGGAAAACCAAGTTGCCTACCGGAATAACACTCGTTTCATAGCACGTCTGGTAAGAAGTCCTGCGCCTACAGGGCAATGGACTGTTCGACCTGACCGTACCTATTTGATCACCGGCGGTCTGACTGGTTTGGGTCTAGCCGTGGGAGGTTGGTTGGTAGATCAGGGTGCTTGCAATTTGGTTCTTATCGGACGTAGTCACCCGAACGTAGCAACGCTAGCTCGCCTTGCGACATGGGAAGCCCAAGGGGTCACTATCAACTGTATCCAAGGGGATGTGAGCGTTTGGTCTGATATGGAACTGGTCTTTCGCACCATCCAGCTACCCTTGGCAGGTGTTTTTCACAGTGCAGGGGTGTTAGATGATGGGGTGTTGGCACAGCAGACCGCCGAACGGTTCCAGCGCGTGCTTGCACCAAAAGTCAGTGGAGCTTGGCATTTGCATCTGCTGACACAGCATCTATCATTAGATTGCTTTGTGCTCTTCTCTTCCGTTGCCGCTTTAATTGGTTCGGCAGGACAGGGTAATTACGCCGCAGGTAATGCTTTCCTAGATGCCCTAGCTCAAGAGCGGTATAGAAGGGGGCTGCCAGCTGTCAGTATTAACTGGGGGCCGTGGACTGGGGCTGGGATGACCGCCGATCAAGATCAAAGCCGGTGGATACGCCTCGGTGTAGACGTTATTGCACCCACCACAGGTCTGCAAACCCTTGGGCGCATATTGGGTGCAACTATCCCCCAAGTCGGGGTGCTGCCTATTGCCTGGGAAACCTTTGTGCAGCAATTTCCCACTGGTGGTGTGCCGCCCTTCTTTCAAGAGGTCACATACCAACTCCAGATGGCTGCAATGCCCACCTTACTCAAAACCCTAGAAGAAGCTCCACCTCTTGGCCACCGTGCCCTCCTTGGCGAGTATGTATGCGACCAAGCGAAGAAAATTTTGCGTCTCGCCCCCCAGAAAACCCTCAATCCTGACCAGCCTCTCAATGAACTCGGCCTAGATTCCCTGATGGCGGTCGAATTACGTAATGCCCTAGGTCAAGCTTTAGGGCGAACGCTTCCAGCGACCCTCCTCTTTGATTACCCAACTGTCACCACCCTCACGGCCTATCTTGCTGACAGCTTTTTGGCGCTACCAGACCCAGCGGAAACTGCCCTCTATGAAGCCGTAGAAGACAGTCGCGTTCAAGAGCTAGAAGACCTTTCTGACGACGAGGCAGAAGCACTGCTGACCGCAACATTAGCTACCCTCAACCTTAAGTTTTGACAGCTCGCGCCCCCGCGAGTAGTGTAATTCTCCCGGCATCTCCACCCCGGTGTAGCCGGGGCCCCCTCTGCCAGGAAAGATGACGCCTCTCCATCCCGACCATTTTCACCACCAGGGGGCTTGATGGAGCCGTTCAATGCGTCGTTACAGCGAGACCGCAAAAGCTGAGGTGAGAAGGCGGATG
>JBIKWK010000065.1:0-15835 GCA_044356375.1 Prochlorococcaceae cyanobacterium | reverse complement strand
TAATGCCATCGCTGCTGCCAGATCCCTGAACTGCTCAGCTCAAGCCGCCAATTCCTTGACCCCTCAGCGTTAAGCGATCAGGGGTGGATTGCTGCGGTGGGCGCCTCGCCCTCTGAACGGGTACAACAAGGCTTGCAAAAATGTGGAAAAAATCCCCCATTCAGCTCCTGTCTGCATAGGCTTTGTGGGAGATCCTCCCCTCTGCTCCCATGCGGATCCCACGCCTGCTCAGCGCCAGCATGGCCCTGGTGGCCGCCACCGCCGCCCTGGGCCTCAGCGGCTGCTCCAGCGGCCAAGATGCCATTAACGGTGTAGCTGAATCCGCCAAGATCGCGGCCCAAAATGCCGCCCGGGCGGCCCTGGCGCCGGCCCTGGCTCCCCTGCTGGAGCTGCTCCAGCAGGGCGAAGCTCAACTGAAGGCGGGCAACTGGGCGACCGCCGCCGCCAGCATGGCCGGCTTCCAACCCCTCTGGGCCAAGGCCGCCCCGCTGATCCAGCCCCTGGCTGGCGACAGCTGGCCCGCCATCGAGACGGCCGCCAACGCCGTGATCGACAGCTTCGCGGCCGGCACCAAAGCCGATGCCGCCGCCGCCAGCTCGGCCATCACTGGTTTGATTGCTGCGCTGCAGGCAATGCTGGCCCCGTAGGGCCGCCAGCGGGATTGCACAAAAGCACTGGCCCTGGGCCAGTAGTCGGAGTATCAGTCGGGGGGATCAGGCTGGATTAGGCGCCCACCGGGCCCAACAATTTACAGGGCTCGGCTTATAGCGGCTCGGCATCACTGACAAAAGCGACGCCACCGTAGTAATCGAGCAGCGGCTGCACCTTTTCCTTGATAGCTGGCAGAATTTCGGCTTTGCAAAACACGATCACGTGGGCATTGGCGCCCAGGCCGCTGAAGTCCATCGAATCGGAAACCGCCCCATGGGGCCCCCTGCCGGTTACGTGCTTGATTATCGAATAGCCAGGCGCACCGGCGGCATCGATCACCTTGAGAATGCTGTCTAGTTCGCGTTCGCTGAGGATCAAATCAAGACGTTTCATAGCTGGATTAGGCTTAAGAGGCGGGGATAAGTTTGTTTACTAGGGCCATGTAGATCGGGATACCCACAATGATGTTAAAGGGGAAGGTTACCCCCAACGCCGTGGAGATATAGAGGCTTGGGTTGGCCTCGGGCACCGTCATGCGCATGGCCGCCGGTACTGCTATGTAGGAAGCGCTGGCGCAGAGCACTACGAACAGCAGCGCATCTCCCGATGGCAGGCCAATGGCGCTGGCAATCAACACACCAATCACGGCATTAAACAGGGGCATGATTATCGAGAAGCCGATCAAAAATGCCCCGGCCTTGCGCAGGTCGCTGAGCCGCTGGGCGGCCACAATGCCCATGTCGAGTAGGAAGAAGCTAAGGGCGCCATAGAATAGCTTTTCGGTAAAAGGCGCCATCTTTTCCACATTGTGGGGGCTGTTCAGGGCCACCAATATGCCGATTACCAGGCTGCCCAGCAGCAGGAATACCGAGCTGTTCAGGAAGGCCTCGTGCAGCACCGCACCCCAGCGCATGCCCTTGTCATCGGGACGCTTCTGGGCTGTGGCCACCTTCACCATCAGCAGGCCGACGATGATCGCCGGCGATTCCATCAATGCCAGGGCCGCCACCATGAAGCCATCAAATGAGATCTTTTGGCTCTCTAAAAAGCTCTGGGCAGTAATAAAGGTAACCGCACTGATGGAGCCGTAGGTGGCGGCGATGGCGGAGGCATTGAAGGCATCTAGCTTTAGCCTTAGGGCGGCAAAGCTATATAGGGGCACAATCATCGACATCAACACCGCCGCGATGATCGTGGGCAGCACCTGGCCCCCCAGGCCGCTGTGGGCCAGCTCCAGGCCACCGCGAAAGCCGATCGACAGAAGCAGGTAGAGCGAAAACAGCTTGGGCAGCGGCGCTGGAATTTCCAGATCCGAACCCACCAATACGGCGATCACCCCTAGAAAGAAGAACAGAACCGGCGGGGAGAGCAGGTTTTGCAACACCAGGCTGGTTTCCATCTAAACCCCTGCCTCATCACATCCACCTACCCTATGGGCGTACTGGCCCGGCCAACCAGCAGCGGCGGCGATGCATGGACAATCGCAAGAAAGCTCCCCGCAGGTTGCTTTGGCCTGGCTGGAATCTCTAGCCCTAAAGGCCAGGGGCATGACCACCACAACGGCCCCCTGGGGAGCCCTAGGAGCCCCTGGCTGGGGGCTTTCTCCGCTGCTGGCCTGGGAAAGTTGCCCTGGGAGCTTTGGCTCTCTGGCGCCCCTGGCGCCCGGGCGTTTCAGTGGGCATCCAGCTCAGCTTGCCCCCAGCTCGGTTGGCTCTTGCTAGGTTGCCCAGGTCACTAGGGGTGCCCGGCCCGCCAGGGCCTTGGGCTGAGATCACACCCTCCGAACCTGATCCGGGTCATGCCGGCGCAGGGAAGTGAGAAGGAACTCCAGCTGCGCCCCTCCACCGCGACGGCACTTTTGCCGCCCCGGTTCGCTCTTCGCCATAGCCCATCATGCGCAGCGCCTGGATTGAGAAACGCCTGGGCCACAGCAATGTTTCCCAGATGCATTATGCCCGCAAGGGGATAATCACCGAGGAGATGGCCCACGTGGCCAAGCGGGAAAATTTGCCGCAATCCCTGGTGATGGAGGAGGTGGCCCGGGGTCGCATGATCATCCCGGCCAACATCAATCACCCAAACCTGGAGCCAATGGCCATTGGCATCGCCTCCAGGTGCAAGGTGAATGCCAACCTTGGCGCCTCCCCCAATGCCAGCGACGTGAGTGAAGAACTCAAAAAGCTGGAGATGTCGGTGAAATATGGCGCCGACACGGTGATGGATCTATCCACCGGCGGCGTCAATCTCGATGAGGTGCGCACGGCCATCATCAAGGCCTCGCCGGTGCCAATTGGCACGGTACCGGTTTATCAGGCGCTGGAGAGTGTCCACGGCAGCATCGAGAAACTCACAGAAGACGACTTCCTGCACATCATCGAGAAGCATTGCCAGCAGGGGGTCGACTATCAGACCATCCACGCCGGTCTGCTGATCGAGCATCTGCCCAAGGTGAAGGGTCGCATCACCGGCATCGTTAGCCGCGGCGGCGGCATCCTGGCCCAGTGGATGCTCTACCACCACCGCCAAAATCCCCTGTTCAGCCGCTTTGACGATATCTGCGAAATCTTCAAGCGCTACGACTGCAGCTTCTCGCTCGGCGATTCGCTGCGGCCCGGCTGTCTGCACGACGCCTCCGACGAGGCCCAGCTGGCCGAACTGAAGACCCTCGGTGAGTTGACCCGCCGCGCCTGGCAGCACGACGTGCAGGTGATGGTGGAGGGTCCTGGCCATGTGCCGATGGATCAAATTGAGTTCAATGTCAAGAAGCAGATGGAGGAATGCTCCGAGGCACCCTTCTATGTGCTCGGCCCCCTGGTTACAGATATTGCCCCCGGCTATGACCACATCACCAGCGCTATTGGTGCCGCCATGGCCGGCTGGTATGGCACTGCCATGCTCTGCTATGTGACCCCGAAGGAACACCTCGGCCTGCCCAATCCAGAAGATGTGCGCAATGGCTTGATCGCTTACAAAATTGCCGCCCACGCCGCCGACATCGCCCGCCATCGCCCCGGCGCCCGCGATCGCGACGACGAACTCAGTCGGGCCCGCTATGCCTTCGACTGGAACAAGCAGTTCGATCTTTCCCTGGATCCCGAACGGGCCCGGGAATACCACGATGAAACCCTGCCGGCTGATATTTATAAGCAGGCGGAATTCTGCTCGATGTGCGGTCCCAAGCACTGCCCGATGCAGACCAAGATCACCGACGCCGACATCCTGGCCCTGGAACAGGTGCTCGAACAGCGCTCCGAGTCCACTACTTCCGAGCTGCCAGCGCCAGTGGCTGGCTAGGCCAAAGCTGGCCCCGCCTGCACATGCAGCCGGGGCCTAGTCGGGTTTAAGGGCTTAGGGCCTAGGCGGGTTCAGGGGGCCAGGCGGGCTTTATGCAGGCGACTCTTTTCGTACCAGGCGGCGATTTCAGGGGCCCAACTTTGCAGGTGGGGCCACATCAAATCGCAGAGATGGCGAATTTCATCCTGGGCATCGAGCTTGGCCCGCAGGTCGAGGAAGTGCAGGAAGGCCCGCAGGCTGAAGCTCACCACAAAATGCTGGCGGTAGTCGAAGGGCAGAATGCCGCGGGCGTGTTCTTCCGCAAAGCCCGCATCCATCATGTCGGAGTAGCGCTTGGCGGCGGCAAGGCAAAGCTCCAGGTCTTTGGCTCGCTCTTCTGGCGAGTAGAAATACTTTTTGCCCTGTCGATCGCTGTAGTTACCCACGGGTCGCAGGTAGAACACTTCCTCCAAATCCGTATGGCCATTGGCGGCGCGAACGATGCGCTCGCCCGTATAGCGCATTGAGTTGTGCACCACCAGCCCATTGGCCACGAAGTTGTGCCACGGCCCCTGCACCTCCAGGTCATAGGTCATCTGCGTGCCCAGGAACTCCACG
This sequence comes from Prochlorococcaceae cyanobacterium, assembly GCA_044356375.1. Taxonomy (GTDB): domain Bacteria; phylum Cyanobacteriota; class Cyanobacteriia; order PCC-6307; family Cyanobiaceae; genus UBA5018. The sequence goes on along the minus strand of JBIKWK010000065.1, from coordinate 11,293 downwards.
TTCACCACGGTGAGTGGATGGGCAATCAATCTCCGGCCTTGAGGGTGAGGCTTTTCAGGCCAATCTGTGACCGGTTTCCTCTCTGTGACCGGTTTCCTTGGGCTGAACGTTGCGGCAAAGTCGGCCTCCTGGTGGTGCTTGTGAATAAAAGCGTGACGTGGTTGGCAAAGGGTTACGAGATTGTCCATCTCGTAGCCTAGGCTTGGATCCTCATAAACCGGCACCAGGTGGTGGGCATGCAGTTGCTGGTCGCTCCTTTGCCGCAGCCAGCCCGAATCCCGGTAGGCTCCGCTGCCCACAGCCACGTTTCCGTTCGCCAGCACCTGGGCGGTGCGGCGGAAGCTCTGCACACCCCCATCTCGCCCCACCTGGAGGGAGAGCGCTTCCCCCATGGTCTGCCAGCCCTGGGGCGTGAGCAGGCGATGGTTGGCGGTGCAGTCCAGCCTGCGGCCATCCTCCATGGTGAGCCGATAGACAGGTTGCAGCCCGCTGCAGATCACATCCGTGATCTGGCTCGTCTCGAAGATATTCGTGGTCTCGTTTAGTACCCGTAGCTTCATCTTTTGCAGCCGCTGGCGACAATCGCGCCGGTAGGTGCCCGGCGCTTCGCCATGGCGGCCTCGGATCTGCCGTTGCCGGGTCGCCCGCTCTCCGTGGGTCCAGAGGTCGTGCAGGGCATCGATCCTGATTTTCTTTAGGCCCCCTCCGGCATTCAGGAAGGTGATTTCAGTATTGGCAGCTAGACATTGCACATCAAAACTGACCCCCACCCGATGGGTGCGGGCCTGCTGCATCACGGAATGGGGAAACCAGCCCACGTTGAGCACGATCTGGCCGTGCTCCAGGGGGCCGTAGTGGCCGCGCTCGCCCGCCAATAGGCGCTTGATGCAGATCTCGCCAGCGCGGCTTTCCTCGGGCCAGTTGGCGCGGTCGTCCACCACGTAGCCCTCGCTGTAGTCCTGGTGCATCGCCGCGTAGATGCACTGCTGGGGGTTGGGGGTGGCGGCGATCAGGTCAACCCGGAAGCGAGGGTCCATCGGTTCCGGCCAGGGGCGGCACACACTGGTAGCCACTTCTAGGCCAGCCAGTCGATAGCTCGCCAATCCCTGGGCCGCCCACCGAAAAGTCGCCAGTAAGCAATTCTCCAGTCAGCAGCTCGCCAGGGGGAAGCCCGCCAGGCAAGAGCCCTACTGGTTTCTGAGCACTCTCTGCCCGGAAGAGCATTCGCTAGCTGCCAATCAAGTACTAGCAGCTAATCCAGTGCCACCAACCACTCTCAGTGCCTACCACCAATATTGCCGGCCGCTAGCGGCCCCTGGCCTTTCTGCTGATTGCCGCTATCAACCATGGCTGCGGGGGCCAGCTCCAGCACTACTGCCAGCTCTGGTTCCAGCCCCGGGGGCGGTGGTGCCGGCACCGCCGCCGCGCTGCTCGGCGATGGCACCCGCCAGGGGACTCAGCTCGCCCACCCCGGCCAGCTTGGGCAGCGGTTCACCGGCCAGGAGGGCATCGCTGAGGGCGGTCAGCTCGGGGGCGCTGCGGGCACCGATCGCCCGACCCACCTGTTGACCGCTGGCACTGAACAGATCCAACTGGGGGATGCCATTCACCTGGAAGCGCTCGATCTCCGCCTGCCAGCGGGGGTTGTCCACGTTCAGCAGCACCACGTTCAGTTGGCCCTTGCGGCGCTCCGCCAGGGTGTCCATCGCCGGTGCCATCGCCTGGCAGGCCTGGCACCAATCGGCGTAGAACTCCACGATGGTGGGGCGGCCATTGGCCAGGGCGACCGGCAGGTCGAGCGACTGGCGCGCCAGCTTCTCCAGGGGCGCCTGGGGATGCAGGCCCCCCCGCAGCCACAGCAGCAGCACCGCCAGCAGCGTCGCCAGCAGCAGCAGGATCCAGCGTTCGCGGCCACTGGGGGCAGGGGACTCCAGCTGGGGGGCCATGGCGGGTTGGTGGCGGGGCTGGCACTCTGGCAACCCTTGCTAGCGTCTGTGATCTCCGGCTGCAGCGCCAGACGGGGCAGCCGCAGGGATCCATGAAGCGTCGGCTCACTCTGCATTTCCCCCGCGAGGCGGTCCACGAGCCGATCACCTATCGGCTGGCGGTGGATTTCGACATCGCCGCCAAGATCCTGCGGGCCCAGATCGCCCCCAACCAGAGCGGCACCATGGTGGTGGAGCTATCGGGGGACATCGACGAGCTGCAGGCCGCCGAGGACTGGCTGGAGTCGCGGGGGCTGCAGCTCAATCGCGCCCCAGGCCAGATTCACATCGATCCCCAGGCCTGCGTCGATTGCGGCATCTGCTCGAGCGTTTGCCCCAGCGGCGCCCTGCGGTTTGATCCTTCCCTGGCGCGGCTGAGCTTCGATGCCCAGCGCTGCTTGGTATGCGAGCAGTGCATCCCCAGCTGTCCCCTGGACGCCATTTCTCTGGAGCTGGAGGCGGCATGAGGCGCCTGATTCGTCTGCTCAGCCTGCCGCTGCGGGCGCCGATGCTGCTGGTGCTGGTGGCGGTGTCCGTCTATGAGGGTCTGCACTGGAGCACCCCGGAACTGCTGTCCAGCCGCCCCCTGGCCAACCTGCCGTCGCTGCTCTGGTCGCTCGACTGTCTGCACGCGCTGCTGGTGGTGCTGGTGTGCACCATGCCCGACATCTTGCTGCGCCGCATCTCGATCGTGATGGCCACCAGCAGGGTGATGAGCCTGGTGATCACCCTGCTGCTCGTCACCTTGGGGGGCCTTTACCTGCTGCACCTCAAGGTGCTCTCCAACTTGCTGATGCTGGCCAGTGCCGTTTTGTTGGCGCGGCTGGATCTGGCCCGCATCCGTATCAGCCCGCCGCCCTTGAAACAGCTGGTGGTTTTCGGCGGCCTGGTGCTGCTCAGCGCCAGTTTCGGTCGCTGGCTGGCCGCTTGAGATCGGCTTCAAAAATTTCCCGTCAATTAATTGCTCGTGTTGTGGCGCAGGGGCCTCAGCAGTGGGGCTGTCGCGCCAACTGCAGGCTCCAGAGGTTGCCCAGCACCTTTTTCACGTACAGCCGCGTTTCTGGATAGGGGATCGCTTCCACCCACAGTTCCGGCCAGCGCTGGGGGTCGGGTTGCCGCCAGCCGGCCACTGCCCCGGCGCCGGCGTTGTAACTGGCCACCGCCAGCAGCGGGTTGCCCCGCCACTGCCGCAGCAGTTGGCTCAGATAGCTGGCCCCCAGGTTGGCGTTGCGCTCCGGATCCTCCAGCTCATGGTTGGCCAGGGGCCGGCCGGCCAGCTCCGCCGCGGTCTCGGGCATCAGCTGCAGCAGCCCAACGGCCCCGGCTGGGGAGTGCACGGCGGCACTGAAGCGCGATTCCTGCCGGGCCACCGCCGCCAGCAGCGAGGGGGCCAGGGACGCCCTTTGGCCGGCCCGCTCCAAGTTGGCGGCCAACGGCACCGCGGCCAGGCTGGTCTGTAGTTCGGCCGTGAGCTGGCAGTTTCCCGGTGGCAGGCGCAGCTCCGCCTGCTCCAATTGCCCCAGGCCGATCCAGTGGTCGCCCACGCCGCGGCGCAGCCGCCCCTCCACGATCAACTGCTCCGGCGTTTCTGGGGCCTGGCCACCGCGCTGCAGGCGCCAGTGCTCCCAGGCCTCCAGCGGTTGATCCAGCCGCCAGAGGCGATCCACGGCCAGCTCGCCACTATTCAGGGGACGCCACCGGGCCCGGGGTAGGGGGCGATCCGCCGCCGGCGTCAGCGCCAGCTCCCCCTGGCCCAGGCGCACGGCCGCCCGCCAGCCGTAATAGCCCCAGGGGTGTTGGCTCAGCAACGCCTGCCAGCTGCGGCGCGCCGCCTGCCGCTGCCCCAGCTGCCCCTGGCTGAAGCCAAGCCAGAACAGCTGCCGCGCCGCCAGGGCGCCGGGCAGGGACCGGCTGAGCTCGGGGGCGAGCAGGGTTTGGGCATCCCGCCACCGCTGGGCCAGCAGCGCCGCCCGGGCCAGCTCCCACTGCAGTTGCCAGGTGGCCGGATCCGCCGGCCAGCGCCGCAACACCCCCAGGGCAGCGGATCCCTGGCCGGCCAGGCCCGGCTCCAGGGCCAGGCGAGCCTGCACCGCGCCGCTGCCCCGCAGCGAGGCCGGCAGTTGCCGCACCAGCTGGAGATTGACGGGCCCGCGCCCTTCGCTCAGCAGGCGCGCCGCCTCCTGTCCCCCGGCGCCGCTCGGTAGGCGCTGGGCCAGCTGGAGTAGCAGGATTTCCCCCCGCTGGGTCTCGGCCTCGCCGCCCTTGAGCAGGGCCTGGGCGATGGCCAGTTGGCCGGCGGGCGAGGCCGCCCGGCCCCGCAGGCAGCGCTGGGCGGCCTCGGCATCCCCCAGTTGGGCCAAGCCGGTGGCCAGTTGATCGCGCTCCGCAGCTGTTGGTATCGGGCCCCGCCGTTCGCAGTTGCGCCGCAGCAGGCTGCGGGCGCCTGGCCAGCGCACCCCCCAGCGGGCCAGGTGCACCGCATCGCCGGCCTCCACCGCCGCCGCCAGGGCGGCCGGATGGGCGGCAAATCGGCGGAGCAGTTGTTGGCGCAGGGCCGGCCGCTGGCCGCCGAGGGCATAGAGGCCATCGGCGGCGGCGGGCTCGTCGGCAAAGCGCCGCAGCAGCTGTTGCCAGAGCCGCTCGGCACTGTCCACCTGGCCGAGGCTGGCGGCGGCCAGGGCATCGCGCTTGAGCACCACCGCCGCCAGGGGATCGAATCCCCAGCCCTGGCCCGCCAGTAGCGCCCGTTGCCGGCGGGGATCCTCGCCGGTTCGGCCCAGCAGCAGCAGGGCCGCCTGGCGGCGCAGGGATGGATCGGGAGCCAGGTGCAGCAGCAGTTCCAGCTGGGGGCTGGCCAGCAGCGGATCGGGCTGGGGTAGCTGCCGCAGCAGGTATCGGCCCCCCAGCAGCGCCAGGCCGGTGCCCAGGCAGGTTCCAGCCAGGATCAACGGCAAGCGGATCACAGCTATCGGCGGCCCGCCGCCCCTGGCACAGGCGACCATTGTGGAGAGGTTCCGATCGGGCTCCAGTTCTCATCGACCTGACCTGACCTCCCCCTCCCCAGATGTCGCCTCAGCCCCCCTGGCGCTTGCACAAACCGTCCAAATTGCCCCAGCTGCCCCCCTGGCTGAACGGCTTGCCGGGCTGGCAGCAGCGCCGTCGGGCCCTGGCGGTGCTGGCCCTGGGGGGCCTGGTGTTGCTGTTGAGGCCCTACGGCCCGGTGGTGTTACTGCCCGGTTGGCTGGTGGGAGCGCTGCTGTTTTGGGGTGTGTGGGAGCTGCTCTGCTGGGCCTGGTGGCCGCGCCGCTGGCGATGAGCGGCAAGTTTGCGGTACGCCGATAACCTGGGCAACTTCAGCAGGCATTGCGGCGCATGGCGGACTGGGCCCGTTTCCCGATCGGGCAGCCGCTGGCGCCCGGCCAGGCCCACTTCGGCACCGATGGCATCCGCGGCCGGGTCGGGGAGCTGATCACCCCCCTGCTGGCCCTGCAGCTGGGTTACTGGAGCGGCCAGGTGTTTGCTTCTGGCGGGCCGGTGGTGATCGGCCGCGATTCCCGCTCCAGCGGCCCGATGTTGGTGGCGGCCCTGGCCGCCGGTCTCACCGCGGCTGGCCGCGAGGTCTTCGATCTGGGGCTCTGCCCCACCCCGGCGGTGCCCGGTGCCATCCGCCGGCTCGGGGCCAGTGGCGGCCTGATGGTCTCGGCCAGCCACAACCCCCCCGGCGACAACGGCATCAAGGCCTTCGGGGCCTGTGGCGCCAAGTTGGCCAAAGCCCAGCAGGCGGCGATCGAGGCCGGACTGCAGGGCAGGGCAGCCCAGGTGGGGCAGCAGCTTGCGGGCGATGGCCGGCTGTGGGATCGCGCCGATCTGATGGCCGACTACCGCGACTCGCTGCTGGCCAGTGTCGACGGGGCCCGCCTCGATGGCATCAAGCTGGTGCTCGACCTCTGCTGGGGTTCAGCCACCAGCTGTGGCGCGGAGCTGTTCCGCCAGTTGGGGGCCGAGCTCACCGTGTTGCATGGCAGCCCCGATGGCCGCCAGATCAACCAGGCCTGCGGCAGTACCCACCTGGAACCCCTGCGGGCCGCCGTGCTGGAGCAGGGGGCCGCGATGGGCTTTGCCTTTGATGGCGATGCCGACCGCATGCTGGCGGTGGACGGCAAGGGGCGGGTGGTGGATGGAGATCAGGTGCTCTACCTCTGGGGGCAGGAGCTGATGGCGCAGGGTCGCCTGCCCCAGAACCGCATCGTGGCCACGGTGATGAGCAACCTGGGCTTTGAGCGGGCCTGGCAGCAGCGCGGTGGCCTGCTGGAGCGCACTGCCGTGGGCGATCAATACGTCTATGCCGCCATGGAGGAGCACGGCGCCGCCCTGGGGGGTGAACAGTCTGGCCACATCCTGGCGGCGGACTACGGCATGAGTGGCGACGGGCTGCTCACCGCCCTGCAGGTGGCCACCCTGGTGGCGCGCCAGGGGGGCTCCCTGGCCGACTGGATGGATGGGAGCTTTTCGCCCTATCCCCAGAAGTTGGTCAATGTCACCGTGGCCGACAGGGGGCGCCGCAGCGGCTGGGCCCAGTGCCAGCCCCTGCAGGAGGCCGTGCTGGCGGCCGAGGCTGCGATGGCCGGCAGCGGTCGGGTGCTGGTGCGGGCCAGCGGCACCGAACCCCTGTTGCGGGTGATGGTGGAGGCCGCCCACCAGGCGGACGTGGACCACTGGTGCGCCCACCTGGCCGCCCTTGCGGATCGGCACCTCAATCCCGCCTGATCAAGCCCGCCCCAGGCGGAGCAGGCATCGCCGCTGGGGCTCACTCCAGCAGCGCGGCCGCCAGGGCCAGGGCGCCGTCGCAGGCATCGCCGCCAGGGCTCACCAGGCTCGCACCGGGCAGCGACAGCAGCAGGCTTTGCTCAAAGTGGCGCCGCAGTTGCCCCAGGTGCGTCACTGCGCCCCCCACCGGGCACACCGGAGCCGTCGGCATGGCCAGGGCTGTGGCCACCCCAACCACCAGCTGGGCGAGGCCCTCGGCCGAGCGCTGCACGATCGCGGTCGCCTCTGGATCGCCGGCCCCGGCCAGGCGATCCACCACCGGGGCCAGCTGCGCGAAGCCGGCGGCACCGAAATCACTGGCCACCACCGCCGCTTTCACCGCCTGGGCCGAGCCGGCGCCCAGGGCCTGCCAGAGGGCTGCGCGCAGGGGGGTTTCGGCCCTGCGGCCATCCGCCATGCGCACACTGGCCGCCAGGCCATCGCGGCCGATGTCCATGGCGGAGCCGGCCCCATCCAGCAGCCAGCCCCAGCCACCACAGCGATGGCTGCGGCCAGATCCATCGCTCCCCACGGCGATGGCGCCGGTGCCGCTGATCACCAGCACCCCGGCTCCGGCGCCAAAGGTCCCCGCCAGGGCCGTGCGCTCGTCGCCGGTAACGGCCACCATTGCCGGCTCCAGGCCCAGGGCCAAGGCGGCCAGGCTTTGGCCCTGGGCCTGGAGCTCGGTGCCCTGTTCCACGCCGCTGGCCCCCACCGCCGCGGCCGCCAGGGGGGGCAGGTCGGACGCGGTCAACCGGGCGCGAGCCGCCGCCAGGCTGCTGGTGAGGGCCGCCTGGAAGCGCGCCGGGCCATCCGCGGCCGCCAGATGGCTGACGCCGCTGCCGCTGCCCTCCGCCAGCGGTTGGACCCCGGTGCTGGAGCCAGTGGCCCCCACCAGGGCGAGGCGGCAACGGGTGTGGGTCTGGCCGGCATCAAAGCCGGCGATCAGTTGGGGCATCCCTGGGGGTGGGCTTAGCTGGGGGACGGATCAGGCCCAAGGGTCTGGCAGGTCCATGGGGGGCTTTTTGCCGCTGGCTGGCGGCTGCTGGCCGCTGGCCGCAGCTGGGTCGGTGGCCGCCGGCTGTCCGGCACCAATGAGCTGGGGGCCGCTGGCCATGGGCTGTTGGCCAATGGCGCCAGCCAGCTGGAGGCTGGCCGATCGCGGCTCGCTCACCGCCAGGGTGGCCAGGCAGAACCAGCCGATCAGCTGTACTTCCGGCCGGAAGAAAATGGTGTCGGTGGCGCCCTGGACGCAGAGACCGACTATGGAGGCGATGGCGGCCAGGGCTGGCAGGGCCCAGCTGGACTCGCCCCGCAAATGGCCCAGGCCCCGCCGCAGCGCCGCCTGCAGTAGCCCCAGCCCGGCCAGCAGGGCGGGAATACCGCCTTCCACCAGCAGTTCCAGGGGTACGGAATAGGCGCTCAGGGCGTTGAACTTCGGCTGTTGGTAGAGCGGATAGATGAGATTGAAGGCGGTGTTGCCCGGTCCAATCCCCAGCCAGGGGCGGTCCTGCACCATCTGCAGCGCCGCCATCCAAACGTTGATGCGGAAGTTGTTCGAGCTGTCCTGGCGGCCCGCCAGCAGGCTCATCGCCCGGATGCGCAGCGGCTCCACCCCGGTGATCGCCACCACCAGCAGGGCCACGCCGAAAATCGCCAACAGCAGCGGAAACAGTCGCCTTCTCAGGGGCGGCCAGCCCCGGGTCTGGCGCAACACCAGCAACAGGCCGATGCTCGCCAACGCCGCCAGCATCCCCAGCCAACCGCCGCGGCTGTAGCTCATGAACAGGGCGGTGCTGCCCAGCACCAGCGCGGTGGCGGCGTAGAGCTTTTGGGGCCAGGACGACCAGCGCAGCAGGGCCACCACGGCCAGCGGCAGGATCGGAATCAGGTAGCCCGCCAGCAGGTTGGGGTTCTCCAGCGGGCCATAGACCCGGATGGTGCCATCGGCCACGGAATTCGGATCGGCCCAGCGGGCCAACTCCGAGGTGTCGCCGTAGAGCTGGCGGATGGCGATCACGCTGCTGGCCAGTTCACCGGCCAGCAGCGCCGCCACGATCCGATCCCACCAGGCGGGGGATTGGGCCAGCAACTGGCGCATCAGGGCATAGACGCCCAGGTAGCTCACCAGCTTGGCCAAGCCCTTGGCGGCCGCCACCGGTACGGGCGAGGTGCCGCTGGCCAGCAGCATTATTCCAAGGATCACCAGCAACCAGCCGCTGATCGGTCCGATGCGGCCGGCGGGGCTGCGCAGGGCCCAGAGCAGCCACAGCAGGCCAGCCGCAGCGATCAGCAGGCTGAGGCCGGCGCGGGTTACCAGCGGCAGCCCCGCCATCAGCGCGCAGACCACCAGACCGCTGATCGGCTCCAGGCGCTGGGCCAGGGGGCCGCCGCTGGCCGCCAGCAAACCCTGCCAACGCAGTAGCCAGGGAGGGGAGGCGGAGGTGGAAGTCATCGAGCCATGGCCCTGGTTTGGGCAGATGCAGGGGCTGGAGCCGCTGCCGTGGCCGGATTATCGGTGGCTTCTGGCCTGCCGGCTTCTGTTGAGTTGCCGCTGCCTTCCCGGGCTGCCTCGCCGCCTAGCTCGCTGGCCTGGTTTTTTGAGGGGTATGGGCTGGCGGCTGGGGCCAGGGCGTTGCGCCGATAGAGCAGCCGATACACCGGCAGACCCTGGCGCAGCACCAGGGTTTCCCGCTCCGTGGGCAGCGGCAGGGGATTGGCGCCATGCCAGCGCTCACCCGGGGCCGCTGGGTCGCTGGGGGCCTGCGCTGCGAAGAGGCCGCTGGCTTCCACCAGGGCCCGCATCGGCTCGATGACCGCCAGCACATCGCTCTGGATGAACAGTCCCCGGCCTGGGGCCAGGGCAGAGGCCAGGGCCCGCAGCAGCTCGGGTTGCAATACCCGCCGCTTGTGGTGTCTTGCCTTGAACCAGGGATCGGGAAATTGGATTGACACCAGTTCCAGCCGACCGGCCGGCAGCGCCAGCAGCCAGTTTTCCAGGCTCACATTGGCGTTGCAGAAGAGATAGTGCAGGTTGGTGAGCTCCAGGGCCTGGCGGTCGGCTTCCGCGGCGCTCACCAGGGGTAGGCGGATCTCCACGCCCAGGTAATTGCGCTCGGCTTCCAGCTGGGCCATCGCCAGTAGAAAGCGCCCGCGGGCGCAGCCGATGTCCAGGTGGATCGGCCACTGCGGCTGGGCGAACAGTTGCTCCGGTGGCGGCAGGGGCCGGGGCAGTTGGAAGAAGCGGCTGAGCGGATTGACGTGTTGGCGCACCATTGATTGCTTGTAGCCCGATTAGTGGCCTGAGGGCCATTGGTTGCCTGATGGCTGATCAGTTGCCCGAGGGCCGATCAGTTGCCTGAGGGCCGATTATTTGCCTGAGGGCGATCTGGGCGGTCTTGATCAGGCGGTTCCCCGGCCGCTCGTTCACCCTCCTGGGCTTTCCCCTCCTGGCGGCTCGGTACCAGCAATCCCCAGCAGGCGGTGTAGCCGTGCAGGTGGGTGGTGCCGGCCACCGGGCCGATCTCGCCATTGCAAAAGGCCCCGGCGATGGGCAGGCCCGGATAGACCGCCGCGCAGGAATTCACATCGCCGTCGGGCTCCCCGTAGAGCCCCTTGCCCCGGCCCAGGCAGGCGAACAGCAGCCCCACCAGGGGCGCCTTGTTGCTCCTGGCTTGGGAGCGCAGCAATTCCCGCAGTTCCTGGCGGGATGTGTCGCCATCGCGCAGTTGGAACTGCACCTGCTGGCCCACCCGCATCCGCTCGCCCACGGCGACGGCGCCATTGCGGGGATCGACGCCGATCAGGTTGCGCACCAGGAAGGCCGAGGGTGCCTGGCCGCCCATGGCGGCCAGGCTGAAGTTGCGCCGCGCCACCCCTAGAAACAGCGAGTTTTTGACCAGGTCTCGATCCGCAGCACTCAGGCCGCTGAGGATCTCTTGCAGCGCCGCCACAGGACTGTTGCGCCGGCCGTTGCCCTCACTCACTTCCAGCACCACGTTGCGCTGGGCTTGCTCCACCTCCAGCACCGGGCCGATCGGTCGGCAGCCCTGGGCGACCACCGGCTCCAGCGCCCAGTCGCCGTCGATCAGGCAGCCGATGGCGCCGCTGCGCACCTGGTCGTCGAACAGCAGCGAGCCGTGGGGGGCGCTGTGCTGGCCGGCAATGCCGCCCACCTTGTGGGCCCGGGGGCAGGCGAAGTCGAGACCGCTGATCAGATCGCCAATCGTCGGGCAGGTGGGATCGAGCAGCAGCAGCATTGAGCGGCTGGCGGCCAGTTGGGCACTCAGCTCCCCATTGCCGGAGCCGCCGAGCTGATCCAACCAGGGCTGGGCGGGGCCGTCCAGGTCGGGCAGGGGGCCCGGCTCGATCACAAAGGGGTGCAGGCGGGCCCCCGGCAGGTGCAGCAGGGTGACGCTCAGGCCGGGCTCCTGTTCCAGTTCATGGGGTACGCCGTCGGCGCCAGTGCCCACCACGCCGGAGCTGAGGCAGCCCAGCCAATG
>JBIKWK010000018.1:0-53444 GCA_044356375.1 Prochlorococcaceae cyanobacterium | reverse complement strand
AAGGCTTCTGCCATCAGATGGACTGATTTGCAAGCCGTCGTATAGACGGAGCTGGGGGAGGCGTCATCGTGCATCCACGACCGCCAGGTCCCTAATTCGCTCTCTGGTGTTTTTCAGGAAGCCCTAACTAGTATTGCCTGGCAGCGGAGAGCAGGCAATAAGTTGAGATTTTCTACTAGAGCGAACTAGTAATAAAAATTCGATTAAAAAGACTCTGGAGATAGCCATATTTAATCAAATGGAACATATATTGCAGGTTAAAACAGGGGATAAATGGAGAGGATAAATGGAGGGGTTAAAAGAGGGGCTAAATGAAGAGGTTAAATGAAAAAACTAAATGGAGAAAATAAATGCAGAGGTTAAAAGAGTGTCTAAATGGAGAGGTTAAAAATGAGCGTGCCTAGATGGCGATAGTACCGCTTTCGCCGGTACGAATCCTAACGGCGTTTTCGACGGGAAGAACGAAAATTTTTCCGTCGCCGATTTCGCCAGTTTGGGCCGCTTTCTGGATTGCTGCCAGGGCTGCATCCAGCTTGGCATCGTCGACCACCACCTCCACCATCACCTTGGCCAAGAAATCGACCTTGAATTCAGTGGCCCGGTAGCGCTCCACCTGTCCCTTTTGACGGCCGAAACCTCGGACATCGCAGACAGTCATGCCAACAATATCGAGATCGACCAGGGAGGTTTTTACTTCATCCAGCTTGCCTGGACGCAGAATGGCTTTAATCAGTTTCATGGCCGGGATCAGCTGTTCATAGGATCGTAGGCCTCTTCTCCATGGGCGACGAAGTCCAAGCCGCGGCTCTCGTCCTGGGTGGTTACCCGCAGGCCAACTGTGGCTCCGACGATCCAAAGGATCACGGCGGTACCGATGCCCACGAAGCCATAGGAGATCAAAACCGCCTTGCAATGGGCGATGAAGAGCCCAAAATTGCCGCTACTGGCCAGGATTTCAGCCGACTTGGGGAAATAATCCGCAGGCACCAAAATAGGAGCTGCCAACAAACCTGTCAGCAAGGCCCCAATAGTGCCCCCCACTCCGTGCACCATAAATGCATCAAGTGAGTCATCAAATTTAATCGCAGCCTTCACTTGTACAGCGATATAGCAGCCAACTGCCACAATGGCGCCGATAATAATCGCCTGGGGCATGTACACGAAGCCAGCGGCGGGAGTGATGCCCACCAGGCCAGCCACAGCCCCGGTAGCTGCACCCACAGCCGTGGGTTTGCCGTCGCGGAACCATTCAATCAAACACCAGGTGAGCATTGCTGTGGAGGCAGACAAGCTGGTGGTGATGAAGCAGAAACCTGCCCCCTTGGCAGCGAAGTAGCTGGCACCGTTGAAGCCAAACCAGCCGAACCACAGCAAGCCTGCACCCAACAAAATGAAAGGCACGTTGTGGGGCGGCCTCATCTGATCAGGGTAGGTGCTGCGGGGACCAACGATGGCGGCCGAAACCAATGCGGCAACACCGGCTGCAATGTGCACCACAGTGCCGCCAGCAAAGTCAATTACTCCAAGCTCGCCAAAGGGGCCAATGTAACCACCACCCCAGACCATTTTGGCCATAGGGCAGTAAATGAAGATGCTCCAGAGTAGCGAAAACCAGAACCAAGCCTTAAAATTGATTCTCTCAACAAGCGCTCCAGAGATAAGAGCGGGAGTAATAATAGCAAACATGCCCTGAAACAGGGCAAAAGAAGTTGCCGAGATGGCAAAACCGTCTGCCAAAGGTGCATCTCCCAGCGGACCGCCCACGCCATTCAGCCACATTTGACCCAGGCCCCCAATAAATGGGCTGCCAAAACCGGTGTCGAAGGAGAGGGAATAACCGATCACCACCCAAACCACCCCGATGAGACCCATCAGGAAGAAGCTCATCATCATGGTGTTGAGCACATTCTTAGCCCTGGTGAAGCCGCCATAGAAGAACGCCAGGCCCGGCGTCATCAGCAGCACCAGGGCAGAGCCCATCAACATCAGCAGGGTGTCGGCGCCATCGGTGGGCATTTTTTGCAGAGCCGCATGGGCAGAGCCTGCCATCATGGGCAGCATGCCGGCACCGGCTGCTAGCAGTAGCACCGCGTAGCGCTTGAGCTGGGGTTGCTGCACTCCAGCCAGAACGCTCTGGCGAAAACGATCGAATGTGGCAAGGGCCGAAGGGCCTCCCCCCTGCCGGGGAATGGGAACCATGCTTTTTGGAAAGCAACGCCCAGTTACTTTCTCCAGGGGGGCGCCAATCTAAGGTATCCAATGCAACCATTTACCAAGCCTGATCAAAGACCGAAATGTCGGCAGATCAGAAAAGGAACCACCAGCATCAAGCCAAAGGTGAGCGGAGCTCCATAGCGGGTCATGTCCAAAAAGCGGTATCGACCAGGACCCATCACCATCAGGTTGCACTGGTAGCCAATCGGCGTCAGGAAGCTTTGGCTGGCGGCAAACAGGATCGCGTAGATAAAGGCCAAAGGGGGGAGCTCCAGTCCCTTGGCTAATTCCGTGGCTATGGGAGTAAGCAGCACCACAGTGGCGCCATTGCTGAGGGTCTCAGTGAAAATCTGGGCGAGTAAAAATACCACAACAAGCACCCCATAGGCTGACCAGCCCTGGAGGGAAAGTAACAAATCTTTAGCCATGGCAGTGGCCAGGCCAGTGTCCTGCATCGCCACACTGAAACAGGAAAGAGAGCCCAGCAGCAGAATCACATCCCAACGGATCGAGCGCTGCAACTCGCCCGGCCGCAGGCAACCGGTGGCCACCATCGCCACCACCGACAGCAGCACCGCGGCCATCACATTCATCAGCTTGAACATCGGCAGCAGCACCACCAGGGATGCCAGCCCCATGGCCACCCACTTGCGATTGGTGGTGGGCAAGTCCTTCTCCAGTTCGTCGAGCAGCACCAGGTCGCTGCTGTCCTGCAGGCCCCGGATGGCATCCAGGGGCGCCTGCAGCAACAGCACGTCGCCAGCCTGCAAAACCACCTTGCCCAGCAGATCCCTAAGTACCTGCCTGCCCCGGCGCACCGCCAGCAGGGTGGCGTTGTAGCGCTGGCGAAAGCGCAACTCCCGCACGGAACTGCCGGCGAGGCTGGAGCCCCCGGGCAGCAGCACCTCCACCAATCGCTGGGTGGACTTGACACCACTCAGTTCTGCTAGATCTGCCTCTGAATCGCCCACCGGGGCCAAGGTGACGGTCTGTTCCTGCTGCAGCCGCAGCAGATCCTGGCGCTGGCAGCGCAGCAGCAGCCGATCGCCGGCCTGCAGCTGCAGGTCGGCAAAGGGAGCCGTAAAACTCTGGTCGCCCCGGTGCAGTTCCAGCACGTCCACGTCAAAGCGGCGCTGCAGACGGCTGTTGTGCAGCGACTTACCAATCAGCTCGGAACCTTCAGGAATAAGAACATCAGTGAAATAACCGCCATTTGTGAGATCGGAAAGCAGGTCATCACTGGATAGCCCCCGATCCGGTAGCAAGCGATCTGATGCCAAAATTAAATAGAGGCCACCAAGCAACCAAAGCGGGATGCCTATGGCGGTAAAATCAAATAAATCGATAGCCCCAAAGCCAAGCTTCTTGCTGACCTCACTGGCCAAGAGGTTCGTGGATGTCCCCAACAGGGAGATCGTGCCACCGATCACCACCGCAAAGGACATGGGCAGCATCACTCGAGATGGGGAGATGCGACGGCGCTGACACCAATTCTCCAATACCGGCAGCAGGGTGGCCACGATTGGCGTATTGGGAATGAATCCAGAAATCGGCGCCACCACGCCCACCAACAACATGATCAAACGTCGTGGGCTGCGGATGGCATCAGAGGCAATCAGGGCCCGCAGGCGATCCACCCCACCGCTGCGAAATAGGCCGGCAGAAATGGCAAACAAGCCCATCAAAGTGATCAGAGCCGGACTGCCAAAACCCTGCACTGCCTCGTCGGGTTTGAGCACCTTGAAGACCACTAACAGGGCTGCCGCCAACAGACCCGTCACCTCCGGTGGCAACCAACCGCCCACAAACAGGACAATCGATCCAGCAAACACTCCCAAGGTGACGGCGGCATCGGGATGGGCAGCCACCTCAAGGAAAGCACTCATGTTCGCAGCGACCAGTCACGAACCAGCAATTTAAACACCGCTGCAAGATCGGGTTATCGATGTATCGGCAAACCCCATTGCTGGACTGGCTTCCGGCCTTGGCGTGCCGCTCGATCAAGCCTTAAACTCTCGCCACCTGGAAGCTCTAACAGCCGCCTGCCAAGGGCCGGTTTAGAGACTCGGGTTGGTTTCAGGCCTGAGCTCGGACCAAAAGGTGGGAAAATCGGGCCACTTCAGCAGTTGCGGATGCTCCGGTTCCCCTCTCTCCAGCAATCTGGCGGCCTGGAGAAAAGTCGTTACTACCCTGCCCGAGCCAAGGGCCTGCCGATGCTGGCCCTGGCCGCCCTGGTGTTGGCACCCCTAGCCGGCTGCGCGCCAGAGGCGGGCTCCGGAGTGCAGAGCCAGAAGATGGCAGCCATCCAAAGCCGTGGCAAGTTGATTTGCGGCGTTGAGGGCACCCTGCCCGGCTTCAGCTTTGTCGAGCCGGATGGTCGTTACTCCGGCCTGGACGTGGACGTTTGCAAGGCGATGGCGGCCGCCCTGCTGGGCAGCGCCGACAAGGTGGAATATCGGAATCTCAACTCCAGCGAGCGCTTTGCCGCCTTGGCCAGCGGCGAAGTGGACCTGCTTTCCCGCAACACCACCGAAACCCTCAGTCGCGATGCCGCCGGTGGCAACGGTCTGAGCTTTGCCCCCACCACCTTCTATGACGGTCAGGGCGTGATGGTGCCCGTGGCCAGCGGTATCAAAGAATTGAAAGATCTGGCTGGCAAGCCGATCTGCGTGGAGAGCGGCACCACCACCGAACTGAATCTGGCGGACCGGATGCGGGAGCTGAACGTGCCCTACACGCCACTCAAATTCCAGACCAGTGACCAGACCTACGCCGCCTATCTGGGGGGCCGCTGCGTGGCCGTGACCAGCGATCGCTCCCAGCTGGCGGGCAAGCGCAGTAGCTTCCCCAATGCCGATCAGCATGCCCTGCTGCCGGAGGTGATGAGCAAAGAGCCGCTCACCCCTGCCAGTGTCAATTCCGATCCGGTCTGGGCCGATGCGGTGCGCTGGACGATCTACTCCCTTATGCAGGCGGAGGAATTGGGGATCACCCAGGCCAATGTGGATGCCAAACTGACCGAGGCAAAGGCAAAACCCAACCTGGCCGATCTGCGCCGCTTCTTAGGCGTTGAGGGTGATTTTGGCAAGCAATTGGGCCTTCCCTCCGACTTCGCAGCCCTGGCAATAAAAGCGACAGGCAACTACGGAGAAATTTTTGATCGCAACGTCGGGCCCACCTCCAAGCTCAAGCTGGAGCGCGGCCTCAACCGCCAGTGGAAAGAAGGTGGCCTCATTTACGCCCCGCCCTTCCGTTGATGCGCAACCCGTTCAAGCCCCGACCTTTCAAGCGGGCCCAGCGCGGGGCTGGAGTGAATTTGGGGGCATCCCAGCCCCCCTGGTGGCGCAACCGTCGGCGGCTGCCCTGGCTGGTGCAGGCGCTGGTGGGTCTGATCCTGCTGCTCTTGCTGGCCTTTTTACTCGGCAACCTGGTGCGCAACCTCACCGCTGCCGGCCTGTTGCTGAGTTGGCGCTGGTTGAACCAGCCAGCCGGATTTGACATCTCCGAATCGCTAATCCCTTTCCAGGCCGAAATGCCCTATTGGCGGGGGCTGCTGGCGGGGCTGGGAAATACGTTACGAGCGGTGCTTTGCGGTCTGATCGGAGCCACGGTGCTGGGCACCCTGGCAGGGATGGCCAACTTCAGTAGCAATGGCCTACTGCGACGCCTGGTGCGTACCTATGTGGAGTTGGTGCGCAACATCCCCCTACTGCTGCAGTTGGTATTCTGGTATTTCGTAGTTTTTCTATCTCTGCCTAACGGCGAAGCCGCGCTGCAGGTTCCCGGTGTGGTGCTAGCCAAATCCGGGCTTTACCTGGCTGGTTTCCAAGAAGGATTGCATTGGGCTGCACCCCGACTGGTGAATGACGTCTGGCAAGCGCCCCTGCACCTGAGCGTGGAATTCTGTGCCCTACTGGTGGGTCTAGTGGTGTATTCCGGAGCCTATATCGCCGAAGTGGTGAGGGGCGGCATCGCTTCTGTGCCAGCAGGGCAGTGGGAGGCGGCCTCTTCCCTTGGCCTCGGCTGGCTGACCAGCATCCGCCATGTAATTATTCCCCAAGCCTTGCCGGTGATAGTGCCAGGTTTGAACACCCAGTACATCTCCCTGGCCAAAAATTCCTCCCTGGCGGTGGCCGTGGGCTACGCCGACCTCTACTCCGTAGCCGAAACCACCCTCAACCAGACCGGCCGAGCCGTGGAGGTAATAATCCTGCTGCTGGGCAGCTATCTGGTGTTGGATTTATTAATCTCGGCGCTGATGAATTGGCTCAACCAATTAGTTCGGATTCAGGAGCGCTGAGATGGAAGATCATGCTCATTCAACAAGGGATAGCATGGCTAATCCCCTGCAGCGCTGCAAAGCCTGGCTGCGGCGAGAATTATTTGCCTCCAGCGCCGATGGGCTGCTCAGCCTGGCCCTGATCGCCCTGATCGGCTACGCCTTGTTCGGGCTGCTGCGCTGGGCCCTGTTCCAGGCCAACTGGGCGGTGATTCAACTGAACAGCACTCTGTTGGTTATCGGCCGTTACCCAATCGAACAGCAATGGCGACTGTGGTTGCTGGCATTTTTACTGGCGGCCACCGCCGGCGCCAGTTGGGGCCTGCTGCGCAGCTGTCGCCGAGCCGATCGCCCCGGCCTGCTCTGGCCCCGCAATGACCGCATTGCCGCCGCGGTGATCGTGGCGATTTCCCTGGCCACCCCCCCTGCCCTGGGCCTGTCTACTTCGGTCGCTGGGCGCTGGTGGGCCGTCGCTGGGCTGTTGCTGGCCATGCGCTGGCTGGTGGCACCCTTGGTTCAAGGGCTCGGGGCTGAGGTGATCAAGTGGTGGCCGCTGCTGTGGCCAGGGATCTATTTGCTGGGGATGGTGCTGATCCATGGCGGCCTGGGCCTGACACTGGTGTCCAGCTCCGAATGGGGCGGCCTGATGCTCACTTTGCTCCAGGCCAGCTTTGCCATCCTCCTCTGTTTCCCCCTGGGAGTGCTGCTGGCCTTGGGTCGCCGCAGCGCCTATCCATTGCTGCGCTGGGGTTCGGTGATCTACATCGAGTTCATCCGCGGCGCACCGCTGATCACCTTGCTTTTTCTAGGCCAAAACATATTGGGTTTTTTGCTACCCGGAGGCCTGGCACCCGAAAGGGTGTGGCGAGCGGCCTGGGTGCTAACCATTTTTGCAGCCGCCTATCTCGCTGAAGCTGTGCGCTCTGGTCTTGCCGCCATTCCCAACGGCCAACTGGAGGCCGCCCGCTCCCTGGGCCTATCCACCGCCCAGGCCCTGCGGCACGTGGTGCTGCCCCAGGCCCTGCGGGTGGCTCTGCCGGTGATGGTGGGTCAGTTCATCTCCCTGCTGCAGGACACCACCCTGCTGTCCTTGATTGGTCTGATGGAGCTGCTGGGCACCGCCCGTACCGTGATGGCCAATCCCGATTTCCTGGGACATTACGGCGAGGTTTACCTCACCTTGGCCCTGCTGTTCTGGTGCTGCTGTGCTGCCCTTGGCCTCGGAAGCCGGGCCCTGGAGAGACGACTCAACCCCAACTACCTGCCCGACCTGCCATGACCACCGCCATAGCTGAAGGGGAGAATCAGTCCCCGATCCTCGAGGCCATCAATGTGCATAAGTGGTATCCAAACGGATACCACGCCCTGCGGGGCGCAAGCCTGGAGGTTCAACGGGGGGAAGTGGTGGTAATCATGGGCCCATCCGGCTCTGGAAAGAGTACATTTATCCGCACATTCAATGCCCTGGAAGATTTTCAAAAGGGAACCATTCGCTTCGATGGCCTGCCCCTGGGGGACGATCTGCGCCAAATCGAAGCTATTCGCAGCGAGGTGGGCATGGTGTTTCAACAGTTCAATCTGTTTCCCCACCTAACGGTGCTGCAAAACCTCACCCTGGCGCCGGTGCTGGTGCGACGGCGCAGCCGTGCTGAGGTGCAACGGCGGGCCCTGGAGTTGCTGGCCCGAGTGGGCATTGCCGAGCAGGCCGGCAAATTTCCCGGCCAGCTGTCCGGCGGCCAGCAACAGCGGGTGGCGATCGCTCGATCCCTGTGCATGGACCCCAGGCTGATGTTGTTCGACGAGCCCACCAGTGCTCTCGATCCAGAAATGGTGCGTGAAGTGCTCGATGTGATGCAGGGTCTGGCCGCCGATGGCATGACCATGGTGGTGGTAACCCACGAGGTGCGCTTCGCCCGCCAGGTGGCCGATCGGGTGGTGCTGATGGCCGATGGTGAAGTGGTGGAAATTGCTCCACCCGAAACATTTTTCACCAACCCCAGCCATGCACGCACGCGCCGTTTCCTAGACCAAATCCTGTAACGCAGTCCCCTGGCGAACTCCAACAGGGGCTTTTAAAGGGGACAATTGACAGCTGTTCGCGGCTGCGCTGTGATGGTTGCCAAACAGCTGGGGCGCTACCTGGCCGTTCCCCTGGGGTGTTGTGCAGCTGGCCTGGCGATAGTGGCCGGCTGGGCCGGCCTGCAGGCCGCCTGGCTCACCTTGGTGTTGCTGTTGCTGGAGATCTCCCTCTCCTTCGACAATGCCGTTGTCAATGCCCGGGTACTCGATCGGCTCAGCCCCGGCCAGCAACAATTCTTCCTCACCTGGGGGCTGGTGATTCCTGTCTTCGGTGTGCGCTTTATAGGACCTCTGGCCATGGTCTCCCTGGCCGGTGGGGTGGGAATGGGCGAAGCCCTCGATGCTGCCCTGCACAATCCGGACCACTATCGAGAACTATTGGCAATTGCCGAACCACGGATTCTGGCCTTTGGCGGCATTTTCTTGCTGATGGTGTTTCTGCGCTACTTTTTCAATGAGGCCAAGACCCTGCACTGGTGGCGCAGCATTGAAGCCAGGTTGAGTGCCGCCGGCCGCGTAGAAGCCATTGAGGTGGCTTTAGCTTTGATATTGCTACTGCTGCTGGCGGCGAATATTCCCGCTTCGTTGAGAGCTGATGTGCTGTTCAGTGGCGCCATCGGCTTGGTACTTCAATTAGCCAGCACCTCGATCGCCGATGCCTTCGGCGGCGAAGAATCGCTGGTGGGCTCCAGCGACCAGCCTGGCCCCAGCGGCGGCCAGGCATTGGCCACAGGAGGCGTGGCCAGCCTGATCTACCTGGAACTGCTCGATGCCTCCTTCAGCCTCGATGGCACCATCGGCGCCTTTGCCATCACCCAGAAATTGCCGCTGATCCTCACCGGCCTGGGACTAGGCGCCCTGTTCATTCGCTCGCTCACCTTGCTGCTAAGCCGCGAACGGGCTCTAGATCAACTGGTTTTCCTGGAGCATGGGGCCCACTACGCCATCGGTGCCCTGGGACTGCTGATGCTCGCCGGTATTCCCCTGGGAGTCCACCACCTGCATGTGCCGGAATGGCTCAGCGGCCTGATTGGAGTATTGCTGCTGGCGGCAGCCCTGCTGGATTCCATGCGCCACGGGCGCCAAGCAAGTAAAAAACATTGAGGATTGGTCATCCAGATCATTGATAATTCAGATGATTGATCATCCAGGTCATTAATCATCTAGATTATTGACCATCCAGATCGTCCTCTGCTTCTTCCTTTGAGCCTGAAATTTTTTTACCAGGAATTGAGCTCACCAATAACTTATCTACTCGCTTTCCGTCCATATCCACCACTTCGAAGCGATATCCCAGCCATTCGAAGTGATCAGCTTCGCGGGGTATTCTTTCTAATACATGCATCACAAATCCTGCAAGAGTATGATAACGCCCTTCCTTGTCTATCCCAAAGATATCAGTATCAACCAGCTCGGTAAAAGCATCCAAGTCCAAGCTGCCGTCAATCAGCCAGGAACCATCCTCGCGGCTTACCACCAGAGGTTCATCGGCATCGTCAAGGGAAGGCAGATCGCCAACTATACCTTCCATCAGGTCATTGAGGGTTACCAATCCTTCAACACCCCCGAATTCATCGGTAACCAAAGCAATATGAATACCACTGCGCTTGAACTGCTCCAACACTGAAAGAGCCCGAGTGGATTCTGCCACAAACAGTGGCGGTTGCATGAGAGCTTCCAAATCAATCCCTTGACCGCTGAGCTTGGCTGATAGCAAATTGCGCACTCTCACCACCCCCAAGCAGTCATCCAGACTGCTTCTAGCAACTGGAAATCTCGAATGGGTGCTATCGAGCACCTCCTGCAGACTTTGATCTAGAGGCTCCTCAAGGTCCAACCAGCAGATGTCGGTACGGGGAGTCATTAGAGTTTTAATAGCACGATCACCTAGCCGCAACACCCGCTGCATCATGTCGTGCTCCACCTCTTCAAATACCCCAGAATCAGTGCCCTGACGGATCATTGCCTTAATCTCATCTTCAGTAATATCTGGCTCGTTACTCGTAGACACGCCTAACAATTTAAGCAAGGCATCGGTAGATATGCCCAGGAGCTTCACTGCCGGAGAGCTAAATCGTGACAGCCAGCGCATCGATGGTGCGATGGCACAGGCAAGATTTTCAGGGCTAGCCAAGGCAATTCGCTTGGGAACCAGCTCACCGATTACCAGTGACAAATAGGTAATTGCTGCAACCACCAAGGTGAGACTGAGCCCTTCGCTGTATGGAGCAAGCAGCGGCAGACGATGCAGCAACGGCTCCAGATGCTGGGCCACCGTGGCGCCACCGACAGCACCGCTGAGGATGCCAATCAAGGTGATGCCAATTTGGACAGTAGAGAGAAACTCGTTGGGCGAATCAGCTAATCTTAAAGCAATTCTAGCCGAACGCTTACCCTGATCCGAAAGTTGCTGAAGGCGATGCTTGCGTGAGGAAACGATTGCAATCTCGGCGCCAGAAAAGATGCCGTTAGCTATGAGCAGCACCAGAATGAATAGGATATCCAGCGCCAAGAAGGGGTTCGTCTCCGGGAATTAGCGCCAATTTACAGGCAATCTCGCCCTTTGCCGTTGCCTTGGTGTGTCGCTGCTCATCGACCAGGCAGCTGGGCCAGGGCTTCGCTGGAGCCCATCACCACCAGCAGCTCGCCGACGCCCAACAGCCGCGAGGCCGGTGGGTTGACCGTGAGGTCGTTGATCGGGCCGGCGGCCAGCACGCTAACCCTGTAGGTCTTGCGCAGGTTGAGCTCCCGCAGCGTCTGGCCCACAAACTCCTGGGGCACCACGATTTCCTCGATGCTATTGCGATCGTCTAGCCGCAGCCTTTCCAGCAGGTTGGGGCGCACCAGCTCCAGCCCTAACCGCTGACCCTGCATCTTTGAGGGGAAGACCACCCGGTCGGCCCCCACCCGCTGCAGCATCTTTTGATGTAACTCGCTGGTGGCCCTGGCGATCACCCGTTTCACCTGGGTTCCCCGGGCATCCTTGGCGATCAAGGTGGCGGTGACACTGGCCTCGATCGGCTCCCGCATCGCCACCACCACAGTGCCCATATCGAAGACCCCCGCAGCTCTGAGGGCCTCCTCGTCGGTGCAGTCGACCACACGGGCCTCGATCGCCGGCGCAATCAGCCGCAGATCATCAATGGCCCGCTGGTCCAAGTCAATCGCCAGCACATCGGCCGAGGCTGCCACCAACTCCTCGATCACCGCCCTGCCAAAGCGGCCAACGCCGATCACGGCAAAGCCGGCGGGATCGGGTCCGATCTCACGATGTCTCTGCCACCAAAAAGGATTAGATGTCATTGGTAGGGATGGAAGGTTGAAGTGATGGAGGGATTGCGGGCTGGAGGGCTGGAGGGATAGAGGCGTCGAGGACGGCTGCGGAGATTAAGGGAGGCGGCGAGGCAGGAGGAGCCAGAAGACAGCGAGGGTTCAAGGGATGCCAACGGGGAAGGAAGGAAAAGGCGGCGAAGATGGGAAAAGTAAACCAGTAAGCACTGGCTACGGGCTTGGGGCTTGGGGCTTGGGGCTAGGGGCTTGGGGCGAATCTAAAAAAGGGGACTGGCTAAACCCAGAGCCCGGGGAAGCGCGCAAATTTCAGAGAAAGACCTCCTCACGGGGATAGCCGACACGGGAGGGGGGGCGATTGCCATAGATGGCGGCGAGCAGCAGCAGGATGCCGATCCGCCCCACGAACATTCCCACCATCAACACCAGCTGGCCCCAGCGGTTGAGCTGAGCGGTTACGCCCACATCCAGGCCCACGGTGCAGAAGGCCGACATGCAGGTGAACAACTTCTCCAGGAAACTGAACGATTGCCCCATCGGCTCCCCTCCAGCGGTGGGACCGATGCCCAGCAACAGGGTCATCAGCAGCACACAAATGGCCGAGGCGAAGGTAACGGCCACCGCCTTGAGCAACAGCTCACTGGAAATCTGGCGGTTGCGGATCACCACCTGCTTGCGGCCCAACAGAGTTGACTGGGTGGCCCCCAGCAACAGAGCGAAGCTGGTGGTCTTGATACCACCGCCGGTACCACCGGGGCTGGCGCCAATGAACATCAGCAGGATCATCAACAGCAACCCCGCCTCCGAGAGGCTCTCGATCGAGAGGGGCACCGTGTTGAAGCCGGCGGTGCGGGTGGTAATTGATTGGAAGATGGTTACCTGCAGCTTGTCCCAAAGGGTAAGGGTGGTGAACACGCCATCGGGTGCAAATTGTTCGGTAAAAAGCAAGCCAATCGCTCCCACAGCAATCAGCAAAAAAGTGGTGCGTAGTACCAGGCGGGTATGCAAACTAGGTCGCAGCAGTCGCCGCCAGTTGCGGCGCTGACTCCAGAGATCCTGGATCACCCGCCAGCCAATGCCGCCGATCACGATCAAGCTACCGATAACGGCGTTGACCACCGGATGGTCCTGGTAGCTCACCAGGCTGTCGCTACGCAGACCGAAACCAGCGTTGTTATAAGCGCTGATGCAATGAA
This sequence comes from Prochlorococcaceae cyanobacterium, assembly GCA_044356375.1. Classification (GTDB taxonomy): domain Bacteria; phylum Cyanobacteriota; class Cyanobacteriia; order PCC-6307; family Cyanobiaceae; genus UBA5018. The sequence goes on along the minus strand of JBIKWK010000018.1, from coordinate 40,388 downwards.
ACAGGCTCGACCAAAAGCGTTGAAGCGGATTGGCGATATCGGTGAACCCGAAGCAGTAGAGCACTACGGTGCCCAACCCCATTACACAAAAGCCGGTGATCATGATGGCGTGAAAGGTGGGGCCAATCCCCCCCACGCCAAATTCATCCAGCGAGCGACCGCGATCGAGGCGGTGGCGCAGGCCGGAGTGACCCTGCACAAAACCCTGCAAAAAGGTGGTGATCGCCATCAGGCCCAGGCCGCCAGTGACGATCAAGGCCGCCAGCACCATTTGGCCCATAAGGGTGAGTTCCTGGCCGATATCGATGATCGACAGACCCGTCACCGTGATCGCCGAGATCACGGTGAACAGGGCTTCCCAGAGGCCGACGCTATCGCTGGAGCAGAGCGGACTGGCCAATACCAGCGTGCCCGCGGCGATCACCAGGCCACCGCTCACCACCGTGAATTGCGGCACCGTGAGAGCGGCGCGCCAGCGCTGGAGCTGGATCCAGGGAGACGACAAGGAGGACCTTTGAAAACTCGTTAGGGCGAAAAACTACAAGGGATGCACCCTGACTGCCTAACTTGGCCCCTAAGTCTCCCATCCCCCCGTTGATGCCCCCCAGCAAGCAGGCCGCCTGGCACGCCCTGGCACCGGCAGATTGCCTGCAGCAACTCGACGCATCCAGCGAGGGGCTCAGCACCGCCCAGGTGGCTGAGCGCCTCGCTCGCGTCGGCCCAAACCGGCTCGAACTGGCGGCTGGCCGCAGCAATTGGCAGATCCTCTTGGATCAATTCAGCAACGTGATGCTGCTGCTGCTGCTGGGAGTGGCAGCGGTGAGTGCGGCGGTGGCCTGGCAGAAGCAGTCCTTCCCCAAGGACGCGATCGCCATCCTGCTGATCGTGGGCCTCAACGGTCTGCTGGGCTACCTGCAGGAGAGTCGTGCCCAGAAGGCACTGCTGGCCTTGCGGGAACTGGCCCAGCCGGCGGTGCAGGTGCGCCGCGATGGCGAATGGCAACTGCAGCCCTGCGAGCAGCTGGTACCGGGGGATCTGATCAGATTGGAGGCCGGCGATCGGGTATCGGCCGACTGCCGCTTGCTGGAGGTGGCCGATCTGGGCTTGCGCGAGGCCGCCCTCACCGGCGAAGCCGAGGCGGTGTTCAAACAGGCCCAGCTGGTGCTGGAGGCGTCAACACCGGTGCTGGAGCGCCAGAACTGCCTGTTTCAAGGCACCGAGGTGGTGCGGGGTCGGGGCCTGGCCCTGGTTACCGCCACCGGGATGGCCACCGAACTGGGCCAGATTGCCGAGCTGATCAATACCGCCGGCGGCGAGACCACACCGCTGCAGCAGCGGCTTGATGGCCTGGCCAACGTGCTGGTGGGCAGCGCCTTGGCCCTGGTGGCTGCAGTGGTGGCCCTGGGCATACTGCTCGGCCAGAACGCCCTCGACCTGTTGGAGGTGGGCCTGTCGATGGCCGTGGCGATCGTGCCCGAGGGCCTGCCCGCCGTGATCACCGTGACCCTGGCCATCGGTACCCAGCGGATGGTGAAACGGGCGGCACTGATTCGCCGCCTACCCGCCGTGGAGGGTCTCGGTTCGGTGACCGTGATCTGCTCTGACAAGACCGGCACCTTGACCCTCAATCGCCAGGTGGTGCAGGAGCTGCGCTGCGGCACCCAATCGATCGCCGTGAGCGGTCAGGGCTATGAGCCCCACGGCAAATTCACCGCCCGGGAGTTGGCCGCGCCGCCCAGCGCCTCACCGGGCTGCGGTGCAGGCGCCCAGCGGCTGCTGCTGGAGGCCGGCGTGCTCTGCAGCGACGCCGAACTCAAACGGGATGGGGCAGGCTGGAGCGTGCTGGGGGATCCCACCGAGGGCGCCCTGCTGGTGGTGGCGGCCAAGGATGGCATCGATGCTTTCAGCCTGCGCAGTAAGTACCAGCGCAGGGCCGAAATCCCGTTCAGCTCAGAACGGCAGCTGATGGCTGTGTGGTTGGACGATCCAGACGGCGCCCTGCAACAACCGCTGGGAGCCCTGGCGGCCGGTTCCGATCAGCTGTTGATCAGCAAGGGGGCTCCGGAGGTGATTCTGGCCAGCTGTGATCGCTGGCTGGATGGCGCTGGGGTGGCAGCGCTCAGCTCTGAGCAACAGCAATGGTGGTTGGAGCAGGCGCGGCAATTGGCCGCCCAGGGGCTGCGGGTGTTGGCCTTTGCCTGCGCTCCTCATCACGCGAGTCCGGAGCAGGAGTTGGAGCGGCTGGTGCTGCTGGGGCTGATGGCCCAGCTGGATCCAGCTCGCCCGGAGGTGACGGCGGCCGTGGCCACCTGCCGCCAGGCCGGCATACGCCCAGTGATGATCACCGGCGACCATCCGCTCACGGCCCGGGCGATTGGCTCCAGCATCGGCATCACAGATGCCAATGGCGAGGTGGTTTTAGGCCGCGAATTGGAGCAGATGGATGAATCCAAGCTGCGCAGCGTGGTGGCCCACTGCAATATTTATGCCCGGGTACCGCCCGAGCAGAAACTGCGCATCGTCAAGGCGCTGCAGGCCAATGGCCAGGTGGTGGCGATGACCGGTGATGGGGTGAATGACGCGCCGGCCCTGAAGCAGGCCCACATCGGCGTGGCGATGGGGATCACCGGCACGGAGGTGAGCAAGGAGGCCGCCGACATGGTGCTGCTCGACGATAACTTCGCCACGATAGTTAGTGCGGTGGAGGAGGGGAGATTGGTGTATGCCAATATTCGACGCTTCGTTAAATATATCCTCGGCAGCAATGTGGGCGAGCTGATCACCATTGCCTCCGCCCCCCTGCTGGGTCTGGTGGGCGTACCGCTGACGCCGCTGCAGATTCTGTGGATGAACCTGGTTACCGACGGCGTTCCGGCGCTGGCCTTGGCCCTAGAACCGGGGGAGGATGGCTTGATGCGTCGTCCACCAGCCGAACCCGGGGAGTCGATATTTGCCCGCGGCATCGGCAGCTACATCCTGCGCATTGGCGTGGTGTTTGCCCTGATCGTGATCGCCTTGATGCTCTATGCCGCTCGCTCTGGCAGGCCCTGGCAGGTGATGGTATTCACCACCCTCTGCCTGGCCCAGATGGGCCACGCCCTCTCGGCCCGCAGCGATCGGCCGCTGCTGCAGGTGGCTCCCTTCTCCAACCCCTGGTTGATCTGGGCCGTGGTGCTCACCACCGCTCTGCAGATGCTGCTGCTCTACGTGCCGCCCCTGGCCCGCTTCTTTGGCACTGAGCCCCTGCCCGGCCCAGACCTGCTGATCTGCATCGGCGTGAGCCTGTTGTTCTTCTTCTATCTGGAGCTGGAGAAGCTGGTGAGGCAATGGCGTCGCCGGGCTGCGGCCGACACCTGAACCAGCCCCAGCACTGATTTGCCAGTCCCAGTTGACCAGGCCGGGGCTTGCTTCCCCCTAGCCTGGTGCCGCCAGCAACATCTCCATGCAGGATTTCATCAACCGGCTACCGGAGTTGATCGGCTCGGCCGTAGACGCCAATCCCCTGATCGGCTATCTGGTGATCGGCCTGGTGATGCTGCTCGAAAATGTATTCCCCCCGATCCCCTCTGAACTGGTGATGCCCCTGGGGGGCTTTTACGTGCAACAGGGCAAGTTAGAGCTGCTACCGGTGTTGCTGGCGGGCCTGATCGGCACCCTGCTGGGCGCCTGGTTCTGGTATGGGATTGGTCGGTTGATCAACGAAGAGCGGCTAGAGCATTGGCTCTCTCGCCATGGCAAGTGGATCGGCATTCAGCCCGCCGATCTAGCCCGCAGCCGTCGCTGGTTTAAGCGCCATGGCGCTGCGGTGGTGTTCTGGGGCCGGCTGATTCCCGGTGTGCGCACGCTGGTGTCGGTGCCGGCTGGGATCGAATTGATGCCCCAACTGCCGTTCCTGGCCTGGACCGCCGGCGGCAGCTTGATCTGGATCCTGATCCTCACCCTGGCTGGCCAGGCCCTGGGGGAGGGCTATCAGCGGGTTGGCGAATGGTTGGAGCCGATAACCCAATTGATCAAGGTGCTACTGGTGCTGGCAGCTATCGCCTTTACGGCCTGGATCGGGGCCAGGCTGATCAGCCAGCGCCGTAAGCACTGAAGCGGGCTCCTGAAGCTGGCCTGGCCTGATCCAGGTTGCTTAAACCGCACCAATTCTTTTGACAACCTTGCCCATGGGCTGGCACCCTCACCTCTGGCACCCCACCACCCAGGTGGCTACGGCACCGGAACCCCTGCGGGTGGTGGCAGCCCGCGGATCACTGCTGCAGTTGGATGACGGCCGCCAGTTGATCGATGCGATCAGCAGCTGGTGGGTGACCCTGCATGGCCATGGGGAGCCCTCAATTGCCGCCGCCATCGCCGCCCAGGCGCAGCAACTGGAGCAGGTGATCTTTGCCAACTTCAGCCATCCGCTCGCCGAACAACTGGCGGAACAGCTGGCCTCATTAACTGGTCTCGATCGGCTGTTCTTCTCAGATAACGGCTCCACTGCGGTGGAAGTAGCTCTCAAAATCGCCTGGCAGTGGTGGCGAAATCGGGGCGAACCACGCCAGCAATTAATTGCCTTTGAGGGGGCGTATCACGGCGACACGGTGGGTGCGATGGCCCTGGGTGAGCGCTCCCTGTTCAACTCGGCCTACGAGAGCCTGATGTTCTCGGTGGCCCGGGTCCCCTGGCCGGCCACCTGGTGGGGGGATGAAAGCGTTGAGGCCCGGGAATTGGGGGCCCTGGCTGTGCTGGATCGGTTGCTGGAGACGCCCACGGCCGCCGTCATTTTTGAGCCCCTGCTGCAGGGGGCATCGGGGATGAATCTGGTGCGCCCCCAATTTCTGCGGGCGGTGGAGCGGCGGGTGCGCGCCAGTGGGGCCCTGCTGATTGCCGATGAGGTAATGACCGGTTTTGGCCGCACCGGCGGTCTGTTCGCCTGCCAGCAGGCCCAGATCCAGCCCGATTTGATGGCCCTATCCAAGGGACTCACCGGCGGCTTTATGCCGATGGGGGTAACCATGGCCAGCGAGCGGCTATACGAGGCGTTTATAGGCCTAGATCCAACACTCACCTTCTTCCATGGCCATAGCTTCACGGCCAATCCCCTGGGCTGCGCCGCTGCCCTGGCCAGCCTGAAGCTGCTGGTTCAAAAGCCGGATCTCTATGGCCAATTTGAACAGCGCCATCGGCGGCATCTAGAGCCGCTGAGCGACCATCCCCGCCTGGAAAAGTTTCGCAGTATAGGCAGCATTGCCGCCTTCGATTTGATCGTGGACCAACCCGGTTACCTCCAGGGCCTGGGCCGGCAGCTGCAACGCCAATGCCTGGCAAAGGGTGTCTATCTGCGACCCCTGGGCCATGTCGTCTACCTGCTGCCGCCCCTGGGAATCAGCGAGTCCCAACTGGAGCAGTGCTATGCCGCCATCTGGCAATCCTTGGCAGAGCTTTAGGCACATGTAAACCTCAGCAAGCAAGCAAGCTGGCCCGCCACCCGAGACAACCTGGTGCTCGGCACCGCCGGTGGTGGCATCGATGGCGGCCAGTGGCAACTGCCGATGCCCCAGATGATCAGCAGCGGGGCGATCACCAACGGCCGCGTGGCCTCCAACAGCGTCAAGAAGGCCGATTTGGACCTGAACACCAAGGGCGACGGCAAGTTCTTCAAGCAATTCGAAACCAAGAACAAGCGCAAGTCCGGACCGCCTACACCTTCCCCAAGGCCAACCAGGACATCTGGATCCGCTACTGGCTGACGGCCGGTGGCATGGACCCCGACAAGCACGTGGAGCTGCTGACCGCGCCCGCGGCGTGGTTGTTGCTGGAGTCGATGCGTTGGAAGTTCTATCCCGCCCAGTTGCCCTCCGTCGCTGCGCCAAGGCTCTCAACGACCAGGTGACTCGGGAGAACCTCTGGAAGCAGGCGGCCAAGGAACTGGGCGTGCCCGCCAAGGAACTGGGTGTGCCGGCCAAGGACATCCCCAAGGGCTCGAGCCGTGGCGTGGAGCCCCTGTCTGTCGGAGTCGTCTACGACACCACCAAGCCCCATGCCTACCTGGACAACCTCAAGATCAAGCGCTGATAAAGCGACCATGATCCCGGGGGCCTTGGGCCCAATGATTGCCTCTGCTTATCGCCTCTATTCACAATCCTTCGCAAAGTTCACACCCAACTGCCAGATGAGGCCACCAGGGTCCCCCGAGCAATAACGACTCTGGTGTCAGATGCTTTTGTAAACGACCACTTAGTCATACTTGGGGTCCAACTGGATCCCATCTTTTTCAGCGGCTTCCGGTGCCCCTATTTCTCCCAGTCCGGTTCGTTGACTTGTGCCAAGTTCTCCTTTTACCAGGAACTTTCGCCATGTCGAAGCGTCGTCAATTCCTCGCCCTGATGGGCGCAGCCATGGCTGGCAGCGTCATGCTCGCAGGCTGCCTCGGCAATCCGCCCGAACCCGGTGGTGGCAGCGCCAGTGGCAGCCCCCCGTCCATCGCCGCCGCGCCTTCCAACCTCGAAACCAAAACCATCAGCCTCGGCTTCATCCCCATCCTTGAGGCCGCTCCGCTGGTGGTGGGGGTAGAGAAGGGCTTCTTCGCCAAGCATGGCCTGGAGGTGAACCTCACCAAGCAAGCCAGCTGGCCCTCCGCCCGCGACAACTTGGTGCTCGGCTCCGCCGGCGGCGGCATTGACGGCGGCCAATGGCAGATGCCCATGCCGCAGATGATCAGCGAAGGTGCGATCACCGACGGCAAGAAGGTGCCGATGGTTGTGCTGGCGATGCTGATGAGCCAGGGCAATGGCATCGCTGCCTCCAACGGCGTCAAGGATGGCAACCTCAGCTTCGATCTCAAGAAGACATCGCCGGGATTCTTCGACTCTTTTGCCCAGAAGTCGGGCACCAAGTTCAAGGCCTCCTACACCTTCCCGAAAGCCAACCAGGAGATCTGGGTGCGCTACTGGCTGGCGGCGGGCGGCGTGGATCCCGACAAGCAGGTGGATCTGCTGACGGTACCCGCCACTGAAACCCTCCAGGGAATGAAGAACGGCACGATGCAGGCCTTCTCCACCGGCGACCCCTGGCCCTCGCGGATCGTCAAGGACAAGGTGGGTTACCTGGCGGCCACCACCGCCCAGATCTGGAAGTCTCACCCAGAGGAGTACCTGGCGGTGCGATCCGATTGGGTCGACAAGCACCCCAAAGCCGCCGTCGCGCTGATCAAGGGGGTGATCGAGGCCCAGCAATGGCTCGACAAGCCCGAAAACAAGGCCGAGGCCGCCAAGATCCTCAGCTCGCGCAAGTGGTACAACATCCCGACCCCAGTGCTGGAGCAGGCCCTCAAGGGTGAGTATCTGATCGGTGCAGCAGGCAAACCCGAGACCGATCCGGCCATGGGGCCGCTCTACTGGGCCAGTGATCGCGGCGTGATCTCCTACCCCTACAAGAGCCTCACCCTCTGGTTCCTGCTGGAGGCCGTGCGCTGGAAGTTCTACCCCGGCATCCTCGACACGGTCGAGCAGGCCCAGGCGATCAATGAAAAGGTGACCCGTGAGGATCTCTGGATCCAGGCGGCGACTGAGCTGGGAATTCCTGCCGCCGACATCCCTACAGGCTCCAGTCGCGGCAAGGAGACCTTCTTCGATGGCGTCGTCTACGACCCGGCGAATCCAAAGGCCTACCTCGACGGCCAAAAGTTCAAAAAATGACACCAGGGGCCTGGACTCCAAGCCAACGCCCCTGAGTTACCTCCTTCCAGCATCTGTTCCCAATCCTTTACCAGGAGTTTCCTTTCATGGTTCCCATCCCCTCCCCCCGCAAAGATTCAAACGCGAGTCCCCTGGGCTGGCTGACCCGCAGCTCCAGCAACTGGCTGCCGCCCTTACTGGGCACCGGCGGCTTCGTGTTGCTCTGGCAGCTGCTCTCGTCGGCGGGAGTAATCGCTCTGCCGGCGCCCAGCAGCCTGTTCACCGAAGAGCGCACCCGAATCCTGATTTTCTACCCCTTCTACGACCGCGGTGGCCTTGACAAGGGCCTGTTCTGGCAAACCCTGGCCAGCCTCAGCCGGGTGGCCCAGGGCTACACCCTCGCCGCCCTGGTGGACATTGCCGTGGGCATCACGATCGGCCTCAAGCCCACCATCAACCGCGCCTTTGATCCCCTGTTCCAGTTCCTGCGCATGGTGGCGCCCCTGGCCTGGGTGCCGATCGCCCTGGTGCTGTTCCAGAAGAACCAGCCCGCTGCCATCTTCGTGATCTTCATCACGGCCATCTGGCCAATTCTGATCAACACCGCAGAAGGGGTGCGCCAGATCCCCCAGGACTACCGCAATGTGGCTTTGGTGCTGCAAATGTCTAGCCGGCGTTTTTTCACCAAGGTGCTGATTCCTTCGGCCCTTCCCTACATCTTCACCGGTCTGCGCATCTCCATCGGTCTGGCCTGGCTGGCGATCATCGCCGCCGAGATCGTGATGCCAGGCACCCTTGGCATCGGCTTCTTCATCTGGGATGCCTACCAGCAGAACTATGTGGGTGAGATCGTGCTTGGCGTGATCTGGATCGGCGCCATCGGCCTAGTGCTCGATCGACTGATGGCCGCCCTGCAAAACTATATTTCCCCAGCCAAGTAAGCGCGATGAACATGAATCCAATCGAGCAACTACGCTCTCTACCCTCCAGGCTAGGGTCCCTAGATCAGGCTCTGTTTCGCCGCGAAGTAGTGATTCCCTTCCTAGTGGGAAGACTATTGTTGATGGCTGCCATGATTTATTTCTTTATCTTAGCAAGCCAGGCATTGTATTTAGATTAGATCACGAAATCAACCGTCCCGCCCTGCGAGTCCAGGCCAAGCCAGTTGCTGAGATTATCCTATTCACCCCTTCATGGAGAAAAGATCCAATGACTAGCCTTGTTCAAGTTCAAGAGATTGAGAAGAATTTTCCCCTGAGCGGTGGAGGCAACTATCTGGCACTGCAGGGCACTGATCTGCAGATCCAAAAAGGGGAATTCATCTCCCTGATCGGCCATTCCGGCTGTGGTAAGAGCACCCTGCTCAACATGATTGCCGGCTTGGATATGCCTACCGCTGGCACGGTGCTGCTCGATGGCGAAACGGTGAAGCGCCCCGGTCCAGACAAGATGGTGGTCTTTCAAAACTACTCTTTGCTGCCCTGGCTCACGGTGCGGCAGAACATCAGCCTGGCCGTCGATGAGGTGATGCCAGCCATGTCCCGCCAGGAGAGGGAAGCGGTAATCGATGAGCACATCGCCATGGTGGGGCTCAGCCATGCGGGGGACAAACTGTCGCTGCAGCTCTCCGGTGGCATGCGTCAGCGGGTGGCCATCGCCCGGGCCCTGGCGATCAAGCCCAAGCTGCTGTTATTGGATGAACCCTTCGGGGCACTTGATGCCCTAACCCGGGGCAATCTGCAGGAAAAACTTATGCAGATCTGCAACGAACATCAACTCACCGCCGTGATGGTTACCCATGATGTGGACGAGGCGGTGTTGCTTTCCGACCGTATTGTGATGCTCACTAATGGGCCGGGATCGAAGATTGGTGATATTTTAACCGTGGACATTCCCCGGCCGCGCAAGCGATTGGAAGTGGTCCATCACCCCAGCTACTACAGCCTGCGATCGGAAATCATCTACTTCCTCAATCGCCAGAAACGGGTGAAGCAATGGCAGGCCAAACCCCACAAAACGTTAGCCCGACATGGCTTGGAGAAGGTTAATTTAGACTTGGGCTTCATCCCACTAGCCGCCTGTGCCCCATTGGCGGTGGCCGAGGCCAAAGGATTTTTTAGTAAGCATGGCCTCGATGAGGTACAGCTGGTGCGTGAAACTAGCTGGCGGGGGGTTACAGATGGCTTGGTGGATACCACCCTGGATGCGGCATTAATGCCCTCTGGTATGCCCACCTGGATGACCGCGGGAGGCCATGGTGGTCCACCGTTGCCAATCGTGACAGCGCTTACCTTGAGTCGCAACGGCAATGGGATCACCTTGGCTACGCGTATTGCCCAGCAGGGGGTGAGCACGGTTGCTGAATATCGCGATTACTTGCTGAGAACCAATCGGGAAAGCCACCAGCTTGGCATTGTGCATCCAGCATCTATGCATAATTTGCTATTGCGTTATTGGTTGGCGTCCAATGGCATCGATCCCGATCACGACGTGCATCTGCAAACCCTGCCACCAGCCCAGATGCTCGCCGATCTAAAAGATGGCTCAATCGATGGCTATTGTGTAGGTGAGCCCTGGAATTGGCGGGCGGAACAGGAGGGCCACGGCTTCCCTATCGTCGGGGACTTGGATATCTGGTCAGGTCACCCCGGCAAGGTGCTTGGGGTGCGCGAAGACTGGGCATTGAGCTATCCCAATACCCACATCGCCCTGACCAAGGCATTACTGGAAGCCTGCCGCTACTGCGCCGATCATGCCCACTGGAGTGAGTTGAGCGAGTTACTTAGCGACCGCCGCTATCTTGGCATGAAGCAAGAGCTGATTCGCTTCGGTAATGCTGGCGGTGACAAGGGCCAAGATTCCTCGCCCCACAGCCTATTTTTCGGCCCTGCAGTAAACCGACCAAGCCGCAGTGAACACCTTTGGATTCTCACCCAATTAGCCCGTTGGAGTGAAATCCCCTTCCCGCGTAACTATGTGGAAATCCTTGAACGGATCTGTGCGGTAAGTGTGTATAGCACTGCGGCTCGGGAACTGGGTCTCGATGACGTCTCGTATCAACGGGGGGGCATCGAACTGTTTGACGGCGTGGCCTTCAACGCAGACGACCCGATCTCCTATCTCAACCAACTTTCTATTCATAAGGATTTTTGCGTGGCCGAAATCCCACTTAAACCAGCAAGGGTAATGATGCCATAATCAAGACCTGAGTGCCATGGCGGCGTGATTATTTAGGTCACCTCGAAAAATTGGCCATGGCGTGGACTTAAGCTCTATCCACTCCAGTTGCGGCAGTGGGTCTCGCTGGTCGGCCCGCGCGTAATACCGAATTTTTCGAGGTGCCCTTTATTTGATCATCGTTCATGCTTTTGAGAGTCTCATTAGCAGCCCACCATTCTTAATTACCCTTCATTCCCATCATGACACCTGCTTCCACCAAAGACTCTGCGGTGATTGCCGCACTGTCTAACACCACATCGCCTTTCTTGCACTTTCGGGACTTGGGCAAGGTGTATCCCACCCCCAGCGGACCCTATTCGGTGCTCGAAAATGTAAATTTAGAGATTAATGCTGGAGAATTCATCTGCGTGATTGGCCATTCTGGCTGTGGTAAATCCACCCTGCTGAATATGGTGTCTGGCTTTGCCAAGCCTTCTAGCGGCGAGGTTTTGCTGCATGGCGAGCCAATCAAAAAGCCTGGACCAGACAGGATGGTGGTATTCCAGGGCTATGCGCTCTTGCCCTGGATGACAGCCTACGAAAACGTAGTGCTGGCGATTGATTCGGTAAAACCTAATCTCTCCCAGCAGCAAAGGAGAGATATTGCTATGGAGCATTTAGAAATGGTTGGTCTCACGGCAGCAGCAAATAAGTGCATCACTCAAATATCTGGAGGCATGAAGCAAAGGGTGGCAATTGCCAGAGCCCTGGCAATTAGACCGGAAGTGCTAATTCTTGATGAGCCATTTGGAGCTCTAGATGCAATCACCAAAGCAGAGCTCCAAGAAGAGCTGCTAAAAATATGGAATACTCAAAAGTGTACTGTACTAATGATTACCCACGACATTGATGAGGCTTTATTTCTAGCTGATCGACTGGTGATGATGACCAATGGTCCAGCAGCAGGTATTGGCGAAGTGATGGCGATTGACTTTCCCAGGCCACGAAATCGAGAGGATATCATGGAGGATCCCCTCTACTACGAGCTGCGCAATAGAGCCCTGGACTTTCTTTACAATCGCTTTGCCCACGACGATACCTGAGGCTATTGTCAGCCGCGGCGCCTGAAAGGCCTGCGGCTGGCCCCTAAACCAGCTGCGGCGACGCAACCGCTGGACAGTGGGTATCAATACTTAGGCAAATTGACGCAGATCGGTCACGCCTGGATTTCTGATCAGCCTTGGGGCTGGATTGATCACATTTGCTTTTCACTCCCATAGGAACCATCACTGTCAGTAACACCCAACTCCCCTGGGAAATCCCTAAACTCCACTAAACCCGACCCTTCCGACTTGACTCGATGACCGTCTCTTTCGTTCAGACGGCCTGGTTGGTGCCCATCTATCCGCTGCTGGCATCCCTGCTCTCGTTTCTGTGGTCTCCTGGGTTGATTGCCCGCACGGGTCCCCGCCCCTGTGGCTACCTCAACCTTTTGATGGTGTGCGTCGCCTTTGTTCATAGCACACTTGCCCTGGTGGGGCTGCATACAAATGCTGCAGCCGGAGCTGATGCCCTATACAAACCACTCAGCTTTACCTGGACCTGGCTAGATACAGCTGGTCTTAAGGTGGGTTTTGATGGCTTGATCAGCGAGCCAGCCCTGATTGCAATGACCGTGATCACCGGCGTGCACGTGCTCACACAGATTTATACAATCGGCTATTTGGAGATGGATTGGGGCTGGCCACGCTTCTTTGGATCTCTTAGTTTTTTTGAAGCCGGCCTTTGCGCCCTTGTCTTAACTGATTCTCTATTCTTCAGCTATATTTTGCTGGAATTGCTTACCCTGGGTACCTACTTAATTGTTGGCACCTGGTACAACCAACCTCTGGTGGTAAAGGGGGCCCGAGATGCATTTCTTACCAAGCGCATCGGCGACTTGGTGCTGCTGGCTGGTTTGATCGCCCTATTGCCAATTACCGGAAGCTGGAATTTTCACGACCTAGCTCGCTGGGCAGCGGTCCAGGCCAATGGCACCTACGTACAACAGCTGGGCTACACGGCCCTGGTGTTGGCCCTGGTGGCTGGGCCGATGGGTAAGTGTGCGCAAATCCCATTGCACCTCTGGCTGGATGAGGCAATGGAGGGACCCCTGCCCTCCACCGTGCTGCGCAATTCTGTGGTGGTAGCCGGCGGTGCCTGGTTATTACTGCGTCTGGAACCCCTGATCGCCCTCAGCCCGATTGCCCAAATCGTATTGGTGGTTGTCGGTGGCACCACCGCTCTGGTGGGTTCCTTGATTGCCCTGGCCCAGATTGATGTCAAGCGTGCCCTCTCCTTTCTGGTGAGCAGCTGGCTTGGACTGCTGTTTATGGCCGTAGGACTTGGCGGAATCACCGTGGCCGATCACCTGCTGCTGGTTTACCCCCTGCCGATGGCCCTATTGCTGATGTCCGTGGGGGCGGTGGTGATTAGCAATGTGACGCAAGATTTAACCCAACTCGGTGGTCTCTGGAGCCGCAGGCCGCTGATGGGCCTCTGCTTCCTGGCCGGAGCCGCCGGCCTGATGGGGCTGCCACCTTTTGGCGGTTTTGCCGCGCTGCGGGAGCTACTGGAGCTCACCGGCACTAGCTCCCAACCAATACTGCTAGGGGGTGTTGTACTACTCACCAACGCCTTGATTAGCGCCGGCTTAATCCGCGTGTTTGGACAGATCTGGGCTGGTACCCCCACCGTGTTCACCCAGCGCTCGGCCGAAGTGCTCTGGTTAATGGTGTTGCCCACCATGACCCTGTTCGGCCTGGTGCTGCACATGCCGGTACTACTGGTAATCAACGGAGTGCTGCAGCTAAATCCACTGCCTGGTTGGGGACCGTTGGCCCTGCCACTGCTGGCCTCCACGCTTGTGGGAGGCGGCCTCTCCGCCTTGTTCTATCTGCGCCCCCATCCCCTGGCCAACCTGCCCGCCACCCTGGGGGGCCTCCAGTATTGGCTGGCCCACGACATGCAGACTGAACGTTTTTACCAGCGCACGGTAGTGGGTTTAGTGCTGCAATTAGCCCGGCTGAGTGTTTGGTCAGAGCGCAGCTTGGTGGATGGCTTCAGTGGATCCACCGGCCAAGCAGCTCTCCAGGGAGCGAAGCGCCTCAGTCTCACCACCTCAGGGCGCTCCCAGGCCTATGCCCTCTCTCTGGTGCTGGGGGTACTGCTGATGGCCACCTGGCTGCTGGCGCGCCAACCCGCCCTGCCTCTCCTGTCCGCCGCTCCACTTTGAAGTCACCTCACCGATGACCCTGCTGCTGCTGCTACTGATCCCCCTGGCGGCGCTGTTGGCCCTGCCGCTCTTGCCAGATCGCGCCCCTCTTTGCCGCCTGCTGGCCGCTGTTGCCGCTTTGCTTCAGCTGGCTGTAGGGCTGCTGGCCTGGCGGTGGCCCCCGGCCGATATATCGCTACCTTGGCTGCCAAAAATAGCTTTAACTCTGCAGCTTGGCCTCGATGGCATCAGCCTGCCGCTGGTATTGCTAACGGCTCTGCTTACGGCTATGGCCGTGCTTGCAACGCCCCAAGATCAGCCACGCTGTCGCCTGTTTTTCTCCCTGCTGCTGGCCACCAACCTGGGCCTGACCCTGGCCTTTCTGGCCGGAAACGCCCTGTTATTTGTACTAGCCTACGAACTGATTTTGATCCCCACCACCTTGCTCGTGGCCAGTTTTGGGCGCGAACAACGGGCGGGTGCTGCGATTCGTTTCTTGATCTTTAACGCCATATCCGGCCTACTGCTGCTGGGGGTTGTGCTGGCCCTGGGATTGCTACATCCTGGCGGCGTCAGCTTCGCCTATGCCGATTTGGCGGCAATGGATCTCGAACCGCAATTGCAAATCTCACTGCTGGGCTTGCTATTGCTTGCCTTCGGCTTGAAGCTGCCGCTACTGCCCCTGCATGGCTGGCAGCCCGTTACCTATAGCCAGGCTCCCACTGCAGTGGCGATGTTGCTCAGTGGAGCGGTTTCCAAGTTGGCTGCCTACGGCCTGATGCGCTTTGGCATTGGCATTTTGCCTCAGGCCTGGATGTTTTGGTCGCCCTGGCTGGCGGCGATCGGGGCGGTAAGCGCCATCTATGGTGCGCTCAACGCCATCGCCCAGTCGGATTTGCGGCGGTTAGTGGCCTACGCCTCCCTGGGACACATGGGACTGCTCGCCCTAGCTTTAGCTGCAGCCACCCCTCTTAGCCTGCAGGGAGTGGTGGCCCAGATGTTGGCCCATGGCCTGATAATCGCCCTGTTGTTTTGCCTGGTGGGGGTGATTGAGCGCCGTACCGGCACCGTGGCTATCAGCGAGCTTTCGGGTTTAATGAATCCTTACCGCGGTCTACCGTTCACCATGGGGTTGTTCCTCTTGGCTCTTATGGCCGCAGCCGGGGTGCCCGGACTGGCAGGTTTTGTGGCCGAACTACTGGTATTTGAGGGTAGCTGGGAGGCATTCCCCTGGCCCACCCTTACTTGCCTGGTGGCATCTGGTCTCACCGCCGTGGTGGCAGTACGATTATTTAACCGGGTAGGTTTCGGACGACTGGATAATAATAAAGCCGACTGGATTGGCACCACTTGGTCTGAACGGCTGCCGGCAGTTGTGCTCACTAGCCTAGTGATTTTCTCAGGCATCTGGCCCCAGACGATCACCGGATTCAGTGGGACAAGTACCGCCGGTTTGGCCCTTAGGCAAAACCAGTTTGGATTAGCACCAGTGCTTGCAGCCACTATCTCCACCCCTGATTCCACCGTATTGGAGCTCTCCGCATGACTCCCCCCACCATTTCGGCTGCCGATACGGACCGCAAGCCATTGATTCCAGCCTCCACTCATCCCTACGCCGAGATAATTCATCGCCTGGAAGCTGGCGGTTCGATGCTGCCCGACTCTGAGGAAAACCTCAAGCAGATCATTGGCATCTACAAGGCCTATGCCGTGCCAATGGATTTTTACTGGCGTGATCTTCTCTATATATCCGAGCAAGTCTTCTTAAATCCGCTACCAGCGTTCAAGTATTTCATTTCCCAAGAGTACCTGGATCGTCCCAACTCTTACTCCGGCGATCAATCAAAACTGCGAATTTGGCGTGGTGGCGAAAAGGCTCATCCAGAGCTTTTGGAGTTCATGGCCCGTGGCGAAACCATCGCCATGCCCAAGCTATTGCATCATCTCTGGCATGATCGCATAAATATGGAGTTTGCCGAAGCCTGCATGCAGGCTATGTTCTGGCACCAGGGCATGGGAGGTCGCTTCAATGACTATCTAGATAGTGATGCTTATAAAGCCAATGCCGATCGGGCAATCCTGGCCTACTTCCGGCGCAATCCATTAATGCTAGGACTCTACAAACTTTTCCCGGAAATGTTTTTAGAGCAGGTTAAGCAACTTAGCTACTATGCTAATCTGGGGCTTTTTTGGGAAGTAATGGCTCCGGTTTTCTTTGAGATGAGTGACATCTACGAGGAGGGGGGATTCAAGGGAGTGCCAGACGCAATGAACTTCCTGGTAAATGGTATTTTCGCCGTAGCAGGTAGGCCGATTTATCACCATGTTTTCATAGATGGTGAATGCCATGAAATAATCCCTAAAAGTGAGGGTTTTACTTGGCTTTACGAGGCGGCACTTCCCTATGTGGAGGCAGTTTTCTATCGTACCTCCCCCTTCCGTGGCACCAAGAGCTACAATGCCCAGGCGGGTCAAGTGCCCGACAAGCAGCAAAACTTTATCTATGGCATTCTCTATGCTGACGTCTTTCCCGTAGGGTCTGCTGGCATACCGCCCACCCTGTTAATGCAAGATATGTTGCATTTTCTTCCGCTTGAGCTACAGGAGCTATACAAACAGCACAAGCGCGGTGAAGACGACCAATTAATTCAGCTTGGCGTCACATTTCAGCGCTCTATGTACAACGTTACTTCTGCGGTAATCCAGGCACTCCGTTGTGCCTTACTCTATCCTTTAGACGATACTGATCCCACCCATCTGCTGGCAAATCGTCAGTTTTTTGAGGCTCAAATGGATCGCTTTTTGTGCCCCGAAGCACGGCTACCCCAGATCCAGACTGCCGCCTATCGCTGATCAATCCCATCGCAGTCTCAAATCCTTTCTTGACAAGGATTCTTTATTACTCCAATCATAGTTACTGCCCATGGCTACAATTCTAGAAACAGCAGCAGCAGCAGGTGTATTTAGCAGCTTGCTAACTGCAGTTGAAGCCGCTGGTCTAACATCTGCCCTTGAGGGGCCTGGACCCTTCACCGTGTTTGCCCCGATAGATGATGCCTTTGCCGCCCTACCTGCCGGTACGGTGCAAACGCTACTGGATAATCCGCCCCAGCTTGCTCGCATTTTGAAGTATCACGTACTGGTGGGTGCCCAATGCCGCCAGGCCCTGCTGGAGCAGCCTGAATGGTCCAGTCTGGAGGGTGCACCGTTGCCAATCCGCCGATCTGAGCCGTTTGAAGTAAAGAATGCCACGGTAGTTACCGCCGATGTTGCCTGTGATAATGGCATTGTGCACGTGATCGACAGGGTGATGCTGCCGGGCTAATGGGGCTAAGTTAGTATTTGCAATGACACTAGCACTGGAAATCCAGTGATATTGTAATATTTTAAGTGATACAGCAAAAGATTCGGCCTCAACTTGGCCGCTACTTAATATCCTAAGCCGTCAATAGTTGACAATTTTTTTAGCGACTCAACCAACCAGTTGCGCCCAGGTCCCCAAGCAATCCAAACCAGTGTTGTAAAAATTCCAGTTTCTGGCAGCAACGGGATCCTGGAGGTAAAAGTGGTGCGCCCCCAGGGCACCATTAGCCTGCCTGAGGTGGTGATCTCCCATGGGCTCTGGGATGCGCCAGAAAGTTTCCTGGGCTGGGCCCAGCACCTGGCCAGCCATGGGGCGCCAGTGTTTCTGCCCCGCCACCCCGGCGGTGACAGCAACCAGCAGGCGGCCATGCTCTCCGGCCAAGCCCCACCCCCTGATCCCAAGGAATTTCTGCGGCGGTCCAGAGATGTGCGGGCAATACTCGATGCCCTGGATGCTGGAGCCATCCCCGCGGCCAAAGGAATTACCAGCGGATCCCCAGGGACTGGGCCTGCGGCTGATGGCCAAGCCATGATCAGCAATTTCAGGCCTGCTGCTCGAGCTTCTTGACGATAAGCACCATCAGCAGTAGGGAGCCGGCCAGGGCAATCAACAGGGCAATGGTCATCGAATCCATGGAGGTAACCAGTGGCATTATCCCAGTGTTCGTCTACGGCACGCTCAAACGGGGCCAGTCCAATCACCGCTTGCTGGCCCAGGCCCGATGGGATGGCCCGGCCGCCATGGAAGGCCTGCGACTTCATGATTTAGGCCCATTCCCGATGGCGGTGCAGGTGAGTTCGGTGGAAGCGGCCGGCTGTCGGCTGCAGGGCGAACTGGTGTGGGTGGATCGTGCCTGTCTGGCCCAGCTAGATCAGCTGGAAGCCGTGCCGAGGCTCTACCGCCGGCTGTGGTGGCCCCTGGTGGGCGGTGGCATGGCCTGGGTATACGTGGGTCGCAGCGCCCAGGTGCGCCACTCGGCGGCACTGGACGATGGACTTTGGTTAGGGCCCGGGGCTGGCGCTCCTCGCCGCCGCGGCCAAGCCCAGCCCTAGGCCGTGCCTTCCTAGGCCGTGCAGCCCTAGGAAGGCACGGCCACCAGCCACCGTCCGGCTGCGGCCAGCAGCAGACAGCTGCCGCTGGCCAGGGCCAGCCGCCAGCCCCCCTGGGGCCCCAGCCGGCGCATCAGCACCAGGCTTCCACCCAGCCCCACCAGCAGCGCCAAGCTCTGGCAAAAGGCCACCAAATGGGGATCGGCGCTCCAGCTTGGCCAGGCCAGGCCGATACTCACCGGCAGCACCAAGCCCGCCTCCGCCAAACCGAGCGGCAGGTGCCGTGCCAGCAGCAGGCCCCAGAGCAGTGGCAGCAGGGCATAGAGCAGTAGCCGCCGCTGGCGGGCTGGGGCGATCGGCCTCAGCAGCAGGAAGCCAGCGGCGGGCAGTGCCAGGGCCGCCGCCGCCAACGCCAGCCGCGGCAGCATTGGCCCTGCATGGAGAGAGCTGGGGACCCCGGGCAGCCAGCCCAACAGCCGTTGCCAGTGGTGCAAACAAACCCCGCCGGCCAACACCAGAATCAGCCCCGCCTCAGCAGCGGGAGGTTGCATCTCGCGCTGCAGATCGGCCGCCGGGGGCCGCAGCCTCAGTTGCACCGAGCGGTGGGGACAGGCCTGGGCACAGGTAAGGCAGAGCACGCAGTTGCGGTTGTCAGCCAGGTGGGCCGGATGGGTGGCGAGCGGACAGCCCGGCGTAGCCATCCCCTCCCCCACCGCTGGCCCCCCCTTGAAGCAGCCATAGCTGCTGCAGCTGCCGCTGCAGGTGCCCACCTGGGCGCGCAGTTCACTGATCGACAATTTGGCAAACAGGCCGTTCATCCCCCCCACCGGACATAAATAGCGGCACCAGAAACGCTTTTCAAACAGCAGCGAGCCCAGCACCGCCCCGGCCGTGATCAGCAGCAGCAGAGTGCTGCTGCGCCAGGCGCTGTTCTCCAGATCCGCCAATTCCTCCCACAGCAGGATGGCGGCGAAGCCGGCCGCCAGCAGTGGCGCCCCCCAGGCATCGCCGTCCCCCCGCGGCCAGGGGCGGGGTTGCCAGCCCAGGCGACCCGCCAACCACTGCACAATATCGCCCCACACCATGAAGGGGCAAAAGGAGCACCACAGCCTGCCCACCAGCGGATAAGTGATCAAAATCAGCGGCCACCACCAGGCCCAGAAGAGGTTCAAGGCACCGTTGTGGGCCCTGTCCTGGGGGCCCAGCCACAGCCAGAGGTTCACCAGCACAAATATCCAGCTGACCAACCCGAACAGCAGCGTGTTCCACAGCCTGGGGGAGCGCATCCAGTTGCGCAGCGCCGGTTTCCAGCGCCAGAGATCAAAGCGAGGCCGGGGGTTGCGCTCCTCGGTCCAAAACACATCTTCCGGCAGCTCTGCTGGCTGTTGTATTGCTGCCGGCTGTTGTATTGCTGCGGGCTGTTGCGTTTCGGCGGGCTGTTGAGTTTCGGCAGGCTGTTGCGTTTCGGCAGATTGTTGCAGCCCCTGGCGGCGGGCCTGTTGCATGGCCCGATAGATGAGCACCTCCAACTCGCGCAAGTTGTTGGGGAAGTCGTAGCTCTGCAGCCGCTTGACCACCGTTTCCGGCACCCGCGGCGCCGGCTGCCAACCCAGCTTGAGACTGCGCTGGCGGACGCCATAACGCAACCATTCGCCCAGGTCCTGGCGCCGCACCCTCAGGGGTGGCACCCGGATCAATTTGCAGCGGCGATCCAGCAGCGGCGCCGCCGTCTCGGTGGTGAAGTACACCCTGCCGCTGAATTGCCTTGGCCGCCCCCCCGGGCCAGCCGGCTGCCATTGGCCAGTCTCCGCCAGCTGCTGAAGGGCGGGCTGCAGGGCCTTCGGCACCCGATCGAGCTGGTCGATCAGCAGACCCGCGCCGGCGACGCAGGCCAGCAGCCCGTTTTCGCCATCACTGGCCACCGTGCCAAACAACAGGGCTCCGTCTTCCCCCAGACTGGCCCCATCGACGCGCAGTAGCGGCAGTCTGCGGGTGGGCGAGCCGTAATGAATCAGGGCGGCGATGTTGTCCTTTTCCAGGCCCGGCTCACCGCTGATCAACACCGGTTGCAATTTGGAGTCGACCGCGGCCTGGCGAATCTCTTCCCTTAGCCGCTGGGCATACCTGCTGCTGCCCACAATTCCCCGCCGGCAGCGGCCCACCAGGTAGGGAGCCAACCGCAGCAGGTTTTCTGGCTGCTGGGGTTGGAGTTGGGGAATCGGGCCCTGGCCGCCCTCCGGCTCGATCACGCACCGCTCTGCTCAGGATCTCAATTCTGGGGCCTGGTTGCCAGGCAATCGACAATTAGTTCGGCTAATGGTCCAGATCGCTGCGGCTCTGCCCTGGCGGGGCTATGGCGTGGGCCCTTCCCGATGGTCAGGGCAGAGAATGCCAGGTATCTCCAGATCCTCGCCATGACCCTCAGCCTCTACGGCGGTGCCCGATCCCGCGCCTCCATGCCCCGCTGGTATATGGAGGAGAAGGCGATTCCCTATCAGTGGGTGCAACTGGATATGGAGGCCGGCGAACACCGTCAGGAGCCCTTTATCAATATCAATCCCTTCGCCAAGGTGCCGGCTTTGGTGGACGATGCCTTTGCTGACAGCCAGGGCCAGCCGCTGCATCTGTTTGAAAGTGGTGCCATCCTGTTGCACCTCGCTGAGCACTACGGCGGGGAATTCCAGGGTCCTGATGGCGCCCAGCGGCGGGCCCTGGCCAGCCAGTGGGTGCTGTTCGCCAACGCCACCCTGGCGATCGCCCTGTTCGTGCCCGCCAACCGCGAAAAGGAATTTCCTCGCCTGATGGAGGTGCTCGATGGGCTGCTGGCCGGTGGTCGCTCGCTGCTGGCCCCTTTGGATGGGCCAGATGCTGTTGGCGACTGGAGCGTGGCCGACTGCGCAGTGAATGCCTACCTGGCCTACCTGCCGATCTTCTTCCCCCAACTCGACCTCAGCCCCTATGCCAACGTGCAGGCCACGATCAGCGCCACCCAGGCCCGTGCTGCATATTTGCGGGGGATGGGCCTGGCATAAGCTGTATTTACGAGCAGCACCGGGGAAGTTTGGTTAGCAATTTTCCCCCCTTAGGGGTTTTTGAGTTGTTTGCTCGCTTGACGAGCAGCCGAACCCGCCCCCAACCTGAGCTCCTCTGGCGGTTGGCGGGCGGCCCCCAAGTTGCTTGAAGACACTCTCCCGTAGGCAGCTAGCCAGCCCCCAGGCCATCGCTAGCGCTCCAATCAGGCCCAGGCCGGTTCGCCGGCGGCCATGGCAGGTAAAGAGGGCTTGGCTGATTGCCCTGCCGGTGGGGCTGCTCACCTTTCTGCTGGCCATAGCTCCACCCATGCCCGAGCGGCCCAGGGCGGGAGCCCAGCTGCTTACCGCAGCCGATGGTCAGCCTTTTCGTTACCTGGCTGATCCAGAGGCCTATGCCCTGGATTTCGATCCACGCCAGGTGGGTATCGATCTGTTGGAGGGCTGGGACCGCGAACAGGAGGCCTACGCCGACAGCAGCGCCCTGGCCTTTGTCTCCGGACCGATGTACGAGCGGCACGTGGACGCCCAGGGCCGCGAACTCACGGTGCCCCTGGGCGACTTGAAGCTGGGCGAGCGGGTGTGGCGAGGCATCAACCGCACAGCAGCTCGCCAGCGAGCCTTTTTGGGCATTCGCAACGATGGGGGGGTGGAATTCGGCTATGGCGAACTGACTACGGATCGGGCCCGCCGCTACGACACCTTCATCGGCGGCCTGCACAGCATCTACAACGATCTGGAACAGCCACCGCCGCAATACAAGGGGGCCTACAGCATTTCAATGGGCCAGCAAATCCGCTATTTCCTGCCCAGGATTCGAATGCTGTTCGGGCTGCGCGCCGATGGCAGGCTGGAGGTGTTGATGAGCCGCGATGGCCTCACCCTGGAGCAAACCCGTGCCCTGGCCCGCAGCCGCGGCCTGAGGGCCGCCTATCTGCCAGACCACGCCTCCAAGAGTCGCTTCATCATTCCCGGAGAAAAGGGTTTTAGTAACGCCGATGCCAACTGGATCAGCGGTGGGGCCACCAGCTTTGTGCATGTGCCCTACATGCTGAGGCTGAGCCGCCGGCCTGTGCCCCTGCAGGGATCCCTGCTGGCGGGTTTGGCCCTGCGCAACGTCTCCCAGGGCTGCGGCAATCCGTTCCAATGCGGCCAGACCCTCGGCGGCCAGCTGGTCGATCGCGTTTTAGCCGGCTTCAATCGGCTGATGGAGCAGGGGGTGGAACCGCTGGCCCGGCTGTTCTGGGCACCGCGGGGCAGCGATCCCCATCGCTCCAACGACAAGGCGCCGCTGCGGGAACCGCCGATCAGCGCCGATCCCCTGGCCCTGCGGGAGCGCCAGCGCCAGGACACCAACAATCCCGCCGCCACCGGCGAGCCGCCAGAGCCCCTCAAACTCCCGGACGACCTCAGTGCGCCAGTGGTGCTGCCCCAGGGCAGCGGTTTGCCGGATTTAGAAGCCAGTCCAGCGGAAGTATTAGAGCCGGAGAACCGGGGAACGGCCAACCCCCAAGCCGGCTCGGCGCCTGGCCCAGCGCCCAGTGGTGCAGCCGATGCCGGCCAGCCAGCCAGAGCCAACCTGGTGGCGCCACCACCTGTACCTACTGCCCAAGCCCCCAGCTCGCCTGGCTCTGTGCAGCCGTCACCTCTGCCGCAGCAAAGTCCAGCCATGCCACCACCATTGCCGCTACCGCCACCTTGAGTTGTGCAGGGCAGCTGGAATAGTTCCCAGCTCAGGCGACAGCTCATTCGGCATTCGCCAGGGCTCTCACCACATCTCCGCGGGTAAGCACACCGACAAGTTTGTGGTTGGCATCGAGCACGAACAGGCGCTGGGTGCTGCGCTCATTCAACAACTTCGCCGCTGCCGGCAGGGGCAGATCAGCGGCGCAGCTGTGGGGATGGGAGTTCATTAGTTCGGCTACGGTGTTGCCTAGCACCTGGTGCACCTGCTTATCCCATTGCAGCGGATTGCGCAGGTAGATCACGGCGTCTAGCAACATCACGTAGGGCCCGGCATCGAAGCCGCTCTCCCGCACCATCAGATCCTTTTCGCTCAGTTCACCCACCAGCAATCCAGCGGCATCCACCACCGGCAAACCGCTGATGTGCTTTTCGCTGAGCAACTTGACCGCCTCCTGCAACGGCGTTTCGGCGCTGACACTCAGCACCGGCGCTGTCATCACGGCTGAGACCGGTAGTTGCACCACGGGGGGAGGGATCGATGTGCAGGCATTCTGGGTCTGAGCGTGGCATGCGCCGATGAACCCCAGACGCCTGAGGCAGTTGGCCGATGGGCTCACCTTGATGCGGGCTGTAATTGCCCTGCCGCTGCTGCTGGCCCTCAGCGCCCAGCAGCCGGTAATCGCCTGGCTGTTGTTGCTGGGCGGCAGCCTCAGCGACTGGCTGGATGGCTCATTGGCCCGCCGGGCCGGCGGCGGCTCGGTATGGGGTGCCCGCCTCGATCCACTCACCGACAAAATCCTGGTGAGCGCCCCCCTGCTCTGGCTGGCCCAGCAACAGATCCTGCCCCTATGGGCGGTATGGCTGCTGCTGGCCCGCGAGCTGCTTATTTCCGGTTGGCGGGCCGGCCAGGCCAGCGGTGGGCCGGCATCCAGCAGCGGCAAGGCCAAGACGGTGCTCCAATGCCTCAGCCTGCTGCTGATGCTCTGGCCAGCATCTTGGCTAGCCAGCGCTTTTTTGCAACGGCTGGGCTGGTGGCTGTTCTGGCCGTCGCTGGCCCTGGCCCTGAGCTCGGCTATCCACTACCTGGCCGCTGGCATGGGCCCTGCCAAGAGTGAATAGCCAGTAAAGATTGTATTTATAGTGACTGGAAATACTGCCACTCGGCCTTGGTATTTGCAGAATTTACATTTAAAGCCCGCATATTTAAAGCCTTGATTTTTGCGGATTGCATATTTGTAGACTGAAAATATCCAGCCTGGATATTTTCAGTAAAAACACGTTGTTAATGTGGATCTATCCAGGTTAATATGGATCTATCCAGGTTAAGGGGGATCTTTCCAGTTAATGCGGATCTATGCGGCTGTCAGGCCAGTAGCGCTTCGTCGCCACTGAAATCTGGGTTGGTGGGGGGCTGCTGGGCGTAGTCGTTGGCGTAGCTGTCCGCCAGGCCGGTTTCCAGATTGTCGAAACGGGGTTGCAGCGCCAGCTCCCGCCGCACCCGGGAGGTATCGGTGAGAAAATGGGCCAGGCGCAGCGGAAAAGCTTTGCGGGCTTTTTTGTCTAGACCGGCGGGATCAAAGCTGCGGATCTCCACGGCGGCTGGATCGCGTCCACAGGCCCTGGCGGCCGCCGCCACAAGCCCCCGGAAGCTGATCCCCTGCAGCCCCGTGCAGTTGTAAATGCGATTTGCGGCGGCATCCACTTCGATGCAGCGCGCCATCGCCGCCGCTAGATCCTCCACGTGTCCCAGCTGGGTGATCGTGCTGCCATCGCCGGGCAGGGGCACGGGGCGGCCGTGCACGATCCGATCAAAGAACCAGCTCTCCACTGGGTTGTAGTTACCGGGCCCGTAGATGTAGGTGGGCCGAAAGCTGGTAAAAGGAATGCCCTGCTGGCGCAACCAGGCTTCTGTGTGCAGCTTGCCGGCGTGGCGGCTCTGGGGGTCGGTGGGGCTGTCTTCGTGGAGGGGCCAGAGCTCACTGTCGGCATAGACCCCAGCCGAACTCACATAGACAAAGCGATGGCTGGGGGCGCCGGTGCAGGCGATCACGGCGCTGGAATCCTCCAGGCTGCGACCAGAGCTGTCGACGATCACATCAAAACGGCGCCCCTGCAGCTGGGCCAAGGCCGCCGGATCGGTGCGATCCCCCACCAGGTGCTCCAGCCCGGCCGGCACCGCCTGGCGGCCTCGGGTGAACAGGGTGAGGCGATGGCCGCTGGCCTGCAGCTGCGCCACCAAAGGCTTGCCCACAAAGCGCGTGCCGCCCATCACGAGAATGTCCATCCCTGTAGCGGCTCAACAGCCGACCAAACTTGGCGCCATTAAACAGGGGCCAGGGCACCTCCTTAGCCAGGGGCAGCGGCCAGGCAGGAGCAGGGAGGAGCTCTGCTGCTTTTCCATTGCGGGCACTTCTGAGAGCAACACCGAACTGGTGCAGCTTTTACATCTGCCCCCGAAACTCACCCTTGATTACTGGGGATGCGGGTTCCGCATAGATCCAGCCCCGGCAGCGGCCATCACCCCCGCCGCAGGCGATTGGGGAAGTGTGCCCGCGGCGGCGGTTCCTCCTCCTGATGTTGGCGGTTCGCTGGCCGGTCGGCCTCGGCAGGGCCCGCACCCTCGCGAGCTGTGGCTCCCCGGGCGGGCTCCCCATGGGCCGCGAGCATGGCCCGGCAGCGGCTAACCAGCTCCTCGCGCAGTGCTGTCGGGGCCTCAACACGAATCCCCTCGCCAAAGCCATAGAGCCAGGTGCGTAGATCTATGTCCGCGGCGATGGTCCAGCTGGGGAGATCCAGCTCCAGGGGGTAGGGATGGCTGTCGGTGGGGGCGTTGGGCTGCAGCAGGTGGGGCGCATCGGGGTGATGCCACCAGGAATCGCCTGGCAATGGCCTGGAGAAGCGCACCTGCTCGCGGGGATAGCGGCCCATCCCTTCCCGCAGGAACGCGAAGGCCCAGGGGGTGGCCGAGAAGCGCAGGGTCTGCAGCACGACCGCACGGGTGCGGGGAGAGGAACTGGCCAGGGCCAGCTGGGCGCTGATGTCGTCGCCGAAATGAATACCGCCGCTGTGGTGCAGCAATCGCTCCAGCCGCTGCAGGGCGGCGTGCTGCCGTTCGGGGCTGCGGCGCAGGCCATCGCTAGGGCCACCATGCAGCGAGCCGCTGCGAGCCGAAATTCTCTGGAGGGCGAGGCGATCAAGCCGTTCGCAGCGGATCAGGCCGTGTTCTTGGCCGATCACGTCTTCCTCGACGCAGAGATACCAACCCACATGGTGAAAGATCAGCTGCAGCGGCCAAACCCGCCATTCGCCGGAGCCATCGCCGATGGTGGTGCCGCCGTGGCTGCCGGCGCTGGAAAAGCGCTTGAGCAGCACCCGGCGCCGCTGGGCGATGGCCCGCTCGATCGCCTCGGCGCCACGGGGTGCCGCCAGCGACTCGCGCCGCACCAGGGCGGTGTCGACCACCCCGTGGCGGGCATAGAGCCGCAGGGGCGGGGCGGGCTGATCGAGGCCGGCCCAGGCCAGGCGCTGCTCCAGTTCTACGAGTAAGGGCTGGGCGGAGGGATCGGCTAGGCGGCCGGCGGCCTGCTGCACCAGGGCCTGGATCTCCCGCAGCTGCGGCGCCGACAGCACGGCGGTGCCGAGGGCGTAGCCGTGGCGCACGTTGTCTTTGGCGGCGCGGAAGCCGTAGGGGGTGAGCAGCTTCTCCAGGTCCTTGCGCAGGGTGGCGGTTTCACCGGGCAGGTAGCCGCCGGGGATGGAGGCGGTGGCGGCGATCAACTGCTCATGAAGCGTGAGGCTGCTGCCCGGATCGCGATCAAAGGGCTGGTGGAGCAGGTGGCGCAGCAGGGTCATCACCCGCTGGAACACCGGCCCATCGCCCATCGGCGGGTGGCCTCCATGAACACCTCCATGAACACCTCCCTGAATGCAGCTGATGGGTGGCGCCTCCGGCAACCTGATCTCCGCCAACCGGATCGGCGCCAAGCTGTCCCCCCCAAAGCAGAAGCCATTGGCCTCCAGCCAGTTCAGATCGCCACGGATCGCCCCCGCATCGCCGTAGCACTCCCCATGCAGCCGCACGAGGAAAGCCGCAGCCCGCTCCGCCAGATCGCCAGACGGCAGGGGCGAGACGATCGCCTCCAACTGCTCGCAAGTGATTGGATCGGCGGCGTCGAGCTCGGGGTAACGGCTGAGCAGGCGAATCAGAAACAGCAGCCGCTCCAGATCGAGCAGGCGCGAGTAGCCATGCAGCTGCCAGTGGGTCTCGCGGGCCCGGGCGCTGCGGATGCGCCGGTCCAGCGCCGCCAGCTCAGCGGCCAGCAACGGCTCCAGGTGGTCGTGATGGCTGGGCACCACCGCGCAGAGCGCCGCAAAGCCCTCCGCCCGGCTCGGCCCCACATGCGGATCCGCCAGGGCGGCGGCCATCTCCTGGATCACCGCCTCTGGCACCTGACGCTCGCGCCGGCGGTTCCACTCCAGGCAGGTGGGCAAGGGGGTGTAGAGCCACCAGCCGATCCACTCCACCGGCGCCGGCAGCAGCAGGGCCTGGGTGATGGCCAGGCGCCAGGGGCGGCGGGCATGGGTGGCATCGATGATCACCGGAATGCCGGCCGCCACCGCCTCGATCAGCCGCTGCTGCAGGCGCTGTTGGATATCGATCCAGGGGCCCTGCACGGCAGCATCGCCAAACACCTCGGCGCGGATCGCATCGGTGGAGAGCACCAGGGCCGGCGGTTCAGCGGGGGCGGTGAGCAAAGGCGCCAGGGTCCTGGCCAGGGTGGTCTTACCGCTGGCGGGCGGGCCGATCAGTAGATGGCAGCGCAGCGGCGCCGCGGTGGCGGAGGGCAAGCAGGGTCGGCGGTGGGATGCCTGAAGTCTTTCGCACGTGAATTTTATAGATCAGGGCAGGGCTTGTTGACGCTGGGCCCATACGGATAAACAGCGTTCTGTGGCCTACTCCAGCACCGTTCAAGATTGCCTGCTGTCAAGGAGACTCCCTGGCCCCGTCTACGCCCCGCCGCAGCCCCTCGAGCACCTGCATGTGCTCGATCTGCTGGAGCTCACCGGATCGCAGACCAAGGCAGCCCGCGCCCTGGCGATGCACCAGAGCACCGTCTGCCGCAGCGCCGCCCTGATGGGCGAGCAGTTCCGGCTGCAGCCAAGGCGTGGGGCCAGCGTTCTGCGGTACGGCAGCAATGAGAGCCTGCGGCTGCTGCGGCTGGCCTACCGGGCCCACCGGTTGATGGATGGCCTGCTGCGGGTCGCCACCGACCCCTTGCATCAGCCGCTGCTGGCGGGGATGGTGAGCGTGCAACCGGTGCCGCCGCGCTTCCGGTCTTCGCGGCAGTGGGCGCTGCTGCTGACGCAGGCCTTGCTCGATGGGGCGATCGTGTCGTCCTGGTGCCATCCACGGCTTGTCGCCAACGAGCGCCCACCCAGTTGGACCGGTGTGATCACGGTGCCGCTGGGGGCGTTGCCGCTGCAGCTGGTGAGCCACCCGCCCGCCACGGCAGGGGCGAGCGCACCCCGCAGGGTGCTGCTGCCCTGCCGCAGCGTCACACCACTTCTGCACGAGGCGATGGCCTGGCATGGCTTCCAGGTGGAGCAGCAGCCGAACAGCAGCCAGGACCTGCCCTCCTGGCTGAAGCGCATGGGCGATCGCCAGCTGGCGATGCCCCTCTGCCCGGGGCTGGTGGATCCGGGCTGGATCCAGGCCCAGAGCCTGGTGCCCCACCCCGAGCAGCCTTGCCTGATGGAGCAGCTGTGGCTGCTGCTGCCGCAGGGGCTGGTGGGCAGCAGCCGCGAGGCCCGGCATCTGATCCGCACCTTGCAGCAGCGGGTGGAGCAGGCGGGGGAGGCGCGGCTGGGTGAGCGGGCGGAGCCTGGGCATGAGCCCTTGCAGATCCCGAGCGACGGTCCCATCAAGACTTCGAGAGAAAACGATGCAAAAACTGCATAGCCACTGGGATGTGGACTGCCCCGCTCTGCTGTTCCTTCAGCAGCAGACTGCTTTAGAACAGCTTTGTGCAGGCCACGCCATGCGTCAGAGCCCGGGATGAGCGAAATGCTTCTGAAAGCTCGATCAGGCGTCTTCGTCCAGAAACTGTGGGCCTCTGGCCCTCTCTTCTGCTGCTCGGCCGGCTGGAAGCAGGCCCGCGGAGGCACCACCCGTGCCTGAAGCCGTCCTCGCCCCCGGTGCTCGCATCGAGTGCCGCAGCGCCGAGTGGCTGGTGCGCAGCCTGGGCCGCAGCTCCGATGGCCAGCAGGTGGTGGATGTGGTGGGGGTGTCCCCCTTCCTGCGGGAGAAGGAAGCCCGCTTCCTGGTGGAGGTGGAGAAGCCAGCCGGCAGCTTCAAGGTGCTGCAGCCGGAGGACACAGCCCTGGTGAGCGACCCCTCACCCCAGTACCGCGACAGCCTGCTGTTCCTGGAAGCTCACCTGCGGCGCTCCGTGCCCACCGACGGCGCCCTGGTGGTGGGCCACCGGGCGGCGATGGACGCCCTGCCCTGCCAGCTGGAACCGGCGGCCAAGGCCCTGGCGATGCCACGCCAGCGGCTGTTGATCGCCGATGCGGTGGGCCTGGGAAAAACGTTGGAATGCGGCATTCTCTGTAGCGAGTTGATTCGGCGCGGGCGCGGCAAGCGGCTGCTGGTGGTGACCACCAAGAGCATGCTGGTGCAGTTCCAGAAGGAGTTCTGGACGCGCTTCTCGATCCCGCTGGTGCGGCTCGATTGAGTGGGCATCCAGCGCATTCGCGAGCAGATACCCACCAATCAGAACCCTTTTCACTATTACGACAAGGCAATAGTGTCGGTCGACACGCTCAAGAACGACCGCGATTGTCGCTTCTATCTCGATAGCGCCAACTGGGATATCATCGTGATCGATGAATGCCAGAACGTGGCCGAGCGGGCCCGTGGCGCCCAGAAGAGTCAGCGGGCGAAGTTGGCGGAACGGCTGGCGACCCGCTCGCAGACCTTGATCCTGCTGTCGGCCACCCCCCATGACGGCAGGCCGGAGAGCTTAGCGAGCCTGATGAACATGCTCGACCCAACGGCAATCGCCGATCCGAGCAGCTACACCAAAGAAGACATCAAGGATTTGTATGTGAGGCGGTTCCGCAAGGATGTGATCGCCGATCTGCGCAGCAGCGTCAAGGAGCGCGATAGCGCCGATGTGGAGTGCCCGGCCAGCGCAGGGGAGGAGCGGGTGTTTGCGCTGCTCAAGGATCTGAAGATGTCCGATAGCGATGCCAAGGCCAAGGCCAAGGCCGGCCAGTTGTTCAAAACCACCCTCGCGAAGAGCCTGCTGTCGAGCCCGATGGCGGCGCTGGAAACCTTGCGCAATCGGATCAGGCGGCTGGAGGCATCAGCGCCCCCATCATCCCGCGATCTGCAAGCACTGGGCGATGTACAAACGGAGCTGGAGAAGATCAGCCATGCTGACTTCTCCAAGTACCAGCGGCTGCTTCAGCTGATCCGCACCGACTGGAGCTGGCGCGGCCAGGACCCCAGGGACCGTATCGTGCTGTTCACCGGCCGCCGCGAGACCCAGCGCTTCTTGGTGGAACATCTAGCCGCCGACCTGGGTCTGCCCAAAGGGGCGGTGGTGGGCCTCGATGGCGCCATGGCCGATGTGGAGCAGACGCGGGTGGTGGAACAGTTCGCCCAGGAGAAGGAGCCGGTGCGGATCCTTGTGGCCACGGAGGTGGCCTCAGAAGGCCTGAACCTCCACTACCTCAGCCACCGGTTGGTGCATGTTGATATCCCCTGGTCGTTGATGACCCTGCAGCAGCGCAATGGCCGCATCGATCGCTACGGCCAGCCGCAGCAGCCCCAGATCCGCTATCTGCTCAGCTGCTCGCGCAGCGAGGGCATGGGCGACGCCGAAAAGGTGCTGCGGCTACTCAAACGCAAGGACGAACAGGACCAGCGGAACATCGGCGATCCAGCTGTTTTCCTCGGCGTCTATGACGCCGTTGGAGAAGAGGAGGAGATCAGCAAGGCGTTCGAGAGCGGCACGGTGGATGCCCTGGAGCGGCGCATGGAGGCCAACGCCGAGCCTTATCTGAACCAGAGCAGTAGCGATAGTTTGTTTGATGAGCTGTTTGGCAGCGGCGGCGCGGCGGCTGAGGTGGAGTCGTCGCAGCGGGCGGTTGCTGTGCAACAGCGCCAGCCCTTCAGCCTGTTCCCCGACCTCTGGAGCTACGTGGACTCCGCCCTGGAGGCGGTGGCCCAGCAGCTGGAACGCCGGGGCGAAAAGCTGGATCTGCGGGCCTTCCCTGATCAGCAGCGGCTGGAGATCACAGCGCCGCCCGATCTGCGGCGCCGCTACGACCGTTATCCCCGCGAACTGCAACCAGCCAGCGGCCAGCGATTGGCCCTCTCCACCGAGGTGGCTGCCCTGCAACGGGCCCTGGAGCAGAGCCGCCGCCAGGACAACAGCCGGCCGGAGCTGGAATACCTCTGGGATCTCCATCCCCTGGTGGATTGGCTAGCCGACCGGGGCCAGATCACCTTTGCCCGCCATTGCGCGCCGGTGCTGCAGCTTGGCGATGGTCTGGAGCCCGGCGCTGTGGTGATGGTGTTTCAAGGCACGATTCCCAACCAGAAGGGGGTGGCGGTGGTGCAGGAATGGGTGGCGGTGCGCTTTAGCGGCGCGGGCCTGAACGTGGTGGCGGTGGAGCCGTTCGAGGGGGTGGCGCAGCGGTTGCAACTGGGCCGCAAGGCCTACGCCAACCCCAAGGCGGCGATCCCCCCGCACCTGCGCAAGCAACTTCCCTTTGCGGTGGAAAAAGCGAACGCTTACCTAAGGGATTGCGGCGACCAATGGACGGCTCGCATGGGGCCTGAGCTGGAGGCGCAGCGGCAGCGGCTGAGACGGCTGCGGGGCAGGCTGGAAGAGCAACTGCAGCTGAGCTTTGCGGCCGACCAACGGCCACTGCAGATCAAGCAGAAAAGCCGCCTGGCTGAGCAGAAGGCCATCGACGGGCGCTTCGAGGACCACGAACGCTTTGTGAACGAAGTGATGACGATCGAACCCGCCCCCTACTTGAAGCTGGTGGCCGTGCTGCACCGGGACAGCAGTTGATCAAGCCGTTCGCCACGCCCTGCATAGCGTCAATACAACTGTTGGTTAGGAATAACAGCACCGCTGAGATCCTGCAGATTCTGCTGAATCACGCCACCGCCATCGAGGGCTTCATCACCGAACCCACCACCTCCCTGCTCACGCTGCGTAAGCCCTGACCCATGGCCCTCCCCGGCATCACCAGCGCCAACGAGTTCTATTCCGCCCACTACCTGGAGAGCGTCCTTAAAGACGACATCAAGAAGGTGCGTGATCGCTGGAGAGAGCAGGCCAGGGCCAAGCTGGAGGCCGATCCCGCCGCTGATGTATCCACGCCGGAGGCGCAGTTCAAGGCGCTGCGCAAACCCTGGCAACAGCTGCGGGAAGCTGAAATCGGCATCACGGGCGATCCAGCCGAACGGCTGCGGCTGCAGCGGCAGCTGTTGTTTCAGCCGCTGCTTGCGGCCCTCGGCTACCCCTACTCCCCCCGGGCGGAGCCCGTGCTGATCGGCGGTGAGGCCTATCAAATTCCCCTGCTTGCCGAGCTGACCAACGCCAAGGGGGAGCCCTGGCTGTGGGTGGTGGAGTGCTTAAACCCGAGCGATGAACCGGCCGATCCGTTGGAGCTCACGATCGCAGCCAGGTGGGCCTGCCAAGTTGCCGATATCACCGAGGGCAAGGTAGAGCTGGGGATGGATGGCGAACCTGCTGAAACCTGGGAGGAGCTGATCAGCGAGCGGGTGTTTGGCCAGGAGATCCCGCCCCGCTGGGTGCTGGCGGTGAGCCGCGACCAGCTGCTGCTGATCGACCGCCAGAAGTGGGCCGCCTCTCGCTTGCTGCGCTTCGAGCTCGACACGCTGCTGGGCGACAACAACCCCGATGCGTTGCTGGCGGCGGCCACCTTGCTGCACCAGGAGCACACCTGCCCCAGTGGCGGCGGTACGCCGCTGCTGGATGAGCTGGATGAGAACAGCCATAAACATGCCTATGAGGTGAGCGGCGATCTCAAGTACGCCCTGCGCCGCTCGATCGAGCTGTTGGGCAATGAGGCGATCCACTGGCGCCGCAGCAAGGGGGAGGGCGTGTTCAAGGGCAAGACCGACGCCGAGCAGCTCACCCTGGAGTGTCTGCGTTACATGTATCGGCTGCTGTTTCTCTTCTATATCGAAAGCCGCCCCGATCTGGGCTATGCGCCGATGGGCAGCGATGTGTACCGACTGGGCTACAGCCTTGACAGCCTGCGGGAGATGGACAGCGCCGAGCTCGGCAACGAAGAAGATAAGGAGGGCAGCTACATCAGCGATTCGCTGGATCGGCTGTTCCAGATGATCTGGGAGGGTTATCCCAGGCGCGACGACGAAACAGCCCAGCTGCCGTTGGCCGATAGCGATGATCCCTTCCACGACAGCTTCCGGCTGACTCCTTTGAAGGCGCACCTATTTGACCCCGAGCGCATGCCCACATTGACGCGGGTGCGCTTCCGCAATCTGGTGCTGAGGGAGGTGATCGAGCTGATGTCGCTCACTCGCGCAGGCAAGGGCAAACGCCGGGGCCGGGTGAGCTATGCGCAGTTGGGCATCAACCAATTGGGCGCTGTTTATGAGGCGCTGCTTAGCTTTCGGGGCTTCTTCGCCGAACAGGATCTGTACGAGGTGCAGCCCGCCGCCAAGAAGCTAAAAGCTGCCGCCACTGACAACGACGACGAGCTGCTCGATGCAGACGAGGGCGGTGAAGGCGACGGCAGCGAAGACGACGATCCAGGCTCGAGCGGCGGCAAGGCCTCAGCTGCTGACCACGACGAACTGGAGGTGGGCCACTTCGTGAGCGCCGCACAGCTCAAGGCCTACAAACAAGACGAGATCGTTCAAGAGCAGGGCAGCGGCAAACCCAAGTGCCTGCCCAAGGGCAGTTTTATCTATCGCCTGGCCGGGCGCGACCGCCAAAAGAGCGCCAGCTATTACACGCCCGAATCGCTCACCCAGTGCCTGGTGAAATATGCGCTCAAGGAGCTGCTACCCGGCAAAACTGCGGCCGAGATCCTGCGGCTGAAGGTGTGTGAGCCGGCCATGGGCTCGGCGGCCTTTTTGAACGAAGTGGTGAATCAACTGGCCCAGGCCTACCTGGAGCGGCGCCAACAGGAAACCGGCAAGAGCATCCCCCACGAGCAGTACGCCACCGAGCTGCAGAAGGTGAAGATGCGTTTGGCTGATCAGAACGTGCATGGCGTGGATCTCAACCCGGTGGCGGTGGAACTGGCGGAGGTGAGCCTCTGGCTCAACAGTATTTTCACGCCCGAAAATGGTCGGGCCTTTGTGCCCTGGTTCAGCCAGCAATTGGTATGCGGCAATTCGCTGATTGGGGCTCGACGCCAGATCTACCGGCTCAGCCAGCTGCCCACGGGCACGGGCCGCAAGGCCAAGCCCACGCGGCTGTGGCATGAACAGGCCCCAGAAGAACTGGCCTGGGAAGCGCCACTGCCGGCCGACGCCATCTTCCACTTCCTGCTACCCGATCCGGGCATGGCGGCCTACGCCGACAAGGTGATCAAATCGCTGGAGCCCGAAGCAATCGAGCGCTGCAAGCGCTGGAATAAGGCCTTCGTGAATGAGCCCTTTAGCGACGCCCAGATCGCCCACCTGCTGCGGTTGAGCCGCCTAGTGGATTCGCTCTGGAACAACTGGGCCGAGCAGCAAACGCAACTGCGAGCGCGCACCACAGATCCATTGCCGGTGTGGCAAGACCCCACCGGTGTTAGCGAAGGCGACTGGACGCCGCTGAAACTGAAAGACCGCATCCAGGAGCAGGAGGTGCTGGGCCGCGATGTGGCCAACACCAACGCCCGGCTGCGGCTGAAGTGGGCGATGGACTACTGGAGTGCCTTGTGGTTCTGGCCAATCCGCCAGGCGGATTCGCTGCCCACTCGTGATAGCTGGCTGCTGGAGCTGAGCATGATCCTCGGCGATCTGGAGCAGGGTATCGGCGAAGAGCTGGGCCAACAAAATCTGTTTGCCGATACCCAACCCAAGCAACTGGCGGTGGATTTCAGCGATCGACACGGTTTTGTGAATGTGCAGAAGCTGCGGGAGGAATTCGAGCGCCTGCGCCAGGTGGAGGCGGTGTGCAATCGCATCCGCCCCCTGCATTGGGACCTGGAATTTGCCG
Organism: Prochlorococcaceae cyanobacterium; assembly: GCA_044356375.1. Taxonomy (GTDB): domain Bacteria; phylum Cyanobacteriota; class Cyanobacteriia; order PCC-6307; family Cyanobiaceae; genus UBA5018. The sequence goes on along the minus strand of JBIKWK010000018.1, from coordinate 4,957 downwards.
ATCTGCTCAAGGGCGGCGGCTTCGATCTGATCGTGGGCAATCCGCCCTGGCTGAAGGTGGAGTGGGAGGAAAAGGGCGTGATCGGCGATGCCGACCCGATGGTGCTGATCCGCAAGGTGAGCGCCAGCGAACTGGCCAAGCGCCGAGGCGATGCCTTTGCCGGCCATCCGGATCTGCGGGCGGCCTACCTGGAGGAGTTTGAGGGATAGAACGGCAGCCAAGCATTTCTCAATGCCGTGGGGAACTATTCACTGCTTAAGGGTAGCCAGACGAATCTGTATAAGTGCTTCCTGCCTCAGGCTTGGCGGGTGGCTTCCGGGCAGGGGGTGCAGGGGTTTCTGCATCCAGAGTGGGTGTATGACGACCCGAAGGGTGGAGCATTGCGGGAGGAGTTGTATGGGCGTTTACGCAATCACTTCCAGTTTGAGAATCAGCTATCAGTCTTTGCCGAAGTTCACCACAATACAAAGTTCAGCGTCAATCACTATGGGCCACAGCGACAACCAAGCTTTATTCACCTTGCCAATCTGTTTCATGTCAAAACTATAGAGGCCTGCTTTACCCACGATGGCAATGGGGCAGTCGGCGGCATCAAAACCGCCGATAACAAATGGGAAATGGCTGGCCATCGCCAGAGACTGATTCCCGTAGGCGAAAAAACCCTTAGCCTCTTCGCTCAGCTTTACGACGAACCCGGCACACCTGCCCGCCAGGCTCGCCTACCTGCATTGCATTCCCAGCAACTGCAGAGTGTACTGGAGAAATTTTTGGCGGCCCCGAAACGGTTGGGCGACTTGCAGGGTGAATACATCGCCCTGGAGATGTGGCACGAAACGAACGCCCAGAAAGACGGCACGATCCGCAGGGAAACCAGCTTTCCAGGCGATACATCGCAACTGATTCTTTCGGGTCCCCATTTTTATGTGGGCCGCCCCTTCAACAAGACTCCCCGGGCAGTTTGCACCCTGAACAGCCACTACGATTGCCTAGATCTCACCACCCTGCCGGAAGACTACCTGCCCCGCACCAACTACCGCGCGGACGTGTCGCCCTCCGAATACAGAGCCCGTACACCTCGGGTGCCCTGGGGGGAGAAGAAGCCGGTAACTGATTTCTATAGATTTGCCGCTCGCGGGATGCTGCCCCCCGCCAATGAGCGAACCTTTATACCTGCCATTATTCATCTTGGCATAGGTCATGTCAACGGAGTTCAGTCGACATGATTTATGGCCAATAGTGCGTTGCTGAATCACTCAGCATTCTCTTTCAGCCTATTGGCGAACTATTTCATTAAGTCAACTGTACGAACGAACCTTCACTACATCTGGCAGCGGTTCCCCTTTCTCTCGGCAGCTCCCGATCTCCAGATTCGCACCCTCGCCCTCAACTGCCTCACCATCCACTACGCCGATCTCTGGAGCGAATGCTGGGATGATTCCTTCCAACAGCAACGCTGGGCCAAGCAGGATCCCCGCCTCCCCAATCAGTTCTTCACCAACCTCACCCCCACCTGGCAGCGCGATTGTGCATTGCGCAGCGATTACGCCCGCCGCCAGGCGCTGGTGGAGATTGATGTGCTGGTGGCACGCGCCCTCGGCCTCAGTCTGGAAGAACTGGTCACCATCTACCGCGTGCAGTTTCCGGTGATGCAGCAATACGAACGCGACACCTGGTACGACCAGAATGGCCGCATCGTGTTCACCGCCAGCAAGGGCCTCACCGGCGTTGGCTTCCCGCGCAAAGGCTCAGGCCGTGGCGCCAACAAGACCACCGGCTGGGAAGACATCGCCGCCATGAAAACCGGCAGCGTCTCGCGCACGATCATTGATGACACCCTGCCTGGGGGGCCGGTGGAGCGGACGATCACCTATGAGGCGCCGTTTGATCGGTGTGATCGGGTGGGGGATTATCGGGTGGTTTGGGGGTATTTTGAAGGAGGTTGAGTCTAGCCGGTTAGCCAACTCAGCTGATGATCGAGGTTGAGGCGAGAGGCCTGAGACCACAAAGGCTCCTCTAGCTAAGTGATGATTCCCCATTCACAAAGTTTCTGCTTCGTGAAGTCGACAAGTCGTTGTACTTGGTTCTTACTGAGCTCAGCATCGAATGTGTGAATCAGTTTATTGCGTATCGAAAGAAATGCATTCGACTCCTCGTATTCACTAGCCGAGATCTGCCCCAAAGAGTACATGTAATTGATGACGCTGCGATCGTTCGTGGCGTCTATTGGTAGACCCTTCCGCCTGCCCGAAGAGCGCATACCTGAAATAAAAATACTCCATAGGGTTGGAACTGCCATTTCGTAGCTATCGGAACCAACGAGCAAATCAACCTTGATTAGCGCCCGAATGATGGCATCATCTGATAACTCTTGCTTGATTTCTGCACTCTCATTCTGATAGGGTTCGTCAATCGTTGACAGCATGAATCGCCAGCCGCTATGCTTTGCCACTTCCTCAGCAATCTGCTTATAGCGTTCAATTGATCGCGAATCGCTTCTTGTTCTGACTTCCACGATAAGATTGTCAGCCGCGCCCGTAGCAATCAAGTCAGGCCGGTAATTTATAAGGCTAAATGGGAGTTGCGAAGGATCTGGTTCAAAAACAACCGAGTACCCTTGATCCTCAAGCTCTTTGGCAAGAAGCTTGGCTCTTTCATGTTCATGGGGCTCCTTGAATCGTGTCATTGGCTTACCTCTTGATTGAGTTCATTGGAATTTGTAATTTGAACGTAAACGCACTCTGAGCCAGTGATGACCGCATCAGCCAAAAGCGATGGTAGGCCAACAATATCGATCGGATCCGACAATAGCCTCATGTGTCCCGTAACATCAGACACCAAGCTGTCATCAGCGTAAACAAGGGAAATCATGGCATCCTGAATGGGTTTAATAATATTATTGATATCAGCAGGATCACTTTCGCATAAGTAAACCACAGAAAATCTGAGTCGCCCATCGCTAATCGGTGTCTGATTCCACACCGAGAAGGCTCTCCCGTAGATAAAATTTTTCCACTCCTCCCGGCTCTTCGATGTGCCTTGATACGAGATGGGTCGACGAGGGAGCAAGACTTCAAAGATGGGATTCATCTGTCGGTTTACCAAGCCTCGAGTTATTCGTTTATCCTAGCGAGCCAACCGCTCGCTGCTTTCTCAGCGCCAGGCCCTCGTGGAAATCGATTACCTGTGGACCAGTCCATCAAGCTCATCCTCGAAGAACTGATCACCATCTACCGCGTGCAGTTCCCGGTGATGCAGCAATACGAACGCGACACCTGGTACGACCGCAATGGCCGCATCGTCTTCACCGCCAGCAAGGGCCTCAGCGGCGTTGGCTTCCCGCGGAAGGGCAAAAGGCGTGTAACGAACAAGAAGACAGGCTCGGAAGATATCTCCGACGTGAAGACCAGCACCATCCGCCCGTACGATCATTAATGACACCCTGCCTGGGGGCCGGTGGGGCGCAGCATCATCGATGAGGCGCCGTCGACTACCTGCAATCGGGTGGTGTGGTAGTGGTTTGTGGCACAGATTGCATAAAATCCTCAAATAGTGATAAATTAAATGGCCTAACTGTCATCAGTTCAGATGTAGAGATCGCGATAATTAGGCAGTCAAGTTTTTCATTAGCGTCTTGCAGGGCTTCATCAAAGATTCGATTGGCTTTTTCCAATGAATTGCTTAGGGATAAGCGGTTCGAATCATTGCCTGGCTTTTTGGTATCCTCAAGGGCCCTCTGTGCTTGTTCCTGAGTCGATCGCGCCTCCTCTAGATCTTTGCTAATAAGCTGGTTGACATGCGTATAATCGGTTCTCAAGACTAGCTCATGCGTGTCCTTATTTCGATAGCCGCTTAAGTAGGGTTGCAACAAAATTGAGCCCCCTGTATCATGCCTGCCAGGTGAATTGCATTTCTTGACTATGCCAATATAAACTTTGCCATTTTTGAGATCTGCGCAAATGAGGCCATCCGTCAACTGCGACTGAAAAAGCAATGTCCCAAAATAATCCGAAAATTCGTCATAAGATCTTATATTCTCTAGATTCTCGTGGAAAAATCTATTTAAAAGCCTCGGTGCCAGAAGGCCAAGCATCAAGGCGCCCAACGGGGTGCCAGCATTCGGATACTGAATAAAGGACCGCCACTGCAGATGAAAAGCTGGAAAATTTAGGCAGAGCAAGCGAACGGTAAAAAACGAAATGATCAGCAGCAAGACCCCCCACAGCGAGGCCTCTAACAGCAGCCGTTGACCATCGGCCCGATTCACCGTGTATCGAGAGCGATTCCACTGGCGACAAAACAGGTAACCCCCCACCAACGCCAGCAGGAGGGCATTCCAAGGCATTCAGCTCACCCAAGAATTGGCTTAAAGACTTTTATGTTCGTTGCCAAGGGCTGTGCCGGAAATAGTGATTGGTTGACGCAGTTTTAGACGGTCCGCTACCCTAGCCAGGGCATTGAGGTCATTTTTCCCCTTAGCGGTCAGGAGCACATGAACTGGATCCACAAAGGATGAGCCAGATGCACTGATGGACACCCTGGCGATATCGCAGGGAACCTCAGTCGATCGGCTCACAGCAGCCTGTCGATTCGCGAGCCTGGACAGCCCTCGGGTCAGCCGAATAAGCCGTAGCCGGCCCCCCTGCGCATCATTCTGCATGGAAGCACTCTCATCAGTCTGCTACCACCTTAGGTCCAAAGCCCTGTTTTGGTTCGCCCTGCCCCCAACTCGCGGCCCGGCACCGCCACGCCCGTACCGCACCCCTCCAGGGTTTTCAGGCGGGTGATCGGGCACATCTGCGGGCGATTGCGAAGCCTGCACGGTGACAATTGGGAAGGCGACCGCGTTGACTCATGCGAATTGTTACCCATCTAGTTGACGCCCCGCCGGCATTGACTTCTTGCTGTGGAGCTGGCTGTTTTCCTGGTCCCGGATTGCCCCCATCTGCTGGCCGACCAC
>JBIKWK010000064.1:0-16041 GCA_044356375.1 Prochlorococcaceae cyanobacterium | reverse complement strand
GCAGCTCGATCGCCTCCAATCTCTGGCGGTCGTGGGGCAGCAGCGGCAGCTCCAGGTGGGAGTCGCTGCAGGTGTCGCCATGGCCGGGGAAGTGTTTGGCGCAGCCCAGCACCCCCTCCGCCTGCAGCCCCCGGCAGAAGGCGGCCACCAGCTCGGCGGCGGCGGCGGGCTGCTCCGCCCAGGCCCGCACGTTGATCACCGGATTGGCGGGATTGTTGTTCACGTCGCACACCGGCGCCAGCACCCAGTTGAGCCCCAGGGCTCGGGCATCCCGGCCGGTGCAGCGGCCATAGCGCTCGGCCAGGTGGAGGGCCCGTTGGCGATCCCGGCTGTGCAGCATCCCCAGGCCCAGGGGCGGCACCAGCCAGCTAGCCCCAGGGAAGCGCTGGCCCACCCCCTCTTCCACATCGGCGCAGAGCAGCAGCGGCTGGCCCCCCCAGCGCCCCAGCTGAGCGCAGCGCAGTCGCAGTTCCGTGGCGCTGCCCCCCAATAGGATCACGCCGCCCACCCCGGCCGCCAGCAGCCGTTGCAGTTCGGCATTGCTCAATTCCCACTGGGGGTAGCGGCGCTGGGCGTCGCCGAGCTGACCGCTGGCTCGCACCACCACCAGGGAGGCGGCCAGCCGCTGCAGGGGCTCCACCGCTGCCATCTGGATCAGGGGGTTTTGGTGTCGGCGTTCTCGGCGGCGGCCCCGTCGGCCTGGTCGTCACCGTCCTCGACTTCTTCTTCGTCATCGAACTCGTCTTCTTCCTCGAACTCGTCGTCCATGTCTTCCTCGTCGTCCTCGTCCTCGCCGTCAGCCTCGTTTTCGGCCTCGTAATCGGCGTTTTTGTCGTCGAGCTCGTCGGCCTCAACAGCCTCATCGGCGCCGGCGGCGACCTCCGTTACTAAATCCCCTTTCTCCAGACGCTTTTGCTCCAGCTGATGAAGAATTCCGAGCACGTTGGCGCTGCGTTCAAAGCCCCGATCCAGCACGAACACCAGTTCCGGGGTGCGCCGCATCTTCAGCCGCCGCCCCAGTTCTCCCTTCACAAAGGAGCTGGCCGAGGCGAGGCCCTCCATCGCCTGGTTCTGGTCGTCGGCGGAGCCGAAGACGCTCACGAAAATTTTGCAGTGCTGCAGATCACCGGCCACTTCCACGCTGGTGACGCTCACCAGGCCGTGGCTGACCCGCTCGTCTTTGATGCCGCCCATCAGCATCTGACTGACTTCGCGGCGAATCAGGGAGGCCATCCGCTCCACCCGTCGGCCCTGTGACATTGCTAGGTAAGCGGCGCTGAGGTCACCATCGCACGCAGGATCAACCCCAGGCTCACCAGACCACTGAAGGCGGCTCCGATCAGGGCCACCGCCGTCACCGGGTTGCGGCCCCGCTGGGCCAGGGGCTCCAGAAGCGAATTGGCCACCCCCAAACCGAAGGCGATCAGGTAGCGCGGGTAGCGCGTCACGTTGAGGAAGAACTCCTTCATGTCCTGGCGATTGGCCAACTGCCCTGCTGATGCTGGCTACTCTGCCGCCCAGGCCCCATCTGTGACGATGCTGCAGCTGCTCCAGTTTCGCCACTCGGCATTTTGTGAAAAGGTGCGCCTCGTGCTCGCCGCCAAGCGTCTCGACTTCACGGTGGTGGAGGTGCTGCCGGGCCTGGGGCAGTGGCAGCTGTTCCGCCTCTCCGGCCAGCGGCAGGTGCCGGTGTTGGTGGACGGCACCGAGGTGATCGCCGACTCCACGGCCATCGCCCTCCACCTGGAGGCGCGCCATCCCGAGCCCGCCCTGCTGCCGGCCGATCCCCGGGAGCGGGCCCAGGTGTTGCTGCTGGAGGGCTGGGCCGACACCACCCTGGCGACCGGCTGCCGACTGGCCCTGCTGCAGGCCGCCGCGGCCGATCCCTCCCTGCGCGGTGCCCTGTTGCCGGACAGCACCCCTGGTCCCCTGCGCCAGCTGGTGGATCTGCTGCCCGAGCAGCTGGGGGAGACGGTGGCCGGTGCCCTCGGGGTCGCGGCAGGCCAGCAACTGGAGGCCAGGTTGGAGCAGTTGGCGGCCCTGGTGGCGGCGGCCCCCTACCTGGTGGGCGACCAACTCTCCCTGGCGGATCTGGCGGTGGCGGCCCAGCTGTCGCTGCTCAAGTTCCCCGCCTCCGCCGGGGCGCCCCTGGCCGGTCGCGGTGCTCCCGGCATCGCCGACAACCCCCTGCTGGAGCCCCTGTTCAGTTGGCGGGATCGGATTGGCGCCCAGGTGGGTCGAGGCTGATTGGATCGAGGCTGATCAGTGGCTGTTCTGGGATACAAACCCCGTCCTTCAGGACGGCTCTTCCTGAGCCTCCACATACTCCCTGAGCCGTTCAATCGGCGCACCGCCAGCGGAAGCGTCGAAGTAGTTGGGCGTCCAGAGGTGTGCGCCACGAGCTGCCAGCTCAGGGAACTCCTTGCGCAGCATCCGAGTGCTGACGCCCTTGAGGTGCTTCGCCAGCGTCGAGACCAAGAGCCTCGGCGGGTACTCGACCAGCAGCTGTCCGTCCTCCACCACCAGCAAAGTTGTTCGCCTCGCCGTTCAGCTCCAACAGCTAGACACCCATTTGCTCTGCGACGCCCAAAAAGACTCCGTGCATCCGCTCCAGTGCAGCGTCGCCCAAGCTTTTTTGCGGCATTTATAAACAAATGCCAAGGGGAATAATCAGCCTCGAAATGCTGTGTCTACCTCGTTTAAGTGGTGGTTGCGCCATTGCACCACAACTTTGGCATGATAGTTGGTGTGAAGCAACGCTACCGCTACCGCCTCTACCCACATCCCCATCAACAGCTGGCGCTGGCAAAGTCGTTTGGCTGTGCGCGGGTGGTCTGGAACGACGCCCTGGCCAAGAGCCGTGAGCTTTATGCCGCAGGCGAGAAAACTAGCTACCCCGTGCTGGCGAAGCTCTGCATCACCCAGGCCAAGCAAACCCCTGAAAGGTCCTGGCTGTCAGGCCCCAGCAATGTGGTGCTGCAGCAGTCCGTGCGCGACCTGGATCAGGCGTTCCGCAACTGGTGGGCCAGCCTGAGTGGCAAGCGCAAAGGGCCAAAGGTGCGGCCCCCTCGCTTCAAAAGGCGCCGCGGCGCCCAGGCGATCCGCTTCATGTCGCACGTCTTCCACACAGGAGAGCGGTCGCTGACGCTCAGCAAGATCGGCATTGTCCCGATCGAATGGAGCCGGGATCTGCCATCGGACGCCAGCAGCGTCACGGTCATTCGTGAGGCCAGCGGGCGCTACTTCGCCTCCTTCGTGGTGGAGGTGGAGCCAACACCGCTGCCTGCCAATGGCAAAGCGCTCGGCATCGACCTGGGCTTGGCATCCCTCGCCGTCACTTCAGACGGTGAAAAGATCGCCCCGCCGAAGTTTCTGCGCTCTGCGCTTAAGCGTCTCTGGCGGCTGCAGCGGCACCTCAAGCACAAGCAAAAAGGTTCCAACCGCCTAGCCGTTGCTCGGCGGAAGGTGGCAGCACTTCACACCTCCATCGCAGACAAGCGCCTCGATTTTTTGCATCAGCTCTCGACCCGCATCATCCGCGAGAACCAAACGGTGGTGCTGGAAGACCTGAATGTGTCGGGGATGCTCAAAAACAGGAAGCTGGCCCGCTCGATTGCCGATGCCGGCTGGCGGCAGTTCCGCACTCTGTTGGAATCCAAGGCCGAGCAATACGGCAGGCAAGTAGTGGTCATCAACCGATGGCTGCCCACCAGCCAGGTCTGCTCAACCTGCGGCTACCAGGACGGCAAGAAGGAGCTGTCAATCCGGGAGTGGCAGTGCCCGAGTTGCGGAACGATTCACGATCGCGACATCAACGCTGCTTTGAACATCCTCGCCGCCGGACTGGCGGAGAGTCAAAACGGGCGTGGAGCCGCGCATCAGTCCACCCTTGCGGTGGCAGCAGGCTGTGAAGCGCCAACCCACCCGATCGCTGAGGCATCCACATGCGCAGCGTAGAAGGAATCTCCGCCGTTCACGGCGGGGAGGAAGTCAAGGGATCGAGCCTGAGCAGTTCGTGGTTCGTGCCTGTGGCCCGGGCCGCCAGCCCCAGGCTCGGGGAGGGGTAACTGGCTTGCCACTGCTCCCCCAGGATCGAGCCATCGGCCTGCAGCACGAAATGGCTGAGGGTCTCCACCCGGCTCAGCCGGGGTTCGCCAGGGCCGTGCAGCAGCTGCAGGCTCAACTCATCCGCCCAGAATTCCGGCGCAGTTGAGCCATCTGTGGAGCCACCTGCAGCTGTCGAGTTGGCTGTTGAGCTACCTGCAGCTATTGAGTTGGCTGTGATTGCCGGGGTTTCACTGCGGCGGCCCACCACCTGGGATTCCAGTTCTTGCCGGTCGGCTAGCAGGGCGATTTGACGGTTGGGATTGGCGGGATCGCTCCGCACCGACAACAGCTGCTCCCCCAGCACCGCCTTGCCAATACTGAGGGCATTGAAGGCGCGATCGCCCACTACTGCCCGCTCGCCCCGCCCAGGCTGGCCCGGATCTGGCTGCTGGCAGAAGCGAGCCTCGAAGCTGATCGCGCCGCTGCTCACCTGCCAGCGGCCGGCAAACCAGGCCGGATAGATCAGGTCCTGCCGCTCGGGCCGCGGCAGCGGCGCCGGCAGGCTCCACTCGGGCCACTGGGCCGCCCGCGCCGGCAGCAGCAGCACCAGCAGCGTCAGGATGGGAGCCAGCATCGCCGTGGCCATGTCCGATCCTCTGCTGCGGGAACTAGATCATTACGTGGTGCTCGATCCCTGGCGCGGCGAGTCGATCCTCACGGCCGCCGCCACCCTCCAATGGCTGGCCCAGCAGCTGGAGCGGCTGGATCCCCTGCCCAGCGACCTGGCCTCCCTGCCCTCCCACGAGGCGCGGGCCGAGCGGCTGCTGGCCACCGCCTGTGAGTTGGAACTGGAGCCCGGCTGCGCCATCCAATGGTTTGCGGTGCGCCTGGAGCCACCGGATCGCTGAGACCAGAACTCAGCTGGCGGCCAAGTTTGTGTTGAAGTTTGTGTTCAATTCAGGGAAGGGCTGGTTTGTCCTTCGGCGTTCTGGAGCATTGCCGGCTGTTGCGGCGGCTCCTGGCGCTGTTTGAGGATCGTCGGCAGCTGGGCCAGCACCGCCGCCGCCACCTGCTCGATGGGCTCGCCGGCCTGGCGGATGTGCAGATCGGCCTGGGCGTAGAGGCGCTGGCGCTGGCTCAGCAGGCTGGTCAGTTGGCTCTCGGGATCGGCTGTCTGCAACAGCGGCCTGGGGCTGGGGTCGGCGGCCAGGCGGCGCAGCAGCAGCTCGGGGGGTGCATCCAGCCACACCACCACCCCCTGTTGCATGTGGCCCCAGTTCTCCGGCCTGGTCACCACCCCGCCGCCGGTGGCCACCACCAGCGAATGCCAGCTGGCGATTTGCCCCAGCACCGCCGTCTCCAGATCGCGGAATCCAGGCTCGCCCACCTCTGCAAACAGTTCTGGAATCGAGCGGCCCGCCACCCGCTCCACGCTGGTGTCGGCATCGAGAAAGCGATAGCCCAGGGCTGCGGCCAGGGGCCGACCCACGGCGCTCTTGCCCGTGCCCATCATCCCCACCAGGTAGAGATTCAAGCCCTCCAGTCGCCGCGCCAGCTCGCCGTGGGTGGGGTTGGTCATCGGCTGCAGAGGTACCGCTGCCGTTTCTAGGATGGGGCACCAGAAGCAGCGGCGGAAGATGGCAGCCCCAGCAGCGCACGGCCGGGGGAGGCCCTGTGTGATCACTCGCCGAGCTGGCTTCAGCGCCAGCCATCGCTACTGGCTGCCTGAGCTATCGGCCGATGACAACCGGGCCCGTTTCGGGGCCTGCACCTACGCGCCGGGCCATGGCCACAACTACGAGCTGATCACGGCGATGGCCGGGCCCCTCGACGCCGATGGCATGGTGCTCAACCTCTCCGAGGTGAAGCACGCCATCCGGGCTGAGGTAACCGGGCAGCTGGATTTTCGCTACCTCAATGAGGTGTGGCCGGAGTTCGACCTCGCTCGCCCCGACGGCATGCTTCCCACCACCGAGGCCCTGGTGCTGGCGATTTGGCGTCGCCTGGCGCCCAAGTTGCCGCTGGTGGGCCTGCGCCTCTACGAACAACCCCATCTCTGGGCCGACGTCCTCGACGACTCCATGGAAGCCTTTCTCTCGATTCGCACCCATTTCGCCGCGGCCCACCGGCTGGCCCAGGCGGAGCTCTCCTTTGATGAAAACACCGCCATCTACGGCAAGTGCGCCCGTCCCCACGGCCACGGCCACAACTACCTGGTGGATGTGACCGTGCGCGGTCAGATCGATCCCCGCACCGGCATGGTCTGCGATCTGGCCGCCCTGCAGCAGCTGGTGGACGATCTGGTGGTGGAGCCCTTGGATCACACCTTCCTCAACAAGGACGTGGAGCACTTCGCCACCACCGTGCCCACGGCCGAGAACATCGCCCTGTACATCGCCGACCGGCTGCAGGCCCCGATCGCGGCCACCGGTGCCAGCCTGCACAAGGTGCGCCTGCAGGAGAGTCCGAACAATGCCGCCGAGGTGTTCGCCGAGACCCCGCGGCTGGAGATGCTGCCGCCGGCCCTGGAGGCCCTGGTGGCCGGGTGATTCGCCCCAGCACCCGCCTGGTGCTGGCGGTGAGCCTGGATGGCCGCCTGGCGCCCCCCCAGGGCGGGCCGGCCCAGATTGGTGGCACCGCCGACCGGCTGGTGCTGGATGAGGCCCTGGCCTGGTCTGATGCCGCCCTGCTGGGGGCCGCCACCCTGCGCTGCCATGGCAGCACCTGTCTGCTGCGCCAGCCCCAGCTGCTGGCGGCCCGCCAGGCCGGCGGCCGCCCAGCCCAGCCGGTGGCGATCGTGGCCAGTCGCAGCGGCTCTTTTGCCGATGAATTGCCGTTTTTCAAGCAGCCCTTGCGGCGCTGGCTGCTGGCCCCCGAGCCGGTGGCCGCAGCAGCCGCTGGCCGCGGCTTTGAGCGGGGTGTGCCGATGGCCGGTTGGCCGGCATCCCTGGCGGCCCTGGCGGCCTTGGGCATCGCCCGCCTGGTGGTGCTCGGTGGCGCTGAGATCGCCGGCGAGCTGCTGGCCGCCGGGCTGCTGGATGAGTTGCAGCTCACCCTCTCCCCCCAGCTGCTGGGGGGACCCCACAGTTGGCTGCCGGCTGGATTGGCCATGCCAGAGGGCCGCTGGCGGCCGCTGGAGCGGCGCCTGCTCGACGATGGCGACCTGCTGTTGCGCTACGGCTGCCCGGCCGCTGGGGCTGGCTGACGGGAGCGCTCCGCGAAGCGCTGGGCTAGCTGGCGCAGGGGCACGGCATCGAGCACGCCGCTGGGCAGGCCGAACATGCGGGCCATGCAGCGCTTCACCACAATTTCGCTGTCGTCGCCAAAGCGGCCGCCGAGCAGGTCGCTGAGCACGCCGAGGCTGCGGCCGGAACGGTCAGTCTCCTCGATCAGGCAGCGGCTGGTGGGGCCGGCGAGCTGGCGGCAGGGATCTTGAAGACTGCGCTCCAGATCCCTGTCGCCGCCTGAAGCCATCGTCACGCAGACCCGCGCCAAGCGCTCTTCCAACTGCGGCCGCATCAGCTGCAGCAGGGGCGTCAGCAAACCGGCCCGGGCTTCCAGCGGCTGCAGTACGGCGCCACCGGCCAGGACCGCGACGGTCAGCGAGGCGGTGGTCAGCGAAGCTTTGGTCAGCGAGGCTTTGGTCAGCGAGGTGGTGGCCGGCCCCCATGGCTTTGGTGCCATCCTTGGTTTTGATCCCAGCCCTGGTTTTGGTGCTGGATTTGGCTGTGGTTCCATCCCTGGCTTGGCTGCTGGATTTGGCAGGCAGGATTGGCGCACCGGTGCCGATTCCGTTCCAGGTTTCATGGCTCGCCTTGGCTGGCGCCGCCCGGGCGCGGGATTGTCATGGTTAGTTTTGCCCCCCGTTCACCGCCCTCGCTGCCATGGCCGAGCTCGAAGCCCGCTGGCACCAGTCGATGGGTGATTTCCCGGCTGCGGCCTGGGATCGATTGCTGTTGGCGGTGCATCCCGATGGGCTGCCCTTCTATCGCTGGAGTTGGCTGCACCAGCTGGAGGCCAGCTCCAGCATCGTGCCGGCCGAGGGCTGGCAGAGCTGTCACCTGGGCCTGTGGCGAAGCGGTGAGTTGGTGGCCGCTGCCCCCCTCTATCTCAAGGGCCACAGCTATGGGGAGTTTGTTTTCGATCAGAGTTTTGCCCAATTGGCCCAGCAGCTGGGGCAGCGCTATTACCCGAAACTGGTGGGCATGAGTCCGGTGAGTCCAGTTCAAGGCTATCGCTTTTTGATCGCCCCTGGGGAGTCGGAATCCGAGCTCACGGCGGCCATGTTGGAGCTGATCGATGACTTCTGCCTGCGCCACGGCATTTTCAGTTGTAATTTTCTGTACGTGGATCCAGCCTGGCGCCCCCTGGCGGAAGCCGCCGGCTGCGCCACCTGGCTAAACCAGCAGAGTGCTTGGGGCAACCCGGGTCATGCCGATTTTGGCGGTTATCTTGCCAGCTTCAATGCAAATCAGCGTCGCAATATCAAGCGAGAGCGAAACTCTGTGCATGAGGCGGGGCTGCGGGTTACGCCCCTGGTGGGCGAGGCCATCCCCGCGGCCTTGGTGGGCAGCATGCACCACTTTTACGCCCAGCACTGTGCCCGCTGGGGCCCCTGGGGCAGCAAGTACTTGAGCGAGGCATTTTTTGATGCCGCCGCTAAGCAGTTGCGCCAGCATCTGGTGCTGTTCAGTGCCCATCGCGGCGATCCGGCCGAGCCGGTGGCTATGTCTTTGTGCGTGCGCGCCGCCGACCAGCTCTGGGGCCGTTATTGGGGCAGCGATGAGGAGATTGATAGTCTCCACTTTGAGGTGTGTTACTACGCGCCGATTGAATGGGCCATCAGCGCTGGCATCCGCAGCTTTGATCCAGGTGCCGGTGGCAGCCACAAGCGGCGGCGGGGCTTTGTCGCCCAGCCCCGGGCCAGCCTGCACCGCTGGTATCAGCCCCGCTTTGATGCGATCGTGCGCAACTGGCTGCCCGGGGCCAATGACGAGCTCCAGCAGCAGATCGCCGCAGAGAATGCCGAACTACCCTTCACCGCTGCCTACGATCCTCTGCATGCATTCACCTTTGAGCCAGGAGATCCTGCAGAGGCGCCGCCAGCTTGACGAGGCGCTGTCTGGCCGCGCCATCGCCCTGGATCAGGGGGGCTATGTGCTGATCAAGCTCGACCGCGAGGCCGGCCTGTTGGTGGCCGAGCACTACAGCAACGGCATCGACGAGCGGGGCCTGGCCACCGATCCAGCCACGGGCAAAGTATTGGCCTGTCGGGGCGGTGTTCCGCGCCAACCTCAGCAAATTTACCGGGGCCGCACCGCCAAGGAGCTGGGGATCGCCCTCAGCGAAGCGGATGGGGCCCCTGGCTTAACCAGGTTCGACCATGCCCTGTATCTGGGGCGTGAATTGCAGAAAGCCGAGAGCTGCCTGTTTGATGGCAGCGAATATATTCAGGATTAGCGATTAAAGATTTACTTGATTACCCGGATCACTCCGTGGAGAGCCGACATTATTCCTGGGATAGAGCGGAGCAGCTTGTGAGGTCAAGCGATTTGGGTCGGCCCTCCCTGAGTCGCGGAGCTTGATGGGTAATCAAGAGAAGATTTAAGGATGAAATATTTAAAATCATCCACCGGGTATTTAGAACCATGGCGTTGCTCCAATGACGCCGAGGTCCGGAAGTAAGCAGCTGGTAACTGGGGCTTGTCGAATGTTCTGGGGGCAAGCAAAAACTGCTAGGCCGGCTGCAGTTCGCGGTTGGCCACCTGCGGGGCGTAGGGGGGATCGGGGGGCAGGGCCGCCAGTTGCTCTTGAATTTCGCGGGTCACCACCCCGCGATACTCCATGAAGTGTTCGTTGTGGGCCAGGGTAACCAGGAACTGTTCCAGTACGGCAGGGTTGCCCAGGGCCACCTTCAGCAGCGATCGCCAGAAACGCCAGCGGGTGTCGCGCTTGATTCCCTGCCGCCAGATCACGATCAGCAGGGCGCGCACATCGATCCAGGCCGGCAGGCTGGGTTTGTTGAGGCTCCCTGGCACAAACTGCTGCCAGCGAGGTTTACCCATTTTTAAGTAGTAGCTGCAAACCCGATCGATATAGGCGTGGGGTTCATAGAGCCGGCAAAAGGCGTCAACATATTCGTTGGCAATATCGCGGATCGGCCGGGTGGGGATGAAATTGAGCAGGTTGGTTTGATTGACCCCCTTGGCTGCTGCCTTGTTCTCAATCAACCGACCCTCCTTCTCCAGTCGGTGCCATAAGCCGGTATTGGGTAGGGCCTGCAGCATACCCATCATGGCTGCTGGGATACCCGTGCGGCTCACAAATTCCACGATTCGATCACCGGCACCGATCTTCTCGCCGTCGAAGCCGATGATAAAACCAGCCATCACCCGGATGCCATAGGAGGTGATCCGATCGACAGATTCATCGAGGGAGCTACGGGTATTCTGTAATTTCTTCGCCGTCTCTAGACTGGCTTCGTCGGGGGTTTCGATGCCCAGGAAGACGGAATCAAAGCGGCACTCAGCCATCATCGTCATCAGCTCGTCGTCGGAGGCCAGATCCACGGAGGCCTCGGTGGAAAGGCTAAACGGATAGCCGTGTTCTATTTGCCACTGCTTCAGTGCAGGCAGCAATAGCTTGGCGTTGCGCTTGTTGCCGATAAAGTTGTCGTCCACCAGAAATATGGAGCGGCGCCAACCCAGGTCGTAGAGCGACTGCAACTCTGCGATCAGTTGGTCTGGGGTTTTTGTGCGAGGTTTGCGACCGTAGAGTACGATGATGTCGCAGAATTCGCATTGGAACGGGCAACCTCGTGAAAACTGCACGCTCATCGAATCGTAGGCATCGAGCTGCAGTAGATCGAAGCGGGGTATGGGCGTGGAGGTCACGTCTGGTTTCTCCCCATTGGCGCTGAAACGACCCGCCGGCTCCCCGCGCTCGATCGCCTCGACAAACTGGGGCAGGGTGATTTCCCCCTCGTCGAGCACCTTGTAATCGGCCAGATCCAGTTCCGGCGCCTCTGGCGTGGAACTGGCAAAAGGTCCGCCCACGGCCACGGGCAGCCCCCGACCCTTGGCCTTGGCGATCTGGGCGGCCATGTCGCGCTTCTGCACGATCATCCCGGAGATCACCACCAGCTCAGCCCAGTCCCACTCGGCTTCGCTCACCTCCCGCACGTTCCGGTCCACCAACTTCATCGGCCAGTGCTGGGGCAGCAGCGCCGCCACGGTCACCATCCCGAGCGGAGGCAGCAAAACCTTGCGGTTCACGAGTTCCAAGATCTTCTCGTAGCTCCAGAAGGTCTTGGGAAATTCGGGATAGACGAAGAGGGTTCGCATGGCGGCCACCTTAGGCAGGTTTTCATTGCTGGTGAACCAGCCGGGGACTCTGCTGTAATAGGCACAACATCAAAGAGGTGCCCATGGGTCCGGCGATCTATTTGGCTCTGGTGGCTGGCGGACTGGTAACAGCCATTGGCCTTTCCTTCGTGCTGCGCGGCATCAAGTTGATCTGAGCGCCAGTCGCAGCTGCCTGCGTTGGAGCAGTTCCCGGAGCCCCAGGGCCAGGGCAGCTGCCCCTAATAGGCCAAAACTGGCGGCCAGGCTGGCCTTGATGCTGATCAAGCTGGCCAGGATGCCGCTGGCGCCGCCACCGCCCAGAAAGGCAATCTGGCCGAGGCCCGCCATGCGGCCCCTGATCGCCATGGGGGATCCCACTTGAGTGATCACATTCACTCCCGCCAGCAGGGCGGCCGTGCCGGCACCGATCACAAAGGTGCTGGCCAGGCCCACGAAGGTCCAGCCCCGCAGCCCCCAGATCGCCATCGCCAGCTGGGCTGCCCCCGTCAAGGCTGTGCAGCTGCCGAGCAGCAGACCCGGCCGCTGGCTGAGCCAGGTGCTGTTGCGTTGCAGCAGCACCCCGCCGGAGATGCTGCCGGCGGCCAGCACGCTGGTGAACAGGCCCAGGGACTGGGGCGAGGGACCCAGCACCTGCTTGGCCATCACGGGGGCCAGGCCGGGGTGGAAGAAGCACAGCAGGCAGGCCAGGGCGCAGAAGCGCAGCACATGGCGCAACACCCCACCGGCATCCCGCCAGGCTGCGGCCACACTGGCGCTAGACCCCAAGCCACTGCGGATATCCAGATCGCCCCTGGGCTTCAGCAGCCACAGCACCGAGGCGATCGGCAACAGGAAGGAGAAGGCATCGATGGTCAGCGCCGCCCCGGCACCGGCCCCGGCCACCAGCCAACCCCCCAGGGGTGGTCCCACCAGCTTGCCCAGGTTGAACACCACCGAGAACTTGGTGAGATATGGCGCCAGTTGTTCTGGCTTGTCCACCATCAGGGCACAGTATTTGTTGCGGGCAGTGAGTTCGTAGGCGCTGGCAATCCCCAGCAACAGGGTGCTGGTCAGCAGCAGCGCCAGCTGCAGTGAGCCGCTGGTGAGTGGAACCGACACCGCCCCCAGCAGGGCAGCGGCAAACAGCCCCCACTGGGCCAGCACCAGCACCCGGGCGGCCCCATGGCGGTCGGTGGCCACCCCGGCCGGGCCACTCACCAGCAGGCTGGGTAGCGCCAGCAGGGCGAAGTGCAGGGCCAGCAGCAGTGGATTGCCGCTGCGATCCATCAGGATCCAGCTCTTGGCGGTGATGCTGGCAAAGGAGCCGGCAGTGCTCAATCCAGAGGCGAGCAGGAAGGTGGTGCGCTGATGGCGCCCCAGGAACTCTGGGAGCCTTGATTTGCCGAGCCAGCCCCAGCTAGCCAAACCTGGCGCACCCAACCCCTGGCCCCGCCGGCGCTTGCCGTGCGCCGGTTCGTCTTGCCGGTTCACTGGTGGGAGCTGCGGGCGGCGAGGGCTGCGTCCACCATCGCCTGGGCGCCGACCACCTCCCCGATCAGGTCGTAGGTGTCGGCCGCCGTTATCCGCACAGGCACCATGGTGCCGGGAGCGGCGCAGAGGCCCAGGGCGCCGGGCATCACCCGCACCTCCCCATCCACCTCCGGGGCAAAGCGGCTGCAGCGGCCGATCATTTCGCCACTGCTGGGGTTTTCCTGCTCGATCAGCACATCCACGATGCGCCCCACCCAGCTGCCATTGCGGGCGGCGGCGATCGGCTGTTGCAGGGCCATCAATTGATCTTTGCGGCGCTGGGCTATTGCCGGCGGTACTGGATTGGGCAGGTCGGCCGCTGCCGTACCCTCCTCGGCCGAGAAGCAGAAAACCCCCACGTGGTCGAATTGCTGCTCTGCCACAAAATCGAGCAGGTGTTGAAAATGCTCTTCACTTTCGCCCGGGAAGCCCACGATGAAGGTGGTGCGCAATACGGCATCTGGCAGTTGTGCGCGGATGCGGTGCAGCAGCTCAGCGGTTACCCCCGCCTGCCAGGGGCGGTTCATGGCTCGCAGCACCTCTGGGTGGCTGTGTTGCAGCGGTAGATCCAGGTAGGGCAACACATTGGCCACCTCGCTATAGGCCTGCAGCACCGGGGCCGTGAGGCCCGTGGGATAGGCGTAGTGGACGCGGATCCAGGGAATCTCCACCTCCCCCAGGGCCCGCAGCAGCTCCGCCAGCTGCGGTTTGCCGTAGATGTCGAGGCCGTAATTGGTGGTGATCTGGCTGATCAATACCAACTCCTGAACCCCCTGGGCGGCTAGCTGGCGAGCTTCGGCCACGATCGATTCGATCGTGCGGGAGCGCTGGTCGCCGCGCAGTTTGGGAATGATGCAGAAGGCGCAGCGATAGTCGCAGCCCTCTGCCACCTTCAGGTAGGCCACCGCTTCGCTGGTGGTGCGGTAACGGGGTAAGTGTTCATCGCCCACATAGGTGGGTACGGCACTCACCTGATTCACTCGCTCGCCGGCCTCCACCCGCTCCAGCACGCTGACGATGTGCTGATAGTCGCCGGTGCCCACGATCGCCTTGGCCTCTGGTAGCGACTCCAATAGATCGGTTTGGAAATGTTGGGCCAGGCAGCCGGCGATGATCAGTTGCTTGCCCTGTTCCGCCAGCTCCACCAGGGTGCGCACAGATTCCTGACGAGCATCTTGGATGAAGCTGCAGGTATTGACCACCACCACATTGGCGTCGCACTCATCGGCCGTCACGCCATAGCCAGCCTGGGCCAGCAGGCCCAGCATGTGTTCGGTATCCACTCGATTCTTTTCGCAACCGAGATGGGCGAAGGCAATGGTGGGCTTCGAAACCCCGGGTTGCTGGAGGCGGGCTGTGTTCTCGGCTGGCTGGTTCAAGGCTGGTTCAGCTCGAATTGACCGATTCACTTCCATTTGACTAGGTCCTGGCTCAGTCAAGGTTGTTTCAGTCAAGTTTGTCGGGTACATCCAGCCACCCTATGGGTCTGGGGGCGAGGCCTGCCGGGGCTGCCAGAATCCCCTCAGTGCAGCGACGTGCCTTGACCTCCAGCCGCCTGAGTGAGCGTCTTAGCGCCAGCCGCCGACGCGGCGACCCCGGTCGTCGATGGCTAAGGGTGGCGATGGCGGTGTTGGCCACCGTGGGAGCGCTCGACACCGGAGCGATCACCCTGAAGCGCTGGGGGCTGCTCGGGGCCCTGAATTGCCCTGGCGGGGCTGATGGTTGCGACAAGGTGCTCAACAGCGCCTGGGGCACCATTTTCGGTCAACCCCTGTCGCTGTTTGGCTTTTTGGCCTACGCGGCGGTGCTGCTGATGGCGGCGCTGCCCCTGGTGATGCGCGGGGAGATCCGCGCTCGCCTGGCCACCTGGAGCTGGTGGGGGCTGTTGCTCACCAGCACCGGCATGGCCCTCTTCAGCCTGATTTTGATCGGGCTGTTGGTGATCAAGATTCACGCCTTCTGTTTCTTTTGCGTGCTCTCGGCCAGTCTCAGCTTGGCCCTGTTTGTGCTCTCCCTGCTGGGCGGCGACTGGCAGGACCAGGGGCAGGTGGTGTTTCGGGTGGTCCTGGTGGGGCTGGTGGTGGGGCTGGTCGGTTTGGGTTGGGCCGCCGCGGTCGATCGCCCCGCCTTGGAGACGGCGCGTGGGGCGCCACCGGCGGTGATCGCCTCCAGCACGCCTGAGGCCATCGCCCTGGCCGAGCATCTCAGCGGCAGCGGCGCGGCGATGTACTCCGCCTACTGGTGTCCCCATTGCCATGAGCAGAAGGAGTTGTTTGGCAAGGAGGCCACCGCCAAGCTCAAGGTGATCGAGTGCGCCCCGGATGGTCTCAACAGCCAGAAGGCGCTCTGCGATAGCAAGAAGATTGAAGGCTTCCCCACCTGGGAAATCAACGGCAAGCTCGATGTGGGCGTCAAACCACTGGCCAAGCTCGCCCAGCTCAGTGGCTTCCGCGGCTGATGGCCCCCCCGGCCAGGCTTAGCCCTGGCCAGGCCTTGCCCACAAGCTCCCTAGGCGCTCATGCCCACCGGCGTAGTGGCGATGGCATGGCCCAGGCGCTGAACGCTGTGGCACTGCCAGAACGGTTGTTTTGCGGGGCAGTCGGTGCGGAAATGGCCGCCGCGGCTCTCCTGGCGGAAGAGGCCAGCTTCGATAAGCAGTTCGGCCAGTATCAGCCGCTGGTGCAGCTCCTGCAGCAGCGACACGCCGGCATGCAGCTCCGCTGCCAGCAGCAGTTCCTGGCCTGGAGCCAGGGAATTCATTTCTCTCCAGCAGGGATCGGCCTCCAGTTCCCCGCGCTGCCTGCGGATCAGGGTCAGGGTGCCGCCCAGGGTGTGGCCTCGCCGCTCCAGGCCTGCCACCGCCCAACAGAGGGAGCGCAGCTCGGCGATCTGGCCGCTCAGCAGCTCAACTGACCGTGGCATGGAATTGATTTTGCTGGCGCCGCCCACAGGTGGCCTGGGCAGGGAGTTGGATTCGGGTCGCAGGTGCCTTAGCTGCCGGGCGAAGACCAGGCATTCCATCAGGGAGTTGCTGGCCAGTCGGTTGGCCCCATGCACGCCGGTGCAGGCCACCTCTCCCACGGCGTAGAGGCCTGGCAGCGTGGTGGCGGCATCCAGGCCC
>JBIKWK010000017.1:0-55178 GCA_044356375.1 Prochlorococcaceae cyanobacterium | reverse complement strand
GGATCCCAAACCCCTGCGCATCTTCAACCCCAGCACCCAGGCCAAAAAATTCGACCCCCAAGCCGAATACATCCGCCACTGGTTGCCAGAGTTGGCCCGCGTCAGCAGCGCCGATCTGATCTCCGGCGCCATCGCCCCCCTGGAGCGCTGCGGCTATCCGGCGCCAATAGTGGATCACCGACAACAACAGGCACGCTTCAAGGCCCTGTACGCCTCACTCAAGCCGGCCTGACATCAGCAGGTATTGGCCAGGGGCTTATTGGCCAGGGGCTTATTGGCCAGGGGCTTATTGGCCAGGGGCTTATTGGCCAGGGGCTTATTGGCCAGGGGCTTATTGGCCAGGGGCTTATTGGCCAGGGGCTTATTGGCCAAAGGGGGCAGATGCTTGATTTTGGGTGGCGGCAAGCTCAGGCGGCCATAACAGTTGAGGTGGCGGTGGCGTTAGCGGTGCCGTTTGAAGTGGCGTTGTCAGTGGCGGTGCCGTTGGCGGTGGCAGTGCCGTTGGCGTTGGCGGTGCCGTTGTCAGTGGCGATGCCGTTGGCTTTGGTGCCGATTAGCTGGCAGAGGCCCTGCACCACCTGATGCTGCTGCTCAAGCGTTAGTTCAGGAAAGATCGGCAGACTGAGCACCTCGCTACAGAGGCGTTCAGTGACGGGCAGGGAGCCGGGACCATAGCCCAGATATGCGTAGGCGGGCTGGCGGTGAATCGGGATCGGGTAATAGATGATTGTGCTGACGCCCGCCGCCTGCAACTGCTGCTTCAGCCAGTCGCGACAGCAGGCCTCTGGCAAGTCAAAATTGGCGCTGTCAGCGGAAGGGAGACAGCTGCTATCGCAGCAGATGGTGGCGGCCGGCCTATGGGGAATACGCACCACAAACTGATTCCAACTGTGACCATCGGGCACATCCGCCGGCAAGTTAATGGCGTCGAGATGGGCCAACTGCTCGCGATAGCGCGCGGCGATGGAGCGGCGACGCTCCACCCAGTGGGATAGGTGGGGCAGCTTTACGTTCAGCACCGCGGCCTGAATTGCATCGAGGCGAGAGTTGTAACCAAGCTGGGTGTGCAAATAGCGGCGGGGCATGCCATGCACCGCCAACTCGCGCATCTGCTGGGCCAGGAACCCATCCCGACAGGTAACGGCGCCCCCGTCGCCAGCCCCACCGAGATTCTTAGTGGGAAAGAAACTGAAACAGCCCACATCTCCCCAACTGCCCACGGGCCTACCGGCCCAACTGGATCCAGTGGCCTGGGCACAATCCTCCACCACCTTGAGGCCATATCGGCCGGCGATTGCACAGAGCCGCTCCATATCCACCGGGCGACCGAACAGGTGCACTGGCATCAGCACCTTGGTGGCCGGCGTGATCGCGGCTTCCAGCTGATTCAAGTCGATCAGATAGCTGACTGGATCGACATCGACGAACACCGGCGTGGCGCCCACCGCGCTCACCGCCTCCGCCGTGGCAAAGAAACTGAACGAGGCGGTGATCACCTCGTCGCCAGGGCCGATTCCCAGCCCCCGCAGGGCCAGGATCAGGGCATCGGTACCGCTGTTGCAGCCCACGGCATGGGGCACCCCCACCGCCTTGGCGAAGGCCTCCTCGAAGTCGGCAATGGAGGTGCCACCTATGTACTGGCCGCTGCGCAGCACCCGCAGCACGGCTTGATCCAACTCCTCGCCGAGGCCATCGAGCTGCTCGCGGAGACTGAAGGGGGGCACCTGCATGGGCGAAACTTTAAGGCCGCTGCCCTACGGGCAGAGTTCAACGGCCAAACCAATCCAGGCCAAGCCAATCCAGGCCAGGCCAGTTCAGGCCAGTTCAGTTCAGGCCAGTTCAGTCGCCGGTCAAATCGGCCACCCGGCGGCGGCCACCCCAGCTGCAGCATCTTGGATGCAGTTTCAGCGATGCCGAATGGGCTTGGCGGATCCAGGTTTTTGGGGCAGGCGCACCGCCCCCTGGGCCGTTTGGCTGCTGCTGCTGGCGGGCTGTGGGCCCACCCAGCGCACGGCCACCTGGTCCATCTACCCCCTGCCGCGACGGGTGCCCCACGACGGCCTGGCCGTGGTGAGCCAACCCGATGGCTATGGCCTGCACATCTGGATCGAGACGGACACCCGCCGCCAGGGCCTGTGCCAACCCCGCTGGACCCCCGATGCGGCCAGGCTGTTCAACGGCAACGGCTCGGCCCCATTCAGCGCTGGCCTGGCGCCCCGCCAGGAGTTTTTTGACGCGGTAGCCCGCCAGGACGTGCGGCGAGCCCTGCGCGCCGAAAGCGAGGCGCTATGTAAGGCCAAGGCACCGCAGCGCGGCTACCGCTGGCAGGAGCCCCCCCGCCTCGCCGAGGAGGTGAAGGCGGAGCGCTTCCCACTGCTGGAGCAGCCGGAACTGCTCAGCGATCCCAGTGCCGTCGACAGCAGTGAACAGCGGCTGCTTAATGGCGGCCCGGCCGCTGCCGCCGGCGACACCGCCTCGCCCTGACCAGCCCCCTGAGCCGAGCCAAGCGCCTGCGGGGCGGTGGGCTCAGCGGGTCACATCGCTGCGGGAGAATCCCCCCACGCCTCCAGCTCCCCACCCCATGCTCCTTGATCTGCGCGGCAAGAAGGCCCTCGTCACCGGCATTGCCAACAACCGCTCGATCGCCTGGGGCATTGCCCAGCAGCTGGCCGCCGCTGGCGCCGAACTCGGCATCACCTATCTGCCAGATGAGAAGGGTCGCTTTGAAACCAAGGTGCGCGAACTCACCCAACCCCTGAACCCCACCCTCTTCGAGCCGCTCAACGTGCAGGAGCCGGCACAGATTGAGGCCGTCTTCGATCGCATTCAGCAGCAATGGGGTTCCTTGGATGTACTGGTGCACTGCCTGGCCTTTGCCGGCAAGGAAGAACTGATCGGCGATTACAGCGCCATCAGCCCCGAGGGTTTTGCCCGGGCCCTGGAGGTGAGTGCCTACTCGCTGGCGCCCCTGTGCCGCTACGCCAAACCCCTGTTCAACCAGGGGGGCAGTGTGATCACCCTCAGCTATCTGGGGGCGGAGCGGGCGATCCCCAACTACAACGTGATGGGCGTGGCCAAAGCGGCACTGGAGGCTTCAGTGCGCTATCTGGCGGCCGAACTGGGCCCGCAGAAGCAGGTGCGGGTAAATGCGATCAGCGCCGGGCCCATCCGCACCCTGGCCAGCTCGGCCATCGGTGGCATCCTCGACATGATCCACAACGTGGAGGCAAAGGCCCCCCTGGGCCGCACCGTCACCCAAGACGAGGTGGGCAGCACCGCCGCTTTTCTGGCCAGCCCCCTGGCCAGCGGCATCACGGGCCAGGTGATCTACGTGGATGCCGGCTATTGCATCACAGGCATGTAATTCAATAAATAACTTTCCACGATTAGCTTTTCATGGCCGATGTCCCCTGCCACAGGGCGACAGCACCGCCGTAACCCTCCGGCAGGGCCAGGTCCCACACCCGTATCGAGGGCACTATTGAGTGCACTGAGGCGCTGCCCAGCCCGCCAGAGCCCAAAACCCAGCCACCGCCGGCTTCCCAGCCCACCATTACCTGGGTAGCCCCCTGCTTGGCAGCCTCTTTCTGGGCAGCCTGTTCCCGGGCGGCCTCTTCCTCGGCTGCCTCTTCCTCGGCTGCCAGAGCGGCCAAAGCGCTGAATCCATCGCCGCGGGCCTTGAGCTTGGCCTCCAGCCGGCACCAGGCCCGCAAATAGCCCGCCGCTCGCCGTTGGGGGGGCAGCTGCCGCAGCGTCTGCAGCTCCCTGGCGGGCAGCACCCGCCGGGCAATCGCCTCCCAGTCCAGATCCGGGCGCTGTTGTTCCACATCCACGCCAATCGGCAATTGGCGATGAACCGCCAGCAACACCAGATCGCCGGAATGGGAGATGTTGAATTGCGGCCCTCCCCTCAGTTCCGGCTTGCCATGGCTGCCCTCCGTGAGCGGCAGCTCGGCGGCGGGACAGTCCAGCAGGGTGCCCAGCAGCCATCGCAGGCCGCCACGACCGAGCAGGAAGCGCTCCCGGTCGGCCGCTTGGCGGAACCGGGCAAGCCGCTCCAGCTCCCTGGCACCCAGCAGCCCCCGCAGGGCCGGGGCAGCCCTGGCCCCGGCGGCATCGCGCCGATCGATCAACAACAGCAGGGGCAGCGACGCCTCGCCCGCCTCGCCCGCCGGGGGCGCCCAGGCCCGCAGCAGTGGGGCGGGCGACCGATCGAGGCTCCACAGCAGCGGCCGCAGGCTGATGGCGCCCATTGCTGGGGGTGGCGAGCCTGTCAACCAGCAGCTCTCCAGGGACCAAACACTATCTGGGGATAAGCCCTAACTGCGCAGAGCCCCAGGGCTCAGGCATCCAAGCGCAGGCGCAGCCGGTTGAGGGCTTCGCCGGCACTGAGGGTTTGAATCCAACTGCGGCCCCGCTTGGAGCCAAACCGCACCGCTTCGCTGGCGCTGCCATCGGGACCGGCCACGGCGATGTGCACCAGCCCCACGGGCTTGTCTGGACCGGCCCCCGTCGGTCCGGCAATGCCGGTGAGGGCAATCCCCCAATCGGCACCGCTGAGCCGCCGCACCCCCTCGGCCATGGCCAGGGCCACCGGATCACTCACTGCTCCATGGCTTTCCAGCAGCGCCGCCGGCACCCCCAGCAGCGTCTGCTTGAGGGAATTGGCATAGGCGATCACGCCGCCAAGAAACACCTCGGAGGCCCCCACCACAGCGGTGATCGCCGCCCCCAGACCACCGCCGGTGCAGGATTCGGCCACCGCCAGGGTCTCGCCGCGCCGCCGCAGCCGCTCCAGCACCACCGAGGCCAGGCTGTCCTGGTCGGCCCCGAAGCAGAGCCGGCCGGTGCGGGCGCGCAGCTCCAGCTCGATCGGCTCCAGCAGGGCTTCTGCCGCCGCCGCCGTGGCGGCACGGGCCGTCAGCCGCAGCTTCACCTCGCCAGCGCCGGCGTAGGGGGCCACGGTGGGATTTTGCAATTCGAGCAGATCGGCCACCTGCTCGGCCAAGCTGGATTCGGCCACGTCCCAGAAGCGCAGCAGCCGACTGGCATAGACCCCCTGGGCCAGGCCGGAGCGCCGCAGCCAGGGGGCGGCCGTGGCCAGCCACATCGCCTGCATCTCACTGGGCACCCCCGGGAAGGTGAGCACGGTGAAACCGGGCTGCAGCTCCCCAGCAAAACCGGCGGGATCGGGGCTCCAGATCATCCCCGGGGCGGTGCCGGTGGGGTTGGGCAACAGCTCCGCCCCCAGCGGCAGCAGGGCCTGGCGGCGGTTGCTGGCCGCCAACGGCCGGCCGCGGCCGCTCGCCTTGGCCTGGATGTCGGCCCACACCTCTGGCCGCTCCACCAGCGGCGTGGCGAAGGCCGCGGCGATCGCCTCGGTGGTGAGGTCGTCGGGGGTGGGCCCCAGCCCGCCGGTGGTGATCAGCAGGCGACAGCGACCGGCCGCGGCGCGCACGGCGGCGATCAGCCGCTCGCGGTTGTCGCCCACCACCTCCTGGCGGTAGTGGGGAACGCCGAGGGAAGCCAGCTGCTCGGCGATCCAGCGGGCATTGCCATTGACGATGTTGCCCAGCAGCAGCTCGGTGCCAACGCAGAGGATCTCGGCGCCAGCCAGCGACGGCCCAGGCAGCGGCAGACCAGCCAGCCCGGCCCCCGCCAGGGAATTACTCTCAACCGCAGAATTATTCTCAACTGCAAAAATATTCTCAACTGCAGAATTACTCTCAACTGCAGAATTGTTGTGAACCGGCAATGATTCGGGGCTGGAAGTCATGGCAGGGAATGCTGGGCGGTTTCGCTTTGGATCTGGCGGCGAGACACCACCACCACGCCGATCAAGATGGCGGTGGCCAGGGCAAGCCACAGGAAGCGCATCTCGGCATTGGCCACCACCAGGGCCAATGCCGCCAGCCACTGGGTGAAGGCATAGATGAGCAGCACCGTGCGCCGATGGCTGAAGCCAGCCCGCAGCAGCCGGTGGTGCAGATGGCGGCGGTCGGGATAGAAGGGCGAGCGGCCCGAGCTGAGCCGGCCCATGATCACCGCCGACATATCCGCCAAGGGCAGCGACAGGATCAACAGCGGCAGCAGCAGGCTCACCCCCGTGACCCCCTTGGCGGGCCCGACGATGCTGATCGCCGCCAGGGCAAACCCAAGGAAATAGGAGCCGCCATCGCCCATGAAGATGCGGGCTGGATTGAAGTTGTGGCGCAGAAAGCCGAGGCAAGCCCCGGCCAGGGCCGCGGCCAACAGGCCAGCGGCGGGTTGATCGAGGCTGAAACTCACAGACAACAGCGCGATCGCGGCGATGCCACTGACGCCGGCGGCGAGCCCATCGAGGCCATCGAGCCAGTTGATCGCATTGGTGATGCCCACCAGCCAGATCACCGTGGCCAGCAGGCTGAGCCAGTCCGGCAGGGTCAGCGCCGCCCCCTCGCCGGCCATGGGCAGGTCGATGGCGCCGATGCGCACCCCCTGACTCCAAACGGCAATGGCCACCCCGAGCTGGATCGCCAGGCGCGGCAGGGGCGGCAGGGCAAACAGATCGTCGGCCAGACCGATCAGGAAAAAACAGAGCGAACCGGCCAGGGTGGTCCAGATCAGCTGGTCCTTGGCCGCAGCCAGCTCAGCGAAGCCCCCCAGCCCCCAAACGATCGCCAGGGCGATGCTGAAACCGAGCATGATCCCCACCCCTCCGAGGCGCACCATCGGCGAGGTGTGCTGCTTGCGCGCATCGGGGGGATCGGTGAGCCCGTAGCGCAGCCCCAGCCGCCGCACCAGGGGCACCACCGCAGCCGTGATCAGCGTGGCTGCCACAAGGGTGAGCAGGGCGGCCGCGTTTGGGCTGTAAGCGAGCGTCACGGCAGGCGACCTTTGGGGCCCACGTTACGGGCCCCGGCCAGGTTCACACCGGCTGCAGCTAGGGCTCGGAGACATAGAGGGGGAATCGATCACAGAGCAGCGCCACCCGCTCGCGGCAGCGCAGCTCCTGGGCGCTGTCCTCCGGGTTGAGCAGGCGATCGGCGATCACATCGGCCACCTCGATGAAGGCCGCCTCATCGAAGCCACGGCTGGTGCAGGCGGCGGTACCGAGCCGCAGGCCACTGGTCACGAAGGGCGACTGGGGATCAAATGGAATGGTGTTCTTGTTGGCGGTGATGTGCACGGCGCTCACCAGCTGATCGGCCAGCTTGCCGGTGAGACCGATGCCGCGCAGGTCGAGCAGCACCAGGTGGTTGTCGGTGCCGCCGCTGACCACGTCGATGCCGCGCTGCTGGAGGCGGCTGGCCAGGGCCTGGGCGTTGGCCACCACCTGCCGGCAGTAGCTGGTGAACTCCGGCCGCAGGGCCTCGCCAAAGGCCACCGCCTTGGCGGCGATCACGTGCTCCAGGGGGCCGCCCTGGCTGCCGGGGAAGACGGCCTTGTCGAACTGCTTGCCGAACTCGGCGTCATTGCAGAGGATCAGGCCGCCCCGGGGACCCCGCAGGGTCTTGTGGGTGGTGGTGGTGACCACGTGGCAGTGGGGCAGCGGACTGGGGTGCAGGCCGGCGGCCACCAGGCCGGCGATGTGGGCCATGTCGGCCAGCAGGTAGGCGCCCACCTCGTCGGCGATGGCCCGGAAGGCGGCGAAGTCGATCGTGCGGGGATAGGCCGAATAGCCACAGACGATCAGCTTGGGCCTGTGCTCCAGGGCCAGCTGGCGAATGCTGGCCATGTCCAGCCGCTGGCTGTCGGGGTCGACGCCGTAGTGCACGGCCTTGAACCACTTGCCCGACACGTTCACCGGCGAGCCGTGGGTGAGGTGGCCGCCATGGCTGAGATCCAGGCCCAGGATCGTGTCGCCGGGCTGCAGCAGCGCCAGGAACACGGCGAAGTTGGCCTGGGCGCCGCTGTGGGGCTGCACGTTGGCCCAGGCGGCCCCGAACAGCTGCTTGGCCCGATCGATCGCCAGCTGCTCGATCGCATCGACATGCTCACAGCCGCCGTAATAGCGCTTGGTGGGCAGCCCCTCGGCGTACTTGTTGGTGAGCACCGACCCCTGGGCCTCCATCACGGCGCGGGAGGTGAAGTTCTCGCTGGCGATCAACTCCAGGTGGCTCTGCTGTCGCAGCAGCTCCTTGCCGATCAGGGCGGCGATCGCCGGATCGCTCGCCGCCAGGGCGGAATTCAGGGCAGCGGCGCCGGTGGGGGCCATGGCTGGGAGCAGGGGGGGCAGAGGGGAATGGTACGAACTGGTAGCCGATGCTCTGGCAACAGATGCTCTGGCAGCCGATGGTCTGGCACCCTTTGGTCCACAGCCCCCCCACCAGCATGGGACTGCTGCTACAAAAAAACCGCCCATGGGGCGGTTTTGATTGAAAGCGCGCCTGGAGAGATTCGAACTCCCGACCCTCTGATCCGTAGTCAGATGCTCTAATCCGCTGAGCTACAAGCGCATGGGCCCATTTTGACCTCATGGAGGGCCCCTTCGTCAAACGCACCGACCAACCAACCGACCAACCAACCCTTCGCTTCTGTTTCGATGCCGATCCGCTGGTACGGCCCCGCCAACGCCAAAGATCCCGTGTACTGCCATTTCGAGCGAATCGTGAACTTCACCCTGCACGGGGCCCTGTATGCCGCCATCAACAGCGGTTTGTGGGTGGTGCAGCAACTGCGCCATCCCTGGGGCCACCTGAGCTGGCTCAGCCTGGGCTGGTTGGCTTTGCTGCTGGTGCATGGTGGGATCGTGATCGCCCTTCGCCCCGCCCCCCAGCCATGAGCCTCAGTGGCCCCGAGCTCAAACAACTGGAGCTGGCCCTGGCCGACCGGATCTACCTGCAGCTGGCTGGCTGGCACCTCTACCTGGGGGATGCGGGCCTGGCCGAGGCCCTGGCGATCGAATGCGCAGCCCGCCTCGATCAAGGCGCCGCCGTGGCGGCACGCCAGTCCCTGGAGGCGGTGCAGGTGCCGATCGGCGGTGGCAGCACCCGCCTGCCCCTGGCGCGACTGATTCCTCCTGGACAATTGCGAGATCTGGAGGATGTGCTCGATGGCTTTTGTCGATAGGGTTACCCAGGTCGCAGGCGGGTTGTGTTGCTGATCGAGGTCACGAACGCCCGCGAAGTGGTGCGAAAGCGCATGGGCAAGTTGGGGGCCAG
The DNA here is from genome assembly GCA_044356375.1 of Prochlorococcaceae cyanobacterium. Classification (GTDB taxonomy): domain Bacteria; phylum Cyanobacteriota; class Cyanobacteriia; order PCC-6307; family Cyanobiaceae; genus UBA5018. Next base: position 46,035 of record JBIKWK010000017.1, on the reverse strand, counting down.
GCTGATTGGCCGGGTGGTGGATGCCGAGGCCCAGGTGGAAAAGGCCCTGATCCAGGAGCTGGCCAACGCCTTCCGGGAATTCGGCATTGAGGCCCGGATCATCTCGGTGGAGGGCCCACAGCTGATCGGTCGCTCCCACCTGGAACTGCCCATGCAGGTGCGCGAGGAGCGGCGCGTGCAACTCAACGGCGAGGACGACTGAACTGGAGCAGCAGCTGGCGGGCTTCCGGCACCCCCGCCGCCGCCGCGAGCAACCCGTAGATCGCCGTGCCGGCCAGGCCACTGGTCCCCAGCTGCAGCACCAATCCCCCCGGGCCTGCTGGCCAGCCGGGCCAGGAGGCGAAGGCCCAGGCCCCGACGGCGGCCGCCCCAGCGGCCAACAGCAGCAGCAGGCTGTCCCGGGCCCAGGCCCGCAGCGGCAATCCCCCCAGCCGCCGCCCCAGCGCCCACAGCAGGGCCAGACAGGTGATCGCGTTCACCGCCACCGTGGCCAACACCAGTCCCGGGGCGCCGAAATCGAGAGCGGGCAGCTGCTGGCCCCAGGGGGTGGGACCCCCCACCAGCAGCCAGTCGAGCAGGGCATTGAGACCGATGCCCGCCAGGGAGAACCGGAAGGGGGTGTAGCCATCGCCCAGGGCATAGAAGACGCGCACCAACACATCGCGGGCCAGGTACACCCCCATGCCGAGGCCGTAGGCGATCAGCAGGCTGGTGACCAACTCACCGGCGGCGGCATTGAAGGCGCCGCGCTCGTAGACCAGGCGCACGATCGGCGCCGCCAGGGCCACCATCAGCGCCCCCAGCGGCAGCATCGAGACGTTGGAGAGCATCAAGCCCTGGCGGATGCGCCCGATCAGCTCCCCCCTGTCTTCCGGGGCCGTCAGCCGGGCGTACACCGGCAACAAAGGCACCAGCAGCGCGTTGGAGATCAACCCCAGGGGGGTCTGCACCAGCAGGTTGGCGTAGCCCAGGCCGGCCGCCGCCCCCACTATCCCCGAGGCGAAAAACAGATCCACAAACACATTTATCTGCAACATGCCGGAGGAGAAGGTGGCCGGAGCCATCACCTTCAGCACCTGCTGCACGCCCGGATGGCGCCAGTCCCAAACCAGCCTGACGCCCTGCAACCCCTGGCGAGCCAGGGCCGGCAACTGCACCAGCCACTGCAGCACCGCTCCCAATGTGGTGCTGCCCGCCAGCACGATTCCACCGACAATCACCTGGCTCGGGGCGCTGATCTCCGGGCCCAGCTGCCACCACAGCAGCCCGATGCCAGCGATCACCGCCGCACTGGAGAGCAGCGGGCTCACCGAGGGCAACCAGAACACATCGGCGGCGTTGAGGGCGCCAAAACCAAGGCCGATCAGGCCGGCGAACAGGGCCATCGGCGCCATCCAGCGCAACTGCACCACGGCGATGTCATGGCGGCTGGCATCCAGCCCGGGACCCACCAGGGTGATCAGCGGATCGGCCGCCAGCAGCAGTAGCAGGGTCACCCCGAGCAGGGCGGCCCCCACCAGGGTGTTGATCGCGGCCAGCACCCGGGCCCCCTCCGGCCGGGACTGGCGCGCCAGCACGCTGACGATGGCGCTGTGAAACGGCCCGTTGATCCCCCCCAACAGCACCAGCAGAAAGCCGGGCAGCACATAGGCGTAGTTGTAGGCGTCGTAGGCGGCGCCCACCCCGAAGGCGGCGGCGATCACCTGCTGGCGCAGCAGGCCGGCCACCTTGCTCAGGGCCGTGGCCACCGCCACGATCAGGGCGATCCGTTTGAGCGAGCGCGCCATCGGGGCCGGGCCCATAGCCCGCGTCATCGAGCGGCAGTATGGCCGCCACTACCTCTTACACCTGCTGCGCTATGGCCACGCCCGTTAAGGCCACGCCCGTGCTGCAGCTGGAGCCGATGCTGGAGGGAATCCTGCTGAAGCGCTACAAGCGCTTTCTGGCAGACGTGGAGCTGCTGGAGGGCGACCAGGCCGGCCAGTTGGTCACCGCCGGCCAGGTGGTCACCGCCCACTGCGCCAACACCGGCCCGATGACCGGGGTGCTGATCCCCGGCGGCCGGGTGAGGCTGCGCCACGACCCCAGGCCCGAGCGCAAACTGGCCTGGACCTGGGAGCAGGCGGAGGTGCCAGGGGCCGACGGCACACCGGTGTGGGTGGGGGTCAACACAGCCCTGCCGAACCGGCTGGTGCGGGCCACGATCGAGGCGGGCTTACTGGAGCCCTGGCTGGGGCCGATCGGCGCGATCCGGCCCGAGGTGGCCTACGGCGCCGGAAAGCGCAGCCGCATCGATCTGCTGCTGACGCCCAGCGAAGGGGCGCCCGACCCACGGCCGATCTACCTGGAGGTGAAGAACACCACCTGGAGCGAGGGCACCCTGGCCCTCTTCCCCGACACCGTCACCGAGCGGGGACAAAAACACCTGGTGGAACTTACCGATCTGCTGCCCGAGGCCCGCGCCGTGCTGGTGCCCTGCCTGAGCCGCGCCGACGTTGATCGGTTCGCCCCGGGCGATGACGCAGACCCGCGCTACGGCGATCTGTTCCGGCAGGCTCTGACAGCCGGAGTGGAGGTGTTGCCCTGCCGCTACCGGTTCAGTGCCGAGGCCGTGCACTGGCTCGGCCTGGCGAACCTGGATGTTCAGACGTGATGGTGGTAGGTGATGCCGCGGTAGTGCAGTTCAGCTTCGTGATCGACCGCCGCAGGCTCATGCCTCAGGGGCGCCTCAAAGTGCTGACCTCGGTAGAAATGCTCCACCGGCTTGGCCGAAGGCTGGGGATGAACGGAGCGGTCGTGGGCGACGCCGCGATAGGAAAGCTTGGTGCTGGCCATGGTGTCGGGCTCGGAAGAGGGGACTGTCACCCGCCCTGGGCAGGTGCCGCTTCGCTTGAAGGAGCGTTGCTTCGCCTAGCGGTGGCTACTTCCAGCAGGCCTTGCCCCGAGGGGAGCCTGGTCAACGGGTTAATCCTTCGAATCATTTGTAGCGCCATCCGACTGTTCACTATGAACGATTCGAGGATCCCTTCGCACTTCTTTACAATGTGATCATTCAGCTGGGCGTCCAAAGCTCCTGGCCAGGCCTGTGATCGGGGGAAGGGCCAACCCGGGTTGTTGGTAGCAATTCGTACACGATGAACAACCCAGTGGATCGATAGTCACGACCCAGTGATGGCAAAAGCCATCTCTTTCTCTTTTTATTGATGTTTTCACCATGACGCTCGCCTCCCAAGGGCCAAAACGCCGTAAACCGAAACGACTCATGGAAGCCAGCCTGCTGGAGGCTCCCCTCCAGCTGATGCGCAGCATCCGCGGGCTTTCCTCCAGGCAGGGGCTGATCTGGCTGGCCTGTGTGCCCGTTGCCCTGTTCGGTCTGGGGGTGTTCAACCTGGCGGCCCACGCTGCTGAACTGCCCGCACTGACACCGGCGTTTCTGATCAACAATCTCTGGCTGCTGATCGCCGCCATTCTGGTGATCTTCATGAACGCCGGTTTCGCCATGGTGGAGGCAGGGATGTGCCGGCAGAAGAACGCCGTGAACATCCTGGCCAAGAACCTGATCGTGTTCGCCCTGGCCGCCAGCGCCTACTGGTTGATCGGTTACTCCCTGATGTACGGCTCGGCCGTCATCCCGGGCTGGCTCTTCTTCGGTAAGGGTGGTCCGTTCGGACTGTTCTTCGATCCCGCCGTCACCCCCCAGATGGTCACGGACGGTTCACTGGTCCCCAGTGTCGACTTTCTCTTCCAGGTGGCCTTCGCCGGCACCGCAGCCACGATCGTCTCGGGACTGGTGGCCGAGCGGATCAAGTTCGGGGAGTTCGTGGTCTTCTCGTTGATTCTGGTGGCCTTCATCTACCCGATCGCCGGCAGCTGGAAATGGAACGCTGACGGCTGGCTCAACCAGCTGGGCTTCATCGACTTCGCCGGCTCCGCCCTTGTGCATACGGTGGGCGCCTGGGCGGGCATTGTGGGGGCAATCATCCTCGGCCCGAGGGTTGGCAAGTTCGTCGATGGCGAGACCAAAGCCATCCCTGGCCACAGCATGGCCCTCGGCACGCTCGGCTGCCTGATCCTCTGGATCGGCTGGTATGGGTTCAACCCGGGTTCCGTGCTCTCGATGAACGAAACCGTTCCATACATCGCCGTCACCACAACCCTTGGGGCCGCTGGAGGCGGCATCGCCGGCACCCTGGTCTCCCAGCTGAAATCGGGCAAGCCCGACCTCACGATGACCATCAACGGCATCCTGGCTGGCCTGGTGGGCATCACCGCAGGCTGCGACGGCTTTTCGATGCCGGCCGCCTGGGTGGTGGGCTTCATCGCGGGCACCATCGTGGTCTTTTCGGTCAGCTTCATCGATGGCCTCAACATCGATGATCCGGTGGGCGCCTGGTCCGTGCATGGCAGCTGCGGCATCTGGGGCACCCTGGCGGTGGGTCTGTTCAACACAGACAAGGGCCTGCTGACCGGCCATGGCTTCGGCCAGCTGGGCCTTCAGTTCATCGGCGTTATCTCCTACAGCCTGTTTGCCGCCATCACCGCCTGGATCGTCTGGTCGGTGCTCGGAGCCCTCTCCGGCGGCATCCGTGTGACCGAGCAGGAAGAGGTCGAGGGTCTCGACATCGGCGAACATGGCATGGAGGCTTATCCCGACTTCGTCTCATCCTCCAGCTGAGTCAGGTCGGTCCCCGGTGTTTCCCTGCTGACCCGCGGCTCCGGCCGCGGGTTTTTTCGTCCGCGCAGCCGGCGGCCCCCATAGAGTCGTCGGAGCCATGCCTTGACCACGTGGATACCCGTGCTTTCAAGCGCTCCCTGCACCACTCCGACCGCTACAACCGCCGCGGCTTCGGTCTGGGTAATGAAGTGGCTGGCAGCCTTGAACAGGCTTACCAGAGCAATCTGGTGGCCAAGTTGCGCGAGAACGGCCACGAACTGCAGCGGGGCCGGCTCACGGTGCTCCTGGCCGAGGCCTTCGGCTTTTGCTGGGGCGTGGAGCGGGCCGTGGCCATGGCCTACGAAACCCGCCGCCACTTCCCCAATGAGCGGATCTGGATCACCAACGAAATTATCCACAACCCCTCGGTAAATGACAATCTGCGCCAGATGGGCGTGCAGTTCATCTCCGTGGATCAGGGGGTAAAGGACTTCTCGGATGTGGCTGGCGGCGATGTGGTGATCCTGCCGGCCTTTGGAGCCACCGTGCAGGAGATGCAGCTGCTAAACGAGCGAGGCTGTCACATCGTGGATACCACCTGCCCCTGGGTATCCAAGGTGTGGAACGCCGTGGAGAAGCACAAAAAGCACCAGATCACCTCAATCATTCACGGCAAGGTGAAGCATGAGGAGACCCTGGCCACCAGCTCCTTTGCCGGCACCTATCTGGTGGTGCTGGATCTCACGGAAGCCCAGCTGGTCTGCGATTACATCCTGGGCAAGGGGGACCGGAATGCCTTCCTGACCCGCTTTGCCAAAGCCTGTTCCCCCGGCTTCGATCCAGATCGCGATCTGATTCGCGTCGGGGTAGCCAATCAAACCACCATGCTCAAAAGTGAGACCGAAGAGATTGGTCGCATGTTCGAGCGCACCATGATGCAGCGTTTTGGGCCGATTGAGCTAAACGAGCACTTCGTAGCCTTCAATACCATCTGCGATGCCACCCAGGAGCGGCAGGATGCCATCTTTGCCCTGGTGGACAAACCCCTCGATCTGATGGTGGTGATCGGGGGCTACAACTCCTCCAACACCACTCACCTCCAGGAGATCGCGGTATCGCGCGGCATTCGCTCTTTCCACATCGACACCCCCGAGCGCATCGGCCCCGGCAACAGCATCCGCCACAAGCCCCTGGGGGAGGAGCTGATCGTGGAGGAGACCTTCCTTCCCGCTGGCGCCATCCGGGTGGGCATCACCTCCGGCGCCTCAACGCCGGACCGGGTGGTGGAGGACGTGATCGAGCGCCTGATCGGCCTCAGCGCAGCTGACTGAGCTCAGCTGACTGAGACCAGCTGTCTGCGCGGCTGACTGAGCCCAGCGGGCCAGACGGCTGGCTTTAAATTCGGTTAAGAACGAGCCATGTCGGATTCGGGATTAAGGATTTACCAAAGGAGTCATCCGTCATTGTCCTCGCTTTCCTCAACCGAGCCGAGCACCATCCCCGACCGGGCGGAGTCTGCAATGAGCCCCTCTTTGCCCTTGCGCCACAGCGGCGATCCCCGGCTGCGCTGCTATTCCAGCAGCTTTTCGGACCTGATGGAGATGTGGGCCCCCGCCGAGGTGGTGGCCGGCTACCTGGACCATCACGAAGGCTGGTTCAGACGCTGCGCCGCACCGATGACGGTGCGACCGCTCGGCAACAACGGCTATTCCCTCACCCTGGGCCGCTTTGGCAATTTCGGCTTTGAGGTGGAACCCACCATTGGCCTGGAGCTGCTGCCCCAGGACCGGGGCGTCTATCGGATCGCCACGGTGGCTTCAGAGCAACCGGAGACGCCGCTGGAAAGGCTCTATGACGTGGATTTCAACGCCTCCTTGAAGCTCCAGGAACAATTGAATCCAGAGGACGAAATTGATGGCAGTTCCCTGGGCACGGCGGTGCTCTGGGACCTGGATCTGAAGGTCTGGATCCAAATACCTGGAGTGATCGCCCTGCTGCCGGAGGCCCTGGTGCAGACCAGCGGCGATCACCTGCTACGCCAGATCGTGCGCCAGATATCCAGACGCCTCACCTGGAAGGTGCAAGAAGACTTCCACGCCAGCCACGGCTTGAATTGCCCGCCAAGAAGGCGGGCCCAGTTTTAAGCAAAGTATAGCCTAGGAAAAGATAGCCTAATAAGAACTAACCCTAGAAACAGATAGCTTGAAAAAAATAGCTAAAAAAGGTAGTTAGAAAACCGGATAACCTTAAAGCTGGATAATCTTAAAAACGGATAACTTTAAAGCGAGATAAATTCAAATCAACTCCGGGTCTCAGCCGCGCTGGCCGGGCCCGGGTTCGCCCGCCCGCCTAGGCGGGGCGCTTCTCCCAAATGTTGTTCAGGATTTGCAGGCCAGTCAGCGCCTGCCACAGGAACAGGGTCATCAAAGCCATGTTCAAACCCACGTGAACTTTGCGGGCAATCAGGTTGCCTTGCTGCATCAGCGGCGTTAGCGAAGCCGCCACCACGACCATGCTGGTCATGGTGATGCCCACCAGCAGGTGGGGCCCCACGAACAACTTGCCATTGTTCAAGTAGGTGACGGCCATGCCGCCAAAGTTGCCGATCACCATCACCACCAGGATCAGGCTGCCGATTTGAAAGTGGCGCTTGGCGAACTGCCCCTTGATCAGGGGCTTGCGGGCTTCGGCATCAGCCGTGCGGGTCTTCTTGGCCTTGATCCCCAGGAACATGCCGTATCCCGACAGGGCCAATAACCCCCACATCAAAAGGGGGTGCAGAAAGTTGAGGTTGTAGGCGAGCGACTCGGGCATGGCGCAGTGCTGGGCGGGGAACGGGCAGCTTGGCGAAGCTACAGCTCATCCAGCCCCCAGTGCCGTTCAGCCCGGGGGCGATTGACAATTGAAAAACGGCCACAGGGGATCGGCCCTTGCCCGGGCAGGGGCGATTGCCGCAGGCAGGGGCAGCTGGGCTTCAGTGCAGGAAGTGGCGACGACCGGTGCAGACCATCGCCAACCCCAACTCGTTGCAGGCGGCGATCGAGTCGCCATCCCGCAGGCTGCCGCCGGGCTGGATCAAGGCCGTGATGCCATGGCTGGCGGCCAGGCGCACGCTGTCATCGAAGGGGAAGAAGCCATCACTGGCCAACACCGCCCCCCGGGCCCGCTCCGCCGCGGTCTCCAGGGCCAATTTGGCGGAGCCCACCCGGTTCATCTGACCCGCCCCCACCCCCAGGCTCTGGCCAGCTCGAGCCACGGCAATGGCGTTGGAGCGCACGTGGCGCACCAGCTTCCAGGCAAAGCGCAGATCCTCCAGCTCCCGGGCCGTGGGCTGGCGCTCGCTCACCACCTGCCAGCTCTGCTCCTGCACGGACTGATCGTCCAGTTCCTGCACCAGCACCCCCCCCAGCAGGCTGCGCAACTGCTGGCGGGAGGCGCGGGCGATGGCCTCAGGGGCCAGCTCCAGCAGTCGCAGGTTGGGCTTGGCTGCCAGCTTGAGGCGGGCCTCGGCCGTGAAGTGCGGCGCCACCACGCATTCCAGAAACAGACCGCAAAGCTGCTCGGCGCTGGCCAGATCCACAGCGACGTTGATGGCCACGATGCCGCCAAAGGCCGACACCCGATCGGCATCGAGGGCACGGCCCAGGGCATGGGCGCCATCGTCGCCGGTGGCCAGGCCACAGGGATTGGTGTGCTTAACCACCACGGCGGCGGGCTGGGCGCCGGGTCCATAGCCAAACTCGCGCACCGTGGCCAGGGCGGCGTCGAGGTCGATCAAGTTGTTGTAACTGAGTTCCTTGCCCTGGAGCTGAATCGCCCCGCCCCAACCGGCGGCCTCGGCGCTATGCCAACTGGCGCCCTGGTGGGGATTTTCGCCGTAGCGCAGGGCCTGGCGGGCGGGCAGCTCCAGCCGCAGGGCCGCCGCCGGCGGCTCGCCGCCGTCAGCCGCCTCCAGCCGGCTGGCCAACCAGCCGCTGATCGCCGCGTCATAGGCCGCGGTGTGCTGGAACGCCGCCAGGGCCAGAGAGCGGCGCAACCGCCGATCCACCCGACCGGCCTGGAGCGCCTCCAGGAAGGGGCCGTACTGGCTGGGGGCGGTGAGCACCGCCACGTCGGCATGGTTTTTAGCGGCGGCCCGCACCATCGCCGGCCCGCCGATATCGATGTTCTCTATGGCTACATCGAAGTCCACCGCCGGATCGGCCACCGTCTCGCGGAAGGGATACAGATTCACCACCACCACATCGATCGGATCGATCTGCTGGGCCGCCAGATCCGCCTGATGACCAGGCTCCTGCCGCCGGGCCAGGATGCCGCCGTGAATGCGGGGGTGGAGCGTCTTCACCCGGCCGCCCAGGATCTCTGGCGCACCGGTGTACTCGGCTACTTTGGTCACAGGCAGACCAGCAGCCTGCAGCGCCGCCGCAGTGCCCCCACTGGAAATCAGCCGATAGCCGGCCTCCAGCAGCCCCTGGGCCAGCGGCACCAGTCCCTCTTTTTGCGACACGCTCAGTAGGGCGGTGGGGGCCATGGATGCTGCATCGGAAGGCAGAGCGCCAACCTACGCAGGGACCTCCTAGCGGCCATGAACCTCCCCAACCTCGACCAAACCGGCCCCGTTCAAGCTGGCCCCGTTCAAGCTGGCCAGCCCGATTTATTGCAATTGGGGCCCGCCGGCGCCGCTGCCCGGCTGGTGCTCTTGCACGGCTGGGGCGCCGATGCCCATGACCTGCTGGATTTGGGAGAAATGCTGGTGGGCCCCGAGCTGAGCGTGGTGGCCCTGCAGGCTCCGGAACCGCATCCGCTGGGGGTCGGCCGCCAGTGGTATGGCCTGCAACCGATCGACTGGGGTCAACTGCCCGCCGCGCGGGCGGCCCTGCGCCAGCGACTGGAACAACTGGCCAGCAGCGTGCCCCTGGGGCGCACGGTGGTGCTGGGCTTTTCCCAGGGTGGAGCAATGGCCCTGGATGTGGCCAGCGGCTTACCGGTGGCCGGCATCGTGGCCTGCAGTGGCTATCCCCACGAGGGCTGGCAACCCCGGGCAAGCGAGGAGCTGCCGCTGCCGCCCGTGCTGCTCAGCCATGGCCAACAGGACCCGGTGGTGCCATTTGCCGCCAGTGAAGAAGCCCGCCAACGGCTGGTCAGCGGTGGCGGCAGCGCCCAGTTATTGGCCTTTGAGGGCGGCCACACGATCGATCAGGCCCTGCTGCCCAGCATCGCCAACTTCGTGACCACCTGCCTGGGATAACCATGAGGGAATCCCATGGGAGTCGCTGATATCAGCGGCGCCCATGGGCTGTTCAAGAGTTGGCGAACTCACTTGAGCGAGTCACATGAACGAGTCACTTGACCGAGTCACTTGACCGAGCCGCTCACACAATCGAGCCGCTCACACAAAGGCGTACTCGTACTCCTCCATCTCTTCCCAATCATCGGCAGCCAGTGCTTCCAGTCCCTCGAACAGCACCTCCTCGCCGATGCGGTCGACGATCTCGCGCAGGGAGGGGAACAGGAAGTGGTTCTCCTCGGCGTACTGGGCACTGAACAGGCCCTTCTCACCCCAGAAGAAGCGATCGGTGGTGTGCTCGTTGCGGCGCACATTCAGGATCGCCGGCGCCATCAGGCCGTTTTCGGCGATGTAGCGGCGGGCGGCGGTGACGGGCTTGTGGGAGCCGGTCTCCAGATTGTGGGTGGCCACATGGGCGAGCACCCGTTGGCCGGCCAGGCGACGACGGCTGATCCGCTTGCGCTTCTTGGACATGGGAATACTCCCGACTGGGGAGGAAGAGGGGGGACGAGTAGAGCCGCGGTTTGGCGAGAGCCAGACCGGCGGCGAAGCCTTCCGAACAACCAGAAAGGACGAGCAACGCCCGACCTCTCTGGCGCCCGAAGCGGTGGGCAAGGATGCAAAGCCCTGGACTCGATCCACCGAGGCGGATCGTTTAGCCAGATCCACCGAAGCGGATCAATAGGCCAGATCCACCGAGGTGGATCGGTAGGCCAGATCCACCGAGGTGGATCGATAGGCTTCAGCAGGCCGCAACTGCCTCTGCTGTAGCCTCAAAAGCGTGAAAACGCAATGTTGGCGTTGCAGAAAGCTGCATACCTGGCCGGCCGCTCGCGAGCTGCGAAGTATTGGCCGATACCGACAGCTTAAGACTTTTTTTCAGATTTCCAACCCCGCTAGAAAAAAGTTTTTGGCCTGCTGGGCCTGAGCGGCCAAGATGCCAGTCTCCAAGCGGTTCCTGACCCTGCTGAGCTTCCAGTTGGCCCAGTTTGCCGACCGGGATGATCTGCGCTCCCTGATCGTCTACGTGGCCCAACCGGGAGCTGGCCCCACCCCCGACCTGGTACCGATCGGCCAGTGGCCCAGCGAAGGACTGGCCCTGCCCACGGTGGGACCAGACAGTCCCCTGCGCCAGCCCGCCGAGGAGCGCCGCTGGCTGCCGCTCCGCCACGAGAACGTGCTGCTCGGCGCCCTGCAGGTGGAAACCGCCGCCCTGCCATGGCCGCTGCCCCTGCGCCAGCGACTGCAGGCGGTCGCCCTCTGCCTCACCCAGGCCCTCTGCCTGGATCTGGAGCGGCAACAGCTGCAGGCCGAACTCCAGCAGCAGCGCGAGCAACTGCAACTGCTGCTGCACCAGCTGCGCAATCCCCTGGCGGCGCTGCGCACCTTCGGCCAACTTTTATTGCGCCGACTGGAGGCCGGCAACCCCAACCGCTCCCTGGTGGAGAGCCTGTTGAGCGAACAGCAACAGATGAGCCGCTACCTGGAGGCGCTCGATCGCCTCGGCGAACAGGAATCGCTGCCAGCAGCGGCCAACGCGCCGATCCCCCTGCTGCTCCCCCCCCTTACCCCTGGCACCAGCTCGGCCCTACCAGGGGCCCTGGAGCCATTGATCAGCCGCGCCGCCGCCACCGCCGCCCTGCAGGGGCGCCCCTGGCAAGAGCCCACCCTTCTGCCCCCCTGGCGAGGCGACAGCGGCGCCGTGGCCGAGATCCTGGCCAACCTGTTGGAGAACGCCTTCCGCTATAGCCGCCAGGGCGCCGCGGTGGGCCTGCACTGCGGCGGCGATGACCTGGGCGGCTGGCAATTGACGGTGTGGGATGGCGGCAGCCCGATTCCGGAGGCCGAACGCCAGCTGATCTTCGAGCGGGGCATCCGGGGCAGCCAGGGGGCAGCCCTGCCGGGCTCTGGCTTGGGCCTGGCCCTGGCCAGGGACTTGGCCCGCTCCCTGGGGGGGGAGCTGGAGCTGCTGATCCCGCCGGCGGCCGCGGCCCCGGAGCTGCCCGCCCAGGGCAACGCCTTTCGCCTCAGGCTGCCGCCCGCGCCACCAGCCCCATGAGCAGCAGGCCCAAGGCCTCGCTCCACTCCACGCAGGCCCCGTAGCTATCGCCGCTGTGGCCGCCCAGCTTGCGCCCCAGCCAGTGGGGCACAGCAGCCACTGGCACCAGGGCCAGGGCTGCTGCCCCCAGGGCCGGGGCCGGGGGCCAACTGCACAGCAGGGCCGCCAGGGCCCCCGGGGCAGCAAGGGCGGCAGGAAGGAGCTCGCGGCCCAGGCCGCGCCAGTGCCTGCGGTGGAAGCCCGCCGTGCCCTGGTCGCGCAGATAGGGGTAGGCCTCCATGGCCAGCAGCGGCGCCAGCCGCGCCGCGCCCCCCATCCAGACCAGGGCCATCGCCACCGCCGCCGCCGGCAGCACCGCCAGGGCCGCCAGGCCCGCCACCCGCAACAGCAGCAGCTGCGCGAAGGCCTGCACCGCCGCCGCCCCCACCCGACTGTCCTCCATGGCCTCCAGGGCCCGATCGCCGGCCGCCAAGCCATCGGCGGTATCCATGGCGCCATCGCTGTGCAGACCGCCGCTGAGGGCCAAACCCAAGGCCAACACCAGCGCCAATCGGGCGGTCTCGGGCAACCAGCCGGCGCTGAGCCACCAGAGCAAACCCTGCAGGCCTCCCAGCAGCAGGCCGATCAAAGGGGCAAAGCGGGCGATGCGCTCAAATCGCGGCTGCCCCAGCGGCCAGGCCGGCAAAACCGAATAGAAGATCCAGGCACCGGCCAGATCGGCGGCGGCCAGCCGCAATCGGGCCAGCAGCCCCGTGGCTGCTGGCCGCCCAGCCGGGCGCTTGCCGGTCTGGGGATCACTGGCGGGGCGGCGAGGGCTGGGCAAACGACACCTAGTTTCGGGACTGCACCGGGGTGGCGCAATCACCGTCCTATCCGACTTCTCCTTCACGGTCACGGCCCGCTGCCCCCACACCCGGGCGCGCTGTGGCTGCTTCCAGACGCCCCACGGCCCGGTGGAGACGCCGCGGTTCATGCCGGTGGGCACCATGGCCACGGTGAAGGGGGTGACGGCGGCCCAGCTGGCCGCCACCGGAGCCCAGATGGTGCTGGCCAACACCTTTCACCTGCATCTGCAACCCGGCGAGGCGATCGTGCAGCAGGCCGGCGGGCTGCATCGCTTCATGGGCTGGCAGGGGCCACTGCTCACCGATTCCGGCGGCTTCCAGGTGTTCAGCCTGGGCGGGATCAACCGCATTGACGACCAGGGGGTGGTGTTTCGCTCCCCCCGGGACGGGGCCCGGATCACCCTCACCCCAGAGCGCTCGATGGAGATCCAGATGGCCCTCGGGGCGGACGTGGCGATGGCCTTCGACCAGTGCCCCCCCTACCCCGCCAGCGAGGCCGACGTGGCCGACGCCTGTCGCCGCACCCAGGATTGGCTGGAGCGCTGCCTGGGCGCCCACACCAAAAGGGATCAGGCCCTGTTTGGCATCGTGCAGGGGGGCTGCTTCCCCCATCTGCGCCAGCAGTCGGCGCGGGCGGTGGCCGCCCTCGACCTGCCCGGCATCGCCGTGGGAGGCGTGAGCGTGGGCGAGCCGGTGGAGGAGATGCACCGCATCGTGCGCAGCGTGGCACCGCTGCTGCCCGAGGCCAAGCCCCACTATTTGATGGGGGTGGGCAGCCTGCCTGAGATGGCCCTGGCGGTGGCCCATGGCTTCGACCTGTTTGATTGCGTGCTGCCCACCCGGCTGGGGCGCCATGGCACGGCGCTGGTGGGCGGCGAGCGCTGGAACCTCAAAAACGCCCGCTTCCGGGAAGACCACAGCCCCCTCGATGCCAGCTGCCCCTGCCCCGGCTGCACCGGCCACAGCCGGGCCTACCTGCACCACTTGATCAAGGCGGAGGAGATGCTGGCCAAAACCCTGCTCAGCCTGCACAACATCACCCAATTGATTCGCTTTGTGAACGCCATGGGCCAGGCGATCCGGCAGGGCTGTTTTACAGAGGATTTCGCCCCCTGGGATCCGGCTTCCCCAGCCGCCCACACGTGGTAGCGTCCAAACATTGATTTGAGTCGCAACCAGGGATGGCTGTATCCGCGCTGCTGGCCACCACTTCGCTGCACACCCTGGCCCAACTCCCCGAGGCCTACCAGGCGTTTGGCCCCTTGGTGGACATCCTTCCCATCATTCCGCTGTTCTTCCTGCTGCTGGCCTTCGTGTGGCAGGCATCGGTGGGCTTCCGCTGAATTGAGCAGGAATAGCTAATTAAGCAGTTCCAATTCAGCCCTGCCAATTCAGCTGCTCTAATTCAGTTGTTCCACTTCAGCCTTTAAAGAGCACCGCCAGGGCAAATCGGGGCAGAGCCAGCATCCGCCGCCAGCGATGGGGCTCCTGGATCAGGCGATAGAGCCATTCCACCTGGAGAGCGCCCATCCAGCGGGGCGCTCTTTTTTTCTGGCCAGCCCAGACATCAAAGCTGCCGCCCACCCCCATCCACAGGCCGCCGCGGCCCTGGCTGAGCCGGCTGCTCCAGGTTTCCTGGCGCGGGATGCCGAGGGCAACCAACACCAGATCGGGCTGGGCGGCCAGCAGCTGGGCCTCCAGCTGGGGCCATTGGCCAGGGGCCTGGTATCCATGGGCGCTGAACACCAGCCGCAGCCCCGGAAACCGCTGGGGCAAGCGGGCCACCAGCAGCTCCATCACCACGGGCGTGGCCCCCACCAGGGCCACCCGCCAGCCCTGGTCTGCGGCGTGGCGCAATAAATCCCAGGCCAGCTCGATCCCCGGGCTGCGGCGCACCCGCACCCCCTGGCGAGCCAGGGCCCACACCACCCCGGCCCCGTCGGGGATCACCAGCTTGGCCGCCTCGATCGCCGCGGCCAAGGGGCGGTCGGCGCGGGCGGCCATGGTCATCTCGGCATTGAGGGTGACGATCTGGCCCCCCCCAGCGGCCTGGAGCCGGCAGGCGGCCGCCAGCACGTCGGCCGAGACGTCCACGGGAATGCCAAGCACCAGCCGGCGCTGCGGTTCAGCAAGCGCTTCGGTTGCTGTTGTGGCCATAAAAAAGCGCACCGCGGGGGAGAATCTAAAGCTCGCCTTGAGTTTGGTTGATTCCCATGCCGCAATCCGGTATTGCCGCATCGGCAGCCCTGGCCACCAGCCGGAGCGCCGCCTGGGAGGTGCTCCAAGATCTCGACCGACGCATCGAGGCGGGGGTGCTGGCCCGCCAGCACCCCGTTACTGGCCTATTGCCGGCGAGCACGGCCAACACCGTGCACGGCAATTACGGCGATGCCTGGGTGCGCGATTGCGTCTACTCGATTCAATGCGTCTGGGGTTTGGCCCTGGCCCACCGGCGCCTGCGGGGCCCATGCCGCCGCGCCTTTGAGCTGGAGCAGCGGGTGCTGTTGCTGATGCGGGGGCTGATCCAATCGATGCTGCGCCAGTCGGCCAAGGTGGAGCGCTTCAAGCACAGCCTGCATCGGCTGGATGCGATCCACGCCAAATTCGACACCGGCAGCGGCCAGCCAGTGGTGCCAGACGACGGCTGGGGCCACCTGCAACTGGATGCCACGGCCCTGTTCCTGCTGCAGCTCGCCCAGCTGACCCGCTCCGGCCTGGTGGTGGTGCGCAGCAGCCATGAGCGCGACTTCATCCAGAATCTGGTGTATTACGTGGCCCGCGCCTACCGCGTGGCCGACTACGGCATCTGGGAGCGCGGCGACAAGGGCAACCACGGCCTGCCGGAGCGCAATGCCAGTTCCATCGGCCTGGTCAAGGCGGCGCTGGAGGCGCTGGAGGGGCTCGATCTCTACGGCCCCCGCGGCGACGGCAACTGCTGCCTGGTGATCCCCCACGACGCCATCGTGCGGCTGCGGCGCGCCTTGAAGGGCCTGCTACCGCGCGAATCGGCCAGCAAGGAGGTGGATGCGGCCTGTCTTTCGGTGATCGGCTATCCCGCCTGGGCCGTCGATGACCGCCAACTGGCGGAGCGCACCCGCCGCAAGATCCGAGCTGAGTTGGGCGGCGCCTACGGCTACAAGCGCTTCCGCCGCGATGGTCACCAGACGGTGGTGGAAGACCACAACCGCCTCCACTACGAAAGGGAGGAGCTGGCCCAGTTCGAGCACCTGGAATGCGAATGGCCCCTGTTCTGGGCCTTCGAGCTGATCACCGCCTGCTGTGAGGAGCGCTGGGACGAGGCCCGGCAATGGCGCCAACGGCTGGCCAGCGTCAGCGTGCTGGTGGACGGCCAGCCGCTGCTGCCGGAGCTCTACCTGGTGCCCAAGCATGCGGTGGAGGTGGAGCGCCGCCAGCCCGGCAGCCAGCCGCGCCTGCCCAATGCCAACGTGCCGCTGCTCTGGACCCAGAGCCTCACCTGGCTTGCGGATCTACTGCTCAACGGCCTGATCACCCCGGCCGACATCGATCCCAGCGCCCGGCGCCTGCCATCGCCCCTGGGGGCTTCAGAGGTGATGGTTGCCCTGGTGCCGGCCAACGAGTCGATCGCCGAGGCCCTGAGGCGGGCCGGCCTGCCGGTGGCCCACGATGGCGCCCCGGCTGAGCTGCGCATCGCCAGCTCCCGGGAACTGGCGCTGCGCCTGGCCCAGGTGGGCGCCAACGGCCGGCTGGGCCTCACCGGCCACCCCCCCGTGCGCATCGAGACCATGGCCACGGCCAGGCTGTATCGCGCCAGCGGCGCCGAGGGCGCCATCAACCTGGCCTTCCTGCCGGCGGTACTGGAGGGGGGCACCTTCTATCTGGCGGAAGATCCAGAGCAGCTGGTGGATGCGGTGGCCGCTGAACTGCGGCTGCTCAAGCGCCATTGGCGCGGCAGCGGCCTGCCCCTGCTGCTGATCCCGGTGGACGAGGCCCCGTTCCGCTCCGCCCCGGATGCCATCCTGCAACTCGGTCATAAGTTGCTCAGCGGTCTGCTCGACGAGGTGGCGGTGCGGCTGGCGCCCCTGGCCGAACTGATCGATCAAGCCAGCTGGATGGAGCTAACCGACAACGCCGCTCTGCCGGTGGCCGATCCACCGGCGGCGCCGGTACCCCTGCGGGCGATCACCAAGAGAACCCCCCTGTCGGCGGCGGAGGAACTGGCGTTGGAGCGCGATGCCAGCGTGGCGGTGGCGGGACTGATCGAGCGGCTCTGGCACAGCACCTCCCTGGCCGAGCAGGGCGAACTGCTGGAGCAACTGGAACGACGCCTCGGCCTCGACGCCAGGCTGCAGGGGCCCGGGGGAGGCGATGCCGTGCGGGTGGCCGATCTGCTGACGGAGGTTTATCGCCGCTCCCTGGCCGAGCGCGACTGGAACGTGGTGCGCCGGGTGGCCGGCAGCCTTGGCCTGGTGCATCCCCAGCTGGAGGACGCCCTGATCGACCTGCTGGTGCGCCAGAAACAAGTGGTGGTGGGCCGCAACTACACCGGTGACTCCCTGATCAGCGAACCCCAGGGCAGCCCCGCCATCGCCGCGATGATTCGCCGCTTCAGCAGCGAAGACAGCCGCGACTGGATGCTGCAGCAGGAATTGCTCTTGGCCCTCGACGGCCTGGCCCGCCATGAACCTGCCCTGCTCAGTGGCAGCCTCACCCTGCAACTGGGCCAACTACTGCTACTGCTCACCAGTGAGCTGGCCGCCGAGGCCGATCTGACGCCGATCGATGCCTACGAGGCCCTCTGCAGCCAGCCCCCCCACGCCATTCGCCGCCGGCTGCGGGCGGTGCTAGCCGACGTGGAACACGCCTGGGCGGCCCTGCAGCGCAAGGAACAGCTGCATGTGAGTGGTCGGGTGCGCTGGGAGGTGCCGACGCCACGGGAGGAGTTGCCCAAGGGCGGCGATTGGATGCAACACCGCCAACGCCTGGGGGCCCTGGGCCGGGTGCCGCGGGATTTCTACGCCGGCATCTGGGATGTGTTGCATCACTGCCACGGCCTGGTGATTGGCGACAAGCTCGAGAAGCGCAACCGGCTGGAAAGCGCCCCCTTGATCAGCGAGAAGACCCCTGGCGAACGCAATTTCGCCGCCCTGGTGGATCACCTGCTCGGCAAGATCGAGGCACCTGAATACCGGCACCTCTGCACCGAAACCCTGATCACCTTGATGGCCTTCATCGGCAACAATCCCCAGATCTATTTCACCGACGACCTGGCACTCGACGTGGTGATTGGCCACGCAGTGCGGGTGGGCTGGCAGCAATCGCACCCCGAGATAGAAGCAACGGACTACGGCCAACACAAGGTGGAAGCCTGGCATTGCTTCTACCGGGCATCGCCGGCAGACTGTCGCCGCTGGCAATTGGAGGCCCTGCGGCAATTAACCAATCCCACCAACTGAGCAGCCATGTCAGCTAAATAGTCGCCAGTCCGAACTGCTATGGCCTCAGATCGGCTGGTCCAGGGCCATGCATAGGCTGGGCTGCTTGACGCACTGTTCAATCAGATCGGCCAGTTGCAGGGCTCTGGAGGCCTGCAGGCCATCCACGGCTGGCTTCTCCTCGCCGCGCACACAGCGCAGGAAGTGTTCCAGCTCGGCATAGAGGGGCTCAATCGAAGTAGTGCTCACCTCCTCGGTGAAACCATCGGTGCGATATACCAACTCACCGTGATCGGCACTCACCGATTCGCGGGCACGGCGGTGAATCAGCAGGTTGCGATTGAGGAAATCGGTCTCCACAAGGCTGCTGCGGCAGTGGGCGCTGAGGTTGCGAATCTTGCGGTGGGCCATCTTGCTGGCGGTGAGGCTGGCCACCACGCCATTCTCAAAGGCCAAGGTGGCATTCACGTAGTCGATCGGGCCGTCGGCACTGCAGCCTCCGGCCGCCGCCAGGCGCACCACGGGCGCGGCCGCCAGCTCCAGCACCAGATCGATGTCGTGGATCATCAGGTCGAAGACCACCGACACGTCATTGGCGCGATCGGCATTGGGGCTGTGGCGGCGGGCCTCCAGCACCACCACCTCCTCGCCCGCCAGCACCTTCACCAACTCACGAAAGGCGGGATTGAAGCGCTCGATGTGGCCCACCTGCAGCAGCCGGCACGCCTGGTCGGCGGCCCGGATCAAATCGGCTGCCTCCTCCTGGCTGGCGGCGATCGGCTTCTCGATCAGCACGTGCAGACCGGCCTGGAGGCATTCAATGCCCACGCGGTGGTGCAACAGGGTGGGTACGGCGATGCAGACCGCCTCCACCTCAGGCAGCATGTCGGCGTAGTCGGCGAACCAGCGGCAGCCGAACTGGGCATTGGCCAACTGGCCGCGGGACTGGTCTGGATCGGCCACCCCCACCAGCTCCGCGTCCCGCAGCAGGCTCAACACCCTGGCGTGATGCCAGCCCATATTGCCGATGCCAATGACACCCACACGCACCGGGTTCATGGCTCGGGGATTTCAGGTGCAGCGATTATCAGTGATCAGCCCGCAGACATGGCTCGATGGGCCAGGTGCCACTGGTGAGCGGCCACTGGCCAGCGGGCAAGAAAGACATGGGGGCTGCGGGGATCGAACCCGCCTGACTCCGATTATGAGTCGGGTGCTTTCACCAGATAGCTAAGCCCCCCCGGGGGCCCATCCAGGTGGCACGAGCCCCTGAATTGGCCACCAGCCTCACCTACCAGAGCCCCCTGACGGTGGCGCCGCGGCGGGCAGGAAGATCTTGCCAGGGCACGATTTGTCGCGCCGCGCTGGGATCGAGGCCGGCGCTGGCCGCCAGGCTGCCGGAGATGCCGCTCTGCACATCGGCGGTGCGCCAGGCCAGGGGCTGGCTCTGCTCCTCCAGCAAGGCCTGGTAGGTGTTCCCCACCGCCGTGCCATCCCAGACGATGGTCTGGTCGGGGAAGCCCAGGCCCCTGAAGGTGTCGCCATCAACTCCCCCCAGGGCAATTCCGAACAGATCGGTGAACTGGTGCAGCAGGGAGACGCCAGGGGCGTAGGGGGCCCTGTGGGTCATCATCCGCCGCTCCATCAGCTCAGGGATGTTCTGCCCCCGCTCGCAGTTGGTGAGCAGCACCGGTGGCGGCGGTTGAGCGCCCCGGGGCAAGCCGCCCCGGGCCTGGGGGAGGGGGGCCGCCCAGCTGGTGGTGCAGATCACCGGGGTACCCGCCAGCACGGTATCGGCCAAGGCCGCCCCGGGCCAGGCGAGCGCCTGGGCGGGCAGCAGCAGCGCCAGGGCCCAAAAAATCGGCTGGCCAGCCGGGCGCTGGCGCCAGCGGGGCTGACGGCATAGGGGTCGTCTGGCCATGGCTGCTACCCGGGGCGGGTACGGGAGAGGTGCGGCTGAACCGTAGGCAGCTCAGCCGCACCGCACCAGCCCAGACTGCCAATTCCGACCCGATTCAGCGTGGCTCTCCCCCCGATCAGCCTGCCCAACACCAACGGCGCCATGGGCGAAAGCCTGCTGCAGCTGCTGGCTGCCCAGGCCTACCGACACGGGGAGTTCACCCTGGCCTCCGGCCGCAGCAGCCACCACTACCTGAACTGCAAGCCCGTGAGCCTCAGCGGCGTGGGGCTGGCGCTGCTGGGGAGGCTGATGCTGGAACAGGTGGAGCCAGGGGCGGTGGCGGTGGCCGGCCTCACCCTGGGGGCCGATCCGCTGGTGAGTGCCGTGGCGATGCGGGCCGCCCTCGATGGCCGCCAGCTCGATGCCCTGATCGTGCGCAAACAGGCCAAGGGCCATGGCACCGGCGCCTGGTTGGAGGGTCCCCTGCCGGCGGCCGGCAGCCGCATCACCGTTCTGGAGGACGTGGTGACCACCGGTGGCTCCTCGCTGCAGGCGGTGGAGCAGTTGCGCCAGGCCGGCTATCTGGTGGAGCGGGTGGTGACGATCGTGGATCGCCAGGAGGGCGGCCTGGAGGCGCTGCAAGCCGCCCAACTCGAACTGCGCAGCCTCTACCTGCTGGAGGAGGTGGCCGCCATGGCGGCTGGCCAGGGGGATAGAGACTGAGCGGCTCGATCCCCGGAAGCCCCCTGGCCCCGAGCCAATCAGCGAGCTGGCGCCCACCGGCACCTACCTACACCTTCCTCCCCCAATCGCCACCGATGAGCCAACCCCTCAGCCCCTGCCGCTGGAGCACCCCGGTGAGCCTGATCCGGCTGGAGGGAGCCGACGTGCTGCGCTTCTTGCATGGCCAGAGCAGTCAGGCGCTAGCCCAGGCCAGCCCCGGCCAAACGCTGGCCACAGCGCTGACCAGCCCCACGGCCCGCATGCGCGGCCTGGCCCTGGTGCTGGTGCGGGAGCAGGCCGCCGACCTGCTGGTGCTGGCGGGCGAGGCAAACGCCATCCATGCGGGGCTGGATCGGGTGCTGTTCCCCGCCGATCAGGTGACGCTGGGTCCACCAGAGCCGGCGCTGCTGGTGCGCTGGCTGGGGGCGAGCCCCCCGGAGGGCGAGGCGGCCGAGGCGGCTGAGGGCCAGGGTGAACTGCTGCAGCCCGGCGTGGATCTGGGGGCCGGCCCAAACCAGCCGGCCCTGCTGCTGCGGGGCCAGGAGCAGCTGCCCGACTGGCTGGCGCTGCTACCGCAGCTATCTGCAGAAGCAATCGAACTGCAGCGCATCCGTAGCGGCTTTCCCAGCCAGCCCCAGGAGATCAACGACGACACCAATCCGTTTGAGCTAGGGCTGGCCCCCTGGGTGAGCCTCAACAAGGGCTGTTACGTGGGCCAGGAAACCCTGGCCAAGCTGGCCACCTATGACGGCGTCAAGCAGCAGCTGCGCCATTGGCGCTGGCAGCCAAATCCAGCCGCTCCAGCCCCCATGCCAGAGCGCGGCAGCAGCATCACCACCGCCGATGGCCAGCGGGCCGGGGCGATCAGCTCCTGCCTGGCCACGGCGACGGGGGCGGAGGGCCTGGCCCTGGTGCGTCGGGTCGCCCTGGATCAGCCAGATCTATGGGCGGGTGCCGCCCAGTTGACCATCTCCACCCCGCCAGCCTTTGTGACGCCACCCCAAGGGGCCGGCGGCCGCCTCTGAGTGTTCTGCTGGCAGCAGGGCTATTGGCGGCGTCGCAAAGCCTGCTGACGGGGCTCAACAGGGCATCCACGAGGCCGGCGATGCCCCCTCAGGCCGATCAGGATTGCCGATCGAGCAGCCAACGGGTCACGGCCCAGGTGGCCAGGTTGTCGTCGCGGTTGTAGATGAAAATCCGCCGCAGTGCCGCCTGGCCGCCATCGCGGCGCCACTGGCGCCACTGGCGCCACCAGAGCAGGCAGCGGGCCCCATCGACGCCGGGCTGACTCCAGCGGAATCCCACCCAGCTGGCCACCGCCTTGAGGCCATAGCTGTTCACCGGCAGGCGCCAGGCCCGGCGCAGGCGGGCGTGGACATCCAGCAGCCGCGCCCGCAGGGCCTCGGTTTCCGCCTCGCTCGCCCCCATGCGCCTGGCCAGGCGCAGCAGGGCGATGGCTTCTGTTTCGCCGTAGTGGAGCAGCGGCCAATCGGGGTAGCGGGCCAGCAGGGCCAGCAGGCGCCGCCACAGCCGCCGCTCCCCATGCTCCTGGAGGGCCAGCAGCGGCAGGTAGCGCCAGCGGGCCGAGAGCTCAGGCGATGGCTGGGGGGGCCAGCCGCCATCGGGGTTTCTGGGCAGCACCACGAAGCCATGCAAAAAGTCGTCTCGGGCGTCGGGATCAGATTCGATGTCGTAGAGCAACACCCCCGGGGCATCCAGCAATTCCGGCAGGGGCCGATCAAAGGGCTCCAACCGTTCGGGTGCCCCGGCGGCCTGCACCAGCGCCTGGGCCACCAATTGGCCGGCGATCTCGCGGTGCTGCTCGCCATGCACCGCCAGGGCCTCCGCCAACCAGGCCGGGTCGGTGGCGGCCAGCTGGGGCAGGGTCTCGATACCCACCTCCAGCAACATCTCCCGGCGCTTGCCGCCGATGCCGCTCACCTCGCCGAGGTGGCCGACCGCCGCGGCCTCGCCATCGCAGAGGGCCCGCCAGCTGCAGAGCACGCATTTTTTGCGGTCGGCCAGCAGCGGCGGCGGGCTGGTGCGCTGCAGATCCTCGGCAAGCCGTGGCAAGGCCTCCCCCAGCTGGTGCTGCAGGGAATCGCCCAGGGCCAGGCGTTCGCGCTGCAACACTCCGGCGTCGAGGGCCACCACCAATGCATGGGGCACCGGGGCCTGCTGATGCTCCGCCAACAGGCGGCCCCAGAAGGCCAACAGCAGACGATGCTCGCGGGTGAGGTTGCGGCCCTGGCGCCCCAGCACGGGCCTGTAGGCGTGGGCACCCCAGATGCTCGGCCCATCCACCCGCTCCAGCAGGGCTGGATGGGCCTCCAGCGCCAGGCCAGCCGGCCCCTGGCCCCGCAGGCGCAGGCCCACCAGGGAGGGGGCGGCGGCATGGGCGGCGGCCTCGCCATGGCCTGGCTTATCGGGCAGCAGCTGCTGAAAACAGCGCAGTTGGTCCTGGAGGGTGAGGGCCCGGTGGGCGCTCCAGGTGCGGGCGCTGGGATCGGCGTGGCGGTCGAGCCAGGCGCGGCGCTTGCAGCGCAGCCAACTGCGCAACAGCCGGTCCGTGATCAGCTCGTGAGCCCCGGTGGCCCGCTCGTCAGCCCGCGTAGCCCGCTCGTCAGCCCGCGTAGCCCGCTCATCAGCCATGGTTACAAGGCTAGGGAGTCGGTGGTCTGCCACCAGGCCGGCACTCCCCCCTTCCCCACACCCCGCTCCAGCTGCTACGAACAGGCCATTCGCCCAACCCCAGCCGATGGCCTCTGCCCCCCTGCCCCTGGAGGCCGCGCCGATCGTCTTTGGCACCGATGGCTGGCGGGGCATCCTCGGCGTGGACATCACCGTGGAGCGGCTGCTGCCGGTGGCCGCCGCCGCCGCCAGGGAACTGGCCGCCTCCGCCCCCGCCGGTCTAGATAGCCGCGAGGTGGTGATCGGCTACGACCGCCGCTTCCTGGCCCCCGAACTGGCGGCGGCGATCGCGGCGGCCGTGCGCGGCGCCGATCTGGAGCCGCTGCTGGCGGACAGTGCCACCCCCACCCCCGCCTCCAGCTGGGCGGTGGTGGAGCGCGGCGCCCTCGGAGCCCTGGTGATCACCGCCAGCCACAACCCGCCGGAATGGTTGGGCCTGAAGATCAAGGGACCCTTCGGGGGGTCGGTGGAGGGGGACTTCACCAAGCGGGTGGAAACCAGGCTGGAGGCCGGTGGCATCACGGTGCCGATCCCTGGCGAAACGCCCCGCTTCGATGCGATGGGGGCCTATGTGGCCGGCCTGCGGGCCAAGGTGGACACCGACGCCCTGGCCCGGGGGCTGGAGCGGCTGGGGCTGCGGGTGATCGTGGATCCGATGCACGGCTCGGCTGCCGGGGTGCTGCCGGCCCTGCTGGGGGAGGCGGCGGTGGCCAGCGGCGCCATTCAGGAGATTCGGGCGAACCGCGATCCATTGTTTGGGGGATACCCGCCGGAACCGCTGGCCCCCTACCTGCAACAACTGATCGAGGCGGTGCGGGCCAGCACCGCCGCCGGCAAGCCGGCGATGGGCATCGTTTTCGACGGCGATGGCGACCGCATCGCCGCGGTGGATGAGCGGGGCCGCTTCTGCAGCACCCAGCTGCTGATGCCCCTGTTCATCGACCACCTGGCCCGGGCCCGCCAACTGCCCGGCAGCGTGATCAAAACCGTGAGCGGCTCCGACCTGATGCAGCTGGTGGCCGAGAACCTCGGCCGCACCGTGGTGGAGATGCCGGTGGGTTTCAAATACATCGCCGCCGAGATGCTGGCCGGCGAGGTGTTGGTGGGGGGCGAGGAATCAGGCGGGGTGGGCTTTGGCATGCACCTGCCGGAGCGCGATGCCCCCTTTGCCGCCCTGCTGCTGATCGAGGCGCTGGTGGAGGGGGGCGTGCCCCTGGGGGAACGCATCGACGAACTGCAGCAGCGCTGTGGCGGCGGCGCCGCCGCCTACGACCGGCTCGACCTGCGGCTACCCGACATGGCGGCCCGCTCGCGCCTGGAGCAATTGCTGGCCGCCACCCCCCCCAGCGAGGTGGCCGGCTTAGCGGTGCAGCAGGTGATCCGCACCGACGGCGTCAAGCTGCGTATGGGGCCCAGCCACTGGCTGATGCTGCGCTTCTCGGGCACCGAGCCGCTGCTGAGGCTCTACTGCGAGGCCCCGAACCAGGAGCGGGTGGCCGAGGTGCTGGGCTGGGCGCGCCAGCTGGCCGAATCGATCTAATGGCAATCCATCTGATGGCAATCCATCTAATGGAAATCAACCTGATGGCAATCAATCCGATAGCCAACTTCACCCTATCGATCTAATGCACAAAGCCCCAACTCCACTGGTGATCGCCAGCGGCAATGCCGGCAAATTGCGGGAATTCGCGGCCCTGCTGGCGGATCTGGGCTTGGAGATCAAACCGCAACCCCCAGGCCTGGAGGTGGAGGAAACCGGCGACACCTTCGCCGAAAACGCCCGGCTAAAAGCCGTAGCGGTGGCCCAGGCCACCGGCTGCTGGGCCCTGGCCGACGATTCGGGCCTGAGCGTGGACGCCCTCGGCGGAGCCCCCGGAGTGCTGTCGGCCCGCTACGGCAGCAGCGATGGCGAGCGCAACGCCCGGCTGCTGCGGGAGCTGGCGGCCCTGCCAGGGGGAGCACAGGATCGCCGGGCCCAGTTCCGCGCCGCCCTGGCGGTGGCCGATCCCAGCGGCGCCATCCGCCTGGAGGTGGAGGGGGTGTGCGAGGGCAGCATCCTGGAAGCCCCCCGGGGCCAGGGGGGCTTTGGGTACGACCCGGTGTTCTACGTGGCCGAAGCGGGCCAGAGCTACGCCGAGATGGAGCCAGCGCTAAAGGCTCGCCTGGGCCACCGGGGCCGGGCCTTTGCGCTGCTGGCGCCGGGGCTTAAGGGGCTGTTGGGGTGAAGGCTGGGGCAGGAGCTGGTGCCTATCCAAAGCATGTACATATGGGACAGGAATCTGATCCGATCAGAAACAAGCCAAGAGCCATATCATTGAAGACACTAGGCGCCAGGGTTGAGATTTAACTCGCCGCACCATCCGCATCCATTAAAAAAGACTTCTGGCAATAGCTGCGATGCATTGCTACGGTACAGTACTGGTGGCATGCCCAGACTTTCCAAGCGATGCAGAAAGCAGCACTACGAACATATGCTTATCCAGTACTAAAACTAGCGCCATCAGTCTTGGCAGCATTTTCGGCAGTGACAACAGCCACTCTGAAAGCCGACGTGAAGACGTCTACAGCTCAGTACGGTTCGTACATCGGTGGAGCGCTGGCCGCATGGCAGGCCAATGCCTGGATTATCATTCTTGCATCGACTTCTGCGATCATTATATTTAACTTCGCCCTACGCTTGATTGGTGAACCGTGGAGATGGAATGCCATACAGCTTATACTTGATATGTTTAGAGATCGAGTTTACAAGGAATCTTTCCCAGGAGACCCAATACACCATCATAGAGTTACACTGTTTAAGCATGTTCAGTTTTCTACTCGGATCAACGCATGTCCTTGGTCTGGCTGGCTTGTCCCGATGGCCAGATCAGGCCATACCAATCAGAAAAGTAATTCAATTTTCATGGCACCAGATGATGCCGATAAGGCTGAGGGCGTCGCTGGCATAGCATGGGCATCAAAGCGAACAGAAAGTATTTCGCAGCTCCCTAAAATAGATGCATCAAGCGATCAAAGCCTATTGCTTGAATACTCAAAAGCCACGAATGTTGACATCAAGGTGGTTAAACTGCGCATTCAAAGGCTTCGATCTAACCCCAGATCACTAATTGCTATCCCAATAGAGGTTGGCAATCGCGTGAAATGGATAATCGTTCTTGACAGCCGAAGACCGGACGACCTGCTGGCGGCTGCCGAGGCGGCAGCGACTAGCTATAGTCCGATCATCAGTCACCTTCTCAAAGGGGCCTAGATCCATGTCAGAGTCTAAATGGCAGGAAATCAACGAGCCAGCTGAAGGCGCTGCCCCAATTCGAGTTAGCGCGCACAGGGTTAGTTCTCCATCACTATACAATTATCCCAGGGCACTTAGGGCAATAGTTTCGCCAGCTGATCAGAGCATTAAAATTGAGTTTCGCTACATCGAAGATGAAGCCGCTAAGCCGAGAATGCTTAGCAATAATGTTACCGCATGGATTGGAAAGACTAGCAAGCGTATTCGTGGCATACAAATCAGAAGCAAGCCTCGATCGACATCAGACAGTCAAAACCTTGATTTCGCTATCGACCAACTGATAAACACTTTATCACCAAGCGAGGCCCAAGCAGAAGTCAACTATCGAATAGTTGGAAGAGTGGCGAAGGCCAAGCTTGCCGAAATTGACACTTAAATCAGACCATCGCGCCACTCAGTGCATTATATCTCCTATCTCCCATCTAAAACCAGAGGTTGGGATCTTTGATTTTGATCATATGCGAATGATATATCCGCTTCTGATCCTGAGCATTAAACCAACCACCCAATCCCTGCCTCACGTCAACAAAGCCCCAAAAGCGCTAGACAGTTGAGCTGATAGCTGCCAAACTTACATTCCTGTTAAGAGCACCATCTTCCTGATGCCCAGGTTTCGCGCCTTTGCCCTGCTCTCTCTCGCCGGGATGATTGGGGGCGAATCGGTGCGAGCTGCACCGCTGCCTAGGGAAATTGAGCTAGCGGCTAACCGCTTGGAGCAGGCCTGGCAGGCGGATCCAGGCACCAGCGGCATGGCCTTCCCGCGCATCACGGCTGTAGCTGCAGCCAGCCGGCCCCAGCGGCTCTGCGCCCAGGCACCGCTCTCCGAGTCGCAAGCCCTGGCCCTTTACTGCGCGGATCAAGGGCGGATCCTGATCGATCGCCAGCGGCTGGAGGCCCTGGCAGCGCAGTACGGAAGTTGGGATGCCGCCGTTTGGCTAGCCACGGCCCTTGGGCAGGCGATCACCGCCGCCTCTGGCCAACCCAGCGACCAGCAGGGCGGCGTGGCGACAAACCTGCAGGCCTACTGTTTCGGCGGCATCTTGCTGGGCCAGGCTCCAGGCCTGCGGCCACCCGCTGATCGGAATCCGCTTGCCGCGGCTTTCACAGCGTTCCCGTCCCGGCTCAATGGGCAGCAGGGCACACCGGCCCAGCGCTCCTATGCCCTGTTAACGGGCTTAGGCGGCACCTCAAGTGATTGCGACGCCACTGCCATGGCCAACCTGACCGCCGGTGTGGTGCCCGATCCAGAGCGGTTGCTGGCCCTGGCCTCCAACCCAGACCGCTCCACCGGTGCCGGGGCCTTCGATAATTTGATCAAAGCCATCTGTCTACCCAAGCCGCCCCTGGGCTGCCGCCGTCTTCCGCCGCCTGAGGCCCGTGTGCGATCCAAACGCTGAACCGCCCAGCCCCCTGCGCCATCGGCTGCCGGCCTGGCTGGCGACGGGAGACGTGCATGAGTGGACCAAAACCGTGGCTGTGGTGGTGGCCGCACTCTGGGGCGTGTACACCTTCATCTGGAAAGACATCCTGGTGCCCAGCTGGGCACCAGCCTCGCTGGTGATTGAGGTGAAAACCCGCCAAGAGGGGCCCGAGGCCAGGCCAGAAGCAGGGGGCAAGGGCCCCGCGCGGTTGCGATTGCGGGTGATCGCCACTAACCCCAGCTCGCGAACCCTCTACCTGCTGCCCAATGTCTGGTGGGCTTCTGTGATTGAAGATAAGAATAAGGATAAGGATAAGAAAAAGGAGAAGCGGGCTATGCCGATCTCCTTTGAAAGCATGGCGAATGATGTGTTGCGACAACCATCGGTGCGTCAAGCTGAACGGGGCCGGGCTGAAGACAGTTACGAGATGCTGGCGACAGGGGGACTGTTCATCGACGATCAGATTCTGCCCGGAGAAACATTGAGCCGTGATCTATCCATTGCCCTGCCTAAAGAAAACACGGCGGTGACCTTCCAGCTGTTGGTACTGGCCCTCACCCGAAACCCGATCAACGCATCGGGCTCATCGCTGCTATTCAAAGACAAACAAATGGGCTGGTCCTATATCAATCATCAGGTGCTCCCAGTGATGTGCAGCAACTCCACACATGAGGATGGCAAGTTAACTTGCAGTGATTCAGTGGACATCAAAGCCATCGGACAGGAAATGATCCAATTCGACAACAAGGCGTCAATCTTTCATAAATCTGCTATATTTCTAGACTGACTCCAGCCAGCAATCCATGGGCCAGCGACGCCAAGTCCGAAGACTGAGCTCTGCCTTACTGATCGTTTCAGGGCTGCTGGCCTGGCCTGGGCCGCTGGTGAAGGCTGGGGGAGTGGTGCCGGGGGAGCTGGGGCTGGTTTCTCAAGCGAGGGGTGGCGCAGGAGAGGTGCCGGCGGAGGTGAAGGCGTGGCGGCAGCAAGTGCAGACGCTCTATCAGCAGGGAAAATTTCGAGAGGCAATTCCACTGCAGGAGCAGGAATTGACCTGGACGGAGAAAAACTTGGGGCCCGATCACCCCGATACCGCCCTCAGCCTCAACAACCTCGCATTTCTATACCACAGCCAGGGCGCCTACGCCAAGGCCGAGCCCCTCTCCCTTCGCGCCTTGGCGATCAGGGAGAAGGCGACTAGGCCCGATCAACCCGCTATCGGCCAAAGCCTTAACAACCTCGCGGGGCTGTACAGGAGCCAGGGCGCCTACGCCAAGGCCGAGCCCCTCTATCTTCGCGCTCTAGCGATCAGGGAGAAGGCGCTGGGGCCCGATCACCCCGATACCGCCCTCAGCCTCAATAACCTCGCATTTCTATACTACAGCCAGGGCGCCTACGCCAAGGCCGAGCCCCTCTACCTTCGCGCACTGGCGATCAGGGAGAAGGCGCTGGGGCCTGATCACCCCTCTACCGCCACCAGCCTCAATAACCTCGCATTGCTGTACAACAGCCAGGGCGCCTACGCCAAGGCCGAGCCCCTCTACCTTCGCGCACTGGCGATCAGGGAGAAGGCGCTGGGGCCCGATCACCCCGATACCGCCACCAGCCTCAACAACCTCGCGGCGCTACATCACAGGCAGGGCGCCTACGCCAAGGCCGAGCCCCTCTACCTTCGCTCCCTGGCGATTTGGGAGAAGGCGCTGGGGCCCGATCACCCCACTACGGCCAACAGCCTCAACAACCTCGCGGAGCTGTACAGGAGCCAGGGCGCCTACGCCAAGGCCGAGCCCCTCTACCTTCGCTCCCTGGCGATCACAGAGAAAGCGCTGGGGCCCGATCACCCCACTACGGCCAACAGCCTCAACAACCTCGCGGAGCTGTACAGGAGCCAGGGCGCCTACGCCAAGGCCGAGCCCCTCTACCTTCGCGCTCTGGCGATCAGGGAGAAGGCGCTGGGGCCCGATCACCCCGATACCGCCACCAGCCTCAATAACCTCGCATTTCTATACAAAAGCCAGGGCGCCTACGCCAAGGCCGACCCCCTCTATCTTCGCGCCCTGGCGATCAGGGAAAAGGCGCTGGGGCCCGATCATCCCGATATCGCACAAAGCCTCAACAACCTCGCAGCGCTGTACAACAGCCAGGGTGCCTACGCCAAGGCCGAGCCACTCTACCTTCGCGCACTGGCGATCAGGGAGAAGGCGCTGGGGCCTGATCACCCCGATACCGCCACCAGCCTCAATAACCTCGCATTGCTGTACAACAGCCAGGGCGCCTACGCCAAGGCCGAGCCCCTCTACCTTCGCGCACTGGCGATCAGGGAGAAGGCGCTGGGGCCCGATCACCCCGATACCGCCACCAGCCTCAATAACCTCGCATTGCTGTACAACAGCCAGGGCGCCTACGCCAAGGCCGAGCCCCTCTACCTTCGCTCCCTGGCGATCACAGAGAAAGCGCTGGGGCCCGATCACCCCACTACGGCCAACAGCCTCAACAACCTCGCGGAGCTGTACAGGAGCCAGGGCGCCTACGCCAAGGCCGAGCCCCTCTACCTTCGCTCCCTGGCGATTTGGGAGAAGGCGCTGGGGCCCGATCACCCCTCTACCGCCACCAGCCTCAACAACCTCGCAGGGCTGTACGACAGCCAGGGCGCCTACGCCAAGGCCGAGCCCCTCTACCTTCGCTCCCTGGCGATCAGGGAGAAGGCGCTGGGGCCCGATCACCCCTCTACCGCCACCAGCCTCAACAACCTCGCATTGCTGTACAACAGCCAGGGCGCCTACGCCAAGGCCGAGCCCCTCTACCTTCGCGCCTTGGCGATCTGGGAGAAGGCGCTGGGGCCCGATCACCCCTCTACCGCCACCAGCCTCAACAACCTCGCGGGCCTCAACGAAAGCCAGGGCGCTTATGCCAAGGCCGAGCCCCTCTACCGCCGTGGCATCGGCATCCAGAGCCTCTTCCTGCAAGGGCAATTGCCGCTGCTGCCCCAGGCCGCGCGCCTGGCCCAGGTGCAGGCTCAAGGTGCTGCTTGGGAAATTGCTTTCTCCGGTGCAGAGAGATCAACCAGCGCAGCCGAGTTGGCCCTCTTCTCCCGGCTGAACCGCTATGGCCTGCTGCTGGAGATCGAACAACGGCAGGCCCAGCTGGCGCGGGCCCCAGGCGCCCCTCAGCAACTCGCCAACCAGATCGCCGCTCTCACCACCAAACTCGCCGATGCGGCCACCCCTACAACCCAGCGCCAGGAGTTGGGCAAGCGCAGAGAAGAGCTAGAAAGAGAGCTATATCGCCTGCTGCCTTCCCTGAAACCGCAATT
The DNA here is from genome assembly GCA_044356375.1 of Prochlorococcaceae cyanobacterium. Classification (GTDB taxonomy): domain Bacteria; phylum Cyanobacteriota; class Cyanobacteriia; order PCC-6307; family Cyanobiaceae; genus UBA5018. The sequence goes on along the minus strand of JBIKWK010000017.1, from coordinate 14,439 downwards.
AGTGGAACCGGTCCAGGTGGCCCGCCTCCTGCCCGCAAGTGCTGTGCTGGTGGAATTCCAGCGCTACCGGCCTTTCGATGGGCGCCAAAAGCCAGGCCAGCAATGGGGTGCCCCTCACTACCTCGCCCTGGTGCTCACCCAAGCTGGCACAACCCGAGCGGTGGATCTGGGCCCAGCCACCGCCATCGATCCCCTCATCGCCCAGGCCCTGAAACAATCCCAGGCCAGTGGCATGGATCCCGCGGAGCTCTGGAAGCGTGTGAATAGCAAGCTATTTCCACCCGCATTACTGAAATTGTTGGCTGGTGCCAAACAATGGATCCTGGCCCCGGATGGGGAACTGAGCCGGATTCCCTATGCCGCCTTGCCCTCACCCTTGCCCTCGCCACAGGATCGGCCACGCCGCCTTACTGACACCGTGGTCCTGAGGCTGGTAAGCAGCGGTCGCAGCCTTTTGCCCCAAAGCCCCGCCAACACAAGCGCCAATACTTCCACCCGGCCGCTGGTGCTAGCCGATCCGGATTTCGGTCCAGCGCCCGCCAACAGCAGCGGCTGGAAACGCCTACCTGCCACCGCCAAGGAAGGCCGCACAATCAGCAAGCTGGTGCAGGCTGATCTCTATGAGCAGACAGCAGCCAAAACCACCGTTCTCACCAACGCCAAGAACCCCAGGCTCGTGCATGTCGCCAGCCATGGCTACTTCGCAGACCCCTCAGCTACAGCCACGCCAACAGCGTCGCCACCACCAACCCCTGCCCCACCAGCTAGCGGTATGCGCAGCGCCATCGCCGGCCTCCCCGCCAGCCGAGAAGACGCCATGCTCAACAGCGGCATCGTGCTGGCCGGCGCCAACCGCAGCCTGAGGCCCGATCGCGCCACAGCCGCTTCCCCCTCAGCCGGCCAAGACAGCACCGATGACGGCTACCTCACCGCCAAGGAAGCGGCCCAGCTGCAACTCAAGGGCACCGAGCTGGTGGTGCTCTCCGCCTGCGACACCGCTTCCGGACAACAACAGAGCGGCGAAGGTTTGTTCGGCCTGCAGCGGGCCCTCAGCGTGGCCGGCGCCCGCACCACCCTGCTCTCGCTCTGGAAGGTGGATGACGACGCCACCGCCTACTTCATGGAGCGCTATTACAACCTGCTCAAGCAGGGAAAAGGCCGCATGGAGGCACTTCTGGCTGTGCAGAACGAATTCAGAACCAAGCCAAAAGTGAACGCCTGGGAAGACTTTCGCTACTGGGCCGCCTGGCAGCTGGTTGGGGAAATGGGACCGATTGGGGGAATTTGAAGGGGGAAATAGGGCTTATTGGAGGAATTTGATCAGAGAATCGGTGGGTGAGCTCGCAAACTCCTAGATCAGGTGCCCATAGTCGGCATCGACCACCTCTGATTCGGCCTAAACCAGTAAACCGCAGCAGCTGGATGGCCAGCCTGAGCTAGGCGCACAGAGAACAAAGCGAAGTGCTGAATCCAACGCTGTGCAATGTCAAATACTCAGGGACAAGAGCTCATTATCTAGCGCGCAAGGCATAAGAAATAAAATAACAAATATCGAGATTTAACATTGGCTGCATGGTTTTCCTGAAATCATGCTAGTAATTCACTAACCTTACCCTCCCGCCCATGGGCCAGCGTCATCAAGTCAGAAGACTCAGCTCTGCTCTGCTGGTCGTTTCAGGGCTGCTGGCCTGGCCTATGCCGCTGGTGAAGGCTGGGGGAGTGGTGCCGGGCGAGTCGGGGCTGGTGGCTCAAGCGAGGAGTGGCGCTGTGGAGGTGAAGGCGGAGGTGAAGGCGTGGCGGCAGCAGGTGCAGACGCTTTATCAAGAAGGAAAAGTTCGAGAGGCGATTCCCCTGCAGGAGCAGGTCCTGGCCTGGATGGAGAAAAACTATGGGTCCGATCACCCTGTTACCGCCGCCGGCCTCAATGATCTCGCGTTCCTTTATTTTAAACAGGGTATCTTTTCCAAGGCCGAGCCCCTGTATCTTCGCGCCCTGGCGATCAGGGAGAAAACGCTGGGTCCCGATCACCGCTTTACCGCTACCAGCCTCAATAACCTCGCAGAGCTGTACAGAGGCCAGGGCGCTTACGCAAAGGCCGAGCCTCTCTACCTTCGCGCACTGGCGATCAGGGAGAAAACGCTGGGGTCTGATCACCCCACTACGGCCACAAGCCTCAATAACCTCGCATCCCTTTATGTTCAACAGGGAATCTACGCAAAGGCCGAGCCTCTCTATATTCGCGGCCTGGCGATCAACGAGAAAGCGGTGGGGCCCGATCACCCCGATACCGCCACCAGCTTCAACAACCTCGCGGCGCTGTATAAGAGCAAGGGCGCTTACGCCAAGGCCGAGCCCCTCTACCTTCGCGCCCTGGCGATCAGAGAGAAGGCGCTGGGGCCCGATCACCCCGATACCGCCACCAGCCTCAATAATCTCGCACTATTTTACTACAGCCAGGGCGCCTATGCCAAGGCCGAGCCCCTCTACCTTCGCGCCCTAGCAATCAACGAGAAGGTTCTAGGAGCAGATCATCCTTCTACCGCACTCAGCCTTAACAACCTCGGGGTGCTGTACGACAACCAAGGCACTTATGCCAAGGCTGAGCCCCTATACATTCATGCATTGGCGATCAGGGAGAGGGCGCTAGGATCCACTCACCCCGATACTGCCCAAAGCCTCAACAACCTTGCAGGACTATATAGGAGCCAGGCCGCTTTCGCCAAGGCCGAGCAACTCTTCCTTCGCGCCCTGGCAATCAATGAGAAGGCGCTAGGGCTCACTCACACCGATACCGCCACCAGCCTCAACAACCTCGCAGATCTATACAGGAGCCAGGGCGCCTACGGCAAGGCTGAGCCCCTCTACCTTCGCGCTCTGCAGATCCACGAGAAGGTGCTGGGGCCCGATCATCCCTCTACCGCACTCAGCCTCAACAACCTTGCCGTGCTCTACTACAGCCAGGGCGCCTACGCCAAGGCCGAGCCCCTCGACCTTCGCGCCTTGGCAATTAACGAGAAGGCGCTTGGGTCCGATCATCCCTCTACCGCACTCAGCCTCAACAACCTCGCGGGTCTATACCACAGGCAGGGGAATCATGGCAAGGCCGAACCCCTCTATCTTCAAACCCTGGCAATAAATGAGAAGGCGCTAGGTGCCGATCACCCGTTTACCGCACGAAGCCTCATCAGCCTTACTGCGCTATACAAGAGCATGAGCTCCTATGCCAAGGCTGAGCCGCTGGCTCTACGTGCCCTGGCGATCAACGAGAAGGCGCTAGGCGTCGACCACCCTGAAACCGCCACCAGCCTAAGCACGCTTGCAGATCTGTACAGGGCCCAAGGCGCTTATACCAAGTCCGAACCACTCTTTCTCCGCAGCCTTAAGATTAGGGAGAAGGCGCTGGGGTCCGATCACCCCGATACCGCCACTAGCCTCAACAACCTCGCAGATCTGTATCGAATCCAGGGCGCCTACGCCAAGGCCGAGCCCCTCCTCCTTCGCGCCCTGGCGATTGTCGAAAAGACACTTGGGAGCGATCACCCCGATATCGCCACCGGCATTTCCAGCCTCGCGGCGCTGTATTGGAGCCAGGGCCATTATACAAAGGCTGAGCTCCTCTTTCGTCGCGACCTAGCGATCACTGAGAAAGCGCTGGGGATCAGTCACCCCGATACCGCCATCAGCATCAACAACCTAGCACTGCTCTATTACAGCCAGGGTGCCTATGTCAAGGCCGAGCCACTCTTCCTTCGCGCCCTAGCGATCACGGAGAAGGCGCTGGGGCCCAATCACCCCTCTAACGCCGCCAGCCTCAATAACCTCGCAGAGCTGTATCGAATCCAAGGCACCTACGCCAAAGCTGAGCCCCTCTACCTTCGTGCCCTAACGATCAACGAGAAGGCGCTGGGGCCCAATCACCCCGATACCGCCACCAGCCTCAATAACCTGGCGGCGCTATACAACAGCCAGGGCGCCTACACAAAGGCCGAGCCCGTTTACCTTCGCGCTCTGGCAATTAACAAGAAGGCACTGGGGCCAGATCACCCCTCTACCGCCACCAGCCTCAATAACGTCGCGCTGCTCTATTTCAGCCAGGGTGTCTATGCCAAAGCCGAGCCCCTCTACATTCGCGCTCTGGCAATTAACGAGAAGGCGCTTGGGTCCAATCATCCCTCTACCGCTCTTAGCCTCAACAACCTCGCGGGGCTATATCAGAGCCAGGGCGCCTACGCCAAGGCCGACCCCCTCTACCTTCGTGCCCTCAAGATCAGAGAAAAGGCGCTGGGTCCCGATCATCCCGATATCGCACAAAGCCTCAACAACCTTGCGCTGATGTACGTGAGCCAAGGCGCCTACGACAAGGCCAAGCCCCTACTCCGCCGTGGCATCGGCATCCAGAGCCTCTTCCTTCAAGGGCAGTTGCCGTTACTGCCCCAGGCCGCACGCCAGGCCCAGGTACAGGCTCTCGATGCCAGCTGGGAAATTGCCTTCTCCGGCGCAGAGCGATCAACCATCGCTGCCGAGCTAGCCCTCTTCTCCCGGCTCAACCGCTACGGCCTGCTGCTGGAGATAGAACAACGGCAGGCCCAGCTGGCGCGGGCCCCAGGCGCACCCCAGAACCTCGCCAACCAGATCGCCGCTCTCACCACCAAACTCGCCGATGCGGCCGCCCCTGCAGCCCAGCGCCAAGAGTTGGGCAAGCGCAGAGAAGAGCTGGAAAGAGAGTTATATCGCTTGCTGCCTGCCTTGAAACCGCAACTGGTGGAACCAGCTCAGGTGGCCCGCCTAATACCCGCAAGTGCTGTGCTGATGGAGTTCCAGCGCTACCGGCCTTTCGATGGGCGCCAAAAGCCAGGCCAGCAATGGGGTCCCCCGCGCTATCTCGCCCTGGTGCTCACCCCAACGGGCACCACAGGTGCGGTGGATCTGGGCCCCGCCGCCGACATCGATCCCCTCATCGCCCAAGCCCTGGAACAATCCCAGGCCAGTGGGATGGATCCCACGGAGCTCTGGAAGCGTGTGAATAGCAAGCTATTTCCACCCGCATTACTGAAATTGCTGGCTGGTGCCAAACAGTGGATCCTGGCTCCGGATGGGGAACTGAGCCGGATTCCCTATGCCGCCTTGCCCTCACCCTTGCCCTCGCCACAGGATCGGCCACGCCGCCTTACTGACACCGTGGTCCTGAGGCTGGTAAGCAGCGGTCGCAGCCTTTTGCCCCAAAGCCCCGCCAACACAAGCGCCAATACTTCCACCCGGCCGCTGGTGCTAGCCGATCCGGATTTCGGTCCAGCGCCCGCCAACAGCAGCGGCTGGAAACGCCTACCTGCCACCGCCAAGGAAGGCCGCACAATCAGCAAGCTGGTGCAGGCTGATCTCTATGAGCAGACAGCAGCCAAAACCACCGTTCTCACCAACGCCAAGAACCCCAGGCTCGTGCATGTCGCCAGCCATGGCTACTTCGCAGACCCCTCAGCTACAGCCACGCCAACAGCGTCGCCACCACCAACCCCTGCCCCACCAGCTAGCGGTATGCGCAGCGCCATCGCCGGCCTCCCCGCCAGCCGAGAAGACGCCATGCTCAACAGCGGCATCGTGCTGGCCGGCGCCAACCGCAGCCTGCGGCCGGATCTCGCCCCAGCCACTTCCCCCGCATCCTCAGCCAGCCAAGACAGCACCGATGACGGCTATCTCACCGCCAAGGAAGCGGCCCAGCTGCAACTCAAGGGCACCGAGCTGGTGGTGCTCTCCGCCTGCGACACCGCCTCCGGCGAACAACAGAGCGGCGAGGGTTTATTCGGCCTGCAGCGGGCCCTCAGCGTGGCCGGCGCCCGCACCACCCTGCTCTCACTCTGGAAGGTGGATGACGACGCCACCGCCTACTTCATGCAGAGCTATTACAACCTGCTCAAGCAGGGAAAAGGCCGCATGGAGGCCCTGCTGGCTGTGCAGAACGAATTCAGAACCAAGCCAAAGGTGAACGCCTGGGAAGACTTTCGCTACTGGGCCGCCTGGCAGCTGGTTGGGGAAATGGGGCCGGTTGGTGGGCTTTGATCAGGGAATTGGCTGTCCCAGCACCCGCTGGGCCGCCAAGCGCCCCTAGGCGAGAAGAAAGGAACTGCGGTCGATGCCGAGGGCAGCGGCGGCCCGATCCAGCAGGTCGCGGTCGGCTTCTGTGGCCCCGCAGCTCGATCCGGCTGGTTATGGCCGGCCGGCGGCCTTGCGATGCTGTTTGCCAGCAGAACGGGGAGCGGGTACCAGAGGAGAGCCGCTCCTAACAGCGGCGGGCTGCCCTCGGTTTCGCTTGGACTTGCAGCATTGCGGCGTGGCTTAAAACTGCCGAAAAGGTCCTGATCATCCTCAGATCGCTTGCGCTGCAAGCCTTTTGGTGCCAGCGCCTCGTACCCTTGGCTCGGTTAAGGGCGGTTGACAGCTCCCCCCTTTAGCTTGCATGCTTCTAGCGATAGAGCTCAAGCCTCTGTTGCAGCCACGAGCTGCATCACGCTTGAGCCATCCATTTTGGCCCAGGGAGCCTTTGTTGCCCTCCCCCAGCCCCACGCCGCCCAAGCCCTTCAGGTCTTACTCCGAACTCGTTGAGCTACTCAGCGCGAGAGGTATGAACGTGGGACCTGATCCTCACCGAGCGGTACGCAAGCTGTCGCAGATTGGTTATTACCGCCTGAGTGGTTTCTGGTACCCGTGCCGCGAAATCGAGGTTGATTCTCAAGGTGAAGCCGTTCTCGATCCACAAACAGGCAAGCCCAGACGCCTAGACACCTTCATGCCGGCCACAAGCCTGCAGGGAATTTTAGATTTATATCTGTACGACAAGCGATTAAGGCTTGCTGTCCTTGATGCCATTGAAAGGATTGAGGTGCACATCCGGACCGTGATAGCTCATGAGCTTGGTCGCCTCGACCCAGTCGCGCACACAATGGATGGCTTCATTAATCTCCGTTTTCTGCAGGACTATCAGGATAAAAAGTCTCACAAAACGCGCAATACTTGGAGTGAGTGGGTCGCAGATCACGGGAAACACCTCTCTCGCTGCTCTGAGGACTGCATCCTCTGGCACAAGCGGAGCGACAAGATAATGCCATTCTGGGTTGTTGTAGAAGCGTGGAGTTTCGGGCTCGCTTCTCGGTATTATGGCTTACTAAAGCGCCGTCATCAGCTAGAGATTGCCAAACGCTTTGAGATTGACGACCCAAAAGTTTTGGGTGGCTGGCTTCGGGGTATCAGCGACTTTCGCAATCGCTGCGCGCATCATTCTCGCATTTGGAATTATGCCAGCAAAAATCCTCTGCCGATGCTGAAAGGCGACGTATTTATGGAGCGCTGGATTTACGATGAGGCTGCGATGCAGAGGCTTTATGGGGTATCGGTGGTGATTGCAAGGCTGATAAAGACCATTGCCCCAAACTCGAAATGGTTTAGAGAGTTCGGGGATCTTGTCAATCAGAAACCTGAGCTTCCAGGGTGCGACTTTACTGCAGTAGGCATCATAAAGTTCGGCCGATTCCCCCATGAACTTTTTGGCGACTAGATCACCATCTGCGGATCCGGTCGTGTCAGTCTGGGTGCTAAATACAATTGCTGTCATCACTAATCAAGGCCTGAAAAGAATTGGAATTGCCTATGCCTGCCAATTCAACAATCTCAACCCCGCTCAAAAGCGGGGCTGTCCATGGCGATCATTTAGTTCCTGATGCCGCGATGAATCGCCCGTTCCCGAGTTACAGGACTGGCTGCACCGAGGGCGGTGAACAGGGGCAGCAGCTTCTCATCGCGGGGCTGGGCCCGCTAGGCATCGGAGATGATCAAGGTTGTGGAACTCACAGACCGCAGCCCTAGCATCCGCCTATCATTAGAGCTAGCTATTGGGTCCTCCAGCGCCGCTCTCATGGCACTGTCCATCGCAGGCACTGTCCATCGCAGGCTCTGTCCATCGCAGGCACTGTCATCGCATGACGCTTTCCAGCCCGAGCAGGCCTCCCTCCACCCCAGCCTCTGGGCAGCTGCGGCGCGAGCAGATCGATGCGCTCCTTGAGAAGTTGCGTGACCCGGCCCTTGCCCGTCAATTCTTGATGGACGCTGGCCTGATCGATTCCGATGGCCAACTCACCCCTCCGTATCGCAATCGGGATGCCCGGTAGGCCTAAGAACAGCCTGGGCCCCTTGGTTCTGTTTCATGGCTGCGACAAGGATGTTGCAGATTCCGTGCTGCGTGGAGAGGCGACACTCCAGCCCAGCGAAAATGACTACGACTGGCTTGGCAATGGCATCTATTTCTGGGTCGACAGTCCAGAGCGAGCCTCGTCTTGGGCCAAGCAACGCAGACCCTCACCATCTGTGCTCGGCGCTTTTGCCTACCCAGGCAACTGCCTGAACCTGACCGACTACGGGGTGATGAATGAACTCACCCCAACACCTGCCAGTACGAGATCGTTTCAGCGTTTGGCCGCCAGCCAATCCTGCAGGTCTTGGGGGCCGGTGAAATCGAGCAGCGCTTCTGCTAGGGCTTCCAACTCATCCACTGGTAAGGCTTGGATGCGGGCGGTGGTGGCGGCGCTGAGGCTGCCGCAGCGGCGCGTGAGCAGCAGGAGGGTCACCTTGGTCTCGCCGCGAGCTTCGCCACGAGCTTCACCGAGAGCAATGCCCCGCTCTTCCGCCCAGCCAATCAGCTCCCGGTAGGCGCGGCTCTGACTGAAATCCTCCAGGGTGATCCCTGTCATGGCAACGATCTCCGCTAACGACAACCCACTAAGGCGTGGCAACACGATAGCGGGGATCAGCTGGAGGATTTCCATTTCTTCCGCTCGGCCCAAGGCCCCTTGGCGCAGATGGGCGATCGCTGGGCGCAATTGCCGCTCCGGCACCACCAGGAGCGCCAACAACCGCTGCAGCCAGGGCCATGGGGCCTGCACGGTTTGATCGGTGGCCAGGAGTTCAACCCACCGCACCCGCCGCTCCAGAAATTCGGCCAAGGGCTCAGGATCACCGAAGTTGAGCTGGCGGGATGGGCAGATCACCAGCACTTGCCAGTGGCGGATGGTGGCCTGTTGCTGAAGCAGTCGGGCAGTCTCTGCATAGAGGCGCCGGTAAAAAAGCGGATCGGACGCCATTTGAGCTTCCAGGATCAGAGCTGGCAGCTCAGGGCGATCAGGTGGGGGCAGAAACAGACCATCCAGGCGATATTCCCGCTCTTTGAGCACGGGGGCGGAAAAGCTATAGCCCCCCGCTGCGGCCGGCAAATCGTCCAGCAATTGCAGGATGCGATCGGGCCGATCTTGGAAGATCCAATAGAAGAGTTTGTCGGTGGCCACGGTTGCTCCCTGCAGCCTGCTGCGCCTGGGCATTTTGCTGTTCAGCGAGCCAGGCCGCAGCCAGGGCGGTGGCCGATCCCAGCGATGCCAGCCGCCTGGAGCTGGAGGGGGTGTGCGAGGGCAGCATCCTGGAAACCCCACGGGGCCAGGGGGGCCGTGCCTTCGCCCTGCTGGCGCCTGGGATCCAACAGGGCTGCTAAGGCTGGGACTGGAATGAAGCTGGGGCCGCACCTTACCGGGGAAGCCCGATTGAGCTATGCAGAACCGCCAGCCAGCCAATTACGCCAAAAATCCCTGGGCTCAAGGTTCAACTTATCGCCTATCCCACCACCGACACCTCCGCAAAACCAGGCCCACGAGCGACCACAAAATCAAACCGCCAACAAAACCCGGCGGCCAACAGATCGAGAAAATCGACCCTAGACTTAGAGAGGAAATTATAAAAAACACTTTGTCAAAAGCACAGCTCACCGCCTTTCTGGCCAAGGTGGAGGCCAATCCCACCCTCAAGCTCCAGGTGGATGAAGCCAGTGATGCCACCGCCGTGGCTGCCATCGCCCAGGCGGAAGGCTTCCTGTTCTCCCCGGCCAGCCTGGCGCGCCACCTGCGGGGCTGAACAGCATCCACCGCTCAGTTGGTCTAGGGGTCAAGGCTGAGCTTTCGGCGCAGCGTCAGCCAGAACCAGGATCCAGCCAGGGCCCCCAGGAGCCAAAGCCAGCCGTGCAGGCTAAAGCTCATCACGCCGCCAACGAAGCTACTGATGTTGCAGCCATAGGAGAAAAATCCTCCGTAGCCCATCAATAGGCCGCCGCCCAGAAAATGCAGCTGCTGGGCTCGCCGCAAGGGAGAGAGAGCAACGTCACCAGAGCGCCAGGCTCCGGCGGCCAGCGCTCCATAAATCACCGCCAAATCCACGATCACGGCTCCATTCCACAGCCAGCTGAGCGGGCTGGTGAGCAGGGCTGAGCGTGCAGGTGCACTCCAAAAAACACTGCTGGCAGGATCCCAACCCAAGCCACGGGCGGCATGGGCACCTGTCAACCCCAAACCCCAGAGCACCTTCCAGGGTTCGCCGCTGGCCAGCAGCAAGAGCAGCATGGCCGCAGCAAGCCACAGCACCGCAGGCAGCTGTTTTTGCCAGGCCCCCTGGCCGGCGAGGCTCCAACCGCAGAAGCAATTGAGGGCTAGCAACAACAGCAGCAGCAGGGCCAACTGCAACACCACCGCAGCCCAGAGCGGCAGGCTGTCGAGCAGCACAACTGCCGGCAATCCAGGAGGGGTGAGTTGTTCCAGCCCTGGTCGATGCAGGCTGCCGGCGAACACCCCCAACACCAAACCGGCCAAGGTGAGCGGAAAGCCGCTGCCTGGTTGCCCGGCGGAAGCCAGGGTGCCGCTGCCGCAACGACCGGCCAACTGCATGCCGATACCAAACAAGAAGGCTCCAAGCAGCAGCGACCATCGCAGTGGAGCCCGCGAGAGTTGCAGGGTGAGGCCTAGGGGAGCCTGCAGGATTAGCAGTAACGCAGTTCCCAGGATCAAGGCAATCAACAGAGCCGCAATTGGATAGAAGGCCTCGGCATCCAGCTGGGTGATCAGCCGCTGAAAGGAGCCGCTAAACCCGAAGCGAAAGTGCACCAGCAACCAGCCGATGCTGCAGCCCAGCAGCCAAACCAGGCCTGAGCTGATATGGCCGTTGCCCCAGGCCAGGCCGGCGGCCAGAGCGCCAACGATCCAGGCGAGTTTCTGGAAACTCACGTTTTTGCCTTCTCCTTGGCCTTGGGTTTGGCCTGGGGAGCCGACTCGCCGCTGTCACAGGCCAGCACCTGGCTGGTCAGGGCTGCATTAGCCCCCACCAGCCAGGTGAGCAGCAGCAGGGCTGCCAATCCGCCGGTTCGCATGGTTGCTCAGTTCTTGATAGGGGAGGAATCAGGTCCAGTCTGGGCTGGATTGCTGGTGGCGCTGTACTCGGTCCAGGAGCCTTCATATAGCCGCACGTTTGGATAGCCCAGCACGTGCTTGAGCAAGACATATTGCAGGCTGGATTCCCGGCCAGTACTGCAGGAGATGATCACCGTCTTGTCAGGGGTGACACCACGGCTTTCAAATAGCTTGCGCAGGGCTTCTACCGACTTGATCTTGTGGGGATTTTTGAAGGCCTCATCGGCATTGTTGGCCTCGGTTACCGATTGCCAGGTGATGTTGATGGCCCCTGGGATGTGACCAGGGCGGATGAACAACTGATCCGTGCCCTCGAACAACGCTTTCGGCCGCGGATCGACAATCACCACATTCGGCTTGCCCACCAGGGGCAGCAGCTCCTGGAGGGAGATAGCCAGACCGGGGATACTGGTGGGCTTGAAATTACCGGGCTTATAGCTGGGGAACACCTTGGTTACTTCAGCGCCAGAAGCCTTGTAAGCACTAAAGCCGCCGTCGATGATGCCAACCTTGGGAACACCGCTCTTCTCGAGGATGTAGGCCACCAGCGAAGCGCCCAGCACATTGTTGCCATCGGAGTAGACCAACACCTGGTCTCGGTTGGAAATGCCGGCTTTGCTGAGCAGATTGGCCAGGTCCCCGGCTGGCCAGATCTGGAAAGGCAATTTGCCATTGGGTCCACGGAAAGCCTGCTCCGAAATGTGCACGGCTTTGGGGAGGTGCCCGCCGATGTAATCCAGGGGCGGCACTGGCCTCACATCAAGCACCTTCCACTGGCCGGATTGGGCCCCAGCCGCCGCATCCGCTGGGCTCACCAGCTGGATGCTTGTGGCGGCGGCTGCGGCATTGGTAGCAGTGATCGGCAGCAGGCCTGCCACGGCAAGCCCTGCTACTCCAGCTAGCAGGCGGCGGCGGGTGAAGGCAAACATGCGGATTAAAACGGTTTCCCGGCTGAGATAGCGGGGTTAACTTAAAGATTCCGCCTGCGGCCTGGCGTAGCTCGCGCCACATCCTTGAATTGGCCCGCAAACGCCTGAGCTGAACTGCCGCTGGGAAGTCAGCGCACCCCAGCAGATCACTCCCAAGCCAGACACCGCATAGCAGGTTCTCAACCGGGTTCAGATCGTTGCCGATGCATGCAAGCCCTTGAGGGAGGCAACCAGCAGCTAACCGCCACCAATCCGCAGCCCCTGGCCCCGCAGCTCCGCCATCTAGGCCCGAATTACTCCAGAGCCAACTTTTCCGCGTAGCAAGGAGGCATGGGCCTTGGGCGCCAACTGCCCAGTGAGCTGCCCAGTCAGCTGACCAGTCAGTTGACCAGTCAGCCGCCCAGCCAGCTGCCCAATTAGCCGCCCAATCCGCTGCCGTTCTTGAGCCGCTATGTCTCACGATTCCACCAGCAGCTTTTCTGTGGCGGAGCGGGCCCGCCAGCTGCTGGCCCGCCTCAGCCCGGCCGAGAAGCTGGCGCAGCTTTCCGGGGCCACCGACTTCTGGGCCGGGATGGGGGACATCGCCTTTGCCGACGCCTCCCATCGCCATCCCTGGCCCGCCGGCCTGCTGCCCGGCCAGGGCCTGGCGGGGCTGCAATTTGTGGATGGTCCCCGGGGGGTGGTGCTCACGGGGGGGGCCACCACCTTTCCGGTGCCGATCGCCCGGGGCGCCAGCTGGGACATCAACCTGGAGGAGCGCATCGGCGAAGCCATCGCCCGGGAGGCCCGCTCCCATGGCGCCAACTGGGTGGCGGCCGTCTGCGTGAACCTGCTGCGCCACCCGGGCTGGGGCCGGGCCCAGGAGACCTACGGGGAAGATCCCGTGCTGCTGGGGGAGATGGGCGGCGCCTGCTGCCGCGGCCTGCAGCGCCACAGCATCGCCTGCGTCAAGCATTTCGCCCTCAACTCAATAGACAGCTCCCGCTTTCTGGTGGACATCCAGGTGAGCCGCCGGGTGCTGCATGAGCTCTACCTGCCCCACTTCCGCGACTGCCTGGCCGCCGGCGCCGGCTCGGTGATGACCGCCTACAACCGGGTGAATGGCCTCTGGTGCGCCCAGCACCCGGAACTGCTCACATCCATCCTCAAAAACCGCTGGGGATTCCAGGGGTTTGTGGTGAGTGATTTCATCTTCGGGTTGCGCGATGGCGTGGCGGCCCTGGAGGCCGGGCTCGACCTGGAGATGCCCTTTCGGATGATTTTTGAAGGCAGCCTCGGCGCCGCCCTGGCCGCTGGATCCCTGGCGATGGAGCGCATCGACGACGCCGTGTTGCGGCTGCTGCGCGCCCAGCTGGCGCTGCCCGCCGGCAAATATCCGCCCGCATTGCGGGGCTGCGCCGCCCACCGGGACCTGGCCCGGGAGGCGGCCAGCAAGTCGATCGTGCTGCTCAAAAATGCCGGGGCGGTGCTGCCCCTGCGGGATCTGACCTCGCTGGCGGTGATCGGCCGGCTGGCGGCCACGGCCAACCTGGGGGATCGGGGCTCCTCCGATACCCGCCCGGCAATGGAGGAGGTGGTCACCCCCCTGGCAGGCTTGAAGGCCGCCGATCCCCAGTTGCTGGTGCGCCACGACGATGGCCTGGATCCGGCCGCCGCCGCCCGCCTGGCCGCCAGCTGCGATGCCGCCCTGGTGGTGGTGGGCCTCGACTGGCAAAGCGAAGGTGAGCACATTCACCCAGGCGATCTGGCGCCGGTGCTGCGGGAAATGCCCGCTCCAGATCCCCTGCAGCGGTGGCTGGGCAGCCAGCGGCTGCGGCCCTTCTGGCGGCCGGTGGCCGAGCTGGTGGCCTCCATCACCCGGTTTGCCTCCGCCCGCACGGGGGGCGACTTCGCCGCCGGCGACCGCACCGAACTGGAGCTGCCGCCCGCAGAAGAGGCCCTGATCCTGGCGGTGGCGGCAGCCAACCCCCGCACCGTGGTGGTGCTGATGGGCGGCGGCGCGATCCTCTGCGAAAACTGGCGGCACCAAGTGAAGGCCATCCTGCTGCTCTGGTATCCGGGCCAGCAGGGCGGTGAGGCCCTGGCCGATGTACTGCTGGGCAAGCTGTCGCCCTCGGGCCGGATGCCCTTTGCGGTGCCCACCAGCACCAGCCATCTGCCCGTCTTTGAGCCGCGGGCTGAACGGGTGATCTACGACTTGTGGCACGGCTACCGGCTGCTGCGCCGCCAGGGCCATGCCGCCGCCT
>JBIKWK010000063.1:0-16558 GCA_044356375.1 Prochlorococcaceae cyanobacterium | reverse complement strand
TGGTGACGTCCATACCCCGGATAGCATCGATTTTGTCGAAGGAGATCTCGGGGAAGATGATTTGTTCGCGGATTCCAAGGGTGTAGTTCCCCCGGCCGTCGAAGCTCTTGGGGCTCACGCCGCGGAAATCGCGAATGCGTGGCAGAGCGAGATGAATCAGTCGCTCCAGGAATGCGTACATGCGGTCTCCCCGGAGGGTGACGGCCACGCCGATGGGCATGCCCTGGCGGATCTTGAAGCCGGCAATAGCCTTTTTGGCTCGGGTCACCATCACCTTTTGACCGGTGATCGTGGCCAGTTCCGTAATTGAAGCTTCAAGAGCCTTGGCGTTTTGCGCGGCTTCGCCGAGGCCCCGATTCACGGTGACTTTGAGCACCTTGGGAGCTTCGTGAACGTTGGATAGGTTCAGATCCTTGAGCAACTTGGGCAGGATCGTCTCCCGGTAGCGCTGTTTCAGTGACATGACGGGGGGAGGGGAGTGCGCTTCTGGTCTGGGTCAGAAGGCGGAAAGGGGGATTGTGAGACCGATGTAGAGCGAAATTGATTAAGGGCTGGACCTATGGGGTTCAGCCGGCAAATCGATTCTGGGAATCAGTCCAGAATTTCACCGGTCTTTTTGAGGCGGCGTTTTTTAGTACCGTCCTTGTCGACCACAATCTCTACCCGGCTGGTCACCTGTTTGGCGGTGGAGTAGATCATCACATTCGAGGCATGCAGCGAAGCTTCCTCGGTGAGAATGCGGCCGGTTTCGCCCTCCTGGGTGGGCTTGACGTGGCGAGTGCGCAGGTTGATGCCCTGGACTACAACGCGGTTTTCGTAGGGCAGGGTGCGCAGCACTTCGCCGGTTTTGCCCTTGTCCTTACCGCAGATCACCTGAACGGTGTCTCCTTTTTTGATGCGCATTTTGATGCGCACAGGAGCCTTGGCCTTGGGGGTGGCGGTGGCCATTTCAGATCACCTCCGGAGCGAGGGAGACGATCTTGGTGAAGTTGCGCTCGCGCAGTTCCCGTGCTACCGGGCCAAACACGCGGGTGCCCTTGGGGTTGTTGTCGTTACCCAGGATCACCGCGGCATTGTCGTCGAAGCGGATCGAATTGCCCGTCTCCCGGCGCAGGGTGGCCTTGGTGCGCACCACTACGGCCTTGACCACATCCGACTTCTTGACGCCCATGTTGGGCATGGCGTCCTTGACGGCGGCCACGATCACATCGCCCACGTGGGCATAGCGACGGTTGGTGCCCAGCACCCGGATGCACTGGATGCGCTTGGCGCCGCTGTTGTCGGCGACGTTGAGATAGGTTTCCTGTTGAATCATCGGTAGGTCCTCCTCAGTTGGCGCCGGTGGCCTTGACGGCACCGGTGGTGGCGAGCACTTCGGCCACCTGCCAGCGCTTGGTGCGACTGAGGGGCCGAGTTTCGGTGATGCGAACCCGGTCGCCCACCTTGCAGCTGTTGGTTTCGTCGTGAACCTTGTAGCGGGTGGTGCGGCTGACCGTCTTCTGATAGATGGCATGGGGGAAGCGGTTTTCCACCGCCACCACCACCGTTTTGTCCATCTTGTCGCTGACGACGGTGCCGACCCGTTCCTTGAGTGCCATGGGAATGGAGGTGGGAATCAGGAGGCGGAGGCGGAGCTCTTTTGCTCCCCACGCACCGTGAGCAGCTGGGCCAGCTTGATGCGGGCCTGCTTGAAGCGGTGCGGTTGTTCCAGGCGGCGGGTGGCTCGCTGGAAGCGCAGGTCGAACAGTTCGCGCCGGGTGGCATCGATCTGTTCGAGAATTTGGTCACCGTTGAGCTTGCGCACCGCGGCGATTTCGGGACGGGCCATGGTCAGGACTCCACGGTGACGGGCTCGGCGACAGCCGAGGGATCGGGCAGGGCCGAAGCATCGATCAGGGCCGAAGCATCGGTCAAAGCCTGGGCTTCGGCTTCCACCTGGTCTGCCAGGGTGAGGAACTTGGTCTTCATCGGCAGCTTGTACTGGGCGAGCCGCATCGCCTCGCGGGCGATTTCGGGGGTGATCTCGGGACCACCCATCTCGAACAGAATGCGACCGGGCTTGATCACCGCCACCCAGAATTCCGGGTTGCCCTTACCGGAACCCATACGGGTTTCGGCGGCGCGCATGGTGACCGGCTTGTCGGGGAAGATCCGAATCCAGATCTTGCCGCCCCGCTTCACGTAGCGGGACATGGCACGACGGCTGGCCTCAATTTGACGAGAGGTGATCCAGCCGCACTCCTGGGCCTGCAGGGCAAACTCACCGAAGGCAATTGTGTTGCCACGGGTGGCGACACCGCGCATGCGGCCGCGCTGCTGTTTGCGGAATTTGACGCGTTTGGGACTCAGCATGGTTTAGGCCTCCTGCTCACTCTTCGTTAGAGCGGTCTTCGAACTGTTGGGGCCGCCGGCTGGTCCGCCGCTTCGGAGCAGCACCCACGGGTAGCTGTTCCTTTTGCCCGGGCAGGATTTCACCTTTGAACACCCACACCTTGATGCCCAGTACCCCATAGGTGGTGCTGGCCAGCTTGGTGGCGTAGTCGATGTCGGCACGCAGGGTGTGCAGTGGCACACGACCTTCGCGGGTCCATTCAGTACGGGCGATTTCGGCGCCATTGAGACGGCCGCTCACCTGAATCTTCAGACCCAGCACCCCAGCGCGCTGGGCCCGCTGCACGGTCATGCGCATGACGCGGCGGAAGGCGACGCGCTTTTCCAGTTGTTGACCGATGTATTCGGCCAGCAGGAAGGCGTCGGCGTCGACCCGCTCCACCTCAACAACGTTGATGCGCACCTGGCGGTGGGCATCGCCGAGGGTTTTTTGGATGCCGCTGCGCAGCTCTTCGATGCCGCTGCCCTGGCGGCCCACCAGCACGCCGGGGCGGGCTGTCTTCAGTTCGATCTCAAGCTGGTCGGCCTTGCGGGCGATCAGCACGTCGCTGATGCCGGCAGAGCCGTACTTCTTGTGGACGAACTTGCGAATCTGGTCGTCTTCTTTAAGCAGGGTCGGGTAGGTCTTGCTGGGGGCGTACCAGCGTGACCGGTGCTCCTGGGTAATCCCCAGGCGCAGCCCGGTTGGATGGATCTTGTGTCCCATCGGTCGGTGTCCTCGGGGTTCAGGCGGAAGGGGCCACAGCAATGCTGATGTGGCAGGTCTGTTTCTTGATCGCGTAGGCGCGACCCTGGGCGCGGGGGCGGAAGCGCTTCAGGGCGGGTCCCATGTCGGCGCTGGCCTGACAGATCACCAGGGTGGATGGATCCAGCCCCAGATTGTTCTCGGCGTTGGCTACAGCTGAACGCAGCACCTTGGTGATCGGGCCCGTGGAGCGGTAGGGCATGAACTCGAGCATGATCAGGGCGTCGCGATAGCTGCGACCCCGGATTTGATCGAGTACGCGACGCACTTTGGAAGCGGAGCCGCGGATGTAGCGCCCGTAGGCACGGGCCTCGTTGGAAGAGGTGTTTGCCATGGTTTAGCGGCCTCCTTTCTTATCCTTGATGTGGCCCCGGAAGGTGCGGGTGGGAGCGAACTCCCCGAGTTTGTGACCCACCATCTGCTCGGTGACATACACCGGCACGTGGGCCTTGCCGTTATGGACGGCAATGGTGTGGCCGATCATCATCGGCAGAATTGTGGAAGCCCGTGACCAGGTCTTGATGACGGACTTGTCGTCGGCGGCATTTTGCCTCTCAACCTTGCTGAGCAGGCTGTCGGCGACAAATGGTCCTTTTTTGAGTGAACGTCCCATGGCGGTTTAAGCGGAGAACAAGGCGAGTACAGGCATCACGAATCGCGTCCGCCACGGCTCCGTTTGGAGGTGCGGCGACGTTTCCGGAGCACGAACCGGTTGCTGGGCTTGTTCCGCTTGCGGGTTTTCAGGCCAAGGGCGGGTTTGCCCCAGGGGGTCACCGGACCGGAGCGACCGATGGGAGCGCGACCTTCGCCACCACCGTGGGGGTGGTCGCAGGGGTTCATCACGGAACCGCGCACCTCCGGGCGGCGACCCAGCCAGCGCTTGCGGCCGGCCTTGCCGAGGCTGGTGTTGCGCACTTCGGAGTTGCCCACTTCGCCGAGGGTGGCGTAGCACTCGCGGCGCACCAGGCGCACCTCGGTGGAGGGCAGCTTCAAGGCGACATAGTCGCCCTCTTTGGCCATCACCTGGGCGCTGGCACCGGCGGTGCGCACCATCTGGCCACCCCGGCCGGCGTACAGCTCCACGTTGTGGACGCTGGAGCCGAGGGGAATGGCCGACAGGGGCAGGGCGTTGCCGGTTTCGATCGGCGAACCAGGGCCGGAGACCACGGTCTGGCCAAGGATGATGCCCGCGGGGGCCAGGATGTAGCGCTTCTCGCCATCGGCGTAGAAGAGCAGGGCCAGGCGGGCGTTGCGATGGGGGTCGTAGTGGATGGCGGCCACCTTGGCCACCACGCCGTGCTTGTCGCGGCGGAAGTCGACGAGGCGATAGAGGCGCTTGTGGCCGCCACCCCGGTGCCGACAGGTGATCACGCCGCGGTTGTTGCGGCCCTTGCGGCGATGCTTGGCCACCACCAGGGTGCGCTCGCGGCCGCGACCGGTGACTTCTGAGAAGTCACTGGCGACACGGGTGCGGGTGCCGGGGGTGATGGGACGGTAATTACGGATTGCCATGTTGGTTCAGATCCCTCAGGACTCAGGGAACAACTGGATGGCATTGCCTTCAGCAAGGCGCACCACCGCTTTCTTCACCTGGGCGCGTTTGCCGGAAAATCGGCCCACGCGACGGCTGCGACGGGGGGGATTCATCGTGCTGATGCCAACGACCTTGACGTCAAACAGCGATTCAACCGCCGCTTTGATGTCGGGCTTGGCGGCCCGATGGTCCACCTCGAAGGTGTACTGATTGAGTTCGAGGGCCCGGGTGGCCTTCTCTGTGATCAGCGGGCGACGGATCACATCCGCCAACCGGCCTGTAAAACGCTCAGACATCGCCGTAGACCTCCTGAATCTTCGCGAGTGCCTCTTTGCTCACCAGCAGGTGGCTGGCATTGAGCAGATCGAACACGTTGAGCTGATCGGCGGCGATCAGCTTTACCTTCTCCAGGTTGCGCATCGACTTGCGCACCACCTCGGAGGGGTTGTCGAGCACCACCAGCACCTTGGCGCCGGCGGCGATGCCGAGGCGCGCCAGGGCCGCGGTGATCGCCTGGGTTTTGGGGGTGTCGAGATCGGCCCCGAATCCATCTACGACGACGATGTCCGCAACGCGGCTCATCAGGGCGGTGCGCAGGGCAAGGCGACGCTCCTTGCGGTTCATCGCCAGGTTGTAGCTGCGGGGCTTGGGCCCGAACACCACGCCACCACCGGGCCGCAGGGGGGTGCGAATCGAACCCTGCCGCGCCCGGCCGGTGCCCTTTTGCTTGTAGGGCTTGCGGCCACCACCGGCCACCTCGGCGCGGGTGAGCGTGCTGGCGGTGCCTTGGCGGGCATGGGCCAGCTGCCGCAACACGGCGCGATGCACCAGGTCGGTGGCGGAACTCTCTTTGGCGACTTTCAGATCCAGGGCAGCCTTGCCGGCTTCGTTGCCCTGCCAGTCGCGAATTACACAATCAGCCATCGGTCGTCTCCTCAGTTACCCGCCTTGCTGCCCACCCGGTTGGCCGGGCGGATGTTGAGCAGGGCACCGGGCTTGCCGGGTACCGAGCCCTTGACCACGAGCAGGTTGCGCTCATGGTCCACCTTGAGGATCACCAGGCCGCGGGTGGTGATTTGCTTGCCGCCGTAGCGACCCGCCATCCGCTTGCCCGGATAAACCCGACCGGGTGTGGTGCCGGCGCCGGTGGAGCCGGGTTCACGGTGGTTTTTGGAACCGTGGGTCATGGGACCGCGGCTGAAGCCGTGGCGCTTCTGGTAGCCCGAGAAGCCCCGGCCCATGGTGTCGCCGCTGACATCGACCTTCTGGCCCGCCTCGAAGGCGGAGACGGTGATGGCGCCACCCAACTCGAGGCCATCGACGCTGTCCACCCGATATTCCTTCAGGTGGCGCAGCACGTCGTCGCCCGATTTGGCCAGGTGACCCTTGGCGGGCTTGTTGACGAGCTTTTCGCGCGTCTCGCCAAAGCCAAGCTGGACAGCGGTGTAGCCGTCGGTGTTGTTGGTTTTGAGTTGGGTGATGCGGCAGGGACCAGCCTCGATCACGGTGACCGGGATGGATCTGCCCTCTGCATCGAAGAACTGGGACATGCCCAGTTTCTTCCCAAGAATGCCGATAGACATAAAAGTGGGGTCGACGCTAGCTGGACCACCGGGGAGGCCTGCCCAGGGCAGGAATCCAGCCGGCGAGGCTGAGCCAGAAGCAAAGGGTCTGCGGGTCCGAGACGCCAGGCGATTGCCGGATGGTCCGGCGTTCGCGCTGTAGCCAGGGAGCTAGCAAGACGCCAGGGCGTCTGAATCAAGGGGGCTGGGACTTGGCAGAACCGGACCGGGGCTCCATCCACAAATTCTGTTTCCAGAACTTTTGCGGCCAGAGAGGGCGCGTTCAATCAGTTTCCCGACGGATAAATGAGCTGCTGGCGAACCGAGAGCTGTAAATCTTCCGTACTGGCCCAAAAGATCGTCACTATTGGCGATCTTTGCGTTTTGTCCTGGAGGCCCGGCTAGCGGACGGGCACAGGTCAATTACACATCCAAACACCATACCCCATCGTCTGTACCCCACCCTCCACACCTCACCGTCCATATCTCACCCTCCGTACCCAACCGTCGCCCGCCCCCTCGTTCACAACCCCCAAGCGCCGGGCTGGGCTGCCAGACTCTGGGGCAGCTCGACGTCAGCCAGCGATGCCCCTGCTGCTTTCCGGCCGTGGATTCAAGCGCGACTTGGAAGCGGCCGGAGCTCTGGCCCTGTTCGCTCCCCTGGAGGGGGGCGCCGAAACTCGCCTGATGCGGCGCCTGCGGGCCGCTGGCTACCGCGCCATGCTCACCTCCGCCCGGGGCCTCGGCGATCCCGAGGCCTTTCTGTTCCAGAGCCATGGGGTGCGCCCGCCCCACCTGGGTCACCAGAGTGTGGGCCGGGCAGCCGCGGTGGGCGAGGTGCAGCGGGTGATGCCCCAGCTGGGCTCCCTGCTGGAGGGCAGCGCGCCGATCCTGCTCTGGCTGCTGGAGGGTCAGGTGCTCTCGGAAGCGGAGCTCGCCTCGCTGCTCAGCCTTTGCCGCCGCGAGCCCCGGCTCAAGCTGGTGGTGGAAATGGGCGGCGCCCGCTCCCTGCGCTGGCAGCCCTTGCAACAGCTGCTTAGCGCCTGAGTCGGCCAGCTCTCGCCGTTCTTTGCCGCCCTGGCGGGCCGTCGGCATGACTTTCGAGCACTGGACGTTCACCCCCCCCAGCTCGGCGGCGATCGGCGACCACGAGGTGCCGCTGCTCTCCAGCCACCTGGCGGGCCGGCGCGTCGCCCTGCTGGTCTGCGGGGGCATAGCAGCCATGAAGGCCCCCGAGCTGGCCAGGGCCCTGCGCCGTCGGGGCGCCGAGGTGACCGCCTTCTGCACGGAGGCGGCGCTCCACTACGTGGGCCGCCAGGCGCTGGAGTGGGCCAGCTTGAATCCCCTGATCACCTCCCTCACCTGGCGGGCGGAACACCTCTCCGACGGGGGGGAGTTCGATGCCTGGCTGGTGGCTCCAGCCACCGCCAACACCATTGCCAAGGTGGCTTCTGGCATCGCCGACACGGTGGTGACCGCGGCGCTGGCCTCGGCCCTGGGGCGCCTGGGTCAAGGCCGCACCCGGGTGCTGGTGGCTCCCACCATGCACGGCACGCTGCACACGCCGATCCTGGAGCGCAACTGCCGTGGCCTGGCCCAGCTGGGGGTGACCTTCATCCCGCCGCGGGATGCCTATGGCAAGCACAACCTGCCCGACGCCGAGGTGCTGGTGGCGGCGGTGTGCCGCGCCCTCTCCGCCAGTGCCCTGCGCGGCCAAAGGCTGCTGGTGACCGGCGGCCCGACCCCCGTGCCGATCGATGCGGCGCGGCGCCTGGTCAATCGCTTCAGCGGCCGCCTGGGGGCGGCGATCACGGCCGAGCTGGTGCTGCGCGGTGCCCAGGTGCGCTTCGTGCTCGGCGATGGCGGCTGGCGCCCTCCGGCCTGGCTGCCCTGCACGATCGCCGCCAACTACGACGATTACAAGCGCCTCACCTTGGCGGCGGTGGCCGATGGCTGTCAGGCGGGGGTGTTTTCCGCCGCCGTGGCCGACTACCGGCCCAGCCAGGTGGTGGCGGGCAAGATCTGCAGCGGCAGCCAGGGGCTGCAGCTGAGCCTCGAGCCCACCGAGAAGGTGATCGATCTGGTGCGCCTCGCCGATCCGGCATTGCACATGGTCACTTTCAAGTATTTGGAAGGGCTGTCGGAGGCGGAGCTGCTGGCGGTGGCGCGCCAGCGGCTGCAGCGCTTTGAGGTGGTGGTGGCCAACCGGGGCGAGGAGGTGCAGGGCCTGGAGCAGAGCGCCTGGATCGTCACCCGCCAGGGCGAGACCAAGCTGCGGGGCAAGCCGGCGATCGCCGCGGCCCTGGCCGACCACCTGGAGCGGGCATTGGCTGTGGGCCCCTAGGGGCCGCTGCTGCCCCCCAGGGGCTGTTCTGGGCCCTCAGGGCCTCCTGCCCCCTAGGCACCCTGGC
Source organism: Prochlorococcaceae cyanobacterium (assembly GCA_044356375.1). GTDB lineage: Bacteria > Cyanobacteriota > Cyanobacteriia > PCC-6307 > Cyanobiaceae > UBA5018. Next base: position 7,915 of record JBIKWK010000063.1, on the reverse strand, counting down.
GGGCATCCACCACCGCGCTTGGCCGTCAGCATGGGCCCGCGCTCGTCGGTTGGCTGTGCCCTGGTTCGTGAAGCTTGAGCAGGGGGTGGTGGACAAGCCCCGCTTCGATGCGGTGGTGCCCGCCCATCTCGCCTGGTTGGAGACGCTGGCCCGGGCCGGCCACGGCCCCAGCAGCGGCTACTGGGCCGATCGCCGGGGGCTGAACGGCCAGGGGGCCGGCGGCATGCTCCTGTTTCGGGCCCGAGACATGGCGGAGGCCGAGGCGCTGGTGCGCAACGACCCCCTGATCCGCCAGGGCTGCGTGCAGTGGACGCTGCACGAATGGCAACTGGTGTACGGCGGCCCCTGGAGCTCAGGAGTGGAACAGCAGCACCAGGCCTGAATTGAGCTGGTGGAACTCCCGTTCCTCTCGGCTCAGATCCAGGCCCACCGCCAGCCCCTCCCGCAGCGCCTCGGCGTAGGGAGGGGCTGTGGGGGGCGCGCCGGCGCACCAAAGGGCGGCGATGCCTACCGGCGTGGCATGCCATCGGAAGCACGGGGTGCTGCCAATTTCAGGCTCTAGAAGGGCCTCTTCCAGCAGTTTGCGGATCGCCATGGCTCCCGACGCGTGCTGGCAGCTTCGTGACAGATGGCCGCCTCGGCAATGAGCTGAGAGTTTTCGTGATGAACGCTTACGGTTCTAGACATGGCAAGCCTGCCCCAGCGCCTGGCTCTGGTGCACGAGTGGTTCACCCCGCGCTCCACCGGCGGGTCTGAACTGGTGGTGCGGCAGATGGATCTCCTCGCCGCCGAGCGGGGCGCTCAGGTGCAGCTGTTTGCGCTGGTGGATGGCGAGAGCGGCCGTGCCGGCAGCTGGCTGGAGGGCCGCTCGATCCACACCTCGTTCATCCAGCGCTTGCCCTGGGGCGTCAGCCATGTGCAGCAGTACCTGCCGCTGTTGCCGCTGGCGATCGAGCAGCTCGATCTGGCCGACCACCCGCTGGTGCTCAGCAGCAACCACCTGGTGGCCAAGGGGGTGCTCACCTCCCCCGAACAGCTGCATCTCAGCTACGTGCACACCCCCGTGCGCTACGCCTGGGACCAGATGCATGCCTACCTGGCCCGCTCCAGCCTGGCCCGCTCCCCCCTGGGGCCGCTGCTGCGCTGGCAGCTGCACCAACTGCGGCTCTGGGACCAGCTCAGCAGTGCCCGTGTGGACCAGCTGGTGGCCAATTCCCGCTTCACTGCCCAGCGCATTCGCCGCTATTGGCGGCGCGGCTCGGTGGTGATTCACCCGCCGGTGGCGGTGGAGCGCTTTCGCTGCAACCGGGATCGCGGCGATGTCTACGTGAGCCTCTGCCGCCTGGTGCCCTACAAGCGGGTGGACCTGGTGGTGGAGGCGTTCAACCGCACCGGGCTGCCGCTGGTGGTGATTGGCGACGGACCCGAACGCGGCCGCTTGGAGGCCCTGGCCAAGCCAAATGTGCGCTTCCTCGGCCACTGCGGCGCCAGGGAGAGCGGCGAGTGGCTGGAGCGCTGTCGGGCTTACGTGTATGCCGGCCTGGAGGATTTCGGCATCGCCCCGGTGGAGGCGATGGCGGCCGGGGCTCCGGTGATCGCCTACGGCGCCGGGGGCCTGCTGGACAGCGTGCGCTGCCTGCAGGCGGATGGGGCCCTGCCCACCGGGCTGCTGTTCCCGAGCCAAAGCGCCGCCAGCCTGGTGGAGGCCCTGGAATTTTTCGAGGCTGGTCGCCTGTGGCGGCGCCTGTCGGCCGAGGGGCTGCGGCAGTGGGCGGAGGGCTTTGGCCCCGAGCGGTTTCGGCTGCAGCTGGCGGCCCTGCTCGAGCGCCGCTGGGAGCTGCATCTGCAGCGCCTGGCCGCCGGCCGCAGGCCTGTGCCTCTGGCCTGAGTGACCGCTGGGGCGAGTCGCCCAGCCGTTGGATTTTTAATCTCTGTACTGGTCAAAGCGCCAACGGAACCCTGGCCCTCGCTTCCCTGCCCACACCGTTGCCCCAGCTGGGCGCAGAGACCTTGAGTGCCCAGCAGTTGATCGGCCTGCAATCCCGGCGATCGAGGATGCTGAAGCGCAGTGGGGACCTGGTGTTTTCCCTGGCGGTGCTCTCATTGGGGGCGCCGCTGTTCCTGCTGCTGGGGCTGATGGTGAAGCTCAGCTCCCGGGGGCCGGTGTTCTATGTGCAGCAGCGGGTGGGGCGCGACTATCGCAGCTTTGGCTGTATCAAGTTCCGCACCATGCGTCGCGATGCCGATCATGCCCTGGGGCTGTTGCTGGCCCAGTCGCCCGATCTGGCCGAGGAATTTCGCAACGATTACAAACTCAAGAACGATCCGCGGATAACGCCCCTCGGCAAGTTCTTGCGCCGTTCCAGCCTGGATGAACTGCCCCAGTTCTTGAACGTACTCAAAGGCGAAATGAGTGTGGTGGGCCCCCGCCCGATCGTGCGCGACGAGCTGGAGCGCTATGGAGACCGCATGGACGAGGTATTGGCGGTTCGCCCTGGACTCACCGGGCTGTGGCAGGTGTCTGGCCGCAACAACCTCGCCTACTCCACCCGCGTAAAACTAGATTTGCGCTATGCGCGCTCCTGTAATTTTTGGCTAGATGTGCGAATCATTCTGCGCACGATTGCCGTTATTTTAGTTCCCAAGGACCGGGGTGCTTACTGAGGGCTCCACCAACAGCCCATCTATCCCCATGGCCATCCAGACCCTACTCATAAAGCCCCTGCCCATTGCCGCATCGGGGCTCCGCCGGGGAGAAACCGAAAAACCGCGATTCACGCGAAATTACCACCTCAACACCTTGGCGGCATAACCGATTAATATTAGGGCTGCAATAGTTTAATTTTGATAGAGCCTATTTAGCAAGTCAATTGGGAATATGCTAGTCAAAGGCAAAGGCCTGCCGCTGCGGCCAGGGCCAGCCATATGGCTTCCAGCCGGCGAGAGAGCTCCAGGATGGCCACTACGCTGCTGGCCGTGGGAGCTGGGCATCCCCTGGCCAGCAGGGGCTTGGCCCGCAGCTGATCGCCGTAGCGATTCCAGCCCCCCAATTGAATGCCCAGCAGCTGGGCATAGGCCGCCTGGGAGACGCCGGCGTTGGGGGATGGATCCGGCTTGCCATCCGCCAGGGCCTGTCGCAGCAGGCCGAGGCAGCGGCCAGGTCGGCCGGCGGCCAGGGGCAGGCTCAGGGCCACCAGGCGACAGGGCAGCCAGGTGAGCAGATCATCGAGTTTGGCGCCGGCGGTGCCCAGCCAGCGCAGCCTGCCGCGCCGATAGCCCAGCATCGAATCGAGGGTGCTGGCCGCTTTAAAGGCCCAGGCCAGGGCCAGGGGACCCGGCCAGCCGCTCTGGCCAACGGTCCACAGCGCCGCTCCCACCAACATCCAGAACAGGGGGGCGAACAGGCCATCCACCGCGTTCTCGCTGGCGGTTTCTGCCGCCGCCCGCAGGATCTCCCGGCCGTCCAGGTGGCTGGTGTCGCGGCCCACGATCCAGGCCAACCGCTGGCGCGCTCGCTCCAACCCCTTCTCCCCATCGTCTGCGAGGGCCTTCAGCACCGCCGTCACCGCCTGCTCCAGGCTGCGACCCGCCAGGGCACTGGCCAGGGCGATCAGCAGCAGGGATATGGCCACCAGCTGCATAACAACCCCTGGCCAGTGGCCGGCAGAGGTGGCCCGGGCCCAGGTATCCAGGGCCCAGGTATCCAGGACCCAGCGCTCCAGGGCCCAGCCCGCTAGCCCGCTGCCGACCACCAGGATTGCCGTTATCACCCCCCCGGCTAGCCGTAGGCGCCAGGGGCTATCGGTGGCCCAGCGCTCCGCCAAAAGCCGCAGCTGACGTATCCACCAGCCCATCACCACCACCGGGTGGAGGCACCAGCGGGGGTCGCCCAGCAGTTGATCCAGGCCGCAGGCCGCCATAACCAGCAAGACTGGCAGCAGCAGGCCGGGGATGCCGCCACTGCTAGGCAGGGCGGCCAGAGGCAGGGCGGCCAGGGGCAGTGCGGCCAGGGGCAGGACGACCAGCGGCACCGCAGCAAAGCGGCCTTAGGCCGCCTTCAGCCAGCTGAACATCGAGCGCAGGCCCTTGCCCACCTGCTCGATCGGGTGCTGGGAATCGCGCTCCCGGATCCGGTTCATCTCCGGTTTGCCAGCCTCACATTCGGCCACGAAGTTGCGGGCGAAGGTGCCGTCTTGGATGTCGGTGAGAATGCGCTTCATCTCTGCCTTGGTGTCGGCCGTGATCAGGCGCGGGCCGCTCACGTAATCGCCGTATTCGGCGGTGTTGGAGATCGAATCGCGCATGGCGGTGAGGCCTCCCTTCACCATCAGATCCACGATCAGCTTCACTTCGTGCAGGCACTCGAAGTAAGCAAGCTCGGGCTGATAACCGGCTTCCACCAGGGTCTCAAAACCAGCCTTCACCAGCTCGCTCAGGCCGCCGCAGAGCACGGCCTGCTCACCAAACAAGTCGGTTTCCGTCTCCTCCTTGAAGTTGGTTTCGAGGATGCCGGCGCGGGTGCCGCCGATGCCCTTGGCGTAGGCCATGGCCAGCTCGCGGGCCTGGCCACTGGCGTCCTGCTGGATGGCGAACAGGGCGGGCACGCCCATGCCATTTTGATATTCCCAGCGCACGGTGTGGCCGGGGCCCTTGGGGGCGATCATCACCACGTCCACATCGGCGGGGGGCTGGATCAGACCGAAGCGGATGTTGAAGCCGTGGGCGAAACTCAGCACCTTGCCGGCGCTGAGGTGGGGCGCGATCTCGGCGTCGTAGACCGCCTTCTGGAATTCATCGGGCAGCAGCACCATGATCCAGTCGGCCTTGGCGCAGGCAGCGGCCACGCTCAGCACCTCCAGGCCGTCGGCCTTGGCCTTTTCTGCCGAGCGGCTGCCCTCGTACAGGCCCACCACCACGTTCACGCCGCTGTCCTTGAGGTTCAGGGCGTGGGCGTGGCCCTGGGAGCCGTAGCCGATGATGGCCACCGTCTTGCCGTTCAGCAGGCTGAGGTCGGCGTCGGTGTCGTAATAGAGCTTGGCCATCGAGGCTTCGGGTCTGGGCTGAGCAACGGTCGAGTTTACGCAAGCGTCAGCCACCAGGGTGCCCTTGAAGCCCATGCCGACTGCCTGGCGAACTGCTCAAACACCGCCGTCGGCCCCGTGCAGAGAGCGCCGGTGGGGCCCAGGTGGCTGATGTCGTCGCCCTCAGACCAGATCGCCGCATAGGGTGCGGAATCACCAGCAAGCATTTGGTTGCCCGCCGCATGGAAGGCGTCAGCGCGGTTCAGGCCGCTGGTCAGGCCTCAGCTCAGGCTTCTGCTTCAGGCCTCGCTGGGATGGGCGATCACCCGGTCGATCAGGCCGTACTCCTTGGCCTCGGCGGCGCTGAGGAAGTAGTCGCGGTCGGTGTCTTTGGCGATTTTTTCCAATGGCTGGCCGGTCATGTCGGCCATGCTCTGGTTGAGCATGTCCTTGATGCGCAGGATCTCGCGCGCTTCGATTTCAATATCGCTGGCCTGGCGCTGGCTGGTGCCGCCCAGGGGTTGGTGGATCATGATTCGGCTGTGGGGAAGGGCCAGGCGCTTGCCCTTGGTGCCGGCCGACAGCAGGAAGGCCCCCATGGAGGCGGCCAGGCCCACGCAAATGGTGACCACGTCACTCTTCACATATTGCATCGTGTCGTAGATCGCCAAACCGGCGGTCACCGAACCCCCCGGGGAGTTGATGTAGAGGTAGATCGGCTTGGAGTTGTCCTCCGAGTCGAGATAGAGCATCTGGGCCACCAGCGCATTGGCGACGCCGTCGGTGACCTCCGAGCCCAGGAACAGAATTCGCTCCACCCCCAGGCGCGTGTAGATGTCGACCCAGCGCTCGTACTGGCTGCCAGGCAGGCGGTAGGGAACACTCGGGGTGCCGATGGGCATGGCGGAAGGGCTCTCAGAAGGGGGGCGGTGGGGGCGGTCGGTGGCGGTTGGTCGGTGGCTGGGACCGCCGGCTGGGATTGACTGGAAAGGGGCTGGCCCCTTGGATCGTTTGCTGTTGCCACCAGCAATTGGATCAGGGGCTGCTGCTTTTCAGCAGCTGGGTAAGCGATTGCTGCCTTTCGGCAGCTGGGTAAGCGATTGCTGCCTTTCGGCAGCTGGGGGTCGCTCAGCCAATGCCGCTGGGGCTGCGCCCGGCGTCGACCAGGGCGGTATTGGGTAGATCTTTCTGACTGGTGAGCACCCGATCGATCAGGCCGTACTCCTTGGCCTCCTCGGCGGTGAGATAGGTCATGCGGTCGGAGTCTTTTGACAATTGCTCCACGCTCTTGCCGGTGTTTACCGACAGCATTTCGAGCATGGTGTGCTTGTTGTGCAACACCTCCTTGGCCCTGATCTGGATGTCGCTGGCCTGGCCGCGGGCACCACTGCGGGGCTGGTGCAGCACAATCGACGCATGGGGCAGGGCCGCCCGTTGGCCCTTGGTGCCAGCGCTAAGGATCATTGCCGCGGTGCCCATGGCCTGGCCGATGCAGATGGTGTGCACCGGTGGCTTCACGTAGCGCAGCGTGTCGCAGATGGCGAAAGCCTCTGTCTCAAAGCCGATCGCGTCGCCCGAATACCAGCTGGTGCCGGTGGAGTTGATGTAGAAGAAAATTGGCTTCTCGGGATTGTCAAACTCCAGGTAGAGCAGCTGGGCAATGATCAGTTCGGTGACGTCGATGCCCATCTGGCGCTTGGCTTCGTCGTCGCTGAACAGGGGCAGGCCCAGATAGACGATCCTCTCCTTGAGCAGCAGCGAGGGCAGATCCGGAGGTGGGGTGCGCATCACAGCCGAATCGCCGTAATAGGGGGCTGATACCGACATGCGCAGCTGTTCAGGCAATGGAAGCGAGCCTAGCGGGGGCCGGTGGAGTCCGGATCCCCCTCGCCAGCTGCAGCGCCGCCGCCGTTGCCCGGGCCTTTGCCGCTGCGGCGCCGCTTGACGCCAGTGGGGGCAGGGGGGGCTGCCGCGGCAGGGGGGGCTGGGCTGGCGGGGCTGGCCGCAGGGGCTGAATCCCCCTCACAGCGGGCGAACACAATTCGGCCCGTGGGGTTCTGCAGCGCGCCGGTGACGATCACCGGCACCCGCTCGCCGATCCGCTGGCGGGCGCCCTCCACCACCACCATGGTGCCGTCATCCAGGTAGCCGACCCCCTGTTCGTTCTCCTTGCCTTCGCGGGCGATCTTGAGCTGCAGTTCATCGCCCGGCAGCACCTCCGGCCTCAGGGCGATCACCAGCTCGCTGAGGTGGAGTACCCGCAGCTCCTGCACCTCGGCCACCTTGGCCAGGTTGTAGTCGGCCGTCAGCAGGGTGCCGCCGGTGTCGGCGGTGAGCTTGAGCAGCTTGTCGTCCACCCCCTGGCCCTCGTAGCGGGTGCTGTTCACCACCAGCCGGCGGCCGTACTGCTCCCGCAGCTCACTGAGCAGCTTGAGGCCGCGGCGACCCCGGCCCCGCTTGTCGGCATTGGCGGAGTCGGCCAGGGCCTGCAATTCGTCGATTACGCACTGGGCCACGATCACCTGGCCCTCCAGCAGGCCCGAATCGAGCAGCCCGCGGATGCGGCCGTCGATGATGGCGCTGGTGTCGAGAATCTTGGCGCTGGCCGGCAGCAGCACCCCATCGGCCACCAGCAGCGCCTCGGTGCTGGTGGGGTTGAACAGCCGCAGCAGGGTGCGGCCATGCACCTCGGCCAGGTTGTAGCCCGACACCCCGAAGAAGACGTTGCTCAGGATCGCCGCCACCGGCTTGACGAACACCACCTCCCAGGGCAAGGGCAGCAGCAGGATCGGCGCCAGCAGCAAATTGGCCACCAGCAGACCCAGGATCAAGCCCACCGAGCGGCTGATCAGCAGCTCGGTGGGCATGGTGCGCACCTGCTGCATCAGCCGGCG